>NZ_KV804815.1:0-208930 GCF_001811455.1 Rothia sp. HMSC065G12
TGTGGTTTTTACTCAACAACCCCAACCCGGTAGCCCGCCTTCTACGAGTAGATGCAGAAGAAAAGCTATCTTGTGATCTAGTATCTCTAGGGTATCGGTCTATGCCAACCTGTACTAGAATATAAAAGGTGCATTTAGCACCCTGAGATTATCTTCCATAATTTGTAGCGAAGATTCTGCGTTTGATCCCGCCTTCCCCTTTGAGGAGATTCATGTCTGAGACCCCCCAGTCTAAAAATAAGCAGGGTGCTATTGGTGCTTCCACTGCGAAAAACTCCCAGAAGAGCAACTACCACAGTAACGCTCAACATTCTGATGGGGCTGGGGCAAATCATAAGGATAGCGATGGAGGACGCCGAAACGACTTGAAAAACCCGAATAAATCGCATCGTTTCGGTTTTCGGAGTAAGTCACCTAGGCAGCACGCGTATAAGACAGAGTCTCAGGAGAACGTGCGATCTGTTGACGGTCGAGCGGGTTATCGTCCTGCCAAGCCAAAGGCGCCTGAGATTGACAGTGATGTAACAGGTCGTGAGTTAGACAGTACTACAAGCCGTCAACTTCGCGCGCTTGAGTCTAGGAATGCCGCTACCGTTGCAAAACATCTTGTTATGACTGGACGATATCTGGAGCTTGATCCCCAGTTTGCGCTTGAGCATGCTGTTGCTGCGTCTCGAAGCGCAGGACGTATTTCTGCGGTACGTGAGGCTGTAGGTGTCGCCGCATATGTCGCTGAAGATTACGAACTAGCATTACGTGAATTACGTACGCATCGTCGCATAAGCGGTTCTCTGGATCATCTTGCGCTCCTCGTAGACTGCGAGCGCGCTCTTAACCGTATTTCTAAAGCTCTTGACATGATAGAGGAAGCTAAACGTGAAGAGCTTCCTGCCCCGGTTCGCGTTGAACTCGCCATTGTTGAATCTGGGATATATGCAGATCAGGGCAAAAAATCGCAAGCGATATCGGCCCTTCAAATTCCGCAGCTAAACCCAAAACGGGCTTTCGAATACAGCCCTCGACTCTTCACAGCATATTCCGAGGCTCTAGATAATGCAGGACGAAGCCAGGAAGCAGAACAGTGGGCACGCCTCGCGTTCAGGGCCGAAGCCGCTTTGGGACAGGGTGAGTTCGCCGAGCCTGAGATTTTCGATATTTATGGTGAATCCGAGCTCTTTGAACCTGAGGAACCTGTGCTAGAAGACCTCGAACAACAAAGCAATACTGACGAGGGAACACAGCCAGAGAAGGAAGAGACATATAGTTCTGACAAGTCAAAGAACTTGGCGGTTGCATCTTCTGAATATGAAACGAAGCCTTCCCAAAATGAAACAGAGCAGTAGAAACTATCCGTCCCTCGCCTGAGGCTACTTGCTTTGTCTATAACCAGAAAGAATTGAACATTATGACGAGCGAACCCCTACTAGCTCAGTACGATGCCTTACTTTCAGATCTCGACGGGGTAGTATACGCTGGACCCTACGCTATTGAGGGAGCGCCAGAAGCCTTGAACCGCGCTGAAAGCAGTGGGGTTCCCGTCGTCTTTGTGACTAATAATGCCTCGCGCTCCGTAGAATCTGTAGCGGCTCACCTGCAAGATTTAGGCGTGCGCACGCAGGCGGAACGTGTTGTCAGTTCTGCCCAGGCTGGTGCGGCTTTATTGGCTCAACATGTGCCCGCCGGGTCTAAAATTCTGGTTACCGGTACTGAAGCTTTAGCAGATTGTCTGCGGGCTGTCGCGTTGGAGCCTGTATCATCACAGTCCGACAACCCTGTTGCCGTGGTTCAGGGTTTTAACCCGCAACTCAGCTGGGAAGATTTGGCAGAGGCAGCGTACACTCTCGCTGATCAGAACGTCTTATGGGTTGCCACGAACACAGACCAAACTATTCCTAAGGAACGAGGGCAAGCGCCCGGTAATGGTACTCTAGTAGCGGCGGTAGGCATCGCAGCACGCCGTACTCCGATAGTCGCAGGGAAACCTGAAGCCGCTATTTTTGAGACTGCGGCTCAATCAGTAAAAGCCTCAAAGCCCGTTATTGTAGGGGACCGCCTTGACACCGATATTCTGGGAGCCAACAAAGCTCATATGGCGGGTGCACTTGTGCTGACCGGCGTGCAGACCTATCAGGATGTTATATCGGCGGTCCCTGAACAACGTCCCACATATATTTTGCGCACTCTTGATGACTTTTTCGAACCATATCCACAGATCGAAATTCTCCATGAGGACCACGCGATTACAGCGCATGGACCATCATGGACTGCCAAGGTACAGGGAAACAATATCTATTTAACCGTCCAAGGCTCTTTCGCGCCAGATGACTTTTCCGGCAGCGATGCGGAAGCAGAAGCATGGCGCGTAGCCTGCGCTGCCTGGTGGGCGGCGCATCCGGAGCAGGCAGTGACCCCGAATATTCAAGGCCTTCCCGAGGTTTAACTTATGGGTAAGAAACAACAAAACTCTACAGAAAATGCTGATAGCCATGAGTCCCTTGAAGAAGCTGATTACCAGGAGTTTGAAACACAGCTGCAGGCTGTTTTAGCGATGGATCCTGTAGAGCGTATTCGGGCCTATGGAACCTTAGTTGATAACCTCGAAGATAATGTACGTTTCTCCCGAGAACCCGGGGAGAACTCCTAGGTGCGGCTCGATAAATTTCTTGCCGAGCATGAGCTTGTTGCATCTCGTACTTTAGCGGCAAAACTTATTGATGCCGGGTGCGTGAGTGTTAATGGGAAAATTGTGTATAAGGCATCGCAGCCTGTACATCGTGATGATGATGTACTGGTACAAGAAAGCCCTCTTACAGAATATGTGAGTCGTGCCGGGCATAAACTTGCTGGTGCCTTAGATATTTTTACGCACATAACTGTAGCCGGTCGTCGCTGTCTGGACGCAGGTGCCTCTACCGGAGGATTTACCGACGTACTTTTGCGCCGTGGGGCTTCACATATTGCAGCAGTTGACGTGGGTCACGGTCAACTTGTTGAGTCTTTGCGCATGGACCCCCGAGTTGATGCTTATGAAGGTCTTAACGTGCGTTATCTAACTCCAGAAGATATTGGGGGCTTAGTTTCCCTAGTTGTCTCGGACCTATCCTTTATCTCGTTGACGTTAGTCATAGACGCTCTTGCACAGGTGACTGAAGAAGATGGGGACTTAGTACTCATGGTGAAACCACAATTTGAAGTAGGAAAACACCAAATTGGGCGTGCAGGAGTGGTTAAAGACCCTCAAGCACATGCTTTCGCCGTGCGCAAGGTGCAAGATTCGGCTCAATCATGTGGTCTTCGCGTTATAGATACTGTGCAAAGCCCCTTACTCGGGCAGGATGGTAACGCCGAATTCTTCTTATGGTGCAAGAAGCAGAAGTAACGAAAAAACCTTCTGTCGAAATAATGTTCTAGAAAATATGTTCCAGTGTAGTGGGAAATTCGGCTATACTAAAGAAGTAGTCGTGAGATAATTCGCAAATAACGCCTGCTGTGGGGAGGATAGAACGTGTCAGTAACGGAAAATCGTAAAATTCTAGTCTTTGCGCATACTGGCCGCAAAGAAGCACGGGATGCAGCCCGCCAGGCGTGTAAACAGCTGCATCGCGCAGGTCTAGTGCCCGTGATGAACCGTTCTGATCTGGAAGCCCTGACGGAAAATTGGGACGATCCGGTGCCTGTGCAGGTGGTACATGAGAGTGTTGCGCTTATTGATATTGAGCTTGGTATGGTCCTCGGTGGTGACGGTTCTATCCTGCGTGCCGCAGAAATGGTGCGACATACAAGCATTCCGCTGATCGGCGTGAATCTGGGACACGTAGGATTCTTAGCGGAATCGGAAGAAAGTGATCTGCAAGAAACTGTAGACCGCATCGTCAAGAGCGAGTATGCGGTCGAAGAGCGTATGGCAATCGACATTGAAGTATGGCACGAGGAGAAACGTGTTCACACAGATTGGGCGCTTAATGAAGTAAGTGTTGAAAAAGGCAACCGCGAGAAGATGATTGAGGTCATCATTGAGGTAGATCGTAAGCCAATAAGCACATTTGGCTGTGATGGTGTGGTGATAGGTACGCCCACGGGATCCACCGCATACGCATTTTCAGGTGGGGGACCGGTAGTCTGGCCCGAGGTAGAGGCTATATTACTGGTGCCGCTTTCAGCACATGCCCTTTTTGCACGACCGTTAGTAGCATCTCCGTCTTCTATGGTAGCTGTTGAAATGATGGCTCATGGTGCATCCGGTGTGTTGTGGTGCGATGGACGACGTATGAATGATCTGCTGCCCGGTTCCCGCATTGAGGTGCGTAAATCTGAAAAACCAGTGCTTTTGGCACGTATCCACCCCGCCCCGTTCTCTGAACGGCTGGTTCGTAAGTTTGCTCTGCCTATTCGAGGATGGCGAGGCCCAACCTCTGAGGAGGAGCGTGAGGTGTGCGATGCCGGTGAAAAAAACAGTTCGCAAGATCCTCATTAGTTTATATCTGGTACCCACACGGAAGCCGAATGTTTGGGGTGCTCCAGCAGGAAGTCAGTCAGTGCAATAGAGCCGCACATAGCTTGCGTATGTGGCATGACTCCAGCCCCTATGCGGTAAGGACTTTAAGGTAGACGCATCGTGATTGAAGAAATCCATATTCGGGACTTGGGCGTTATTACTGATGCTCGATTACCCTTGCAGCCCGGGCTGTCGGTTCTAACAGGTGAAACTGGTGCCGGTAAAACTATGGTCGTTACGGCGCTTGGTATGCTTCTTGGGGCACGTAGTGATGCTGCAAGTGTGCGTCAAGGGGCAAAGAGCGCTTTAGCGGAAGCCATCGTGCGCCTACCTCAAGAGCATAAGGCTTTGACCCTTGCGGAGGACGTGGGCGGAACAGTTGACCCGGTAGATGAAAAAACAAGCGAACTTCTCTTAGCTCGCACCGTTAATGCTTCTGGGCGTTCTCGAGCACATGTAGGAGGATGCACTGCGCCTATCGGTAAGCTTTCAGAGATTGGGCAAACTCTTGTAGCTGTGCACGGTCAGTCGGATCAATTGCGTCTCAAGTCTGCCAGCGAGCAACGTCGTGCACTAGACCTTTATGCGGGCGAAAAGCTTTTTGACCTGTTAGAGAAGTACCAGCATACCTATGAGCGGTACCGAGTCGCAGCCGCTGAATATAAAGAGGTTCGTGAGAATTCTCGTGCACGAGCATTAGAGGCGCAAAGCTTGCAGGGGGCGCTTGAAGAAATAGACTCCGTAAACCCACAGACGGGCGAGGACGAAGCGCTTAAGAATGAAAGCATCAAACTGATGAATGTTGAGGCCCTTCGTACCGCAACCGATGTTGCAGCGGCGGCGCTGTCGGGCAGTGAATATGCGGAAGGCACAGAGGCAAATGTACTGAGTCTTCTGGATGCGGCCCATACATCTCTTCTGGGACAAGCCGGTGCCGATAGCGATATAGAGAATTTAGCTCAACGGGTCAACGAACTTTTAGTTCTGGCGACCGATGTTGCCACCGATATCTCTACCTATTCGACCTCGTTAGATTCTGAAGGGCCTGAACGCCTAGCGCAGGTACAGGAGCGTCGTGCGCAGCTGAAAAATTTGACGCGAAAATATGGTGCAGATATTGCGGAAGTCCTTGAGTGGGCCGAAGAATCTCGTGATCGCCTGACTCGCCTTGTTGATGATCCAGCGCGACAGGAATCTCTGGAACAAGAGCTCACCGACCTGCGTCAGGCTTTAGGAGAGCAGGCAGCTCAGCTTATGAAAGCGCGTCAAGAAGCCGCTTCGCGCTTGGCGGATTCTGTTAGTGAAGAACTAACCGCGCTTGCCATGCCGAATGCTTCTCTTGTTGTTGAAGTTGCCGAGGCAGATAAATTTTCAATTCATGGTCGTGACACAGTGACCTTTATGCTTGCTCCGCATCGTGAGGCAATCCCTCGTCCACTTGGGAAAGGCGCCTCTGGAGGTGAGCTTTCGCGCGTAATGCTTGCGTTGGAGGTTGTGTTGGCAGAAGTTGATCCGGTACCTACCTTTATCTTTGACGAAGTAGATTCGGGCGTTGGCGGTAAGGCTGCTATTGAGATCGGTCGCAGGCTTGCAATGCTTGCCCAGCATGTACAAGTTTTGGTGGTAACTCACCTACCACAGGTTGCGGCTTTCGCGGATCAGCATATTCTGGTCCTTAAAAATGATGACGCATCGTTATCGAAAGTACAGGTACTTTCTGACCAAGAGCGTGTTGTAGAACTCGCTCGTATGCTCGCCGGACACGATCAGTCGGAAGCAGCCCAAGAACACGCGCGGGAGCTTTTACGCGCAGGGGGTCAGCTTGAGTAAACAGGTGCTGAAAAGACAACGGTCATAGCTGATATATCTGAGGAGCATTCCAAGGATATTCGGTAGTATTGGGTCGCAGATATTTCTAGAGGCCGTTGTGGTGTAACACGGTATTCAGCGGTAGATGAAGCGTTTATTATGGCGTAAAAACTGCGCGAAATACGGGAAAGAGCTCATTAAATCTAGGGAAGAGAAACGCTCTCGTCCGTTAGTGTTCTATTGGATAGGGGAAAAGAAAATGGTAAGCTTGAATTCCGTGGTGAATGAAAATAATAACGCTCTTAACGCGTCCGCTAACGGTAAGGTAACCCGCCAAATCTTTGTTACGGGTGGTGTTGCTTCTTCTCTCGGTAAAGGTCTTTCAGCTTCTTCTCTCGGCCAGATTCTACGTTCTCGTGGTCTATCGGTCACGATGCAGAAATTTGACCCGTACCTTAACGTAGACCCCGGTACCATGAACCCTTTCCAGCACGGCGAAGTCTTTGTAACTGACGATGGTGCTGAAACAGACCTTGATATTGGGCATTACGAACGCTTTCTTGATGAGAACCTTGACCAATCCGCTAACGTTACAACCGGTCAGGTGTACTCGACCGTTATCGCAAAAGAACGTCGCGGAGAATATTTGGGCGATACCGTGCAGGTTATTCCTCATATCACTGATGAAATCAAAGCACGTATGCGTTACGCCGCCGAAATCGAAAACGCGCCCGATATCATCATCACCGAAATCGGCGGTACGGTAGGCGATATTGAATCGCTGCCCTTTATGGAAGCGGCACGCCAAGTACGCCGTGACGTTGGACGTCAGAACGTGTTTTTCCTCCATGTATCTTTGGTCCCCTTTATCGGCCCTTCCGGCGAACTCAAAACGAAGCCTACTCAGCATTCCGTTGCAGCATTACGTGGTTTGGGTATCCTGCCCGATGGCTTGATTCTGCGTTGTGAGCGTGATGTTCCGGAATCGCACCGCGCCAAAATCGGTAACGCCTGCGATGTTGATACTGCCGCCGTTATCTCATGTCCCGATGCCCCCAGCATCTACGATATTCCCAAAACCCTTCATTCCCAGAAGCTCGACGATTATATTCTGGAATACTTTGGCATGACTGCCCCCGAACCCGATTTCACGCAGTGGGATCGTTTGTTGGATGCGGTGCACCGCCCCTCCGCCGACGTTAACATTGCCCTCGTGGGTAAGTATATCGATCTTCCCGATGCATACCTCTCGGTTTCTGAGGCTCTGCGCGCCGGGGGCTTTGCGAATAATGCAAAGGTCAATATCAAATGGGTCGCTGCAGACCTATGCGCCACCGATGAAGACGCAGACCATCAGCTGCACGATATGGATGCCATTTTAGTACCCGGCGGTTTCGGTATTCGCGGTCTAGACGGCAAGATCGGCGCATTGAAATATGCTCGTGAACATAAGATTCCTACTCTGGGCATTTGCCTGGGGCTGCAGTCCATGGTGATTGAGTACGCTCGAAACGTTTTGAATCTTTCTGACGCATCCTCAACCGAGTTTGACCCGGAGACATCGGTTCCGGTCATTGCCACGATTGAAGAACAAAAGCAGTTTGTGGAAGGCGCAGGTGATTTGGGCGGAACCATGCGTTTGGGCCTGTACACAGCTAATCTGGTTCCCGGTTCACAGGTTGCTCAGGCCTATGGCGAGACCGAAGTGGCGGAACGGCATCGTCACCGGTACGAAGTTAATAACGAGTACCGTGAACAGCTTGAGAACGCGGGCTTGGTTATCTCCGGTACTTCGCCGGATTCCTCGCTCGTGGAGTACGTTGAGCTCCCCACTGATGTGCATCCTTACTATGTGGCGACTCAGGCACATCCGGAGTACCGTTCGCGTCCTACGCGGCCGCATCCGCTTTTTGCGGGGCTGGTGAAAGCAGCTCTCAAGCGTAGCGGTAAAGAGTAAGAACTTTCTTCATAAAAAGTCGCGGACTGCCAATGTAGTCCGCGACTTTGCTCTGCCAAAGGAAAATAGAAACGTCAGCGCTGTCAGCTGATAGCTCTGTCCTTAAGGTTCTGATTCTGGCGACCGTAAGTATGCAAATTAGAATAGGGATATGAACACTTCAGAGAACAAGAATCCGCATCGAATAGATTCTATGTATGCTGATGTGACCGATGCTCCCTCAACGCGAGAAATCCTAAGCCGTGAGGTGCAGTATAGCGGATATGTTCTCCAAGCAGCCGTGGAACACTATGATCTTGACGGGCACGGTACCACTTTAACGCGGGATGTTATCGACATGCCCGGTTCCGTTGCGGTTGCTGCGGTGAACAACCGGAATGAGATTCTGCTTCTGCGCCAGTATAGGCATCCCGTGCGTATGAATCTCTGGGAGGTCCCCGCAGGTCTTCTTGACATCACCGGTGAAGACCCTCTTCATGCAGCGCAGCGCGAGCTTGCGGAAGAAGCCGATCTTGGGGCTCATCGCTGGCACAGCCTGGTCGATTATTATACGACTCCGGGAGCCGCTTCGGAAGCGGGCCGTATATACCTTGCCCAAGACCTGTACGAGATTCCTGAAGCAGACCGTATAGTACGCAGGGACGAAGAAGCGGAGATTACCTACCGGTGGGTTCCACTTGAACAGGCCGTACGCCTTGTGCTCGCGGGACGACTACATAACGGTTTGGCTATTCAGGCTATTCTCGCGGCATATTGCGCGGTCGGGACTCGACAAGAGCAATTGCCCTTGCGAGATGCCGCCGATACCTGGGATTTTCACCCTTACTTGGGAGGGCGCCGTATCCGACCCGAAACTTTTAAACACGAGGAATAATTCGCTATGGTTTCTCAGCACCTGAGCGAAGGAATACATCGTATAAGTCCGCTTGAGCGGGATATTGAACAGTATCTTATTCACCTGCGAGTTGAAAAAGGCAGCAGCGAGAATACGATAGCTTCGTATTCACGTGATTTAAGGCGGTATGTAGAATTTATGGCGTCACGCGGTATCATTGATGCCCACCGAATTCGCACTGCCGATGTGCGTGCCTTTATGCGTGAACTTGCCCAACCGACACTGCCGCGTGCGGAGGAGAGCGGGGATTCGGGGCATCCCAGCAAACGTCAGGGAGAAAAACCATCTGAATCTGATACCCGAGCAGAGGAACTCGAAGATACCCTGGAGTCTTTGGCGGTTTCCCTCTACACCTCGGATCAGACAAAGGCTCCTTCAACGAGTACGCGTGATGTCACACTGCCTCTGCCGCTGGGCCCTAATTCAATTGCACGTACCATGGCTGCAGTTCGTGGCGCGCATAGTTTCTGGCATGCTTCGCGCATCCTGGAGACCGATCCTGCCGCTGTCGTGAAACCGCCTAAAAATGTGAAGCGATTGCCCAAAGCCGTATCCGTGGAGCAAATGCAAAAGCTCCTTGCCATTCCCAGCCTCAAGAATCCTACCGGCCTGCGTAATCGAGCGATACTTGAGTTCTTATATGCTACCGGTGCGCGCGTGAGCGAGATGCTGGCAACAGATCTGGACGATATACACCTGGGCGAAAAACCCCGCGATGAAAACGGGGAATCTATTGCCGTGCCTGGGTATGTGCGTCTTTTCGGCAAAGGGGGTAAAGAGCGTTTAGTACCTTTGGGATCCTATGCGCAGAGGGCGCTGGAAGACTACATTGTGCGCGCTCGCCCCAAGTTTGCTTCACACGGTAAAGGCACCGCTGCGCTTTTCCTCAACGGGCGGGGGAGCCGGCTGGGTCGACAGGGGGCATGGCTTATCCTCAAAGAAGCAGCTGAGGAGGCGGGGCTGAGCTCTGATTTTTCGCCCCACTCTATTCGACACTCGTTTGCGACGCATCTTGTACAGGGCGGCGCCGATATTCGCGTGGTTCAGGAACTATTGGGACACGCCTCGATTGCGACTACGCAGGTGTATACCAAGGTTACTCCGGAAGGGATGCTGGAGGTTTACCGGATGGCGCATCCTCGTGCACATGAGCGTACTTAGTAGGTGATTAGTAGAAGTAGACTGTGGGGAATAGCGGCGCGGAAGAACGACGACACTATGTCTGTATAGCTATGCCGACAAATATGCGTTTAAAGAGAAAATACGCCAATAAGATACTATAATTTAGCTTATTTATACGATTTACACTCTAAAGATGTAATATTTATGCTGTTTGTAACAGACATGTAAATATTCTGTTGCAATGGCATATTTTAGTCAGAAAACACCCGCGTTAATGTTGCCGTAGGTGTAGCCTGTATAACATCCTGAATCCGGAACAATAAAGTTCTGGTCGGTATAGACACACAGCACCGTGCGTCCCCGGCGCGAAAGGAAAGAATTAATGAGTACGGAATCCGCAAAGAAACCGTTCTACAAAGACCCAACCCATATGCTCTACCTCTCGGTGATTGCCGCTGTGATCCTTGGGTGTATCTTGGGAATGACCGTTCCCGATTTTGCAAAAGAGCTGCAGCCCATCGGTACTGGTTTTATCGCTCTCATCAAGATGATGATCGCCCCTGTAATTTTCTGCACGATTGTGCTGGGTGTAGGGTCTATTGCTAAGGCAGCAACCGTCGGCAAGGTCGGTGGATTGGCACTGCTGTACTTCGTACTCATGTCGACCTTTGCCTTAGGAATTGGCCTGGTTGTAGGTAATATTATCGAGCCGGGAAGCTCGCTGCACTATGACCCGGCAACAACGAAATACACGCTTCCGAATTCGTCTGAAGGACATGGCGGTGACAGCACTGTCTCGTTCCTGCTCAACATCGTGCCGACTTCTTTGCTTTCGGCATTGACGAGCGGTAATATTCTGCAAACCCTTTTCGTAGCGCTTTTGACCGGCTTTGCCCTGCAGAAGATGGGACCGGTTGGCGCTCCCATTCTCAAATTTCTGACCTATTGTCAGGCGCTCGTATTCCGTCTGCTCATGATGATTATGTGGTTAGCGCCTGCTGGTGCGCTTGGTGCGATTGCAGCTGTTGTAGGTTCTACGGGTTCCCGTGCGATCTCCTCAATGTTTATTTTGATGGTGGCATTCTATATCACTTGTATTCTCTTTGTCGTAATCGTTCTGGGCACTATTCTCAAGCTCGTAACCGGTGTGAATATCTTTACCCTGTTGAAATATCTGGCGCGCGAATATCTCCTCATCTTCTCAACATCCTCGTCTGAGGCGGCGCTGCCGCGTCTTATCGCCAAAATGGAACACTTAGGTGTTTCGAAGCCTGTCGTAGGCGTTGTGGTTCCTACGGGGTATTCCTTTAACCTGGATGGCACCGCAATTTACCTGACGATGAGCGCCCTTTTTGTCGCGGAGGCTATGGGGACTCCACTTGCATTAGGCGAGCAGATTTCTCTGCTGGTCTTCATGATCATTGCTTCGAAAGGAGCTGCCGGTGTTTCGGGCGCAGGGTTGGCGACCCTGGCAGGCGGTTTGCAGTCACACCGCCCCGACCTTGTTAATGGTGTGGGCTTGATCGTGGGAATCGATCGCTTCATGTCTGAAGCACGTGCGGTCACTAACTTCACAGGCAACGCAGTGGCGACGTTACTCATGGGGAAGATTGTTAAAGAGGTAGATATGGATCGTGTTCATGCGGTGCTGAAAGGGGAGATCCCCTTTGACGAATCCACCATGGGCGGCGAACTACACGGTGACCAATACGTGGATAATGCGGTAAGTCAAAAATCTCCCACCAAACAGATGTCCGTTGTGACTGAACCAAAGATTAAAAATACTGTAACGCTACCGGAAGATCAATAAGTTAAAAAGTATGCGGGGAGGTGTATCTGTTTCTAGGAGGAAAGCGCCTTCCCGCATATTGCAAGGTCTGATTTAGCATGAGAATTACATAATGCTGTGGCTTATGGTGAGCGGGGCCTCTAGAATTCCCGAATTATTTGTTTTATAGACCTGAACAGAGCGCGATGTAACATAATTCGTACGTAAAGCGAACTCACAAACCTGCTGAGCGGGCGTGTGTGGGGTAACCTTATACATGAAGAGAAAATTCGTTGACGAAGGTGAAGATAAGTTGACCGAAGCACCGGCACAAGAACTCGGACCAACCGGCCGACCCCTACGTGAATATCCCGATCCTGCGCCTATAAGCCAACATGGTCCCGCCCGCATCATCTCAATGGTGAATCAGAAGGGTGGCGTAGGAAAGACGACCTCAACCATAAACCTTGGTGCTGCACTTGCGGAGTGTGGTCGTAAAGTGCTCCTTGTAGACTTTGACCCTCAGGGTGCCCTATCCGCTGGTTTCGGTACAAATCCGCATGAGCTTGAGCTGACCGTGTACAACGTGATGATGGATCGTAAGGTCGATATTAACGACGTTATTCTACCGACCGATATCGAGAACATCGACCTTCTTCCCGCAAACATCGACCTTTCTGCGGCTGAAGTTCAGCTAGTAAACGAAGTTGCTCGCGAGCAGGTACTCGCCTCAGCCCTACGTAAGGTACAGAATGAGTACGATGTTATTCTGATTGACTGTCAGCCCTCGCTCGGCCTGCTAACCGTAAACGCATTGACAGCATCGCATGGCGTTATCATTCCGCTTATATGTGAATTCTTTGCCCTGCGAGCTGTGGCGCTTCTCGTGGACTCTATCGAGAAAGTGCAGGATCGCCTGAACCCGGATCTAGAAATTACCGGCGTTCTTGCGACCATGTTTGACGCCCGCACCATCCATTCTAAAGAAGTGCTTGCACGTATTATTGACGCCTTCGGAGATAAAGTCTTTGACACCGTGATTAAGCGAACCGTTAAATTCCCGGATGCTACAGTATCGGCAGAGCCTATCCTCTCATATGCCAGCAACCACACCGGGGCTCAAGCTTACCGGCAGGTAGCCCGTGAACTTATTTACAAGGGTGGAGCCCGATAAGATCCTGGATCCCATGTGCCTTGACACCACCTATAAACCTTGAAGGTATGGTGTCAAGGCACGTATAATATGGGCGGTACATCCTGTATCTTTCATGATCTCGCAGGTTATCCTGCAATCCCCAGTAAAGGAAATCGGTCACCTATGACCAAAAATGTCGCTGCCGTGAGGGTACCGACACCGCATGAGACGCCTGATGCCTCCAATTCGGTGAACGGTGCCGGATTCACGCTTAATTTACCGAATTTTGAGGGCCCATTCGACCTTCTCCTAACACTGATCACACGTCGTAAGCTCGATATTACAGACATTGCGCTTGCTGAAGTAACCGACGAGTTCCTGGAGTATCTGCATGCCCTATATTCACAGGGCACCGAACGCGCATTAGATGAGGCAAGCGATTTTTTGGTAACGGCCGCGACTCTGCTAGAGCTTAAAGCCGCCCGGCTACTCCCGCAGAATCATGAGCCATTGGATCAGGATGTGGCTCTTCTAGAAGCGCGTGATTTGCTTTTTGCCCGGTTGCTTCAGTACCGCGCCTACCGTGAGGTAGCCGCTATTTTCGCTGATCGTTGGCGCGAAGAGACCCAGCGCTTTCCGCGGACCGTGGCGCTTGAACCTGTATTTGTGAAGGCCCTTCCAGAGCTTGTTTTCAAAGGGGGAGTGGAGGAATTTGCGCGTATTGCAGCGCAAGCATTTGCCCCGAAACCTTCGACTAATCTAGAACCGAACCCGGCTGATGTTGCTGAGGAACTGAATGAGCATCTTCACGGCGCCTCAACAACGATTGCACACGAAGAACAATATATTCTGGATGCGCTTCTTACGTGTAAACCGACGGTATCATCGGTAACATTTTCGGCACTGGTGCATGATGCTCAGGGACTTGACATCGCAGTTGTGCGTTTCTTGGCGCTCTTAGAACTGTATAAAGAGGGTGCGGTAGACGTACATCAGGATGCGCCGCTTGCCGAGATTTCGGTACGTGCTACCGAATATGCGCGTGCTTTTGTTCCTGCTGAACCGGCAGTTTCAGCACATGATACAAGGCAGGGCTACAGCCCAGAACATCGCGATAGCCCGGATGATCTTACCTTTTCAGAGAACGTTAAAAACGCAGGGGAGGAGACCGCATGAGCGAAGAATCCTTCGACTCTGCTGGTAAGACAGCCGCGCAGCAGCAGGGGAGCCGATTTGAGGATGAATTCACCGAGAATGATTTAGCGATGGTGAACCTAGGCTACTGGGACCCTAGTGCCGATACTGAGACAGACAGTGAATCCGGAGAAGAATCTGATCGCGAAAATGCCTCGGTACCCGAGCAGACTTCTACTGACCAGGAACACAAAGCCGAGACTGAGCGCGATTCTGATAAAAATATAACGTCTTCGGATGCTCGGCATCCCGCGAAGGTAACCCGAGCGGTTGCCGCTGATGCAGAGGAATTCTCGCGCGTTGAGCTTATTCCTGGGGGCGTGAAAAGCGCTATTGAAGCTATTCTTGCTGTCGCTGATACTCCTGTAAGCGTGCGCGAACTCTCTGCCGCCCTGATTGTCAATGAACGCAGTATTGAGCATGCTCTTGACGAGCTTTATCGTGAATATAACGGTGACGATTCGGAATATGGTGAAGACACTCCAGCCCACGAGCCGCGTGGTTTTGAGCTTCGCCAAGTTGCCGGTGGCTGGCGGTTGTATTCTCGCACCGATTTTGCTCCCTGGGTAGCGAGGTTTGTGACCCGTTCACAGAGCGCTACCCTGAGCAAAAGCGCATATGAAACCCTGGCAGTTATCGCTTACCGGCAGCCGGTTACGCGTGCCGCAATAGCCGCAGTCCGAGGAACAAACGCAGATGCATCGGTACGTCAGCTGCTACAGCGCCAGCTCGTGCGCGCGGCCGGTAAAGAGGAGGGAACCGGCGCGGTTCTTTACGAGACTACGGAACTTTTCTTGACAAAATTAGGTCTCAACTCTCTGGAAGAGCTTCCCGCGCTTGCGCCTCTTTTACCTGATGAAACCGAGGCAGCAGTGCTCTCTGACAGCCCCTCTGAACACGGTAATCGTAACTAACCTATCCGCCCGCGGACTAAATCTAGGAAGCGGCGGGCACCAAAATCTTGTGAAAACTTCAGGCGAACGACATAAGGAATAAGACTATGACATATGGAAACTCTCGCGGTAAAAACCCCGGGTCGCGGAAACCTCGACCTGGCGTGAAACGTAATGGCGTGGGCGCTAGATCCTCAACCCGAGGCGGTAAATTTAGCGGCAAAACTTCATCAGGCGGCGGAAAGCCTAAAGCCGGTACATCAGGGTCTCCACGCGCCGCGCGTAGCCACGGTGCGGGTGCTTCCAAGCGGGATAGGCGGGCGCCGCATCGCCCCTATCGTTCCGGTGAAGCTTTCCCACATGAGCGCGGTGAATACAGGGTAAATAACTACTCTGGGCCACATCGCCCACGCCGTCCCCGTAATGCGCCTGTGGATCATTTTGATTTCTATGATCACGACGGTGTACGCCTGCAAAAATTGATGGCGCAGGCAGGTGTTGCATCGCGTCGTGTATGTGAAGAGATGATCACGGAAGGACGAGTGACCGTTAACGGTGAGGTCGTGACCGAGCTGGGGGTGCGTGTTAATCCTGCCGATGTGATTGTGCAGGTTGATGGTATGACCGTGCAGACTAACGAGAAGCTCATCTACATGGCGTTCAATAAACCTGCTGGCGTCGTTTCCACGATGGAAGACCCCGATGGCCGCCCCTGCATTAAAGATTTTCTACGTGACTCTATGAATGAGCGTGTTTTCCATGTGGGACGATTAGACGTGGAAACCGAGGGTCTGCTGCTTCTTACTAACGACGGCGAGCTCGCAAACCGTTTAACACATCCTTCGTATGAGGTACCCAAAACGTATCTGGTGCAGGTGCGCGGTCCAGTAGAATCAGGTATTGGCGCTGAGCTAAAGAAAGGTATTCGCCTTGAAGACGGCGTATCGAGGGTGGACTCTTTTAAACTTGTGGATTCGGCGCCCGGCCATGTGCTGATTGAAGTGACCATTCACTCGGGCAAGAATCGTATTGTGCGCCGCCTCTTTGAAGCCGTGGGGTACCCTGTGGAGAAACTTGTTCGTGTGCAGATGGGCCCCATTCGTATCGGATCGCAGAAGCAGGGGACTGTTCGTAATCTTTCTAAAGTCGAAATTGGGCATCTGCTTGCTTCGGTGGAGATGTAATGACAGAAACAACTATGACCCCCATGCTGGAAGGACCGGTCCTCGTGGTAGGGGCTGGCCTATTGGGCGCATCTATCGGGCTAGGTTTGCGTGCTGCGGGGCTTGAAGTTTATCTGCAGGATATTTCGCCCACCGTTGAAGCCGTCGCCGAAGATATTGGGGCAGGAACCCGGCTCGATACCCTTGAGCCCGATGAGCGTGAGTCTTTCGCCCCGCAGCTGGTAGTTGTGGCTTCTCCGCCGGATATAGCCGGAAAGCTTTGCATACAGGCATTGCGGGAGTATGCGCCTAGCCCCGGATATGCGGGCGCTACCGTGACCGACATTGCCTCCGTTAAAGTACAGCCTTTAGAGCAGGTACTCGCCTCTGATGCTGATGCTTCACGATACGTTGGTTCGCACCCGATGGCTGGGCGTGAAAAGACCGGCCCGGTTGCGGCGCGTGGGGAGCTTTTTCAGGCGCGTCCCTGGATTATCTGCGAACATGACGATGCACGTATCGAGTGCGTGCGATTAGTGCGCGCCCTTGCGGTAGAGCTTGGCTCTTTCGTGACGACTCTTAGCGCTGAAGAACACGACGAAACGGTTGCGTTGATTTCACATCTGCCGCAGGCTATGAGTTCCCTGCTAGCGACTCGGCTGCAGGAAACTCCCTTATATGCGCTTGGTTTAGCGGGGCAAGGGCTTCGCGATACGGTCCGCATCGCTGCTTCCGACCCCGCACTCTGGGTGCAGATTTTTGCGGCGAACGCAGCGCCTATCGTGAAGAGCCTCTATGGTGTGCGAGAAGATTTAAACCGTCTGATTGAAACATTGGAAGATCCTTCGGCATCGGGCGCCAGGCTTGATCTTGCGCAGCTGATGAGCGAAGGCAACGCCGGTGTGGCGCGCATCCCCGGTAAACACGGCGGAGTTCCGACGGCTTTTGCGACCCTCACCGTTTTGGTTGATGATGAGCCCGGAACTTTGGCCCGGATGCTGGCAGATATTGGTGACTTAGGGGTTAACCTTGAAGATTTGCGGCTGGAGCACTCCACGGGCGCGCCCGTCGGCATGGCTGAGGTCTCGGTAAACCCGGCAAAACACGACTATTTGGTAGACGGGCTCACGGAACGAGGCTGGAAAGTCGTAAAATAGCTGGCGTTCTTCAGCAGTTACCCCCCCCCGTAAGCCTGGATATTCAAGATTATTTTGACACTCAACATGCGGGACCCCTCGCAGACAGAAAGTAATGTTATGCATGAGAACCCTAAACTTACGATCGCGATCGATGGACCGTCAGGTTCTGGAAAATCATCGGTCTCAAAAGAAGTCGCACGCCATTTTGGGTTAGCGTATCTAGACACAGGCGCTATGTATCGTGCCGCAACCTATCGTGTACTTCAACTCGATATTGATCTTGCTGACCAAGACGCTATCGGGAAAGCTGTGCGAGAGATGCCGCTCGTCTTCGGAACCAATATCAATGAAGAAGAAATTTTGATGGGCACCACCGATATTCGCGAGGAAATCCGCACTGAACGAATTTCTGGTGCGGTCTCTGCCGTAGCTTCTGTGCCTGCCGTTCGTGAATACCTCATCGAGCTACAACGCTGGACGATCAACCACGCGGTCAACGGTATTGTGGCGGAGGGGCGAGATATTACAACCGTGGTGGCACCGGATGCGGATGCACGCATACTGCTAACCGCATCGGAAGAGGTGCGCATGGCACGCCGTGGACTAGAGAACACCGAAAAATCAGGGGAGTCCGGCGACCTTACGCAGCAGATCTCTGAACGCGATACCCAAGATTCTAAAGTGAATAATTTTATGGAAGCCGCTCCCGGTGTAGCCCTGGTAGACAGCTCGGATTTGGATTTTAACGAGACCGTATCAGCAGTTATTAATGCTGTTAATGCGCAGGTGAAGGCAAAACGACAGGCATCACGGGATGCCTCTGCAGGGACCGAGACCGCATAAAATACTTGAAAGACAGCGAACATACTAGTGAGAAATTAAAGCTGCTAGGACAAGCCTTAAGCTGGCGTTCGCGCAGAAGAAAGGACGGCGCATGGCTGAGAACGACGCTACCCGCGATGACTACGAAGACAAATACCTAGGCGGCGGAGAAGATGACCTCACCGAACGTTTAGCCGATATTGACGACGAAACCGCAGAAGCGCGTGCGCAGGCTCTTCTGGAAGGACTCGACGACTATGACCTTGATGAAGAAGACCGTGCCCTTCTTGGTGCTTGGGGCTTCGACTTTGACGAAGAAAACGAACAATTCGCCGATCCTGTAGTAGCTATCGTGGGGCGCCCCAACGTGGGAAAATCCACCATTATTAACCGCATTCTGGGGCGTCGGGAAGCCGTGGTAGAAGATAAGCCGGGCGTGACTCGCGACCGCGTCTCCTATAAAGCCGAATGGGTTGGCAAACGCTTTACCCTCGTCGATACCGGCGGCTGGGAGTCCGATGCTCGTGGTATTGACGCGCAGGTAGCGGATCAGGCAGAGATTGCGGTTGAGCAGGCCGATGTTGTCATCCTCGTTGTGGACGCACGCGTGGGAATTACCGCCTCAGACGAACAGATCGTGCGTATGCTTCGCCGTGTCAAGAAGCCTATCATTCTGATGGCAAATAAGATCGATGATTCCCACCTGGAACCGGAAATCTACAGCCTGTGGTCGCTGGGTATGGGACAGCCCTTCCCTGTTTCGGGTTTGCACGGTCGTGGCCTGGCGGATGCCCTCGACGAGCTTCTAGAGGTTATGCCCGAGCACTCCCAGTATGCGCAGCCGGAGGCACCGGGCGGACCGCGCCGTGTGGCACTTATCGGTCGCCCCAATGTGGGCAAATCCTCGCTGCTGAACAAACTAGCGGGTTCCGAACGTGCCGTCGTGAACGATCTCGCGGGTACTACACGCGACCCTATTGATGAGGTTATTGAGTTGGGCGGCTACCCGTGGCGATTCATCGATACGGCGGGCATTCGCCGTCGCCAGCATATGGCGAAAGGCGCCGAATTTTATTCCTCACTTCGCACTCAGACAGCCCTGGAACGCTCCGAAGTAGCAGTCGTACTTCTGGATGTTTCTGAACCGCTGAGCGAGCAGGATGTGCGCATCATTCAGACCACGATCGACTCCGGTCGCGCCATGGTGCTGGCTTTCAACAAATGGGATACCCTCGATGAGGAACGCCGCGATATGCTCGAACGCGAAATTGACCGCGACCTGGCACATGTGAAATGGGCTCCGCGCGTGAATATCTCGGCAAAAACCGGCTGGCATAAAGATAAGCTGGTTCCCGCCCTGGAACGCTCGCTGGAATCCTGGGATTCGCGTATTCCAACCGGGCGACTGAACGCTTTCTTAGGCGAATTGGCGGCGGCGCATCCCCATCCGCTGCGTGGTGGTAAGCAGCCGCGCATTCTGTTCGGTACACAGGTGTCTTCACGCCCGCCGAAGTTTGTGCTCTTTACAACCGGGTTCTTAGACCCGGGATATCGGCGTTTTATCACGCGTCGCCTGCGTGAAACCTTTGAGTTCACAGGTACGCCGATCGAAATTTCGATGCGCGTACGCGAACGTCGCTCCCTCGGGGATCGTCAGGGAGGCAAAGCGAAAAAGGGTGGCAAAGGCTCACGCAAACGCTAACGTGCTACCCAAACGTGAACGAGCATAACTACCCCACCCTTTATATCTTTGGTGGGGTGCTTATGCTTCCCTTGGCTAATTCGTCGCGCTCATCTAAAAAGGTACGTTTGCGAGTAACTGGGCGCGTTGTTCAGCTGTCATTTTGTCTACCCGCGCATAAGGAAGCCAGCGGAAATTTTTGATCCCGGTCTTCCGGAAAATACTCTGTTTGAAAATTCTGACGGCGGGCGCTCGCATGATGTATTTGTATATGGGCAAGGGCATACCGAGCGGGGTTACAAGAACGATTTCGGTATCGTGATTCAGCGTAGTAACAAGCCGGTATTCGCTGGGCTGTGTGTACAGCAGATCTTTGGCGTAGACTTTATCGATAAAGCCCTTGGTCATAGCGGGCATAGAATCCCACCAGATAGGGAAGATAAAGATCAAGCGATCTGCGGATTTTACACGCGCCTGATAGTCCGCTATCTGGTTAGTGATGGGATTACCACGACGCCAGTTAGCAAGATCTTCTGCTCGCATGACCGGGTCGAAACCATCGGCATGTAGATCAAGAAGATCGACCTCGTCGCCGCGTGCCTCAAGTTTATCGGTTATATTCTTGCACAGGGCAGCGCAAAAAGACCGCTGATGGGGGATATTACGCCAAGCCTCGGCAGTGTAGGGATGATCGAAAATAATGAGGTTTTTCATGATGCCCTCTCTAAAAGTCTGTAGCGTCTGTGAAGAGTCAGTGTGTTTTAACACTGTCATCGCAGTAGCCCATATGCAAGCAGGGCTTTGGCAGGAATCCAAGCATTCTGAAGAGACGCTATGTTCTCAAAGTTCCCTTAGTCGTCTGCGTGGAATATATATTGAGCGGCAGCGAAAAATCCAGTATTTTCGCGTTTTCTAAGTTGCACGGGGTGAGAACCTGGGGTATAGTTATTCGAGTGTTCGCAGGGATTTCCTGGAAACACGGTACATAATAGTGTGATGTACATCGGGTTGTGGCGCAGCTTGGTAGCGCACTTGACTGGGGGTCAAGGGGTCGCAGGTTCAAATCCTGTCAACCCGACGTAGAAGACGCTCTAATCGGTAAAACTATCGATTGGAGCGTTTTTATATTGGATTTATCGTATATCGCTGTTTTCTGTCTACAACGCCGTTTTTTGTTAAGCTCTGCCGTGGTACGGGTAATCCCCGTCTTGGTTATTGAGCTGCTACTCTCGTATTTTTTTACCGCATCTGAACATTCTTTAGATCTGTGAGGGCGATGTCGCTGCAAGCTCCTCCTTGGATAGATTATTTCGCGAATCAATATCGTTTTTTGTCTCGATTCGTATGCTTTGCATATTATGGCTTTCACTAGGCAAGAATACGCTTTAGGTGAAAGTACAACTATGATGTTCCTGTCTTTGAGTGGGAATACTTGCGAATTATTCTGTCGATAGTGGTATATTTTGGAGTGGATGAGGTGTCTACAGCTGGTCTGCCAAGGTAAATTCCTTGACACTACAAAGAGGTATTGGTAGCGCAGTGTGGAAGCAACATCCGCACACACTGGCTTTCATAGCCAAAAACCACAGAATCGCAACCGTGGATCTTGGGTAAAAGTTCATGAACCCACGTTAATCCACATTAGCGGTACGCAGTGACCACTAAGAACCGCGTATGTCGCGGAAAGGAAAAACCATGTGGCAGCAGGTATATGACCCGCTCAATTCCACTATGCTCTCAGCACTAGTAGCGGTAATCCCCATTGTCTTCTTCCTCCTTGGACTAACCATTCTCAAACTCAGCGGTATCAAAGCGGCGATTATTTCTCTCGCACTCGCACTCGGTATCGGAATCTTCGTATTTGGGCTGCCAGTAGGCGCTGGAGCGGGCTCAATCCTTTATGGTTTCTTGGCTGGTCTATGGCCTATCGGCTGGATCGTGCTCATGGCGGTGTGGCTATACCGCATTACAGTGCGTTCCGGTCACTTCGACATTGTTCGCTCCTCTATCTCGGCCATCTCCACTGACCAGCGTATCCAGATGCTGCTGATCGCATTCTGTTTCGGTGGATTTCTCGAAGGCGCGGCAGGGTTCGGTATTCCGATCGCAATTTGTGCGGCTTTGCTGGTCAGCCTCGGGTTTAACCCGCTCAAGGCCGCAATGTTCGCGCTGGTTGCTAACGTTTCATCCGGTGCATACGGTGCTATCGGTATTCCGGTCAGCACCGGCGCCGAGAAAGGCAGTATTCCTCTGGCCGAATTATCGGCAAATATGGTTCCTGTGTTGCAGATTTTTGCGATGCTTATCCCAGTGCTCATGGTCGTTATCCAAGACGGGATACGCGGGTTACGCGAAACCGGCTTGGTGGCTCTGATCGTTGGTGCCGTTTACTCTGGCGGACAATCCCTGCTGCTACTGACCTTGGGAAACCCTGAGCTGGTTGATATTATTCCGCCGCTTCTATCATTGATCGTTTTGGCTCTCATCATGCGCGCATGGCAACCCAAGCATATTTTCCGTGAGCCTACTGCTCCCTCCCTGGAGGAAGTGCAAGCACAAGGCGAGACCAAGCATACCTCCGGTGAAATATTCAAGGCTTGGAGCCCATTCATCTACCTGTCCGTCGCAATTCTGCTCTGGTCTACGGTCCTAAAACCGGTATTCGCTAAAGCAGCTAAAGCAGGGGAGAGCGATGGTCCCCTAGGTTTCACTAATATCCTTGTCAATGTTCCTGGTATTCATGGGGCGATCGAGCAGGTGGCTCCTATCGCTAAAAACCCGACCCCTGTGAAAGCCGTCTTCACCTGGAATATTCTGGGAGCCTCGGGTACCGCGATCCTTGTGGCTGTTATTATTACCGTGCTGTTCTCCTCCATCAGCTGGAAGGCCGCTTTCGAAGAGCTGGGCGGTGCTTGGAAACAGCTGCAGACGCCCATCATTATGATTTGCCTCGTGATGTCAGTTGCTAACGTGATGAACTATGCAGGTATGATCTCTTCCATCGCACTGGCCGTTGCGACGGTGGG
This sequence comes from Rothia sp. HMSC065G12, assembly GCF_001811455.1. Taxonomy (NCBI): domain Bacteria; kingdom Bacillati; phylum Actinomycetota; class Actinomycetes; order Micrococcales; family Micrococcaceae; genus Rothia; species Rothia sp. HMSC065G12. The sequence continues at coordinate 23,100 of NZ_KV804815.1, forward strand.
TACATTCTTCCCGCTCTTCTCGCCGATTATCGGCTGGATCGGCGTTTTTGTGACCGGGTCTGTGGTTAACAACAATATTCTCTTCGCGGGTCTGCAATCGACCACCGCGCACCAGATTGGCGTGAACCCCACCCTGCTGGTGGCATCAAATACCGCAGGCGGCGTGATGGCGAAGATCGTTTCGCCGCAGTCTATAGCTATTGCGGCCGCTGCTGTGGAAAGCTCCGGGCAGGAGTCGAAGATCACCTCAATGGCGATCAAGTACAGCGCCATTTTGTTGGGGCTGACCTGCGTGTGGGTATACCTGCTGTCGCTCGTCGTCCACTAGCACATACCCCCCCCGAATGCGCCAGTCTTGTGCCTCGAACGAGGTATGAGCTGGCGTATTTTGTATGTAGGTGGGAGGAGGTTCCTCTTGTTTATCCTTGAGCCTTGGCTGTCTTACGGATTATGACGATGAGATAGTAAAATTGGTGCTTGATTTACCGAACTACCTTCGAGAAAGAGGAAATAACAATGTCTACCTTGGCAAGCGTCGTCACGGTCTTCGCATTCGTGTCCATCGCTATTCATGTGTATATCTGGATTCTTGAGACTTTCCTGTGGACTAAACCTCGGGGTCGGAATACCTTCGGTACCACGGAAGAATTTGCCGAAGCCTCCAAAGAAATGGCTGCAAATCAAGGGCTCTACAATCTCATGCTGGCCTGGATTGCAGCAACCGGCCTGTTAGCGTTCTGGGTTGGTGGTCTGCCTCAAGTTGGCATCGCCCTCATGTTTGCCGGTCTAGGTTCGATGGCCGTCGCGGGAATTTATCTCTTCTCGACCTCACCGGATAAGCGTAAACCTGCGCTTATCCAGTGTGTGCCGCCAATCCTATCTCTCATATTGCTTTTCACGATGGTGTCATAACGCAGGGCTTTAAAAACAAGACCCAACTAGCCACACAGTAGAGGTTTCTGCTTTCGCCTTTCAGCAGGCGAGGCAGGAATCTCTTCGTTTTAACCAAAACCCTTTATATCTATGAGCCCCGGCGCAGTTCTCCTTCGGGAGTGAATAATCCTGATGATCCACGCCGGTGTGAGTCCAGTAGGTGCGCATCCACCATACCAACGGCACTCATTAAGGCGTAACAGCTGGTTGGACCCAAAAATTTGCCTCCGAGCTTCTTGAATGCTTTCGACATAGCTGCAGAGACATCATTTTGCGTAGGAACCTCCTCAAGAGTTTTCGGAGTAATAGTGCTTTCGGGAAGGAAAGACCAGATAAAAGCGGGTAAACCAGGTTCAACCCATAACCCGTTTGGGAGGTAAAATCCTGCTAATGACTCGTCTCCAGCAGCTGCACGCTCGCGTAGGTCAAGAGTTAGGCGCGCATTTGAGATAGTGGCACGAATCTTGAGGTTATTCCGAATGATACGTTTATCGTGGAGCAATCGTTCAACATCATCGTCTGTAAATGCTGCAAGCTTTTCAGGAAGAAAGTTGGCAAAGACTTCCCGAAACACTGGCCTTTTGACTAAGACCGTATACCATGAAAGACCGGCCTGAAACCCTTCGAGACAAACCCGTTCAAGCACCCCGGTTTCATGGGTGATAGGTATGCCCCACTCCTTATCGTAGTAGTCGCGTTCAAGATCATGACGTACCCAAGCAGGATATTTTCGGTCTGCGCTCGTTTCGACTTTGCCAGAAGCGACAGCGTTCGCAGAATCATCTGACGACATGGCCACCTCCTAATATCGTAAATATATACTAGTATAGTATATAGAGATTCAGTTGGAAGGCAAATATAGAATATTATTTCGATAAAATAGTCGAGAGCCTAAAAGAGTCGACCCTCGCGAATTTCTGCAGGTTCTTCGAGGTCGAGAAGGAATTGTTTGCGGTCGAGCCCGCCTGCGTAGCCGGTGAGCTTGCCATTAGACCCCAAAACGCGATGGCAAGGGATGATGATTGAAATTTTATTGTGCCCAACAGCTTGTCCGACCGCCTGTGCGGGTGCGCCTGGCCCCACGGCATGTGAGATGGTTCCGTAGGTTGTGGTGTATCCGTAGGGGACTGAACATAAATATTCCCATACCATGAGCTGAAAATCTGTTCCCTCAGGCGCTAAAGGAATTGTGAAGGTTGTACGTTTGCCGGCGAAATACTCCTGCAGTTCGCGAGTGGTGTGCTTAAGGATGCTCGCTGCAGGCGCTGGCTCGCTGTTTGCAGCGATTGCCGAGGGGTCTGGAATAAACTCACCGAGCTCGTCTGGTATAGGAAAATGTGTCTGTTCCTCATACCAAAGCCCGGTAAGAGCTTTGGTGCTTGCTGCAAGATAAAGGCGTCCTACTGGGCTGTCGATGAGGCTGTGCCAGCGTTTTGCTGTGTTGTTAATGAGTTCTTGTGGTGCTTTAAGTTTCTTCTCGCTCATGACAGCTCCTTTGTGTTTTTACTTCCTTAATCATAAACTCTGCCGCGAAAACATGACGTAGAAAAACTTTACATTGCATATTATTATATAAAAATATGATATAAAATACATAGTTGTTTTTAAATTTTTTAGTTATTTTGGGTAAAATAAAACTTACATACTCACTCTTTCACTTATATGTTCGGGACCCAAAGATGACTTCCTTGACTTACCCGCAAAAAACTGTGGGCGCGCATACCGTACATTCGGTGCCAAACCTAGATTACTGGCGTAATTTAGTTCTTGACTATCTTGATGATAGTGATGACATAAATCTTTATTTCGCTGCGCAAAAACTCAACGTTTTAGCACCTGAAGACCCGGTAGGTTTATATGGACTAGCTTGCGCTCAACGGTATAGAGGGGAACTTAATACCGCATATTTTAATGTTATCCAAGCACGTCGACGATTGGCATACAATTCCGGGTTTCCCGTAACCTACGAGGAAGCTCTAGAACTTGAAGCAGCTATTGCCGTCGATCTGGGACATATTGCAACTGCGATCGATCGTTATGGGGAACTCATTGAGTTGAACCCCTTAGAACCTAACTATGTATCGGCTCGCGCAAAGTTATTCGATACCGCTGAGAACATGACGGTTAGCGCGCATAAGCGACGGCAGGGACAGGACGATTCCTCTCTGGCTGATGCGCAGACCAGCCTGTTTTTGCGCGCTGCTGAGGCACACGCAATTGAGCTTGAGGGTAAGCCGGTTTTCGTTTCCTACGAAGCCGCTCTTGAAGCGTCCAAGGCACTAAGGCGCATTCAGGATATTCAGCGGGCACCGCAAAACCTCAGAATGCGATATACCGAATTGCAATCCGCTGTTACCTATGCTCTCCGTAGAAATTTTGTGCGTTACCAATGGTGGCAATTTTGTCTTTACGTTCTGTGCGGAATGACTCTGCCAGGATCGGTCATGAACAATATTGCAAAAGATATTGCAGAAAAGGGGAGCGCCGGAGTTTTCTCTGGAATATTCACGAGTATTATGATGATTTCTCTCTTTATTCTTGTGGGACTTTATTTTTTCTACCCCGTAGGGCATAAATACAATGCTCGTCGCGTGCGTAAACGTGATGCAAAACTACGTGCAGAGATGCTTGAAGAACCTGAGGGCATCTCTAGTTAACCCTGCGAATCCTGCGATGATAGACTCGTATCCCGTACACTTTCCTGCATATCGTACGCTTTTACCCTACGAAGATGCGGCAAAGTGTACGGGATATTTCTATCCTTCTAGGCGTATCACCTAATCATCTGAGACGCTGACTGCTTTTTCGATAGGTTTGATACCCTAGACATGCGCAGTGCTGAAGGGAGTGCGTAGATGCCCATACGTTTTTCTAGCGAGCAGGAAGCCAGAGACTATTCTCAGAGCGTGCTGGTTCTCCCGCTTTCGACGATGCGCGTGAGTATCAGTCCTGATGCTCGTAAACACAAGCGGCTATTTTTTGCCCCGGTTTATTATATAGATATACAGTTTGAGACCAGCCAAGAGACCGTTGTTATTGGTGGGTATGAGTTCTATGACCGTGCGTTGACCATGTTAGACACTGATCCTGATCACGTGCTTATTGGTGATAATGGGCCACCTTTTCTGATGGGCGGTGGTTTCCCAGGTGTGTATGCAGGAGAACTCAGAGATGCATATCATGTCCCAGAAGATTATTTAGCTTTAACTAGTGCAGATTGTGAACGCATTATCGCAACGGTTGCCCCGAACGAGATTCCTATGCTTCGTACTTGGATGGCTAGAGTTGTCTCTTAAAATTCGAATAGCATTTATCTTGTCTTGGGTCGCCCAACTACTCGACGGCGTAGTCTGCCAACGCTGTAAGAAGAGAGAGCTCAGATTCCGAATAGAGATTGCTGGTTTTCAATCCATATCAAGTGTGAAGGTGCTGAAATTGAACTCTTTTATGATTTCAGATGCACCATGGGTTACGCGAAAATCTATTGGAAGGGTCTGTTATGGAATCGATGCGCCAGATGATGACGGTGCTCCAGCGCGCGATTCCTGATGTGGGTGTGTGGTGGCCAGCCGAAACAAAGTTCGAGATCCTGGTAGGCGCAGTATTGGTGCAAAATACCACGTGGACGAACACCGAAACCGCATTGGCAAACCTGCGTACCCTCAACCTCCTCACTCCTGAAACACTTGCTGCAGCTGATTCGGCTGTGGTGCAAGACGCGATCCGACCCTCAGGATATTGGCGCACTAAAACCGTCTATCTGCAAACCGTCACCGATTGGTTCCTCACTACTGATACCCTTGCTGAATCCATGGGTGATGCACAGTTGAGAGCATCGTTGCTCGGGGTGAAGGGCGTAGGTGAGGAAACCGCTGACGATATTTTGCTGTATGCCTACCACCGAGGTGTGTTTATTTACGATGCTTATGCGCGCAGGCTTCTCGCAGCGGCTGGATGGGGAGATTACACCACCTATGCGCAAGCACGTAAAGCGTGCGATGAACGCATCCGTTCTGAAGTATTGAGCGTTGAAGAGTATGCACTGTTACATGGGTTAATCGTCCAAGCAGGCAAAGCGGCCCGAACCGCGGGAGGATGGCAAACCTATTGGCCTGCTATTGCTGGTAACTAGGGTTCTTCTCATACCTGATATAGACACGTGCTGTAATTACCCCGTACATTTTCCTGCAATTTCGTAGGGTAGAAGCGTACGATATGCGGCAAAATGTACAGGATACAGTAAGAATATAAAGCCCGCACTCTTTTGCATATCTCGAACAGCGGTGCTGTGCGTTTTACGCAAAAGAGTGCGGGCTTTATGTACGAAGAAAATTCTTAGGAAGTCGGTACGTCCTCATCCACCCAGTCGAGGGTACGGGCCACGGCCTTCTTCCAGAGGCGGTACTGGCGGTCTACCTCGGACTGCTCCATGGCAGGCAGCCACCGCTTATCCTCAGCCCAGTTTTCGACAACGTCTTTCTCGCCGTCCCAGAAACCGACCGCAATACCGGCTGCGTAGGCGGCACCCAACGCAGTAGTCTCAATAACCTTCGGACGGATCACCGGAACCCCCAGAATATCTGCCTGGAACTGCATCAGGAACTCGTTTGCGGTCATACCGCCATCCACACGCAGCTCGGAAAGCTTCACACCGGAATCGGCGTTCATCGCGTCCAACACCTCGCGGGTCTGGAAAGCGGTTGCCTCCAACGCCGCGCGCACAATATGGGCCTTGTTTACATAGCGGGTTAAGCCCACGATCACGCCGCGCGCATCTGAACGCCAGTGCGGTGCAAACAGGCCCGAGAATGCAGGAACCACATAGCAACCGCCCGAATCCTCAACCGAGGTTGCTAGTGCTTCGGAATCAGAGGCGTTGGTGAGCATGCCCAGGTTATCGCGGAGCCACTGAATTAGCGAACCGCTCATCGCGACCGAACCCTCTAGGGCATAAACGGGGTCAGCTTCCCCAATCTTATACGCCACGGTCGTCAGAAGACCGTTATCTGAGAACACAGGCTCATTTCCGGTGTTCATCAGCATGAAGTTACCGGTGCCGTAGGTGTTCTTCGCCATGCCCTTCTCAAAGCAAGCCTGTCCGAAGGTTGCCGCCTGCTGATCGCCAAGAATACCGGCAATGGGTGTGCCGCGCATCAGACCGGTGGGGCGACCATAGCCGTAGACCTCAGATGAAGACTTGATTTCGGGGAGCATACTCATGGGAATGCCCATATCTGCAGCGATCTGCGGATCCCACTCAAGAGTACGAATGTTCATGAGTAAAGTGCGGGATGCATTCGTAACGTCGGTTACATGTACACCGCCATCAACGCCGCCGGTCAGGTTCCACACCACCCAGCTGTCGGTGTTGCCAAAAAGTAGATCACCGCGTTCGGCACGTTCACGAGCGCCGGGAACGTTATCAAGAATCCACTTAATCTTGGGCCCTGAGAAATAGGTTGAGAGATTCAAGCCCACGATGTCATGGTACTTACCCACACCGTCATCGCCAGCAAGTTCATCGACAATCTCTTGGGTGCGGGTATCCTGCCAGACAATTGCGTTATAGACCGGCTCACCAGTGTTTTTATCCCACACCACTGTGGTCTCACGCTGATTGGTGATGCCCACTGCAGCAATCTCGTGATGGTTTACCTCACCGTTTGCCATCGCCATTGCAACGGCTTTACGCACGTTATCCCAAATCTCAACGGGGTTGTGCTCAACCCAGCCTGCCTTGGGGAAAATCTGCTCGTGCTCAAGCTGACCCACAGAAACGATCTTGCCCGCCTTATCGAAAAGGATAGCTCGGGAACTGGTGGTGCCCTGGTCGATAGACATAATGTATTTACGTTCAACATCCAAAGTTGCCGAATGCAAGGAAGTAGTCATGAGTAACCTCACTTAAATGGTTGGGGGCGCATGACCGCGCCATAACAAGGAATAATGGGTTATGCCCACTCACCAAAATATCTTTAACCTGTGTAGTGGTTTCTAGAATCCCAAGACTGCAGGCACACTCAAGCCAGCCAATACGCCACCGATGATGGGGCCCAGAATCGGAACCCAGGAATATGCCCAGTTCGAGCCGCCCTTACCGCGAATAGGCAGAACAGCATGGGCCATACGAGGGCCAAGATCACGCGCAGGGTTGATAGCGTACCCAGTAGGTCCACCTAGACTCATACCGACAGCTACCACAATAAGTGCCACAGCCAACGGACCCAAGCCGGAGGGAGTCTGCCCGGAGGCAACGACCCAGCCAACAAGTACGAAGGTACCCAGAATCTCCGTCACCAGGTTCCAGCCATAAGACTTGATCGCGGGACCGGTCGCAAAGATACCCAGACGATTACCGGGCTCTTCATCAAAGTGCTTCTTATAGGCTAAGAACGCGGCAACAGCACCTAGGAAAGCCCCAAGAATCTGCGCCACAATATAGATCACAATGTTTTCTGGAGTTGCTGGAACACCCTTAGCCAAATCTTTACCGGCCGCCGCTAAACCAAGGGTAACCGCCGGGTTAAGATGCGCACCCGAAGGTCCAGAAAGATAAACGGCCGCAAAAACCGCAAACCCCCAAGCAAAAGTAATGACAACCCATCCGGCGTCCTTCGCATATGATTTGGGGAGTGAGACACCGGCGACCACGCCAGCGCCCAGAAGAATCAAAATGAACGTTCCAAAGAGCTCGGAAGCAAAAAGCCCAAGATGGGTAGCAACACCATTATCTCCCACCAGCAGGCTTACCGCCTGTACGGGAATGGTTGCAGCCAAGAGAGACATATTTTTCCTTTCGTCGCCGTACAAGACATCCGCCCTAAGGCACGTTACAGTGTAGCCCGGTCGCGCCATTGCGGATGCGCTATGACGGTGCGTTTGTGAGGTAGAGGAATCCCACGGAATACAACATATCGTAGGATTCCAAAATTATGGGTGGTGTGCCTGCTGGAAAAATACTAAATCAAACAGGCATACCATGCAGGATACGGCAACGATAAAGGCCGTATCCTGCGGCTGTATTGAGCGAAACTCTGAGCTTCGCACAAGTTTTAGTGATGTTGCACGCTGAGTTTCCTGCGGGGAGCCACCGGGTCTACAGCCACAATCTTGGCAGACGCCTCAGCATCGGTAGAAGTGGACTCTGCCTCGCGAATAGCTTTTACCCGTTCGGTGTAGAGTGCAAGTTCGCGCGCGACCTTCGCATCATCCCAGTTGAGTTCGGATCGCATAATCTCAAGGATCTCAGGGGCCGCAGCCAACCCGCGATCACGCTGTTCAAGGTCTAGACGCACGCGGCGAACCAGTACATCCTCGAGGTGCAGGGCCCCTTCGTAGCGAAGAGCGAACACGACATCGGCGCGTAAGAACTGCGGTGCATGTTTAAGAGGTTCGCCAAGATCCGGATCAGCATCAATAAGCGCACCAAGATCTTCAATCTGCGCGCCATAGCGTTCCAGCAGATGGGTAATACGGTCTTCATCCCAACCATAGCGTTGCGCGTAACGGCCACGGCCCGCCTCAATAGCGCGATATCCCTCGGCGCCTACCAGCGCGATAGTCTCTGTCACCGACGGACGTTCCTGAGCACGATCACCGAGTGCAAAATCAACCGCATCCGCCGCCATTACGCGGTAGGTAGTCAGTTTGCCGCCAGCAATGGCACTCATACCGGGGGAAACTTCCGTAACAGTATGCTCACGAGACACCTTGGTGGACTGTGCACCATCACCTTTAACCTTCGGCTGCAAGAGGGGGCGCAGCCCCGAATAGGTACCGATGATGTCGTCGTGGGTCAACGGGTTAGCAATCAGTTTGTTCGCTTGTTCCAGCACGTAATCAATATCCTGGCGTGTTGCCACGGGGCGCTCGCGGTCCTCGGTATATGGTGTGTCGGTCGTGCCAATAATCCAATAGCGTTGCCACGGAATAATGAAAAGCACTGATTTTTCGGTTTTCGTGAAAATACCGCTGGTAGCCTGGATACGATCACGCGGCACGACAATGTGAATACCCTTAGAAGCGAGTACTTCAAGACCGGCATCCGGGTTTGCCAGAGATTCGGATTCTTCGGTCCAGACCCCGGTGGCGTTAATAATGTGCTTGGCTTTGACCGTGAGTTCCTGTCCGCTTTCAAGATCTGCCAGTCGCGCACCTACCACCTTGCCAGAGGTGTCTTTATCAATACCCACCACCTGGGTACGTGAGGCAGCCAGGGCACCATAACCGCTGGCGGTGCGAACAACATCAACGACCAGGCGGGCATCATCTACACGGGCATCGTAGAACTGAATAGCGCCGGTAAAAGCGGAGTCTTTGATATCTGGGAAGACTGTTTTGGTGCCCTTTTTTGTAAAGTGACGCTGCGAAGGAACTCCCTTTTTGCCACGCGAACCGAAGTATGCGAGAGCATCGTACATGCCAATACCGATAGCGGAATAGGAGCGCTCAATGACCGGTGTCTTCAATGGCCACAAAAAGGGCTGCGCGTGTACAAGGTGAGGTGCAATTTTTTCGAGTAACAGACCGCGTTCCTTGAGAGCCTCGGTTACGAGTTTGAAATCTAGGTTATAGAGGTAACGTAGGCCACCGTGAATAAGTTTTGAGGACCAAGCGCTGGTGCCCGCAGCCCAGTCTCCGGCCTCCACAATACCCGTACGTAGGCCGCGAGTCGCCGCATCAAGGGCAATACCGGCACCAGTAATGCCGCCGCCAATTACCAGAACATCAAGTTCAGTACCGCTGCTCATCTCAGCTAGGGCACGTGCACGGGAATCTGTTGTTAGGTGCGAGAGTTGCGCAAATTGTTGAGAGCTCATAGGTATCTTTCTTCTTGTGAGTATGGAGGCCGGACTATATGCCGAACCGAGGACGTATTGCTCTCAAGTAAAACCTAGTGGTGAAATAATTACCAAGTGGAGTGAACGGATTTTCACTTAAGGTTAGGAACGAATGAACGAACGACTCAGCCAAACCTATGAGGTCGCGCAGCTGTATTACATCCAGAATCTCACAATGGATACTATTGCATCCCGCCTAGGAGTTTCACGCGCAACTATCTCGCGTTTACTCAAAAATGCGCGCGAGACAGGCATGGTGCAGATTCGCCTCGACGACTCGTATAGAACCCGACATGAGCTCGAAAAACGGTTGGGGGAGCGGTACAAAGTTCGCGTTACTCTTGTGAATACCAAGCAGGACGCTACCCCAATCGCTAGGATGAGCCAGGTTGCGCGTTCTGCCGCGCAACTTCTTGATTCGCTAGTCGATAACGGCACAAGCATCGGGGTGGCCTGGGGTGCAACTCTCACAGAGGTTTCGCGGCATCTGCCTAAACGACCACTAGAGGGGGTGAGCGTGGTGCAATTAAACGGGGCAGGGAATGCGCATCATTCTGGAATACCATATTTAGGCACGCTACTGGGACGCATGGTAAGCGCCTACGATGCTTACATGATTCATTTTCCGGTACCCGCATTCTTTGACTTTGCCGATACCAAAGCTGCGATGTGGCGCGAGCGGAGCATCCAAGCAACACTGCAGGTGCAAAGCCGGGTCGATGTAGCAGTTTTCGGTATTGGTGCTTTCGGAGGGGCTATTCCCTCTCATGTGTACTCGGGTGGGTACTTTGATGTGACAGAACAGCGCTTACTGCGTGAGCAGGGAGTGGTTGGCGATATATGTACGGTGCTTCTGCGGGAGGACGGAAGCTGGAATGACCTTGAGATTAACCGTCGGGCATCCGGCCCCAGCCCTCAAGAGCTTTCCCGCATTCCTCGTCGTATATGCGTAGCCTCCGGAACGCACCGTGCGGCAGCGCTAAGAGGAGCGCTGCGTACGGGCGCTATTACAGACCTGGTGCTCGACGAAAAACTCGCCCGAGCCGTGATGGAGAAATAGTGTTAAAGAATTCTTGTTATGAGCCGAATGCTTCTTTAACGGCATGCTGAAGCGCATCACGAACCATTACTAGGGCCGGATTCTTCGCGGACTCTGTGCGCACTGCGGTAAAGATCTTGCGTGAAGGCTTACCCGGAAGATCTACTGTGCGAATACCCTTTGTGTTAGATAGGCTTGAGAGTACGAATCCTGGCACTATAGTGGTTGCGCATCCTGAACGCACCAAGTTTGCATTAGTGATCATGTCGTTTGCGCTGTACCGAATATCTGGTTCGAACCCTACAGTGCGGCACTGATTGATAGCCCATTGGCGCGATGTATTCTGCTCCATCTCAAGAACCCAAGGCAATTCATTGGCTTCTTTGAGAGATTTGATGCTGGAATCTTCAGGAACGATAAGACTCAGGGGATCCTCTACCAAAAGCTCAGAGTGCAGGTCTGGATACTCGGGGATAGGATGGTGCGGATAAGCCTCTGAAAGAACCATGTCGTACTCGCGGCTTCGAGTGAGTGAAGTTCCCGTCTCTGGGTCGATCTGTAGAACGTGCAGAATTAGACGCGGTGCATGTTCTTCGAGGTATTTGATAGCGCGGGGCAGAAGTGCAAAGGAAGCGGATTGGAAGATCGCCAAGCGCACGGTTCCTGCTGGTTCTCCTGCAAGGTTTGCTACTGCTGTCTGCATGCGGTCTATCTCGCGCAATATAGTACGAGCACTATCGACCATGACAAGACCGGCGTTCGTGAGCTGAACGCGCCGCCCAACACGTTGTAATAATGCTGTACCTGTATCTTTTTCGAGGTTTGCAATTTGCTGTGACACAGCAGATGGGGTCAAGCTGAGAGCATCCGCAGCAGCGATAATGGTGCCGCGTTCGTGAATCTCCAGAAGCATTTGCATACGCCGGATATCAGATACAGACATAAAGTCTCCTTAAATTAGCGCGGTCGTGGTTGGTTTAGTGGAGTAAGTGTGCGCTGTTCGCATCGGTCTTGCTGTCCCTCGTTTTGTGGAGTACTAGGCTGCCTGATGCGGTATCTTAAACCACCTTAAGCTTTTCTTCATGGTATCGAAATAGGTACTTTCTGTGTCGCAGAAACGACGGACGCAACGATAAAGTTTTCATAAACATTTTGGGATGTCATTCTCTTGTAATAAATGAACTCTGTTCGTTTTGTCCAGTACTAAGTACTGTATTTTGATTGCAAACAAGTCTGGTTTAAAGCCGTAAATCTTTAAGGTTTAAAGTGCTTGTTGAATGTTGGATGAGGTGGGGTTGGATGGTAGTTGTTTGGCTTGTAGTGCGCTCAGGCCCTTCCGCCTATTTCATGGGGCTTAGTGGGGATTTGCGGCCGTCAAAAATATTTAGATATTCTAAAATATTATTGGCAAAAACATTCAGTTTTTCTAATGAGGTATTCAATACCCTTTTGTGGTGAAATAGAGACATCAATACGCTTCGTGTGCTTATAGCACACCGTAGTTAGTTAGGAGTCAAGGATGACGCATCCTTTCGCATCTGAGCATTACCAGAAATTGGCTCAGGACGCTCGTGCACTCGTTCGTCAATGGGTGACTGAGTCTCAGTCCATTAAGCCAACTTATGCTGCCAAGCAACTGGCTGGTGTTTTGAAAGACCCAAAGGGTCTGCCCTTTACCGTTGGATTTGTCGATGGCGTCATTCGCCCTGAGGACGACAACGTTTCGGGTCGTAACCTATCTCGTATTTCTGGTCTAGCTCCTTCCTTCTTGCCGTGGTACATGAAGTCCGCCGTTGGCTTCGGCGGTAAGCTGGCCGGTAAGATGTCGTGGCCTACCGTTCCTGTGGCGCGTCGCGTATTGCGCGAAATGGTAGGTCACCTGATCGTCGATGCTTCCGAAGAGAAACTGGGAGATGCCATCGCAGAACTTACCAAGAGTGGTAACCGTTTGAACGTTAACCTGCTGGGTGAGGCAGTGCTGGGTGATAATGAAGCCGAGCATCGTCTCTCTGAGACTAAGCGTCTGCTCGCTCGTGACGACGTTGATTATGTTTCTATTAAGGTATCTGCTGTCTCTGGTCCTCATCAGCACTGGGCATTTGACGAAGTTGTCGAAGAAGCAGTTCGACGTTTGACTCCGCTGTATGAGCTGGCCGCATCCTCTTCCCCCAAGAAGTTCATTAACCTGGACATGGAAGAGTACAAAGATCTCGATATGACCATTGAGGTCTTTACTAAGATCCTGGATCAGCCTCATCTGAAGGATCTTGAAGCAGGCATCGTGCTTCAGGCATACCTGCCCGACACCCTTGCTGCAATGCAGCGGTTGCAGGCGTGGGCAGCGGAGCGCGTTGCTAACGGTGGTTCTTCCATCAAGGTTCGTCTGGTTAAAGGTGCCAACCTCTCCATGGAAATCGTGGAAGGTGTTATGCATGGTTGGCCTGTCACCACCTGGGACACCAAGCAGGCTGCAGACACCAACTACAAGCGCATCCTTGATTACGCACTGCGTCCCGAGCACGCAAAGAACATCCGTCTAGGCGTTGCCGGGCACAACCTCTTTGACGTTGCGTTTGCTCTGCTTTTGGCTGAAGACCGTGGCGTTAAGGATCGCGTGGAGTTCGAGATGCTGATCGGCATGGCCGAGCAGCAGGCAGAAATCATTCGCCGTCGTGTGGGACACCTGCTTCTGTATGTGCCCGTGGTGAACCCCAAGGAATTCGACGTTGCTATTGCATACCTGATTCGTCGCCTAGAAGAGAACGCATCTTCCGAAAACTTCATGTCGGGTATTTTTGATCTCGCAACTGACGAAGAAATCTTCAAGCGCGAAGAAGACCGCTTTATGCGCTCACTGAACTCGGTCACTGATGAGGTTCCGGAAGGCAAACGCCATCAGAACCGTCAGACTGAGAATGCAGATAACGTCTTCGTGCCCGCAGGTCGTTTTGAGAACACACCCGATACCGACCCATCGCTGTCTGGCAACCGTGAGTGGGGCCGAGCAATCCTTGAGCGTTCCAAGACCACTCAAATCGGTATTGCTACTTTGAAGGAAAACGAGCTAACTTCTGTCGCTGAGGCTGAACAGCTTGTTGCTGATGCTGAAGCATCGGGTAAGGTTTGGGGTCGTCTCTCCGGCGCTGAGCGTGCTGCTGTACTGCGTAACGTTGGTAAGGAAATCGCCCTGCACCGTGCCGAGCTTCTGGAAGTTATGGCTGCTGAGGCTGGCAAGACTCTGGATCAAGGTGATACCGAGGTTTCTGAAGCTATCGACTTTGCCTACTACTACGCAATGCTTGCTGAAGACTTAGAAAAGATTGACGGTGCTCAGGTGCAGTCGGTTGATTTGACTGTGGTTGTTCCGCCGTGGAACTTCCCGACGGCTATTCCCGCCGGTGGTGTTCTTGCCGGTCTGGCTGCAGGTTCGGCTGTTATCTTCAAGCCTGCAACTATTACTGCACGTACTGGTGCTCTGATTGCTGAGATCATGTGGAAAGCAGGCGTTCCCAAGGATGTTCTGAAGCTCGTCAAGGTTGTTGACCGTGAGGCTGGCAAGGTTTTGATCTCTCACCCCGAGGTTGATCGTCTGATCCTCACCGGTGGTTACGAGACGGCAGAACTCTTCCGTTCCTGGCGCGATGATCTTCCGCTATTTGGTGAGACCTCTGGTAAAAACTCTATCATCGTGACCCCCAACGCTGACATCGATCTTGCTGTCAAGGATGTTGTATACTCGGCATTTGGACACGCAGGTCAGAAGTGCTCCGCAGGTTCTACCGTCATTTTGGTAGGCGCTGCCGCACAGTCCGAGCGTTTCCGTCGTCAGCTTCTTGACTCCGTCAACTCTCTGCACGTGGCACATCCGCAGGATATTGAAGCTCAGATGGGGCCTGTTGCACAGAAGCCTGAAGAGAAGCTTCTGCGTGGTTTGACTACTCTAGGGCCGGGGGAGCGCTGGCTCATTCAGCCTAAGGAACTTGACGATACCGGTCGCCTATGGAGCCCCGGTGTTCGTGAAGGTGTTAAGCCTGGATCTGAGTACCATATGACCGAGTATTTTGGTCCGATCCTGGGCATCATGACCGCGGATACTTTGGAAGAAGCTATTGAGCTTCAGAACGCACCGGATTACGGCCTCACCGCTGGTCTGCATTCGCTGGATGCAGAGGAGCTTGAGCTCTGGCTCTCCAAGGTGCAGGCAGGTAACGTCTATGTGAACCGTGGTATTACCGGCGCTATCGTTCGTCGTCAGCCCTTCGGCGGATGGAAGAAATCCACTGTTGGTTCTGGTACCAAGGCAGGTGGTCCCAGCTACCTTATTGCATTGTCCGATTGGGAGCGCACCGAGGCTACCGCAACCGCTGTTCCTCAGTCAGTTGCTGTACGTGAAGTTCTGGCAACAGCAGATAATGCCGATTTGTGCACCGCAGAAGATTTCGCCTTCCTGACCCGTTCGGCATCCTCGGATGCTGAGGCTTGGGAGAGTGAGTTTGGTTACGGCTACGATCCCTCGAAGCTTGGCGTTGAACGTAACATTCTGCGTTACGTTCCCACTCAGGTTCTGGTACGTGCTGACGAATCCGCCTCTGTGGCAGATGCTGTTCGTGTGGTTCTTGCTGGCTTGGCTGCGGGTGCGCCGATGGCTCTGTCTGTGGGCAAGGATCTGCCGGTCGCTGTACGCGGTATTCTCGAAAACAAAGGCATCAAGTATCTGGTCGAATCCGATGAAGCATGGCGCACATACTTGGCTTCTAACGCTAAGACTCCGGTTCGCGCTCTGGCTGGTACTCCGCTTGAAGGTACTCGTATCCGTTACATCGGTGATGACGTCAAGTCCGTGTACACGGCCTTGGGTGGTCGTCCCGATGTTGCTGTGAACTTCCACCCCGTGACCGAGGCTGGTCGTATCGAGATGCTCCCCTTCCTGCGTGAACAGGCCGTTTCGATTACCGCACACCGCTTCGGTAACCCGAACCCCTTCTCAGAGAGTGTTATCTCCTCTCGATAAGTGAGGTTCTAGCCTGAGTTGGGCTAAATAGAATGAGATGCCTCGTCTCTGCTATACGTAGAGGCGAGGCATCTCACTATATTCTGTCTGATTTTCAATGTGTGAAATTTGCGAGGCACATCTTAACCTTACGGAAATTACTTCTGAGAACCCATGACACGATTCGGAAAAACGTGCTCAACATTACGTATCTATGAGATAATTTGTGTATTGCCTCTCGTGTCCCACACCGTGAGAGGTTCGCACAGAACCGTGCGTAGCAAGAACACACTGAAAGGAAATCGCTGCTATGAGCAACGTTCCCGCAGAACTTCTGTACACATCTGATCATGAGTGGGTTTCCCCCCTTTCGGCTGAAGGTACTGTTCGCGTCGGTATTACCGATCATGCGCAGGATGCGCTGGGTGACGTGGTTTATGTAGACCTGCCCTCTGTCGGTGACTCCCTCGATGCTGAGGGTAGCTTTGGCGAGATTGAGTCCACTAAGTCCGTATCCGATCTTCTGTCACCAGTTGCCGGTGAGGTTGTCGCCGTCAATGAGGCGCTGGCTGATGACCCCGCACAGGTGAACTCCGATCCTTACGGTGAGGGCTGGCTTATCGAACTTCGTCCTGAAAATGCTGATGATGTGGCAAAGCTTCTCTCAGCGGAGGCCTATCAGGCTGAGCTGGACTAATTACCGGTACCTAGGCGTAGGATAGATATCCGGTGATTACCGTCGAAAAGACGGTAATCACCGGATAATTTTGTAAAATGTGACGAAAAATAAATACAAATAATTCTAAAAATTTATCAATACCTATACTTATATGTCGCATGGAAAAATAAGGGTTTTTGGATGAATTGGTATTGTTTTACTACTTGATAGTTAAAGTTTTGTAATCTTTCGGCATCGAAAATGCCGTTATTCAGCGGTTTTCTAATGGAATTCTGAGACGGAACACTATAAGATTGACTCAAAGGTTCAGTGTTTATCATTTTGTGATAAATTATCTGAACCTCACTCACTCATAATACAAAAGAACAAGTAACGCCGTCTGCGAAGAAGCCGATTAGGTACTATGCAGCACGCCGAGGCGGTCTGCGCATCGGCGTGGCTTTGACGAGCACAATTTCTCAAAGGAATACTATGAACTCCCGCATTGATGACAATCTCGCTCGGGCAGAGGCTCTAGTAGAGAGCGCTGAACGTGGCAAAGATAGTCGTGACCCCCGAGATATTAAGAGCCGCACTATAGGACAGGTTTTAAGTCAACTGGATCTTGATTTTCCAGGGATCAGCGCCTCTAAGATTCGTTTTTTGGAGGAGCGTGGTTTGGTCCACCCCAAACGTACCGATACTGGGTATCGAAAGTACTCTCAAACCGACATCGAGCGCCTGCGGTATATCTTGACGATGCAACGCGACTACTATATGCCGCTCAAGGTTATTCGTCAGCATCTTGACGATCTTGAGGCGGGTCGCGCCATTAACTCTGTACCTGCACCCGTTTCGGACGAGATGTTGGACCAGGTTTTGGGATCCACCAACGTTGCGGAAGGGCGCACATACAGTATTCGTGAACTCGCAGAGTACTCGGGTGCGCCCGTTGAGCTTATTCGTGAGCTTATTGACTTCGGCCTTCTGGATGACGAGGCAGATGCGAAATATACTGAATATGATGTGCTTATTGCCCGAGCTAGCGCTGAACTTATGGGACATGGCATTCAGCCCCGTCATCTGAGAGCTTTCAAATCTGCAGCAGACCGTGAAATCTCTCTTGTTGAGATCGCGGTAGCTCCTTTAGCTTCGCGCCGTGACGCAGCTTCGCAGACGCAGGCTCAAGAGCGAGCCGATAAGATTCGCAAACTTTGTCTGCAGCTGCATGCAACCCTTGTAGAGTCGGCAATGCCGACGTATAACTAGGACTTTCCGTACGCATGTAGTTAGAAACTTGCGCTGGCTTCTGCGTCTGTCTACGAAGTAGGGGCTAGTCCTGCCAAGAAAAATATCACTCAATCTCAGCGTTGGATGCGTGAAAGTTGATCGCTTTTGCGCATCCATTTTTTTAAGGTTTGTTGCGGATATAGTGCTCAATATGAGTAGGGTTTACATGTTTCCATGACCGTATTCTAGGCGCGCTTAGACGTTGTATGGGCGGAGAATAATCTACTAAAGCTCGACTCCCACCCTGAAGATGTGCAAGTTTTATGCTAAAGGGAGAGATAGGTTAAACTATAAAGGCTGCCGTAGCTTTCAGAAGGCGCGGTTCCTCTTTTTATCCCGTAATGTATTTGCTCTCTAAACGTGTAAAAACTGCTGGAGCTTAGTGCCCGGTATTTCCGTGCATTTGAACGGGTAACAAGGTAGGATAACAAACAGAAGTAACCCGTTCGGCTACGGACATCGGATAAGAAGGAGGTATTGCCAATGGCGCGATATAGCGTCGGTGACAAGACCACACCAGGGAATACCTCAAAAACTGGATCTCGTTCTTCTGAGGCTTACCATGATATGCATGGTACAGCCGAGCAGTTAGAAGGGTTTGAAGTTCTTCTTCCGATGGCACCACCTCCGCGTGGTGAACAGGGGGTTCTTTTTAAAGATCCTGTATCAATCGTCGACGAGAACCTAGGGTACCGCGGGTCTGTTGCCAGGAAAGCTGCCGGGATTAGCTATCGGCAGCTTGACTACTGGGCTCGTACGGAGCTTGTGGTGCCTACTGTGCGCTCCGCCTCAGGGTCTGGGACTCAACGGCTCTATAGTTTCCGCGATGTATTGGTTCTCAAGATCGTTAAGCGCCTTCTCGATACCGGAGTATCTTTACAACAGATTCGTACCTCTATTGACCATCTTCATACTCGGGGGATCGAGGATCTTGCAGGAATCACCCTGATGAGCGATGGAACCACTGTTTATGAGTGTACGTCGCCGAGCGAAGTTATTGATCTCGTACAGGCTGGCCAAGGTGTCTTCGGAATTGCTATTGGGCGAGTCTGGCGTGAGATCGAAGCGAATCTGAATGGGCAACCTAGTGAAGAGATGCAGACGGTATCGGACGCGGAAGACGAACTTGCCGCACGCCGCGCCCGTAAAGCCTGACGTGCACTAAAACCTCAATACTCTAGTAGAGTGGTTTTAAAGACATACGCTGTGGCACCACATATGCGTGATATACACGAGTGTAAAGATTATTGGGAAAACTTGCGATCGAGAGTTATCGAACGCAAGTAATTTCGATAAAATAAGAGTGCACTCATTCAATTGTTGAACTTATAACTTCGGAGCGCCATGCCTAGAATTGTCAGTGTTAGTAGCCTCAAAGGTGGCGTGGGTAAGACCTCCATTGTGTTAGGTCTTGCATCAGCAGCGTTGCACGGTGGGCTCAAAACCCTTGTCATAGATCTCGATCCCCATGGGGACGCTAGTACCGGACTTGCCGCGGAAGGCGGGTGCCCGGACATTGCCTCTATCCTGCTTACCCATGACACCGATGCGCTCACCCGCCTTGTGAGCCCGTCAGCTTGGAATAGCCTGGTGGGTACACCTACGCTACTCACGAGCACTCCTATAGAGGGCGGCGAAATTCATGTAGCTCGTGGTTCGGCACGTTCGGCTCTTCTCGATACGAAAGAGCCCGCGCCCTTCATTGAACGGTTGCAGAACCTTATCGAAAATACTGGGAGCACATACGACCTAGTCCTCATCGACTGCCCACCGTTTTTAGGGACCCTTACAGCAACTGGATGGGGTGCAAGCCAGCGAGTGCTTTCGATTGCGGAGCCTTCACTTTTCTCTGTGGCGGGTACTGAGCGTACCCTCCGTGCGATTGTTAGGTTCCAGAAGGACGAGAATAGTTCTGTTGAGGCTGCTGCCGTTGTCGTGAATAAATTACGTGCCGACGATCCCGAGCACAGCTATCGGTATGAAGAATTGAAGGCACTCTTCGGGCAGCTTGTTGCTGAGCCTACGTTCAACGAGGAAGCTGTTATTCAACGTGCTCTTGGGGCAGCACATCCGATTCACTTCTGGCCCGACGAAGAAGCTGTGGAGCCCTCCATACGATTTACACGTCTGCTTGCCGGACTCATGGCAGCACTGTAGAACCTAAGTAATTGGTTGCCTGCCTGCACCCCGGAATAAAATCTGGGGTGCAGCGTTGTATTGTTCGTATTAAGACTCAAGTAATTTTTATTGCAGGTGAGGGACTATGAGTATCAAAGAGCTCGAAATTATTGATGGCGTAGCACAGTACGACCTTATCGTCATCGGTTCGGGATCGGGGAACACCCTGATAGGACCGGAATGGGATACCAAAAAAGTAGCGCTTATAGACGGCGGTACTTTTGGCGGAACATGCCTGAACGTTGGGTGCATCCCCACGAAAATGTTTGTGTACCCGGCAACTACTGCGCAGAAAGCACGTGAGCTCAATAAGTTAGGCATTGAGGCTGAAATTACTGCAATTAACTGGGCACAGATACGCGATCGTATTTTCCCTCAGCGCATCGATAAAATTTCTGCTGGTGGGCGTGACTGGCGCGCTGGTCTACCTAATGTGGATTACTACCCCGAATACGCTCATTTTGTTGATGCTCACACAGTGCAGACAGAGTCCGGGCAGAAACTTTACGGTCGCCAGGTTGTAATTGCTGCGGGTTCGCGGGCGGTTCTTCCGGCGGTTCCCGGTATTGACTTACCACAGGTTCATACAAACGACACGATTATGCGTTTGGAGGAGCTCCCTAAACGTCTTGTAGTGCTTGGTGGCGGGGTTGTCGCTGCTGAGTTCTCACACGTATTCTCTGCTTTGGGGGCACAGGTCTATCAGATGGTCCGTTCTAACCGTATTCTCCGTGAGGTAGATGTAGAAGTTGTAGACAGGTTCGTAGAAGCAGCATCTCACCAGTGGAACATTCTCCTGGAACGCTCTCTTGTCGAAATCCGCGAGAATGGCGATGGAACCGTTACCGTTGTGGTTGAACACAATGGTGAGGTAGAGGAGATTGTTGCGGATATTGTACTTGCCGCAACTGGTCGCCGCTCCAATAGCGATACTCTTAAAGCATCCAGTTTCTTTGACGTCGATAGCCGCGGGTTTATTGGAACTGATAAATACCAGCGCGTACTGTATAACGGTTCTCCCGTACCTGGAGTATTCGCGCTAGGTGATGTCTCCTCGCCATTCCAACTCAAGCATGTGGCGAACCATGAGGCACGGACCGTTCAACATAACCTCAGCCACTCCGATAGCTTCGTTGCCAGCGATCATCGTTTTGTCCCTGCTGCGGTTTTCAGTAATCCGCAGATAGCAACTGTGGGACTCTCAGAAGAGAACGCCCGGAAGCTGGGAGAGCGTGAGGGCTTCGAAGTTACGGTGAAGAGCCAGAACTACGGCGATACCGCTTATGGATGGGCTATGGAAGATTCCGTGGGATTGGCGAAACTTATTGCCCGCAAAGACACGGGACAGCTCTTAGGCGCTCACCTTGTAGGGGAAGAAGCCTCAGTGTTGATCCAGCCGCTTATTCAAGCCATGAGCTTCGGGTTAGGCGTGAAAGACATGGCCCGTGGTCAGTATTGGATTCACCCTGCTCTGACTGAAGTTATAGAAAATGCTCTTCTTGGGCTAGATGTAGATAACTAGTTTTCATATATAAAGCTGTGGGGCCCCTCCCCAACCTTGGTGAGAACCCCACAGCTTTTAGCCTCTTTTCGCATTCAAGAGCTACGATTCTTCCGAAGAGATTCGTGGAGCTTTTTGTTGTTCTGAATCTCCGTGCACGTGCTCTTTACCATCAGGGTATGTACGCTCTTTATCTGAAGGTGTGGCTCGGACTGGCTGATGCTGAGATAACTTTTCCGCCGCTTGCCCTTTAAACTCTTCAAGACGTTCAGTCGCTTCAACCTTCAGATCATGAAGTTTTTCTGTCTTCTCTGTTTTGAACTCTTGGAGCCTATCAGAAGCTTGCTCGGCGTAGCTTTGCAGACGTTCGAGTTTATTATTAGCGCTTTCCGAAACACGGCTATAGATGTCATCCACATAAGCAGAAAAATCCTGCAGAATCTTAGCCCGTTTGAGCTTTTGAGAAGGTGTTAAATAGCCGTCCGCCTCCGTCAAATCCTTACCCATAATGCGGAATTCGCGAATAGCTTCTGCACGAGATACCAGTTGATTAGCCTCATCAATAATGCGCTGGATCGCGGCGCGCACGGCAGGATGCACGGCGGCCTCTGGCATAGAAAGGGAACGCGGAAGCCCCAAATGCTCAAGCTGATCGGGGAGAGTATCGGGATCGAGAGTAACCAAAGCCGCAATAAAGGGTTTCTGGTCTCCCACGAGCATAGCCTGAGATACCAAGGGAGAAGTTCGTAGATGGTTCTCCGCAGTGCCCGGAATAACATTCTTGCCCCCGGCCGTCACGATGATTTCTTTTTTGCGCCCCACAATTTTGAGGAGCCCTTGATCATCGAAACGGGCTAGATCACCGCTCTTGAACCATCCATCGTCAGTGAAAGACTGGGCATTTTCAGCGGGATTTTTGTAGTATTCCTTCATCACGCCGATTCCACGCAGTTCAAGCTCGCCATCTTCGGCAAGACGGCCTTGAGAACCTGGCAGGAGCGGACCAATAGCCCCGATCTGAAAATTGCTGATGCGCCCG
Organism: Rothia sp. HMSC065G12; assembly: GCF_001811455.1. NCBI lineage: Bacteria > Bacillati > Actinomycetota > Actinomycetes > Micrococcales > Micrococcaceae > Rothia > Rothia sp. HMSC065G12. The sequence goes on from NZ_KV804815.1 coordinate 45,568, forward strand.
GCAGCAATCGGCGCACATGTTTCCGTGAGACCATAACCCTCAACCACTCGGACTCCTACCGCATGGTAGAAATGATTCAACCGTGGGGAGAGAGGCCCGCCTCCGCAGACTGCGTAACGTAATTTACCACCCATAGCGGCACGCAATTTTGTGTAAACTAGCTTATCGTAGAGTGCATATTGTGCCGCCAACTTGAGGGGGAGTCGTCCAGAAACTTTAGCCTCAGACCAAGCGATGGCGACCTTAACCGCTCGCTTAAAAAGATTTTCGTTTATGGTTCCGCCACGAGCCGCCTTAGCCAATGCTCCCTCATAAATCTTTTCAAAGACACGCGGTACCACCAGCAACATGGTGGGCTTAAAACTATCCAGGTCAGCCGCAAGATTCTTGATGGTAGGGGAGTGCCCAACAACAACCCCGGAATCCAAAGCAAGAACCTGAATAAACCTTGCCAGAACATGCGCTAAAGGTAAGAAAATAAGGGAAGAACTACGCGGATTAGCGATCTCCGGCTCCGCGATGCGCGTGTTAAGACTCAAATTAAGAAAGTTTCCGTGCGTGAGCGCACATCCTTTAGGCTTACCTGTTGTTCCAGACGTGTAGACGATGGTTGCAAGCGAATCGGCATGGGCATGTGTGCGTGCCGCTTCAAGTTCGGCATCGGAGACGTCTAAACCTGCTCTGATGAGCATATCCAAATCCCCATTTTCAATGACCCAACGATTTTTAATATTGAGCGGGTGAAATTTATGCGCCTTATCAGTAATCTGAACCAGTTTATCGTTCTCCACAAAAATTGCTTGTGCCTCAGAATGCGATAAGGCCCAGGCAACTTGTGCGGGTGCGTTCGTCTCGTAGATAGGTACCGATATGGCTCCGGCATACCAGATAGCAAAATCTATTAAAGCCCACTCAAAGCGGGTGCGGCTCATAATACCTATGCGATCACCAGGTTTAACGCCATGCGCAATGAGTCCCTTGGCTACAGAAACCACCATGTCATGAAACTGATGTGCGTGAATGTCCTGCCAATTGCCAGGCGACATCTGCCACCGATACAGCACTGGATTTGAGGTGTCGGAGGCATGGCGTTCCACAATACTGGTGAGATTCAACGCTGGATCTACCATAGCTTCTGCGGGTACGGAGACAATTTGCATACAAGGCCTTTCAACGCTGTAGCTTGGATTATGCTTCACAGTCAACGACAAAATCTTGTATCACGGATAAGACAAGTTCCGCGTCGTAGTCTAGAGTCGGCACATGGTAACTGTGAGTCAACCATTTAAAGTTTACCGGTGCTGAGCAGTGTTCTAGAAAATAGCGGTGCGAACTATCTGAGACAACATGATCATGAAGGGAACGCAGATAAAGCACCGGAGCTCGTAGCAAGGGTATCAGCTCACGAGTCTCTCGGCCCAAAAGGTGAAGCTGCCGTACAGAAACGGTAGGAGTTCGCGGATATGCACCTTCATCAACTCCAGGACGGGCAATGTCAGATCCCACAGATTTGAGCGAAGGAAATATAGGGGCAACTCGGTGTGCCACTTTCATCATGGGGTTTACATCCACAAAATAGGGGTTAATGAGCACCATGCCTAGAACATCATGCCGAGCCGCTAAATTGGCAGCAATGCACCCGCCCATAGAAATACCGATTACGATAACCCGATAGCCTGCATTGAGGAGTTTCCAATATCCTTCTTCGACACCGTCAACCCACTCTTTATACTCGGTCGCCACCATGTCTCGCCAGTGTGTGCCATGCCCAGCAAGACGAGGCATCTCAACAGGGTAGCCGAGCTTAATAAAGTGATCTGCTATAGGTCGCATACTGTGCGGGGATCCTGTGAAGCCATGAATGATGAGAATGCCAACATCACCCTCATAGAGTTCACGGTCAGCCGGATGGGAAATAGGATCGTGGTTGAACTCCGACTCTAAAGAGCTTTGCGCACGCATTATTGAGGGCTGGATGGCAAGCTCACGACGCTGACGTGCCTGACGGCGGATGCGGCGAAACGGTTCACCTGCATTCTCGAAAATACTCATGGCATCCTTTCAACAGTACACTCTCACTTTGAGACTTGGAACCGTTCAAGAGTTGAAATAGGTTCGTGGTCAATTATTACCTACAGCTCTGGGATAACACCGTCTGAGCTACGCTAAGAGCGCGAAAACGATAATATTCACAGATAACTATCAGACAAAAGTCACCTCGGCGTCGGGAAAGAGGGGATTTCGGCACGGTACTGCTAAAACCGTTACAATCTAATCACGTAGAGGTTTCGCATTGTTGCCGTCCTCTCGTGATATGTGCTCGCTAACCACATCCGTCATATACGGGTACGCGTGCCTATCCCGCATTTATTGTTTTATGACGGAAGAGCTATGACCCTCGCCTACAGCACCCTCAAATTTCTTAGTACGCCCATTCTGCATAGTCTCTATCGGCATGAGATTATCGGGCTTGAGAACATACCCCAGGGACCGGTCATTATTGCAAGTAACCACCTAGCATTTTGCGATTCAGTTTTTATACCTCTTGCGCTCGATCGCCCTATTAATTTCTTGGCGAAAAGTGATTACTTCACAACATCCGGTGTCAAAGGTCGCGCTATGGCTAAATTTTTTACAAGCATGGGTCAGCTTCCGATGGATCGTTCCGGTGGGGTCAAAAGTCAAGAATCTCTTGCCAGAGGCCTTCGGGTGCTAGAATCAGGCGGCATACTGGGGATCTATCCCGAAGGCACCCGCAGTCCTGACGGGCGTGGCTACCGTCCCAAAGTTGGAGTAGCAAGGTTAGCCCTTGAATCTGGAGTTTCTGTTGTACCAGTAGGGCAGATTGGTACGGACCTGGTGCAGCCGCTGGGAACAAACAGGCCGCACCTGCGCAATCGCGGACAAAAGATAACGATTCGTACAATTTTTGGAAAGCCGCTAGATTTCTCCAGCAGAAGTCACGAAGCGCATCTTTTCTCCGTACAGCGTGAGATTGCGGATCGTGTAGGTGTAGCTATTCGTGAGCTTAGCGGGCAAGAATATGTTGATGTGTACGCGGATGCGGTGAAAAAACTCATGGCGTCCGACAGCTTAACCGCCGAACAGGCTGTAAACCGTCTGTGTGCAGAGTGCCCATAAACTTATCTAAGACTGCGCCATATGCTCAGATACGGCATTTTAGGAAGGTACAATAATCTTTATCCTTTGATGCCGCGTCAGCGTGCTGAACCATACAGAAATTCTGGAGTACACACCCATGAGCAACGCGAACCATAACCACCAGCTTGGCGCAGATTACGGGTTGGATACCTGGCGGAATCTGCATATAGATCAGCAGCCTACATGGGCAAATCACGCTGATTTTGACGCAACTGTTGCCGAGCTGAGCTCTCTGCCCCCGTTAGTTTTTGCTGGTGAGGTAGATTCTATGCGCGAACAGCTGGCGGAAGTAGCCGAAGGACGTGCGTTCTTGCTACAGGGTGGTGACTGTGCCGAAACTTTTGAAGGTGCCACAGCCTACAAAATCTCTGGTCGCATCAAAACTCTTCTCCAGATGGCGGCGGTTCTTACCTACGGCGCTTCGATGCCTGTGGTGAAGATGGGTCGTATGGCTGGCCAGTTCTCAAAGCCACGTTCCTCGGATACGGAAACACGTGGCGATGTTACTTTGCCTTCCTTCCGGGGCGAAACCGTCAACGGTTTTGAGTTCACGCCTGAAGCTCGTGAGCATGATCCTAAACGTATGCTGCGCGGCTACCACACCAGTTCCGCCACCCTTAACCTTGTGCGTGCTTTTACAAAAGGTGGCTTTGCAGATCTACGCGCGGTACATCAATGGAACCGCGGGTTTACTTCAAACCCAGCGCATGAGCGATACGAACAAACAGCTGATGAAATCGGCCGCGCCCTCAAATTCATGGAAGCCTGTGGGGTTGATTTTGATGCGCTCAAAACTACCGATATGTATGTGGGGCATGAGGCTTTAGTCCTTGACTATGAAAGGTCCCTCACCCGTATCGATTCACGAACCGACTTGCCCTATGACACCTCAGCCCATTTCTTGTGGATTGGTGAGCGAACTCGTGGGATTGATGATGCGCACGTGGATTTCCTCTCTAAAGTGCGTAACCCCATCGGTGTAAAACTCGGTCCCACAACCACCGCTGAAGATGCACTGGCCCTTATCGATAAACTTGACCCGAATCGTGAACCCGGTCGCCTCACTTTTATTACCCGTATGGGGGCTAAGAATATTCGAGAGAAGTTGCCTCCTATCGTCGCAGGGGTACAAGCTGCTGGTGCACAGGTTATCTGGGTAACCGATCCTATGCACGGTAATACAATTTCCGTTCCTTCTGGCTATAAGACCCGCCGTTTTGACGATGTACTGGATGAAGTTCGCGGTTTCTTCGAGGTACATGATGCTCTCGGCTCATTCCCTGGCGGTATTCACGTTGAGATGACCGGGGATGACGTTACTGAATGCCTAGGTGGCTCAGACGCTATTGATGAAGAAGCCCTAGCTGATCGTTATGAATCTCTTTGCGATCCCCGGCTGAATCACTCGCAGTCGCTTGAAATCGCGTTCTTGGTATCCGAGTATCTCAGGAACCGATAAGCAATGTAGTTTTAGCTTTATGCTGAAGGTCGCATAGAACTTTACAGAGTTTCTATGCGACCTTCGCATATGGGATTACTCTATAATCCGCCGAAAAGCCTGGAAAAATCTTGCCACCAGGCGGCCTGCAGTACTGATGTGGCGAGCATCCAGCCCGTAAAACCAGCCGCCATAAAGAGAACGACCACCACTAATGCGGCGAGGCTCCACGCTGTAGCTGAAGGTGGCTCGGCAAGAGACTCGGTAGGGAATCGAGGATCAAGAATGTGCCGACGTTCGCGCTCCTGCGTTTGAGAAATCCAGCTTTGTTCAGAGTCTAGAGAGGAATTTTGCTCCTGGTTTGCTTGGACAGGAACACTTGAATTCCGGCGATCATATATTTGTTGCGGATCTGCATAGGCAGAGAACGATTCATCATCCAGCTGCTCTTTGGACATAGACTTTTCTTGCTGAGGAACGTGCTGAGTGGAAGGTGATTCTGATCGTGGTACTGGCGATGGCTCCGGTTGTAGCGCGTTATGGAGATTCGCTGGTGCACTAGGGGTTGAAGATGGGGGAGATATTAGGCTCTCGTCGGGACCATGTGGTTCTGGACCAATACCGATATGCCCTTGTTCATGGACAGCAGGGGAGAGAGGGACACCGAAATCGTCAATTACCGAATTCTCTGCATCTACGTCGAGAATCAAATCTACCGCGCTGCCGTACGCGCTAATAGGAGTATCACGCACCATTTGCGCCATGCCGCTGCGCTCAGCAATATCACCCACCTCATCCCAAAGCGCAAGCTCGGAAGGCTCAAGATGCGGGGAACGCCATGCACGATCTTTAGGATTCATCCGCTGGGCTATCTCGGATAAAGCAGTGAAAAGTTCCGTGGCGTCCTCGGGGCGTGCATCCGCTTGTTTACGTGTGCACCACCTGATAATCCCCGCTATATCGGGGTCGATTCCCGGAGCTACTTCCGTAATTGGAGGCATCTCAATGTTGGCGTTGTGGTAGAGAACCTGTTGATCGTTGTGTAAACCGGTAAACGGTAAACGACCGGAGAAAATACGGTACATCATAACGCCCAGCGCAAAAATATCCGCTGGAGCACCAACACGTCCTTGCGGGTCTAAAATTTCAGGCGCCACATAGGCGGGGGTACCCATAAGAACCCCAGAGTCATATTGGTCATTGCGGCGCGTAAGACCAAAATCTGCTAACTTAATGCGCCGCTGAGTATCTAAAAGAATATTCCCCGGCTTCATATCGAGGTGAACATACCGATGCGCATGCACCTCTGAAAGCCCCTCAACAACGGGAAGCAAAATTTCAAGACCTTCCCCCATAGACAGCGCTTGGCGAGAGCGAAGGAGCTGGCTGAGCGTACACCCATAAACGTACTCCAAAGCGATATACATAATGCGTTGCCCCTGAAGATACTCAGTACCTGAAGACAACACACCTACTGTGTGACCCCCGCCAATTTTACGCAGAGAGCTTTCCTCACGATGGAATTTTTGCCTGTTCTCCGCTTGTTCGGCAAGTTCGGGCGTAAGCACTTTAATAGCTACGGGATTATTCGACCACAAGTCAGAAGCGTAATAGACTTCACTCATGCCTCCGCGGGCTATCATTCGTCCCATGAGGTAGTGCTTTTCGAGCACTTGACCAGTTAACCGCAGCGGCTGCTTATAATTCGTCTGGGGAGCAGGACCGGGCACAGAGGAACCGGAATTAGGCTGTGGAGTATGACTCATAGTGATAAAAATTTTAGGCGATGCATTTGAATGATGCGACCCTATTCGTCATGTCGGAACCTAACCCTCAGCAGATTTTCAGGAAAGGTGTATACCTATGATTTAGTCGTAGGCTAGATGAGCACGCTACTTGCAACACACCAGCTTGCGGCACGGAATAAGTGGTAATTGATTAGGCTCTCTGGCACTCTTAAAGGGTGACTAACGAAAATATTGCTCAGACCTTTGCCCTTGTAGGCGAGTGGGTCACTATTCCAGAGATCGCTGAGATCCTCGATCTGAAGATCACTCGCATACATAACCTTCTTTCTGACGGGTCTTTGATAGCCTTGCGCGATCCCGAAACCAACGTGCGTAAAGTCCCCGCACTCTTTTTGAACGGGAACCGCGTCTTGGAATCTTTAAAGGGAACTCTAGTCGTACTCAAAGACTCAGGGTTCAGCGATGAAGAAGCAATCGTCTGGCTATACACGGATGATGACTCTCTTCCTGGGCGCCCTATTGATGCTTTGAAAGACGGACGCAAGACAGAGATCCGCCGTCGCGCACAGGCGCTTGCCTGGTAAAACAAAACTAAGAAGAGTTTTTATCAAGATCGAGTTCCAACGGTACCCGAAAAATATATAGTTATGCGGCGCATCTAACAGCTTGGACGCGCCGCATCACCATTCTCTCTAAGCTTTACGGTGCAGCGCCTTAGCCGCTATCGCGCTGAGCGCGCAGCGTATCGGCTCGGATACCGGCAGCGCATGAAGAGCAGTATCTACAGCTTCTGACTTCTGAGCGATAAGCTCTTCGACATGCTCTAGAGCCCCAGAGCCTATCATAAGCTCTCGGATTTTAGAGATTTGCTGGTTCGTGAGTTCCGGGTTCCCTAAGGCACCTTCAAGCATCCTGCGGTCTTCAGCAGAGATATTTTGTGCTGTTAGCGCTATGAGAACGGTGCGTTTTCCCTCACGAATATCATCTCCGGCGGGTTTGCCTGTGGCGCTAGGTTCTCCAAAGACACCAAGTTCATCATCACGAAGCTGAAATCCTTCTCCCAGCGGAAGTCCGAAAGCACGATATTTCCCAAGAATCGGGTGGTCTTGATGCGCGATTCCGGTGAGTGCTAAAGCCCCTCCTAAGACGAGTGGGTGCTCACAGGAGTACTTTGCGGATTTGTATTGAATAACACGGTGAGCACGAGCGAGGGCGTTCTCAGGAGTCTCTGCTGGAATAACTTCGGAAAGCACATCAAGGTATTGGCCAGCCATAACTTCGGTACGCATAGTATCGAAGATATTTCGCGCTTCGGTGCCGGATAAAGCACCTTCTCCGATGGATGAGAACATCTGTTCCGACCACGAAAGGCACAGATCACCCGCGATGATTCCACCGGTTAGTCCGTAGTTGAAAGTATCGCCCACCCATGAGTTCTGGATGTGCTGCGTTTCAAACTTTTTATGTACTGAGGGCTTTCCGCGGCGTGTATCAGAGCGATCGATAATATCGTCGTGAATAAGAGCCGCTGATTGAAAGAGCTCAAGGGCAGCCCCTGCTCGAATAATAGGGGTAGGAGCCGATCCTTCGAGTATGGAGTCTCCTCCAGCACCTCGCCATCCCCAATAGCCCAGAAGAGCCCGGAGACGTTTCCCCCCGGAAGAGAGCGACTCGATAGCTTCAAGAAGGGGCAGTGCATCGTGAGATATAGCGGTCAGCAGAGTGCGTTGTTGTGCGAAAAATTCTGACATAGTAGCTTCGACTGCGCGTAGGTAAGCTTCTTGCTCAGACTTAACGCCGTCGCTGAGATTTTCAGGTTTCGGCTGTTCTGCCATGTTTGTGTTCCTTAGGGGAGTGCGCGCGAATACTCCTCTAGAGTAAAGCACCGGTCGATATTTGCGAATATTATAACCTTCCTAAGGTCAGAGGTTTCTATAATATAGAATACAAGTACTAATTATAGAATATATATGCTATTATATTGTGAATTGGGAAGGAGGGGTATGAACCAGCAGCAGGGGCGCGTTGTTATGCATCTTGATATGGACGCTTTTTTCGTTAATGTGGAGCTTCTGGAGAGCCCCGAATTACAGGGTGCACCTATCATCGTTGCTCCACAAGGGCCTCGCGCCGTGGTGTGTTCTTCCTCGTATGAGGCTCGCATATATGGAGTTCGTTCTGGTATGCCCCTTTCACGAGCTCTTTCTCTATGTCCTGCTGCTGTGGTCATGCCTCTTCGCGGTAACTATAGGTATTATTCGCAGGCTGTTATGGATATTTTGCGTACAGAAAGCCCGTTGGTAGAACAGGTAAGCGTGGACGAAGCTTTTGTGGATCTCACGGGTGCAGTTATCCATGGAACGAGTCCTGTAGATATCGCTCAGCGTGTGCGTTCACGAATTGCGGAGGAACTTCATCTACCAAGCTCGGCAGGGATTTCCGTCAATAAACTTATTGCCAAGATGGCTTCGACCGGTAGTAAACCTAACGGGCTATGGGTGGTTCCTCCCGCAAAAGTCCGTGAGTTTTTAGATCCACTTCCTGTCTCAAAGCTCTGGGGTGTAGGGTCTAAAAGTGCTGCAGCCCTCGGTAAATACGGTATTACAACAATTGCTGGTTTACGCGAACTCGACATAAGCTGGCTGCGTGCACGGTTCGGACGAGCTGCTGGAGAACACCTTTGGGCTACATCTCGTGGGCTCGATAGCCGTGATGTTGTGCCCTATCGTGAAGAGAAAAGTATAGGCGCTGAGCACACATTCGGGACTGATACTACGTCGGGGTATGAGATTACAGATGCTTTGCGCTCGCTTTCGTTTAAAGTGGGTATACGTTTGCGCCGTGCACGTAAGCTGGCAGGTTCTCTCAGCCTCAAAATTCGGTATGAAGGATTTGAGACTCATACGAAATCTGTGCCGTTGTCAGTTTCTTGCGATTCAGGTATGGAAATTTATCGGGCATCTCATGCTGCACTGCGCGGGATGGGGCTTTTGGCCTTTTCTGCTGAGCAGTCTCAGGAGTATGCGACACGCGCTATTCGCCTCATTGGTGTTCGCGCCGAAAAACTTGAACGTAGTGAGCTCGGAGTGCAGTATCCACTCTTCGACGATGCAATACTGTTAGATTTAGAGGCAGGTTCTAAACATCTTGAAGATACTGTGGGTGATGATAGATTCAGGCCTGGTGCTTGGAATGGAATCCGCAATGCTCCTGACTGGAGCGCAGTGGAACATACTCTCGATAGTATCCGTCAGAAGTTTACTGATGCAGCTGTTTCTAGTGCTTCTGATCTTTCATATATTCACAAGAGCAGCCCAGAAAAACAGAAAACTTCTTAGGGGAGCGCTCTGGAGTATAGGGGAGTAAAAAGTGGAGGGAATCGAAGGATTTGGGGTAGAAAAATCTGTCCTGAGGTGAATCTTCCCATAAAGAGTGTAAACAAGACCATATTTGGTTAGAGAAGAAAATTTTCACGCGAGCGAGCGGTAGGTATCTTAAAAAAGGATTGCGGGGTAGTATAAAAGCAACGGAGTGTTGTAGGTTTAGGATAGACGAATAAGCACTCATGTCACCGGTTCGTTCAAGGAGAATGAAATGGCACTTTCTGAGCGTGAACAGAAGGTTCTCGACCAGCTCGAAGAACTGATGAGCGCTGAGGATCCACATTTTGCGTCATCAATGTCATCAACGGGTAATACAGCTCCCGTATTTAGTGCCCGACACATGGCTCTCGGCATTTTAGGCGTGTTAGCTGGGTTGGGTATTATTATCGGTGCCGTTGCCTCAAAGATGATATGGCTGGGCATTATTGGATTTATTATTGCTGCCGGTGGTGTTTATTTGGCGACAACAAGTAAGAAGACTCCGGTGGATTCGTTCTTAGGAGACAAGGCGCAGGGAGCAACCCAAGCTCGCCAGGAAGGTGCGGGTTCTTCTGAAAAATCTACAAAGCAGTCGAAGTTCATGTCTCGCCTCGAAGAGCGTTGGGACGATCGTAACCGTGGTGAAAACTAACTTTTGATGATTTAAATTTTACTAATAAGTTTAAAGAAACGTCCGAGAGGGCGAGTGGTTTTTGATAAACCACTCGCCCTCTTTGGCGCTTAAAACTAAGGAAAAGCTGTGTTCTTTCTGAGAAAAATCCTCATGAGGTAGGAATAGTGGAGCAAAATGGAGTAAAGTGGAGGGGAAGATAGTTTCAGGGGTAGACATGCCTAATTGGAGTCGCGGGTATTCCGCTTGTCAGGAAAGGGGTGCCGCATGTTTCTTGGAACATATACACCCCGCCTGGACACCAAGGGGCGCATCATCCTGCCAGCGAAATTTCGCGATGAGCTATCAGCTGGTCTCGTGCTAACACGCGGTCAGGAACGCTGCCTATACGTGTTTCCTGTCGCCGAGTTTGAGCGTATCCACGAAACAATGCGAAGCTCTCCGCTTCCTGGGCGGCAAGCACGTGACTTTATGCGCATGTTCCTTTCGGGAGCTTCTGATGAGGTGCCTGATAAGCAGGGACGTGTAACGATCCCGCCTGTGCTGCGTGAGTATGCAGGTCTGTCGCAAGAGCTGACTGTGATTGGTTCAGGAAGCCGTGCGGAAATCTGGGACTCCAAAGCATGGGAAGAATATATGGCACAGACAGAAGCAGAATTTGCGTCGTTGGACGAAGATCCTTTCGCCCCGATTCTGTAATGACTATGTCACCACACAGTTTTGTTGCCCCAAACGTAACCTGTGATCCGCTGTGAACGACCGCTAGAGCTATGGGAAGGAGCATCATGATCGCCGAGTCTCACTCACTTACCGGCGTGGTTACCCCAACGCACGATGTTTCGACATCCCCCAATGCTGTATCTGGCGACCCTGGATATCGGGAAGGGCTTTTGGGGCAGCTTTCACAACGACAGGCACAGGAACGCCATGTTCCAGTTATGCTCGATCGTTGCCTGGAGCTGTTGGAACCCGCTATTTCGCGCCAGGATGCGGTTGTCATTGACGGGACTTTGGGCATGGGGGGCCATACAGAAGCAATGCTTGAAAGGTTCTCCAACCTAACGGTTATCGGCATAGACCGTGATGCACAGGCGCATGCTATTGCTGCCGAACGTCTGGCACGTTTTGGAAATCGCTTCGTGCCTGTGCACACCGTATATGACCATATAGAAGATGCGATGTCTGCGGCGGGAGTCACCTCTGTAGATGGCGTTCTTCTGGATCTAGGCGTGTCTTCGATGCAGCTGGACGAGCGTTCCCGTGGGTTCGCGTATTCCTATGATGCACCTTTGGACATGCGCATGAACGGTGATGATGAGCTAACTGCCCGCATCGTTGTCAATGAGTACAGCGAGAATCAGCTGCGTCGCATCATCAAAAACTGGGGTGAAGAGAAATTTGCTGCCCGTATTGCCCAGCATATTGTGGAACAGCGAAAGCACGCACCCTTCACCACGACTGGGGAACTGGTAGCTGTCATTCAGACGGCTGTACCCGCTGCAGCACAGCGCAAAGGCGGTCATCCGGCTAAGAGAACTTTCCAGGCTTTGCGTATCGAGGTTAATCATGAGCTAGAAGCTCTTGAACGGGCGGTTCCAGCGGCTTTGGATGCTCTGAGACTCGGCGGTCGTTTTGTCGCTATGAGCTATCACAGCCTTGAAGACAAAATCGTCAAATGTGCTTTGACCGAGGCTGCTACGTCGAAGGCCCCTAAAGGCTTTCCCGTGGAGCTTGACGAACATCAGCCGACGATAAGAGTTATCACCCGCGGTGCAGAGCCGCCTACAGAGGCTGAAATCGCCGAAAACCCGCGTGCAGCAAGCGCTAAACTGCGTGCCGGAGAAAAAATCAAAGTATCCAGCTGAATCTCTAAGACAGCTTAATTTAACTCTCCCGGCACATCTACCTAATTGGCATAACAACAGATACAGACTTGAAAGAGCAGGATATGACCCCTCCGCAACACTCTCCGAGCGTTACCACTCCCGAAGCGCCGACTGTAACCGGCGTAGAGGAGACGCCCCGCACTGCCAATCGGCGCAGGGGAACTCGGAACGCTAATTTGCGTATTATCCCTGAGCATAAACCTGCTCAAAAACACCCAACGCGCCGGGGTGTACCGGGGCGGAATAAACCTGCGTCAAATGTGAAAAGCCGTGTTTCTCAAATCCAGGTTCCACGTACTTCTGTAACTTCTGATACGCACGCTCGAATTGCTCATCGTGCGCAGAACCGGTTGTCGGAACATGTAACCGCATACGCTGGTCCGCGCACTGGCGGTGCTCAGCATCCGCGTACTATCGGATACCCGGCGAAATCTGCATACCCAGCTCGTTCGATTGCGGCTAAGAGCTCACGAGTAAAAGCTCAGGCTCGGGAGACTCGTCGTGTACCGCTTGCCCTGTCACTGGTACGTCCGCGAAGCTGGAGTCCTGTGGCGTTGGTGGGTGTATTTGTTGCTATCCCGTTGACCTTGGTCTTTATCTTGATGCTCAATATCTTGATCGCAACCCGTCAATACGACCTTGTGGACTTGCGTACCCAAGAGCAAACACTGACCCAAGAGAACCAAGCCCTGCAACAAGAAATTGGGTACCAACAGGCCCCGCAAAACTTGGCGAACCGTGCAAGCTCACTGGGTATGCATGCGACGGATATTCCGGCAACTTTGGATATCAACAGCGGGCAGATTAACGGCACGGCTACTCCTGTAGCGAAGCCTAAAGATGATGCCCCGGGCGCTCGCAACCTCGTGGATGCCCCCGCCGTTCCCAGTCAGGGGAGCCGCGCTTCGACATCTGCAACACCGAGTGCAGCACCGTCTGCATCGGCAGATAAACAGCAGCCGGCTTCGAGTGCGTCTGCTTCATCGTCAGCGTCTGCAAAACCCTCGGCATCCACTAACCCTTCAGCATCTCAACGATAGTATATTGGTGGAGACTGGAACGAACTGTTTAAGAGTTTGAAAGGACACCTTTGAGCTTTCATGAGAATGCGCCCGTGCCGCCCGAGCCTCAACAGCTTGGGCGTCGCGGGTTTGTAGTGGGTGCTTTGGCCACTGGCGGCTTGGCAGCCGTGGGTGCACGGCTTCTCTATCTACAGGGGTTTGATCCACAGCATACTGCCGAGAAATCGCGTGAGAAACGCATGCGCTCTCAGATTGTTCCAGCGGTTCGAGGTCAGATTCTCGATATTAACGGAGTGGTGCTTGCTCGAAGCGTGCAGCGGTACAACATCATTGCGGATCAGACTATTGTTGCTTCGTATAAGCGCTACGATAATGACCGCGATACTAAGAGTGAAATCACTCCAGAACAGTTGGTGTATGAGCTAACCGACATTCTGCATACCGTTGACCCTACGATTACAGACGAGTTTATCAAGTCTAAGCTTGACGGAGACTCAAAATATGCCGTCGTGAAATCAAATGTCACCCCTGAGATATTTCGCCGTATTGATGCTCTAGGAGCCCCGTTCCTTTATGGGGAAGCCATCTCTGAGCGCCTGTACCCAAACGGACCCGTGGGCGGCTCTGTTGTGGGCCGTTACCGCATTGTTGATGAGGCAACCGGTAACGAGAACGAGACGATCAAGAAGAATTTATCTGTAGGTATTGAGCGCGTCTTTGAAAAAGATCTTGCGGGCGTGGACGGTCAGCGTACCTACGAAATTAGTGCCGATGGTGTGCGTATTCCTGTTACTAAAGAAGAGGCGACCGATGTAGAAAATGGGAAGAACGTACGTTTGACCATTAACCAGGACATCCAGTATTTCGCGCAGCAGATTGTCAAAGCGCGTGTGGACGAGCTCAAAGCGGAATGGGGCACCGTTATCGTTATGGATGTGCGGGATGCCTCGATTTTGGCAATGGCCGATTCTACGATGATGGATCCCGGCGCCGAGAAAGTTAAGAACGAGCAGGATACAAGCCCACGCGCTATTTCCCAGGTTGTTGAGCCTGGCTCAACTGAGAAGATTCTGACTGCATCAGCTTTGATCGAAAGCGGCATTACGACCCCTACCTCGGCGTATGATGTTCCGGAACGTTTGGTGATCAACGGGCAAACATTCACGGACGCCTTTGACCACCCCGCACAGCGCCGAACTTTTTCCGGTATTATCACCGATTCAATGAATACCGGAACGGTACTTGTCGGGAAGAAACTCCCTAAGGAAGACCGCTATAACTGGCTCAAAAAATACGGTATGGGGGATTATACGGGTATTGAGCTGACTGGCGAACAGCAGGGGTTAGTATCTGATTGGCATGAGTGGGACGGTCGTCAGGAATACACAGTTTTCTTCGGGCAGGGTATTGCCCAGACCCCTCTACAAACCGCCATGATTTTTCAGGCACTCGGTAATAACGGTGTGAAACTTAAACCGCGCATCGTTGACGCTTTGATTGATGCCGATGGTACGGTGCATAAACGCGATGTGGAACCCGGCACCAGGATGGTGAGCGAAAAAACTGCTGAACAATGTCGAGAACTAATGGAGAATGTTGTACTTCAAAGCCATGCGAAAACAGCCTCGGTCGAAGGGTACCGAGTCGGCGGTAAGACGGGTACAGCTGAAGCTCCCAGCGATAAAGGCGGATATGACGGATACACCACATCCTTTATAGGGCTTGCGCCTATAGACAACCCGCAGTTTCTCGTAAGCGTTACTCTGCAGCGCCCTCAGGGCGATGTGCGTAGTGTGGGAGCAACAAGCCAGTTCTCACAGATTATGGAGAAAGTACTGCACACGTATAACGTGCCTAAATCCACCACAGACCCAGTAAAAATTCCTATTTTTGCGGATGGAAAATCTAACGGGTAAGTCACATGCGGTCACCCGACTGTGCAGAACTTATTACAATAGGAACGTACCTTGGCGTTGATCGAGGACGATAACAATAAAAATCTCGGCGGCAAGAAATGCGTATGACCGTCAGGAAAGAAGGATAATGGACAGCGAAACGCGCTTGGCTCAAGACGCTCGTCGCACCCCGCACTTGGGCGGCGATGCGCAGAGTCTGCGACCTCAGAATTCACGAGGGAGCACGGTTACTGAGCTCGTGGAGCATCTAGAGACCTTAGGCGCGCATCCTGTTCTAGAACATCAAGGCTCTGAAGAAGATGTGCGAGGGATCAGCATGGATTCTCGCGCGGTTCGTCCTGCAGACCTATATGTTGCTCTTCCAGGCGCGAAAGCTCATGGTGCACAATTCGCGCAAAAAGCACTAGAGGCCCAGGCTCACGCTATCCTCACGGATACTGCAGGCGCTCGGATGATTCGGGAGGCAAATCTTTCTTTAGATGGGTGCTCCCTGCTGGTCTGTGACTCTTTACGTCCTGTTATAGGATCACTCGCCGCTTTGATCTATGGGTCACAAGATTACAAGGGTCTGAATCGCTACGCTGTCACAGGAACCAATGGAAAAACGACGACTACTTACATGCTGGAGTCGGTATTCCGAACTGCTCTCAAGGCTAAGACCGGTCTTATCGGTACTATCCAAATTCTCGTTGATGGTGTGAGCGTTCCTTCAGCTCTAACCACCCCAGAGTCTGTTCACGTTCATTCGCTCCTTGCGATTATGGGGGAGCGCGGTGTGTCTCATGCAGCAATGGAAGTTTCCTCGCATGCTATCGACTATCACCGTGTGGATGGTGTAGTTTATAAGGTTTCTGGGTTTACAAACCTCACCCAGGATCATTTAGATTTGCACGGCACCATGCAGAATTATTTTGATTCTAAAGCACAGCTTTTTACGCCCGAGCGGACTGAGCGCGCTGTCATCACTGCCGATGACGAGTGGGGCGAGAAGATGCTTCGCCACGCCCAGATTCAGCTGGGTACCGGTAATGTTGTTCGGCTTGTTACTGAGCACGGCGCGGGTCTAGCCGAGGTCCCGGCTGAGTTCGGTTCGCTCGATTGGGCGGTAACCAACGTTGAACGTGATGGTTTAGGGCATCGTTTTACGTTGGCTAACGGCGCGGGAGACACTATTCCCTGTTGTACCCATCTTCCGGCAGATTTCAATGTCTCAAACGCCGCGCTCGCCGCGCTGATGGTATATATTGGTGCTTCTGAGGAAGAACGCATTATCCTACGACCTGCCCTAGCTGATGGCACGGCACTAACCCCTATAGTGCCCGGGCGTATGCAGCTGATTTCTCTGGCACCGCATACTATTGTCGATTTTGCCCACAACCCTGACGGGCTCACTCGGGCGCTTGAAGCCATGGACCGACCAGGTGGTGGGCGAGTCATTATTGTTTTCGGGGCAACAGGCGAACGCGATCATCTCAAACGTCCCCTAATGGGAGAAATTGCTGCGCAGCACGCCGATATTGTGATTGTGACCGATGACGATCCGCACGGTGAAGATCCCGCCCCAATTCGCGAGGCTGTTGTTGCCGGGGCTGAACGAGCGATTGCCGGAGGTGCGCGGGCATCCCAAATCCTTAATCTTGCTCCACGAGAAGTAGCGATTGCGCGGGCAATTGAGTTCGCAGATGCGAGAGATGCTATTCTTATCGCCGGTCGTGGACATGAAACGGCGCAGGATGTTGCCGGTACCGATGTGCAACTTGACGACCGCGTGGAGACCGCGAAAGCGCTTGTCTCCAACGACTTCGAAATTCTTCCGGATTATCGACGCATGCTTGAAGAAGCATAAGGAGCATAGATGATTAAGCTTTCCGCCGCCGAAATTATTACGGCAACAGGCGGCTCACCGCTCGGCTTAGCCGGGCGTGAGAGCGAGCTAGGTGCTACCTTCGCGACCACCGATTCGCGTGAGGTTATACCAGGCACACTATTTGTTGCTAAGCCAGGTGAGGTGACCGACGGACACAACTTTGTGTCGGGAGCCTTCGACAAAGGCGCTGTCATAGCGCTTGTTGAACGCCCCGTTAAAGATGAGCGGGGTGTTTTGTACCCCAGCATCCAGGTTGATGATGTGGTTCTCGCCATGGGTAAGATCGCACAGTATGCTGTTGAAAAGATGCGGTCTCTAGGCGATCTTACGGTTATCGGTATTACCGGTTCTGCGGGGAAGACCACCACAAAAGATTTATTAGCAGCGACCCTAAGTTCTCAGGGCGAAACTATAGCCCCTGTAGGTTCGTACAACGGCGAAGTTGGCGTACCTTTGACTGTATTCCGCGCTGACGAAAGTACTCGCTACCTTGTGATTGAGATGGGTGCCGATCATGTGGGGAATATCGAATACCTGGCAAATATTGTGCACCCTGACCATGGTGTGATTCTTAAAGTTGGCACCGCACATGCTGGCGAGTTTGGCGGGGTCGACAACATCGAACGTACTAAAGGGGAGCTTGCCGAAGGTATTCGTACTGGCGGAACCTTGATCCTCAATGCTGATGATGAGCGTGTTGCACGCATGTCAGCTCGCGCAAGTGTGCCGGTAACCTACTTTGGGGTGGGGGAGAAACCACAGTACGAACGCTATGCTGCCGCTTTGGGGCTGCATACTAATGATGCTGGTTGTCCGGAATTTACTCTTCGCCTTCCCGACGCCAGCGAATATGAGATTTCCTCCAAACTCATTGGTGAGCATCATGTATGCAATATTCTGGCGGCTGCTACGGTAGCCTATAACGCTGGTGTTCCTGGAGGCGCTATTGCGCATGCCCTCAATAACACCGGTGCGCTGTCGAAATGGAGGATGGCTCGCACAGACCGCGCAGACGGCGTGACTGTCATCAACGATGCCTATAATGCTAATCCCGAGTCAATGACAGCTGCTTTACGCACTTTGGCCCAACTGGGACGAGGCGCGAAGCCACGACGGACATGGGCAGTTTTGGGGGCCATGCTCGAACTGGGCGAGGCCTCTTTGGAGGAGCACGATCGACTCGGTCGTCTGGTGGTACGCATGAATATATCAAAGCTTATTGCGGTTGGGAATGAGGCGAAACCAGCCTACAACGCCGCGCATCTTGAAGGTTCATGGGGTAACGAAGCTACCTGGGTAGAGACACCGCAAGAAGCACTAAATATTTTGCGTGCAGAGTTACGTTCTGGCGATATTGTGCTGTTTAAATCTTCAAATGGCGCTAAACTAGGTTCTTTGGGCGATGAGGTTGCCTTCTGCACCGAAACCTTTGGCGAGGCTCAAGAACAGGCTCCAGCTTGGCTGAGTGCTGGCGATTTTGTTGAGGTGACGGATTTAACGGACGCCGCTCTGAGCACGGTATCAGCTGGTAGTTCTGCAGCGCAAACCTCGACGACCGCCCTAGACCGTAGCCATCTTCACGAAGGAACACATTAACCATGATTACTGTGCTTATTGCTGGAATCCTAGGGTTTATTATCTCCTTCTCAGCAATACCGCTCTTCATCAAGCAGATGCAGAAGCTCAAGTTGGGGCAGCTGATTCGTGAAGAAGGCCCCGCCGCGCATCAGCATAAGGCGGGGACGCCCACGATGGCAGGTCTTATTTTTATCCCAGCCGCCGTTGTTGCCTACTTGCTTGCGTTGCTGATTAACGCTGCGGTTTTTGGAACCTCGCCGGTTCCTAGTGCGACGGCTTTATTGACCCTCGGGTTTACACTAGGAATGCTCGGAGTCGGTGCCGCCGACGATATTATGAAGTTCCGCAACCAGGGGAACGAAGGACTTACCGAGAACCAGAAGACTATTGGTCTGCTGGCGGTGACTCTTCCTTTTGCGTATTTGGTGTTTCAATTTCCTAATGCGGCGGGAGTGACCCCCGCCTCGACGGCGATTTCGTTTGTGCGTGATCTTCCGTTCGACTTCATGGCTGCTGGGGCTATAGGCGGTACTATCCTCATGGTGTTGTGGATTACCCTGATTTCTCTTTCGGGCACTAACGCCGTGAATTTCACTGATGGTCTCGATGGACTTGCGGGTGGCGCAACGATGACCATCTTTACTGGATACCTTGCCATGACTATCTGGCAATACGTACATGCCTGCAGCGGTGGGGCGGGAAATGCATGCTATGATGTGCGGGATCCAGGGTCGCTGGCACTTATTGCAGCCGCACTTGTTGGTTCCCTCGCTGGGTTCCTATGGTGGAACGTTTCTAAGGCACAGATCTTTATGGGTGATTCTGGTTCTCTTGCTTTGGGGGGTGCACTGGTTTCCTTCGCTATTTTCACCCGTACCGAGCTCCTGCTTCCCATTATCGCGCTTGTGCCGGTTCTGGAAGTGTTTTCGGTGATTGTGCAGAAAGTTGTCTTCAAAGTTAGCCGTAAACGTTCTGTATCTGTTGGCGATAAAATTCCTCATGCCTACCGTTTCTTCCGCATGACTCCTTTCCACCATCATCTTGAGAAAACCGGTGCAAACGGAAGATACTCCATAGATAAGAAGGGTCTTGTCCCCGGCTCTGTCAGCAGTGGTGAAGTGAACTCGGTATTCCGTCTGTGGATTGCAAATGCGCTTTGTGTGCTGGTTGCTCTTGCAATTTTCTTTGGAGATTGGTTCTCACAGACGTCTGGAGTGATTCACTAATGCCTGACGCTAAGAACTCGCAGCGGGCCTCCAACTATCAGGCACAGCGTGCCCAATATGCAGATGCTATCGCTGTCAATCCAGTCGTCAATAATCCTCGGCTTGCTGAGCTCACTACCTGGGACGGGCCTTGGGCGGGGCTGAAGGTTGTCGTGATAGGCCTCGGCACCAGCGGCGATGCTGCAGTGGATGTGCTGGCCCAGAAAGGTGCCCACATTACCGCTATTGATGCGCAGGATACGCAGGAAAAGCGAGAGCGCATCCGAATTTACCAAGAAGCCTATGGGAACGTGACGGGTTTATTTGGTGAGGAATACATGGAATGTGTGCCTCGTGTCGATGATCAAGACCCGGATGTTATCGTGACTTCGCCAGGAATCCGTCCAGATAGCCTGGTCATGCTCGATGCTTATGAACGGGGTATTCAAATTTGGAGCGAAATCGAACTGGCATGGCGTCTGAATCAACGTCAAGGTCGGGTTACTCCAAAGTGGCTGTGCCTGACAGGAACCAATGGGAAAACTACGACCGTGGGCATGGTCGATTCGATTCTTAAAGCAGCCGGTAAAAAATCTCTGCAGGTTGGGAACGTGGGCATGCCAGCAGTCTACGCTGTTGCCGACGATGAACCCTATGAATTTTTTGCGGTAGAGCTTTCGAGCTTTCAGCTGCATTGGACTTCTTCACTGTCGCCATACGCTTCCGTGGTGCTTAACGTAGCGGAAGATCACGTCGATTGGCACGGTTCTTTTGAGGCTTACAAGACCGATAAAGCACGTGTGTACGAAAATACTCAGGCAGCGTGTATCTTCAATACCGATCATGTTGATACTTTGCGTATGGTTGAAGAAGCAGATGTTATAGAAGGTGCCCGTGCCATCGGTATTAGCTCAACCGAGATCCCCTCAGTCTCCATGTTGGGCTTGGCGGAAAACATTATTGTTGACCGTGCGTTTTTGAAGAATCGATACAGCGAGGCACTTGAGCTTGGTGTTCTTGAAGATTTAGCGCCCGTTCCCGGTCAAGCTCCCGCACAGCACACCGTGGAGAATGCACTAGCCGCTGCCGCATTATGTCGTGCTGCAAATATTGCTCCTGAGGCTGTGCGGGATGGACTGCGTTCTTATAAGCCTGGTGCGCATCGTAATCAGACGGTGCTGTACCGCGATGGAATCCAGTGGGTCAACGATTCTAAGGCTACTAACCCACACGCCGCTAACGCTTCAATGAGCGCTTATCCTTCGCTGATTTGGATTGCTGGAGGTCTTTCTAAAGGGGTGGAGTATGATGATCTTATAGCTCAGCATGCTTCACGTTTGAAAGCAGTATTAATCATTGGCACTGATACGGCGGGACTTAAAACATCTTTGGCGAAGTATGCAAGCCATGTTCCTACCTATAATATGACGGCTTCGGCGAATGATCCCTCTGACGGGGTTACTGTTATGGAAGCTGCCGTAGTCAAAGCAGAAGAGCTAGCCGCTGAGGGGGATACAGTACTCATGGCGCCTGCCGCTGCTTCGATGGACCAATTTAACAATTATGCCGTTCGTGGTAACGCTTTTGTGGATGCGGTCAAATCTCATATTGTCGGTAACTGAAGGCATATTGATTGCTCTGAAACGATAAACGCCGTGTAGACTTTTTTGCTGTAGGAAAAATCTATCGAGTTTGTCGCGTCAAGACACAGAAGAGGAGAGCGCATGAGTAATGCACCCGGTCAGACTCACTCGTCGGCCCGTGGAGGCGTAAGTCATGCACAGCGCCAGGGCAGGAACGGCTCAACGAGGCTCGGTTCTTTTCTGCATAACGCTATCTCGTCTCTTTATAAGCGTTCCGCATCGCGTGATTTAGCGGATGTGCCGCGACTGATTCTTTTAGTATGCGCTGGTCTCACGGTTTTTGGCGTGATCATGGTACTGTCTGCATCATCTGTGAGCATGATTTCACAGGGAATATCCCCTTTCTCGCAGGTAACCCGTCAGGTAATGTTTGCCGCTCTAGGCGCCGCTGCATTAGGGGCTATAGCAGTATTGAAAGTACAGCGGTACCGCAAAATGTGGGTCGTTAATATCCTCTTAGCCCTGGCGATTCTTGCCCAGATTGCCGTTCTTGCTATTGGTACCGATATTAATGGCAACCGTAACTGGATTAGGTTCAGCGGCATTCAGATTCAGCCTTCGGAGTTCTCTAAACTCGCTATTGTGCTGTGGATGGCGATGGTCATGACTCGGCAGGGCAGTAAACTTAAAGAGAAGACATCTCGTGCAATTTTTCCCGCACTTTTTGGGCTCTTGCCCTTGATGCTGCTTATTCTGGCAGGTAAAGATCTCGGTACCGTGATCGTCTACGCCTTTATCTTCTTAGGTATGGTATATATTGCGGGCGCAAACCGTAAGACTATGGTATGGCTTTCGATTATTCTGATCGTGAGTGCCATAGTGGGGTCAATTTCAAGTTCAAACCGTCGTGAACGACTGATGAGTGTTTTCGGCGTGTGCACCGGTTCTGTCTGTGATCAATCTCAGGCTGGCGGGGTTGCGTTGGCAACCGGTGGGTTCTGGGGCGTTGGGCTAGGACAATCCCGCCAGAAGTATAACTATTTGCCCGAAGCACATAACGATTACATTTTCGCCATTATCGGCGAGGAACTGGGGCTTTTGGGTACGCTTACCGTGGTGCTTTTGTACCTGGGCCTGATCTATTGCGCATTACGCATTATTGCCCGAACAGCAGACCCGTTTATTCGTATTGCCACGGGCGGTATTATTGCGTGGCTTTCTACCCAAGCTATCGTGAATATGGCGATGGTTTCCGGTATTTTGCCTGTGATCGGTGTGCCGCTTCCCTTTATCTCATACGGCGGTTCATCCTTGATTTCATCAATGCTCGCCGCAGGGATGCTTTATGCTTTTGCACGTCAAACGCCACTTGTAGGCGGGCCTATACCAGCCGCCGATTTAACGAAGCAGACACCTCGCGAAGTGCGACGCGCTAATGAAGACTGGAAGCGACGACTGTCTCTTCAAGCCATCGTTGAAGATGAGCGGCTTCAACTGCAAGAAGCCGGTGGATCCCTTGGTAAAGATTACTGGGGTGAAGGCTTACTGCGTAGAGTCAAAGAACTGCCATCGTGGTTGGGCATAACCCAGCGACAGCGTGAGCATACTCGCAAGACGTATGAGCAGCGCGCTCAAGCACGTGCCGATCGTGCTGCTGAGCGTCGCCGTGAGGCGGAGCATCAGGAAGCTCTCGCTCATGAAGAGCAGCGTATTCAGCGTGAACGGCAGCGACTTCGTGAGCAGCGGTTCCAAGAGGAACATCCAAATGGATTGCATACCCATGAACGGGTTCCCCAATTGCGCCGTAAGGGAGACGTGCAGCCTGTATCTCGTCCCTCGCAGGGCAGGCAACGGTCAACCCCTGCAGACCACGAAGATACGATTCCCCTGCAGAACCTGCAAAAGCGCACAAACGCCAATCGAGCGCGTCACCGTTCTCCGTCATCGGGACGTTTGCCAGCCGGGTTGCGACCTTTGCACCCTCAACCGGGTTCCCAAACATCTTCTTCAGGGCAGCCTTCTGCGGGAACATCACGTCAGATACGTCGGCAGCAGCCTTCACAGAGTCAGCAGAACCCGCGAGGCCGTAAACCTGGCCAGGGTGGTTCACGCTCATAGCCTCTGAAATAGGGAAAGGAGGAATACCAGGCTCGGGACGTGGGTATATACCCGACTTCATATTCTTTCACTACGGGGTTAGTCCTGCTATGTCGTAAAATGAGGTGAATGTATTTGTTGGGAGTTATTATCTATGTCTAAGGCACCCTCTGTGGTTCTCGCTGGCGGCGGCACCGCTGGTCATATTAACCCGATGCTTGCTATAGCACGCGAAATCCGCCGGATTGAGCCGGAAGCTAATATTCTGACTCTTGGCACCAAGGATAAGATGGAAGCTCAATTAGTTCCTGAAGCTGGATTTGATATTGAGTTTATTCCGCGTGTAGCTTTCCCCCGAAGTCTATCGCTTAACGCATTAACCTTTTTACCAAGATTCGCAAAAGCGATTTCGCAAACCCGTAAAATTCTCAAAGATGCGAATGCAGATGTTGTAGTAGGCGTAGGTGGTTATGTGTGTCCGCCAGCATATCTTGCCGCTTTTTTCTCCCGCATTCCTGTTGTTATTCACGAGGCTAATGCAAAGCCCGGTTTAGCAAATAAACTGGGTGGTCCTCTAGCGAAGTTTGTGGGTGTGGCTTTCTCCAACACCCCTTTCCCTCGCGCCAAACTTGTGGGTATGCCCATGAAAGATGAGATCGCGCATCTGAACCGTCGAGCGGCACGAGCACAGGCGAGGCATACTCTAGGTCTTGACCCCGATAAGCCTGTTCTGATTGTGACGGGCGGTTCCTTAGGCGCACAAAGTCTTAATAACGCCGTCGCTGAGAACATTACGAATTTTGAGGACTGGGGTTTTCAGGTTTTGCATATTACTGGTAAAGGCAAAGCTATTGTGGATGATTCAGGCGAGCCCGTTACAGCCCCAAATTATCGTCAGATTGAGTTTAGCCACGGCATGCAGGATGTATATGCCGCAGCCGATCTTTTGATAGTCCGTGCTGGAGCCGCAACCGTAAGCGAAGTTGCTGCGGTGGGTGTACCCGCAATTTTTGTTCCGCTCCCGTTTGGTAATGGTGAACAAAGTCTCAATGCTCGTTCTCTGGTTATGGCAGAAGCCGCGCTTCTCATCGAAGATAAGAAAATGACCGGGGCGTGGTTTGCCCGTGAAATTCCATCATTGATGGCTGATGCTCAGAAGTTAAAAGAAATGGGTCGTCGAGCATATAAATTGGGCATTCGTGATGCCGCACATGTTATGGCTGAGGCAACCCTGAAGGTGGTTAAATAAATGTCCGAACTGATGAACCTTAACATGGTGCTTCCTGAGCCCCTGAACCCGCCGTTTCCCGCGCGCGCATCTCTGCAGGAGTTGGGACGTGTGCATTTTGTAGGGATCGGCGGTGCCGGTATGAGTGCTATTGCAACGTTGATGCTGAAAGCTGGTATTCCCGTAAGCGGCTCTGACCGAGCAGAAACGGCGACTATTCAGGCTTTACGTGAAGCGGGCGCTCGTGTTTATACTCCCCAAGATGCTGCGAATATTCACGATATTGATACCGTTGTTATCTCAACGGCCATTCACGAAGATAACCCCGAACTGATTGCGGCTCGTGCTCAGAACCTTCGGGTATTGCACCGCTCTGAGGCTTTGGCTGCCGCTATGGGAGCATCACAGGGTGTAGCGGTTGCTGGCACGCATGGTAAGAGCACAACCAGTTCCATGATTGCCGTCATGCTGGATAAGTTAGGGTTTCACCCGTCTTTCGCGGTAGGAACAGTTATTGCAGGATACGGCAGCAACGCGCGATTGGGGGCCACTGGTGAAGGCTCTTGGTTTGTAGCAGAGGCTGACGAATCCGATGGGTCTTTTGTGCGCTACCAGCCTGCGATCGCAGTGGTTACCAACGTTGAACCTGACCACTTGGATTTCTACGAAACTCCCGAACGCGTGTATGAGGCGTTTAACCGTTTTGTTGCCTCTATGGCCCCTGGTGGCGTCTTGGTGACATGCTGGGATGATGAAGGCGCTCGTGCGCTTGCAGAACGTGCGCGCGATGCTGGGATTGAAGTGGTAACTTACGGCCAGTCTACTGAGGCTGATCTACGGGTTTCACGCATTACGAGCCACGGCTCGGAGTCTTCGGCAACACTGCGCTGGTCTTTCGAGTGCGCGAATAAACATTACGAAGGCGAACAGGATGCTCAGCTGCGGGTACCCGGTATTCACAATCAGTTGAACGCAGCGGCAGCTTTTATTACCGCTCTTCTCGCTGGAGCACAACCTGAGGACGCGGCCGCCGCGTTATACGGCTTCGGAGGAGCAGATCGACGTTTTACTCTGCGTGGTGACGTAGCGGGTATTAAAGTCTTTGACGATTATGCTCATCACCCAACAGAGGTATTCCGTGCACTTGAGACCGGCCGCACGGTTGCCGATGGGCATAACCTCTATGTGGTTTTCCAGCCGCATCTGTTCTCACGCACCCAAGAATTTGCCGCCGATTTCGCGCAGGCTCTTTCGAAGGCTGATCGTTCGTATGTACTGGATATTTATCCTGCCCGGGAACTTCCGATTGAGGGAGTCACGAGTGAACTTATCACCGGTGCTGGATTTTCTGAGGTGCATTATGCGTCGGATGCAGCTGCAGCCATTGAAGATATTGCTATGTGTGCTGTTCCAGGCGATATTATTATGACCATTGGTGCAGGTGATGTTACCGCATTAGGAGAGCGTATTCTGCATGAGCTACATGCCCGTTACCTTAAGGAGTAATAGTGGCTAAAGGACGTCAAAAGCGAAAACCGGGCACGGAAGCGTTTGCAACCTCGCCGATACGTACTCCGAAGTTACCGGTTGTTCGCGGCAAAAAGAAAGCTAAACCTGCTGAAGATACGTCAAAATCTTCTGACGGTGCGAGCCCTCAGAATCAGACGAATCCTGTTGAGCAAGAAACTCATACCGAAAATAAGAGCCAGACGGGTTCTTCCCGTGCAACGTATTCTGAGTCTTCAGAGCCCAAGGACCGTGATATACGTCTGGATGCAGGGGAATCTGAATCGGATGAGCTGGATTCACAATCGGCGAAATCTACGTCTAGTACCTTTGGCCGATGGCGTCGTGAACGTGAGAAGGAACGCCAAACCGAGATAGCGCGGGAACAGGAGATCCGCGAAGAGCAGGGGCGTATCGCCCAATTACGCGATGACCCCGGGCTCGACGGGCTTTTGGCAGAAGACCAAAGTAAGAGTCAGACTTCGAAGCGCCGACGTCCGCTCACTCGATTGCGGAAACTCCTTTACGGCTTTGGTGCGTTCATGCTTGCTGTGCTTCTATATATCGGTTTGGTCTTTTATTCTCCGCTGCTCTCTGTTCAGACTATTCGAGTTGAAGGCGCTTCGCTATTGGATAGCGTGCAGGTTGAGCAGAAACTGGAACCACTCAAGGGCACGCCGCTGACTCGTATTAATGATCAGAAGGTGCGTGAACTTATCGACCAGGAGCATGTACTGCGCGGCGTGCAGATTGAGGCGCATCCTCCGCATGAACTAGTTGTAACCCTCAAAGAGCGTACCCCTGTTGCCGTCATTCATCAGGACGGGAAATATGTGGTTGTTGATAGTGAGGGAATCAAACTTCGTGAAGTTGAGAATGCTGATGGAATCAATGTTCCGCTTGTCGATGTTGGACAGGAAGTTCCCCAGGATTCTGCGGCCTTCCGCACGGTTGCAAATGTGCTCTCTGCTTTGCCCTCATCAATCCTGACGCAGGTGAAGGAGGCACGGGCAAGCTCAACCTCAAATATTAACTTAACCTTGAAGGATGGGGTTGTCGTGCAGTGGGGTACAGCTGAAGAGAGTGACCTTAAAGCTAAGGTTTTAACTAAGCTGATGGAGGCGGTACGTGAGGACCAGTCAAAAACCGCACAACAAGGACGAGCCGCTAATAAAGTAAACACTTATGATGTTTCTTCGCCGCGTGTTCCGGTTACTCGTTAGCCTTTAACCTTATGGTTAAGCATCGGGTAAAAAGATAGATTTTTTATAAAAATCTATAAATAATACACGTCAAATACCTCAGGCAACTAGGAACCTGGTGAAACTGTTGGTATCCTTGCAGATAAAGTCACTATGAGGTTAGGAAGACTAAGGTTCTACTTGAACCCTTGGGTTTTTCTAGAGATTTACACGAAATAATCGAGGGATAAATGGACGCTGGAACTCCCCAGAACTACTTGGCAGTCATCAAAGTCGTCGGTATCGGTGGCGGTGGCGTCAATGCAGTCAACCGCATGATCGAGGTTGGCCTGCGAGGCGTAGAATTCATCGCTATTAACACAGATGCTCAGGCACTTTTGATGTCTGACGCTGACGTCAAACTTGATGTTGGTCGTGAACTAACTCGCGGTCTCGGAGCGGGCGCAAACCCCGAGGTCGGTCGTCAGGCTGCTGAAGACCACGCCCAGGAAATCGAAGAGGTTATCAAGGGCGCAGACATGGTCTTCGTGACTGCAGGTGAAGGCGGCGGCACCGGTACCGGCGGTGCTCCCGTTGTAGCACGTATTGCACGCTCTTTGGGTGCCCTCACGATCGGCGTGGTAACTCGTCCCTTTACCTTTGAAGGTCGTCGCCGTTCGAACCAGGCGGAAACCGGCATTGCTGCACTTCGTGATGAAGTAGATACCCTCATTGTGATTCCGAACGATCGTTTGCTCTCTATCTCTGATCGCAACGTTTCGATGCTTGACGCCTTCAAATCGGCAGATCAGGTTCTTCTCTCCGGTGTGCAGGGTATTACCGACCTGATTACTACTCCGGGTCTGATCAACCTTGACTTTGCAGACGTTAAGTCTGTTATGCAGGGGGCTGGTTCGGCTCTGATGGGCATTGGCTCTGCCGCTGGTGAAGACCGCGCTGTTAAAGCCGCCGAGCTTGCTATCGCATCCCCACTTTTGGAAGCATCCATTGATGGGGCACACGGTGTACTCCTCTCCATTCAGGGCGGTTCCGATCTCGGTCTATTTGAGATCAATGAGGCTGCCCGCCTGGTCCAGGAAGTCGCACATCCTGACGCAAATATTATCTTCGGTGCTGTGATTGATGACGCCTTGGGGGATGAAGCACGTGTGACCGTTATTGCCGCTGGATTTGACGCTGTCAATCCTGAGACTAACACCAACGCTAACAGTTCAGCTTCGGCAAATGCTCAGGCGCAGCGTACCCAGCAGGCATTCGGCGGCTCTGCGCAGGCCGCTCCTGCAGCTCCCGCATCAACCGGATATGGTTTCGGCGGTGCGCAGAATGGTACTCAGCAGAATGATGTTCCTGCCGCAGCTGGCTTTGATGTTGATCTACCGCCCGTCGTGGAAGAATCCCCGGCACGGCGCGATACCCTCGATGTGCCCGACTTCTTGAAGTAAGTCGCACACATCCTTTTTAGACATAAGGGAGCCAAGGACATATACGTCCTGGCTCCTTTGTGTATGCTTTGACCTTATGACAGCAGAAAGAACCATGAGTACCCTCAACCCGTTTTACTCCACAGGAACTTATACCAGCGGCCCATATACCGTGCATATCGGATTTACTTCACGGTCGGCCGGTAATTTGGGGCTTCATGTTAATGCGGGCGAGCCCCATACCGCAACGCTGAAAAACCGTGCTGATGTACAAAGTCTCTGTGGTTCAGCTCCTTTCCTCTACCTCAATCAAGTACATGGTGCAGATATTGTATGCGCCGATCATATTCTGACTACTCAGATTTCTCCGAATGACGAGTGTGGGGCATATACGTTGAAACGTGCCGATCAATTACGCGAGCAGGCTCCGCAAGCAGATGCTGCCTACAGTACAACGGGTCAGCCTCTAGCTATTATGGTTGCTGACTGCATTCCACTCGTGTTCGTGGGAGAGAAATCTACCCCACATGACGTGCCCATTATTGCTGTGGCGCATGCAGGGCGTCCTGGGCTACTTGCAGGAGTTATTCAACGCACAGTTGCGACGATGCGAGAGCAGGGCGCAACACAGATTCACGCGTGGTTAGGGCCTAGTATATGCGGAAGTTGCTATGAGGTACCCGAAGATATGCGCGAACATGCGACACGGCAGATTCCTGAAACATACGCTCAGACAAGCCAAGGAACACCAGCTTTAGATTTGCCAGCGGGAGCGATTGCTCTCTTGAATAAGCTGAAGATAGAGGTTTCTACCGACTTGGCAGCCTGCACTTATGAAAGCACCAGCCTCTTTTCGCATCGAGGATTTATGAATCGAGGTGAAGCACCCGGACGTATCGCTGGGCTCGTATGGGTGACGAAACCTTCCTAAGATCTTAAAATCGAAGAAAAGCTGAGTATGAGGGTATATCGGTAAAGGGGACTGATGATGAGCGAAGAACAGACATTGACGTACACCTCGGAACGCGCGCAACAGCTTGCGGATAACTACGCGCGGGTTATGGCGCGCGTCCGCGATGCTGAAGCCGCCAGTGGTGTGCGCACCGAGCATAGCCCTGCAGTTCGCCTTGTCACCGTGACCAAGTTTTTCCCTGCCTCTGATGTAGCAGCGCTTTACACCCAGGGGGTACGTATTTTTGGTGAGAATCGTGATCAAGAGGCGGCTCCTAAAGCTCGTGCTCTTCGAGCCATCGAAAAACCTGCCGACCCCGCTTACTGGGCGTTTATTGGGCAGTTGCAAACAAATAAGGCAAAGTCCGTCGTAAAATATGCCCATCAGGTACAGTCCGTAGATCGTGCGTCTCTGATTGATTCTTTAGCAAAAGCCTATCGCAACCAAGTAGCTCGCTATGAGGCGGGGGAGCAGGACGCCCCAGCGGCTCTATCCCAAGGAGCTCTAGAATGTCTGATTCAGGTTTCGCTTGAAGCGCAGGCAACGGCCGGGCATGCATCGGAAGGGGCGCGTGGTGGAACGGACCAAGACGAGATTTTAGAGCTTGCTGAGCGTATCGAAGCTCAAGAAGAATTACGCTGTGGGGGTATTATGGCGGTGGCGCCACTGGGTGCGAACCCTGACGAATCCTTTGAAAAACTCTGGGAATTGGCGCAGGGTCTGCGCGCCGAGTTCCCGCATGCAGATCAGATTTCGGCGGGCATGAGTGCAGATTTAGAAGCCGCTATTCGCTGGGGGTCTACGTGTGTGCGGGTAGGAAGCGACATCATGGGGAAGCGAGATTACCCCTAGATTTTTACCAGGTTTTGTTGTGCAAGGCATGCAGCAGATGAGAAATACGCTGATAGGATTTTCAAGCGCTGGTAGAATATACACCTGTGAGGGCTGGTTGACGTCGTCTTTAAGAATATGCATCATCGTCAATAAAGCCCGTGGGAATACCCCCAAAATTCTCTGTGAACATATATAATCGGTGTCGAACCGACAGCATGTGCGGTGCTATTTCCCACGTTAGAATCTCAGGTATCGGTGGAGCGAATCTCCCGCATATATGTGAATGTACGACTGCGAAACGAGAGTAAAGAATGGCGAAACAAGGCGGTGGCAAACTTGCCAATAGCCTCGGTTCTTTCTTCGGCGTGACTCGTTATGGGTCGGAAACTGAAGAATTATCGGAAGGTATGCAGGATGTCCATAGTCATGATTCGACGGATGAGGCATCTATTCCTTCCACTGAAACTCCCGCTCCATCACCTGGAATCCGGCTGAATGCATTACCCACACCAGCATCTGCTAACCCTGATACCGCAGCTATGCCACAGGCAACGGGCGCTGCGGAGCCACTATCTGTAGAATCAGAAGCGATTACGGCATCGTCTGCTTATCAAACTTCAGCTCAGCGGCAAGAAACCAACCAGTTTGCCGCGACTTACACGCCAATCCCACACCGGGAACAGAAAACTAACCGAGAGGAATACCAGGTGCAAAATCACTACGAGACCGACGAGTACCCCTACCCTTCCTCCGGCTACGATCAAGTTCATGAGCTTGATGTGAACTCTTACGGCATTGACGAGGGTCTTGGTGCCGGATACCCCTACGAGGAAGATGAGGACGAATTGCGCCGCATTACAACAATCCACCCCCGCTCATACAACGACGCCAAAATTATTGGTGAAGCGTTTCGTGAGAATATTCCTGTGATTATGAATGTCGCTGAAATGAGCGATTCGGATGCTAAACGTCTTGTGGACTTTGCCTCCGGACTCGCATTCGGGCTCTCAGGTCGCATTGAACGTGTGACCGGGCAGGTATTCTTGCTAACCCCCGAAAACCTAGAGGTACTGGGGGCTGACACGACTCCGGCACCGGGCGCTTTTGAGGCTGAGGGCCCGTTTCCTTTTGACCAGGGGTAATGCATGGGGTACATCTTCGCCATCATTACCATAGCCCTGCACATTCTCTACATTGGGTTGCTCTTGCGGATGCTTCTGGACTGGGTGCGTGTCTTTGTGCCGGGGTGGCGTCCGCGAGGGATTGCCCTGCTGTGCGCCTCTGGAGTGTATGCTCTGACGGACTGGCCTATGAACCAGCTTCGTAAGGTTGTACCGCCACTGCGTATTGGTAATTTCGCCCTTGATACTGGGTTTCTGATTCTGATTTTAGGCGTGGGACTTTTATTGTCAGTGATGACCTCTTTGACACTAACTTTTTCACGCTAAATAACAGTTATATTTCCTGGTCAAAGCATAAATTTTTCTGATATGCATAAAGATGTATGAAGCAATAACGGCGAGGCAGACTTTCCGTCAGGAAATACATTTACTATGATGGTAAGAGGTTCTCTGCGCCGAATTCCTGGAAAATCGGGTCTTGAAGTGTAGAGAAGAGTAGAATAATGGGCGGTACCCTAGCCAGCACCGTAAGTTTATTTAATAAATTTATGGGCATCCCAAAACCTATTCACAGATAACTTTATTCCAAAGGAGATAAGCTGTGGCTATCACCCCCGAAGATCTGATTAACAAGAGCTTCAAAATTGTGAGAAACGAATCCGGGTACGACCGCGATGAGGTTGATAATTACCTTGATGAGCTTGTTGTTGAGCTCCGCGCGCTGTACACCGAAAACGAATCCCTCAAGCGTAAGCTTGCAGCCGCCCAGTCTGGTTCGGCAACTCCGGCGACCAACAATACGTCTTCTTCGTCCGCAACGGCTAAGTCCGCTGCACAGGATAAGACCAGCACCCCAGCACCCGTTGCTGCTGGCGGCGCTCAGGATGCAGCAGGTCTGCTTGCCATGGCCCAGAAACTCCATGACGAATACGTCTCTCAGGGTGAAAAAACCCGTGCAGAACTCGTTGCTAAAGGTGAGAAAGAAGCTAAAGATCTGGTGGCAGCTGCACGTTCTCAGCGTGATGAGGTTCTTTCCAAGCTCACCGATGAGCGTGACAGTTTGGAAATCACCGTGGAATCCCTGCGTGGTTTTGAGTCGCGTTACCGTTCGAAGTTGCAGGAACACCTCACCTCTCAGCTTGAAGAGCTGAAGACTCTTAAGTCTTTTGAAGCAGATGCTCGCTAAGCTCTAAGCTTCGATACTTTTTTATAAACACCGTCCGCATCCGTGGCAAGAAGAACTTTGCTACTGGCTTTGCGGGCGGTTGTTTATACCTGGCTTAAGATAAGCTAGAGGAGGGCGAATTCAGGTACAACATCCGCCGCCCTGCTCATTGCCCTTCACCGAGGAGATACATGGAATCTGAAGAGACCACTGCGTCTGCCGCTGGTTCAACAGCATCGCATAAATCTGTTACGCGCATACTCTCATCACGCGGCGCATGGGTAGTCGGGATTCTAACGGCTCTTATTATTTTTTTCATTGACCAG
Organism: Rothia sp. HMSC065G12; assembly: GCF_001811455.1. Lineage (NCBI taxonomy): Bacteria > Bacillati > Actinomycetota > Actinomycetes > Micrococcales > Micrococcaceae > Rothia > Rothia sp. HMSC065G12. The sequence continues at coordinate 78,818 of NZ_KV804815.1, forward strand.
GGCACAAAGCTTCTGGTGGTTACCAAGATGCAGATTGGGGAGCGCATCCCCGTGATCGATGGTCTTCTGTGGTGGTATTCCATCAGGAATTCTGGCGCTGCCTTTTCTCTCGGCGAGAATGCAACCTGGATATTTACGGTTATTATGGCGCTTGCCGCTGCAACCGTCCTTTACCTCTTCCGAAGGACGCGGGCTCTGAACTGGACCCTTGCCCTTGGAGGGCTGCTGGGCGGTGTTCTCGGAAACCTTTTTGATCGTCTTTTCCGTGAGCCAGGATTCGGTATGGGACACGTGGTGGACTTTATTTCGGTGCCTAACTTTGCCATCTTTAATATTGCCGATTCGGCGATCTGCGTTTGTATGGCTTTAATCGTACTGCTTAACTTCCGTGGCATAACGCTGCTTGGTACACGTGCTAAATCCTCTGCGAAGAAGGCTTCCGCACTATCTACCCACGTGAAAACTCAGAAGATCTCCGAAGGGAAATAATTGACCGATAATGTTGCGCCAGCAGGCATAACCGCCGAGTTCGATGTTTCTGAGGCTCTAGTAGGTATGCGATTGGACGCTGCTCTCGCCGGTGCCCTTGAGATACCGCGTACCCGCGCATCCAGCTGGATTCGCGACGGGCATGTGCGTGTGGTTCAGCGTGGAAATAAGCTGAAAATCGGTAAGTCGCATAAACTGTCCGCGGGCGAGACTGTGTTTGTGAATGCGCCTGCTCCGCGTGACCTTGCCGATATTCAGCCCGAAAAGGTAGATGGCTTCGGCATAGTCTATTGCGATGACGATATTGTGGTGGTCGATAAACCTGCTGGTGTTGCCGCGCATCCTTCTCACGGGTGGCAGGGGCCTACTGTTCTTTCGGCTCTTCTGGGAGAAGGCGTTACCGTGGCTACCTCCGGGGCGGCGGAGCGTCAGGGGATTGTACATCGGCTGGACGTCGGCACTAGCGGGCTTATGGTGGTGGCACGCAGCGAGCGGGCATATACCGAGCTTAAACGTGCCTTTAAGGATCGTACCGTTGAGAAGGTATATCATACCCTGGTACAAGGACTGCCGGATCCTCTCATGGGGACTATTGATGCTCCTATCGGCAGGCATCCCGGGCATGAATGGAAATTCGCCGTTATTGAGGATGGACGTTCTTCTATTACCCACTATGAAACTTTGGAATCTTTCGGGTCTGCCTCTCTTGTTGAGGTGCATTTAGAAACGGGACGGACTCACCAGATCCGTGTGCATTTCTCTTCATTACGGCACCCCTGTTGCGGCGACCTCACTTATGGAGCCGACCCCCGGTTTAGCGCCGAACTTGGTCTGACCCGGCAGTGGTTGCATGCGCATCGCCTAGGCTTTACCCACCCGGGAACTGGAGAGCACATTAAGTTTGAGAGTCCCTACCCGCAGGATTTAGACTATGCACTTGAGGCACTTCGCACCGGGAACATTACTAGAGCATAACTAAAACTCAGTCAGCACACTAAGAGACCAACAACCACAGCTAACGAGGAGAAAACGTGGCTAAGAAGGGCTTCGCGCATCTGCACGTGCATACCGAATATTCCATGCTGGACGGCGCTGCCCGCCTAGGCGATCTCTTTCAATACGCACGGGAACTCGGAATGGACTCGATGGCCACTAGCGATCATGGGTTCCTTTTTGGTGCTTTCGACTTTTGGCGTCAAGCGAAGGCCAATGACATTAAACCCATTATCGGTGTGGAAGCGTACCTGACTCCCGGAACTCACCGTACCGACCGTTCACGTGTGCGCTGGGGCGATGGATCTCGCGACGATGTTTCCGGTGGCGGTGCATACACCCATATGACTATGTGGGCGGAAACCACCGAGGGCATGCACAATCTTTTCCGTGCATCATCTGTCGCCTCACTGGAAGGTCAGCTGTACAAGCCGCGTATGGACCGCGAAGTACTGCAAACCTACTCTAAAGGACTCATCGCCACGACCGGATGTCCTTCCGGAGAAATTCAGACTCGTCTGCGTTTGGGTCAGTACCAAGAGGCAGTCGCAGCGGCAGCAGAATTCCGTGACATTTTTGGCAAGGACAATTTCTATTGCGAGGTCATGGATCACGGGCTTGATATTGAGCGTAATGTGCAAGCAGATCTGCACCGTCTGGCCAAGGAACTCAACCTGCCGTTTGTCGCGACGAACGATCTGCACTACACTCGCCAAGAAGATCACACCGCGCACGCTGCACTTTTGTGCGTGCAGTCCGGTTCGACCCTGACCGACCCTAAACGCTTTAAATTCGATGCGGACAACTTCTACCTGCGCTCGCCGGAAGAGATGTATCAGATATTCGGCGATGTTCCGGGTGCCTGCGAAAACACTCTTGAAATCGCCGAACGATGCAACGTCGAGTTCAATACCAAAGCGAACTATATGCCAAACTTCCCTGTACCCGAGGGGGAAAACGAAGAATCCTGGTTCGTGAAGGAAGTTGAACGAGGACTGCACTACCGATTCCCCAACGGTGTGCCCGATAAGGTACGTGAACAAGCCGAGTATGAGGTAGGCGTTATTACCTCCATGGGGTTCCCCGGATACTTCCTTGTGGTGGCGGACTTTATCAACTGGGCGAAGAACAATGGTATCCGTGTGGGCCCAGGGCGTGGCTCCGGCGCAGGCTCGATGGTCGCCTACGCCATGCGTATTACCGATCTGAACCCGCTCAATCACGACCTGATTTTTGAGCGCTTCCTCAATCCCGACCGCGTGTCGATGCCCGACTTCGATGTGGACTTTGACGATCGCCGCCGCGCCGAAGTGATCGACTATGTGACCGAGAAATATGGTGAGGACAAAGTCGCACAGATCGTCACTTTCGGAACTATTAAGGCGAAGCAGGCGCTCAAAGATGCTTCTCGTGTGATGGATCAGCCCTATTCGGTAGGTGAGCGCCTCACGAAGGCGATGCCGCCGGACGTTATGGGTAAGAACATTGCACTTGCCAATGTGTATAACCCCGAAGATAAGCGCTACTCCGAAGCGGGCGATCTGCGTGCACTTATCGAGGACCCGGTCGATAAGATTTACGGCGAAGTCTTCGAGACCGCAAAAGGTCTGGAAGGTCTGAAACGTCAGTGGGGTGTGCACGCCGCGGGCGTTATCATGTCGAGCAAAAACCTGACTGACGTGATTCCCGTGATGCGCCGCGAGGCTGATGGGCAGGTTATTACCCAGTTTGATTACCCCACCTGTGAAGGTCTGGGTCTTATCAAAATGGACTTCTTGGGTCTTCGCAATTTGACGATTATTTCTGACGCACTAGATAACGTCAAGATGAACCGCGGCATAGAGATAGACCTCGAAAACCTAGAGGTTGATGACAAAGAGTCCTACCGCCTACTGGCGCGTGGCGACACCTTAGGCGTATTCCAGCTCGATGGCGGTCCGATGCGCAGCCTGCTTAAACTCATGGAGCCCGAAGAGTTCGAGCATATTTCCGCTGTGCTTGCCCTGTACCGCCCTGGACCTATGGGCGCGAACTCGCATACGAACTATGCCCTTCGTAAGAACGGTAAGCAAGAGATTCAGCCGATTCACCCCGAGCTTGAAGAGCCTCTTGCCGAGATTCTTGATACTACCTATGGCCTGATAGTGTATCAGGAGCAGGTGATGGCGATCGCCCAGAAGGTTGCAAATTATACGCTGGGTGAAGCGGATCTGCTGCGCCGCGCGATGGGTAAGAAGAAGAAAGCTGAGCTGGATAAACAATATGAGGCTTTCCACGATGGCATGATTTCTAACGGGTACTCGGAGGGCGCAGTTAAGGCCCTGTGGGATATTCTGCTTCCGTTTTCCGATTACGCATTCAACAAAGCCCATACTGCGGCATACGGTTTGGTATCGTACTGGACCGCCTATTTGAAGGCGCATTATCCGCAGGAATATATGGCGGCTCTGCTAACGAGTGTGGGCGATAACAAGGATAAGCTGGCTCTATACCTCAACGAATGCCGTGCCATGGGTATTACCGTGCTGCCCCCGGATGTGAACGAATCCACCCTGACCTTTGCGCCTGTGGGGAAGGATATCCGTTTCGGCATGGGCGCTATTCGTAACGTGGGCGCAAACGTGGTCGACGGCATGATTGCAGCCCGCGAAGAGAAGGGGCACTTCGAGTCTTTCAACGACTTCCTGAAGAAAGTTCCGCTGGTTGTGTGTAATAAACGCACCATTGAATCGCTGATTAAGGCGGGTGCTTTCGATGAGCTGAAACATACTCGCCGTTCTCTTTCTCTGGTGCACGAGTCGGCAGTAGATGCTGCAGTCTCCGTGAAACGCAAAGAGGCAGCAGGTCAGTTCGATCTCTTCGGATCCCTGGGTATGGATGATGCACTCGGTGACGATCTTTCGGTGACAGTTCCAGATATTCCCGACTGGGAACGCCGCGAGAAACTGAATTTCGAACGTGAAATGCTGGGTCTGTACGTTTCCGATCATCCGCTGCGCGGTCTGGAACGTGCGCTTTCGGACGCGGCAACCGCATCTGTGCACGATATTATCGACGAGGACTCGCATATTCGCGACGGCGAAGTGGTAACGATCGCGGGCATGCTCACGAGTGTTTCGCGGCGTATTGCCAAGTCGAGTGGTAACCAGTATGCGTCGGTAGAGCTTGAGGACTCATCGGGCGCTACCCTGACCGTCATGTTCTTTTCCCGTGCATATGAGACGATGGGCAACGCCCTGGCAGATGACCTGATTTGTTCTATTAAGGGCCGTATTCAGCGGCGTGATGACGGCAGCGTGAATATGAGCGCTCAGGAAATGCAGATTCTTGAGCTGAGCGATGATGGTCGCGGCGCCCCGATTACGATTTCAGTGCCCGAGTACCATGTGACGGAGGATCGTCTTAAAGAGCTGAAGGGCGTTCTGCGTGATCATCGTGGGAATGTGGATGTCCGGATGCTCCTGCGCACTCGCGATAAAGAACAGCTGGTCCTTCTGGATTCGAGTGTGCGAGTTGATCCCAATCCCAGCCTCTTTGGTGAGATTAAGACGATTTTCGGTCCCAGCTGCATTCGCCGGTAGGGGAGAAGCCCTCAATATCTAGCGATATGGGTAAGGCTTATTCAGGAGGGGTAATTCCCCTGGATAATCCTTACCGAAACGTTAGGTCAGTTCTTCAGAGAGATCTACACGGCGGGCTAAAACTGGGTGTTAAACCATCGTGGGCGTGGCTAGGATGGACACAAGCCTCTGACGGTTCTCTTGACGGCATCTGTAAAATAAGAATGATGATGCTCGACGCGGGTGCTGCACAGCGCCCACCTGAGGAGACACCATGTATTGCCCGTACTGCAAACACACAGACTCTCGCGTAGTGGATTCGCGAACTACCGACGACGGTGCGGCCATCCGCCGCCGTCGTCAATGTACCGCGTGCAGTCGGCGTTTTACAACCGTTGAAACAACCACTATTTCCGTTATTAAACGCTCCGGCGTGACCGAGCCATTCGACCGTTCTAAGATTGCTGCCGGTGTGCGTAAAGCCTGCCAGGGGCGTCCAGTGGGCGAAGACGATTTGGCAAAACTCGCCCAAGAAGTCGAAGAACTTATTCGGGCCCGCGGACTCGCCGAAATTAACGCGCACGAAGTGGGACTTACCATCCTTGAACCGCTCTCCAAACTGGATGCGGTAGCCTATCTGCGCTTTGCCAGCGTTTACCAAGCGTTCGAGAACCTTGAAGACTTTGAATCTGCGATCGCTCTTCTGCGTGAGGACCGCGTGGGAGATGCCGAGCCTCCCGAGGACGCGGTAGCCTCTTCGGATAAAACTTCCCAAGACAAACGAAATAAAGACGCGAAGCCCGCGAAGAAAAATACCGCCAAAACTACCAAGGCTCGCTCCGGGAAATCAAACGAGAGCAACCCGCTTCAGGGTACATTCCTCTAAAACTTCAACAGCTACTCCTCGCGAGCAGATAGTATTTTGACGAGCAGATAGCAATCGGCTATCTGCTCGTCAAAATACTATCTGCTCGCGCTTTATGAAGTTTTACAGGCTTTAGAGTTCGCCGCGCCGCTGACGTTCGGAAGGCATTCCGCCAGCCCAAAGCGCAGCACCCACAATGCCAGCATTATTGCGCAGAGTCGCCATCACCATAGGGGTGCGAATCTCGTCCTCGAAGTAGGGCATAAATTTCTCGGGGTTCTTTGAGATGCCTCCACCAATAATGAAAAGGTCGGGGGAGAACAACGCTTCAACATGCTGGAAATACCGGCGCAGACGCTTTTTAGCGTACTTCTTCCACGAAAGATCATGAACTTCGCGTGCTCGCGCGGATGCGCGGGATTCCGCATCATACCCGTCAATTTCAAGGTGTCCGAGTTCGGTGTTCGGCACCAAAACCCCGTTGTTAATCAGGGCGGAACCAATACCGGTTCCTAAAGTGATAACGGCGATGAGCCCCGTCTTGTCTCGTCCTTGCCCGTAGGTGGCTTCGGCAAGACCGGCGGCATCAGCATCATTAATGCCGTAAACAGTCCTTGAATCCAGGGCGTCGCTGATGAGCTGCTCAAGGTTAGTGTTAATCCAGGCGGGATCAACATTTGCAGCTGAGAAAACCACACCATTCTTCACGACGGCGGGGAAATCGACGCCGATAGCAGAATAAGGCTCTGGCGCTATCTCACGTGATTGAAGCTCATCAACAATCTGGCGTGCCACCTGTGCGATAGCCTGTGGGGTTGCTGGCTGCGGGGTGGGAATACGAAAACGCTCGGACACCAGGTTGCCGGTTCGCAGATCGACGATACCGCCTTTCATACCGGTACCGCCAATATCAATACCGATCATCAGGTCTTTGGGGGTGGGCGCCGGAACATCGACGTATTCTACCGAGTTTTCGACCGGAGGAATTGCAGCAGTAGTCTCGTTCATAGGTCTCTCTTTCGTCGTGTCTGTGTTATTGGGAGGAAACTAAGGCAGGGTGAGAACATCCACGCCGTCTGCTGTGACAACCATGGTGTGCTCAAATTGGGCGGTACGTTTGCGATCGCGGGTGACCACAGTCCAATCATCATCCCACAGATCCCATTCGATCGTGCCGAGGGTCAGCATGGGCTCGATGGTGAAGATCATGCCCTCTTTGATCTCCATATCATAGGCGGGTGCCGCATCGTAGTGCGGGATAATAAGGCCCGAGTGGAATTCGCGCCCCACGCCGTGCCCGGTATAGTCACGCACTACACCGTATCCAAAACGCGCCGCATATTTTTCAATCACGCGACCGATAACGTTGATCTGACGGCCCGGTTTAACCGCCTTCATCGCACGGTTGAGGGCTTCTTCAGTACGTTCTACCAGCAGACGGGATTCTTCATCGACGTTGCCCACCAGCAAAGTTTTATTGGTGTCGCCGTGCATTCCATCAAGGTATGCGGTGACGTCAAGGTTTAGGATGTCGCCGTCCTCAAGTACCGTGGAGTCGGGAATGCCGTGACAGATTACCTCGTTCAGCGAGGTGCATACCGATTTCGGGTAGCCGCGATAACCCACGGTGGAGGGGTAAGCACCGTGATCGCAAATATACTCGTGGATCAGCACATCGATCTGATCGGTTGTCGTGCCCGGGACGGCAATCTTTGCCGCCTCCACAATAGCGCCTGCAGCAACCTTACCCGCTGCACGTACTCTCTCAACCTCTTCAGGGGTGTACATATTTGAATCGTTGCCCTCATTGGGGGTTTTCTTACCCACGTATTCGGGGCGAACAATATCTGCCGGTATAGTGCGCATGGGGGTGACAACTCCGGGGGTCAGGCACCCTATGGGTGCGGCACCCGGTTCTGCGGGAAGATTATGAGAAGTAGCCATAAAATTATCTTACCGGCAGAACACAGGTGTATCGCTAGGTACCCCATACAAAACCCGAACCTTTTTCCATATACGCAGAATATTTTTCGCCATGCGTGCGCAGGGCCTTAAAGTTGACGAAAATTGGTGAAAGACGGCGCATAAGGATGTAAAAGGTGCTACCGTGAAGGACATAAAGAACCTGCGTAGTTTTCTGTCACCAAAGCGCAGGCATGCTGAAGGAGAATAATGAGTATTACCGAAGACATCACCCCCGGTCCGCACCCGGTGCAGTACTGGTACAACACCTTTACCGGGCAGGTAGAAGAAGGGCAGCAAAGCAAGATTACCCACCTGTGGGGTCCTTATGCGACACGCGAAGAGGCCGAAAAGGCCATGGAAACAGCGCAGAAGCGTAATGAAGAATGGGACAATCAGGACTAGCCGATTTCCGCGCAAATCTTAAGAGCCAGACTCACCGTGTGTGAGGCTGGCTCTCGTGCTTTGTAGATTTTCCGCTGCTCCCTAAGACGGCTTTTCTGAGAGGATTTCTACTCAAAAGTGTGTTCTTGGGCGGGGAACTCACCCGAGCGCACCTCGGCGCGGTAGGCACGTGCCGCATCCTCAAGAAGCGAACCGATCTGCGCAAATTGTTTGACGAACTTGGGGAGTTTACCCTCGCGCATTCCCATAGCATCTTGCCAGACGAGAACCTGGCCGGTAGTGACGTTGCTTGCGCCGATACCGATAGTGGGGACTGCGCCCACCGCCTGATCAACGCGGCGCGCGGTCTCTGTAGTCACCATTTCGAGAAGCACGCAGAATGCGCCAGCTTCGGCGAGAGCGCGTGCATCCGCAACAACGGTATCGCTTTTTTCGCCGCGGCCCTGCACCCGGAAACCCCCGAGAGCATGCTCCGACTGCGGGGTGAAACCGACGTGTGCGACAACCGGAATACCTGCACGAACTATGGCACGAACCCACTCGGTCATAGCGGCTTTGGCCTCGATTTTGATAGCGTGTGCCCCGCCTTCTTTCATGAGGCGCGCCGCCGAAGCGACCGCTTGTGCGGGAGACTGCTCGTAACTGCCGAAGGGGAGATCGGCGACCACCATAGCACGGGATGCGCCGCGTGCTACTGAGGCTACGAGCGGAATCATCTCGTCAAGAGTAACGGTGAGAGTGGACTCATATCCGTAGACGACATTAGCGGCGGAGTCACCGATAAGAAGCATATCGATTCCCGCGCGGTCAAAAATCTGGGCTGTTAAGAAGTCATAGCAGGTGAGCATTGAGAATTTTTCGCCCGCAGCTTTAGCCTGCGCGAGGTGGAGGGTACGCACTTTTTTCACCGCTTCAAGGCTGAAAGGCTTATCTCCGGTTCCCGTGGGGGCAGCGCTCGTCGCGTTGTGCGGGTGCTGCGTAGATGCGGCAGAGGCGGATGCTGCGTAAGGGGCGTTTTCGTTCTCGCTCATGGGGTCTATTTTATCGTGGTTGCTCCGGTATTGCTGGGGGAGCGGTTCGCTGATAGATAACGCCTGATGCTATGGCATACCAAAACACCCATCATCTGGTTAGTACAGGGCGCGTAATGGGGAGTAGTCACCTCTGACAAGGGACTTTCGCCAGCCCCAGCGCCCACCGTGACGTTCTGCGTGGAAGAGGAAAACGGTATCTTGTGTGAGAGCAGGGGGCCAGTACACGAGTGGGTCGGTACCGGAGTCTCGTTTCTCAGCGGCGAGCGCATCGCATTGGAATTGTTCAAGACAGTGTTGTGCTTGGGCTTGCAGTTCGGCTGAAGACCGGGTCAGAGCCTCCGTTACAGTCGAGAGAATTTCTTCATGCGTAAAAGCTGAGAATTTTTCGTGATATTCAGTGCGGGCTCGATGGTGCAGCGCAGATGCGGATTTCATGAGGCGTTCGCACTCGCGGACCATCTGGCTAAGCGACATCATCTCGTAGAGTTGGGGTACCTGAACATGTGCCTGAGAGAGGGCGGCGCGAAGCTCTGGGCTTATAGGCAGAAGGCGACCGAGCGTGTACACGTTGGTGCGGGCTAGATTAGCAGAGATAAGTGTTTCGGTAGTGGTGCTCAGGAGGGCTCGCGCATCGTTTTTAGTGTCTGCGGAAAATGCGTATCCGAGAGCTTTGACAATATCGAGAGTAAGCTGTGTTGCCTGTACCAGCGCGGTGATGGGGTCTTGTGATGGCACCGCCGATTGTAGCTCGGTGAGCCTTGCACGATATTCGGTAAGCGTCTGAAAATGCTCTGATGCGTGGTCATCAATCTGCTGAAGCAGACCCTCAAGGGTTTTCAGCGTTGGGTTCAGCTGTGATTGTGCGGAGTCGAATGCGTCCGTGAGCAGGGTGAGGTGTCGATAAATCGTCTGGGCACCTTGGAGGTATCGTTCATGGTGCATATTCTCGTGCAGCGTTTGGGCTAGGCGAAGGTGCCTATGTAGTACATCAAATGGGAATGAGGTGATGGCTGGATAGCGTGTCTCAAGATCGTGAATTTGGCGCGATAAAGCCTGTTGGTGCTCCCGAGCACGGTCGGCGATATGCGCGAGTTTTTCATCGGTGAGATAACTTTCGGGAACGGGCAAATAGGCAATGCTCAAGAGTACTCCGAAGGAACAACTGAGAGACTGCGCTACAGCGGTTTTGAGGGCTTGATCGTCTCTGTGCACCGTGGTCGCAAAAGCATAATATGCATCGTGCATATTCCGGATGAAACTATCGGTATCTTCCAGATAGTCACGACTGACGGCTTTGCTGACTCGAACTTGGGCTATCTGCGCCCGTTCTCGTATCAGCTGAAAATATTGGGCGGCGTATACAGCTTCGCGGTACCAGGCGGTGCATCTGTGCATGAGTTCCGCCTGCGATAGCTCGAAAATTGAGGGGTGAGCGTGGGCAGGGGCGAACCCTTGGGGAGAGAGTGCTACTGCCGAGAGCGCATAGGGATCGGCCACGATAAATTCGGGCTCATAGATTCCATCGGGTAAAGGACAGGGCTCTTTGAAAGAAGAGATATAAGAAATAAGCCAGATGATACTGAACATAACGAGCATGAAGGCGCCGCTGAAAATAAGATACTCCACAATTATTCCTTCCTGGTTTTACGAAGGGCAGCTTCGCCACTTTATACGACGTGATGAACCGAGTATCAGACTTTCAGATAGTCCGGTCGTGGGTAGTCTGGCTCCTCCCACACCTTATGCCAAGGTACAAAAAAGTCATCCTTATACAGGGAATGATAAAACCAACTAGGGTTTTGCAGCATCCAGTAATGATATTCCTCTGAATCGGGCTGCAGTCTGCTGCGCTTATCGCGTTCGAGCATACGCTGGCATTCGTCATATGCCGCATACATTTCGGTGTCAGAGACAAGAAGCTCGTAGCTTAGCGCCGTCACAAACCGTTTTTGGCTTGGGGAATCTGGTGTCATATCGGGGAAGTAGCCGTCGTATGTTTGCAGCATTTCCTCTCGCGTATGCCGTAATTGTTTTACCAGATTAACCAGGTACTCTAAAGAGCCCGATAGATCATCTTCATCCTCCAGAAGTATTTGGCAAGCATACTGATTCAGCATAGCCGCGCAGAGCTCATGTGCGTTCAGCGGCGCGTATTCTCCAGCAAGAAGGAGCTTTGTGTAACCGTATTCGCGTCGTATCTGCGTTATGCATAGGCGTTGAATAAAGCGCTCGCAGCGTGTATAAGATTCCTCTGAAAGTACCGGCTTCACCTCCGTAAGCAAATCTACGCAAAAGCTCGTTATGCGGTCTCGAAGCCCTTGACTTTGTGACAGATCAGCGGGTGCCTTGCCGGTTGTCGCTAGGAGTTCTTCGAGCTGTTCGGCACGGTGGCTAACAATTTGCCGATAAAAACGGTTGCGGCGTTCTTCGGCTCCGTGCTGCGCTGCTTCAAGAAGCTCAACGGCAGCCTGCGTTTCGGGGGCGGTACGGCAGTACTCCCTGTATGCGTCAAGGGCTTCTTGCAGCGCCGTCAATATAGTCCTAACGCCGCATATTGCATGCTGAATTTCGTGGTGCAGGTAAGTGCGTGCTGCATCCCCACGAATATGCGGATGTTCGGCGAGTTTATGCTGCGCTGCCTCTAGAACCTGTGTTGCGGCGGCAAGGACCGCACAAGCAATCTGTTGGGGAAAATCACTGTTCTTATGCTGCGATAGTGTGCTGGAAAGATGCTGTTCGGTTTCATTACGGATGCTGTAAAGTTCTTGTACCTTAGCTTCTTGCCCTTTAAAGATTTTTGCGGATATATTTCGCGGTTCTTTCCAATCTCCAAATATCAAACCTGTCTGACGTATAACACCCCGAGAGTATCCGAGAGCGTCGGTACTCGCCTGACGGAGTTTCTGCGGTTGAGAAGATTTAGCATCTAGCGCGTATTCATATCTGTTCAAGGCCGTGTAGGCTCGCAGAATGTCAACACGGACAGCTTCAGAGTAGGCATCGTCCAACGCGGGTTTTTTGAGGGTATCAGGGCGGATAGCGATATTGAGGTAAATACGATGCGCCCACCGTACGTATAGTTCATGCCGGTCGCGCAGTTGGCGAGGCGATAGAGCCCAGGTAATTTCGTCGAGTTTAAACGGGTTTTTGGGAGTCTCTGGAACCGGGGTAGGATTTCGGTTCCGGAACTTGTCTATGACCCATAGGATTGGCGTGAGGGGTATAGCTAGAAGGGCGCATACGATAAATCCAGCGAAAATGAGAACAGGAATTCCTAAAACGATAAAACATACGATGTACATGAATGCTATAGCTATCATTCTGCATATTTCTGCAATGCTCATATGTATTTCCTCTGGAACGTATTCAGTGATTTCGTGGTTGGGCTGTACACAAAATTTTGAAGTGATGGGAGTCACCCAGCAACTTCTATCTTAGGTGACTTGCCGGGCAGTCCAGCGCCCGTTAGCGTGAATTGAACGTGAATTTTGGGGGAATAAACTACTGTGTGCATATGAAGCGGGCTTTTTGGTTGGGAACGAGAGAGGTCTACTTTCTCAGCCAAAAGCCGCCTCTTGTGGTTCAGTTTTCAAAGGCGGGTAAAACGCGGAACATACAACAACTGAGCTACACCTGCCTACCTGACCCACAGAATTTACATAAACGAAACCTGAACATCGGGCGTTTGCGGGAAGAAACCGATAGTCTAGAAAGAGACATAAAACCGTGCCAGCGCACTCGCGTCTTGCGGCACCAACATATGCGTGAGCACGGCATCACTCACCGCCGAGTCAGCTACCGCCCGGAACACAGGGAGATATCTATGGACCGTCAACAGGAATTTGTACTGCGCACCATCGAAGAGCGCGACATCCGCTTTATTCGGCTGTGGTTTACCGACGTGGTGGGAACCCTCAAATCCGTGGCATTAGCCCCAGCTGAGGTTGAAAGCGCCTTCGAGGAAGGGCTCGGCTTTGACGGTTCCTCTATTGAGGGTCTTTCGCGCGTGTACGAATCCGATATGCTGCTTCAGCCCGATCCCTCTACATTCCAGATATTGCCTTGGCGCGGGATTGAAGACCATACCTCCCGCATGTTCTGCGATATTCTTACACCCGATGGTGAGGCGAGCGCATCCGACACGCGCGGCGTACTTAAGCGAACCCTCAACAAAGCTGCTGAAATGGGGTTCACTTGCTATACTTCGCCCGAAATTGAGTTTTATCTGCTCAAGTCTGCTCAGCTGGGTGATGACGGTTTTCCGGTACCGGTAGACTATGAATCCTATTTTGATCACACACCCGGCGGGATTGTACAGGATTTCCGTCGCAAGGCAGTGACCATGCTTGAAGAGGTTGGTATCTCGGTGGAGTTCAGCCACCATGAAACTGGTCCTGGGCAGAACGAGATCGACCTGCGCCATGCTGATGCTCTGCAGACCGCCGATAATGTGATGACGTTCCGTACCGTTATCAAAGAGGTGGCGTACACGCGGGATCTTTACGCAACGTTTATGCCTAAGCCTTTCACCAAATATGCCGGCAGCGGTATGCACACCCATTTCTCGCTTTTTGAGGGCGATACCAACGCGTTCTTTGAGGCCGGGGCTGAGTATCGTCTCTCAAAGACGGCACGGCACTTTATTGCCGGGGTGCTCAAGCATGCCCCGGAGTTTACCTCGGTCACCAATCAGTTCATCAATTCATATAAGCGGCTGTGGGGCGGCGGGGAAGCACCCAGCTACGTTTCATGGGGACACAATAACAGGTCGGCGCTGGTGCGTGTACCGCTCTATAAGCCAAATAAGATGCAGGCGGCGCGCATCGAATACCGCGGGCTTGATTCGGCCTCGAACCCCTATCTGGCATATGCGGTAATTCTCGCCGCAGGGCTCAAAGGTATTGAGCACGAGTATGAGCTCATGCCTGCCGTGACTGAAGACCTCGCCGCCATGACAACAGCAGAACGCCGCGCTATGGGTTACAACCCGCTGCCTGCTTCTCTGCGTGAGGCTATTAACCGCACTGAGGACTCCGAGTTTATGGCAGAGGCTCTGGGGGAGCAGGTTTTCGAACAATTCTTACGCAATAAGCGTGCCGACTGGGAACAATACCAGGCGCAGGTCACTCCGTACGAGCTCAAGCATAATCTGGGTATTCTCTAGCGGATAGGCGAGTTTCGGGAGGGGACCATGCCAGAGCAGCAACCTACTGAAGGCACAGCGGCGGTACCGGCGGATGCGGAACGTCAAGAACACGCACGCAGGCGCAAGCGCATGGTCGCCGCCGGGTTCTACGATGCCGCAAAGAGCGAGCGCTGGCTTGATTCCCCCGAACTCGCCCAGGTTAATACGGATGCTCTCTTCGCCGGGCTCCGCTGGGCACCCTCGCCGGATATCGCGTTACCTTCGCTGGTGAGGCTTATCGAAAAGCACCCCGCAACGGCGGAGCGCGCGAACCGCGGGGATGCCGAATTTAGCATGTTCCGGCTTTTGGGCTCTTCGCAGGCATTGGGCGATTTTCTGTACCGCAACCCGCATTTAATCGACCATGTTCTCGACAGCCACGGGCTAGACTCTGAACCCGAGCTCATCGCCACTCAAGAGCCTAGCACTATTCAGGCAGAGGACATCGAGCCGCAGATAGACCCGCACGATGTTGAAGAAACCCCGCATATTCGCGGGTACAGCGGCGCTGCCGGGGGTAAAAAGCTCGACGATATTGATGAGCCTACGGCCCCGCTGGCAACCGCATACCGCACGCATCTGTTGGAAGCGGTGGGTGCAAACCCCGACGATGAGCGGCCGCGCGCATCACGTGAGATGACGGGTAAAGACGGGTATACAGCGCTGCGCGTGGCGTACCGTGCCGCACTCACGAAAATTGCGCTTGTGGATGTGTGTTCGCCAGACCCTGTGGAACTTATGCCCACGGTTGGGCGGCATCTTGCCGATCTTGCCGCCGCCGCTCTGGAAGGGGCGCTTGCAATAGCCCGCACTGAGGTGGCAGAGGGTCTGGGTGGTGGACTGTGCTCGGCACCCGCGCGGGGCGCATCCGTAGATGCCCTGGATTTGGCGATTATCGGTATGGGCAAGTGCGGGGCACGCGAGCTGAACTATATTTCTGATGTAGACGTAGTGTATGTGATAGCACCCGTTCCCGCCAGCGAACTGCCCGAGGGAGTAGAACCCCTCACCGAGCAGGACTGCGCCCAGATCGGTACTGAGCTGGTGCATGCGCTAACGAAGGCAATCATGGCGCCCGCCGCTGAGCCTCCGCTGTGGGAGGTAGACGCGAACCTACGCCCCGAAGGCAAGGACGGTCCGCTGGTGCGCACCGTCGAATCCTATGTGCGGTACTACAAGCGTTGGGCTGAGAACTGGGAGTTTCAGGCGCTTTTGAAAGCCCGACCAATCGCTGGGTCTGCGCATTTGGGTGAAAAATATGCGCGCGCAATCGAGCCGTTCGTGTGGGAGTCAGCCGCTCGGGATTCCTTCGTGGAATCTGTGCAGGCTATGCGCGCCCGCGTGACCGATAATATTCCCGCCGCCCAGCTGGAACGTCAAATAAAGCTCGGCCCCGGCGGTCTGCGCGATGTCGAGTTCACGGTTCAGCTTTTGCAGCTGGTGCACGGGCGCACCGACCCCGCCGTGCGCACCAAATCTACTCTGGATTCGCTCGCTGCACTCACCCGTGCCAGTTACATTAGCCGTGCCGATACCGAAGCGTTCTCACGCGACTACAAGAAGCTGCGTCTGCTGGAGCACCGCATTCAGCTTATGCACCTGCGACGTACCCACCTGATGCCCGACCGCGCCGGGGAACAGCGCGCCCTTGCCCGCTCCCTGGTGCCCGCCGAACGTATGGGGACGCTCTCGGCCGAGCAGATGCTCAAAGCATGGCAGAAACTTAAACGCAATGTGCGTTCCCTGCATGAACGTATTTTCTTCCGTCCGCTGCTGGCCGCGGTTTCAACGTTGAGCCGCGACGAGGTAGCGCTTTCTGACCAGGCGGCACAGGACCGTCTGGCTGCGCTCGGCTACCGCGACCCGCGCGGAGCCATGCGGCATATCGAAGCGCTCACCAACGGAGTCAGCCGCCGCGCCGAGATTCAACGGCACCTGATGCCCGTGCTCTTGGGCTGGTTTGCTGAGGGGGTGGATGCAGACGCCGGGCTGCTGGGGTTCCGCCTGGTCTCAGAGTCTTTGGGTACCACGAGCTGGTACCTGCGTATGCTTCGCGATTCGCCCGCCGCGGCGGAGCGGCTGTGTCAGATACTCTCAAGCTCGCGGTATATTACCGACCTGCTGGAAGACGCGCCCACTTCCATCACCTGGCTTGATAAGGTTGCCGACCTGCAGCCGCTGAGTGCGGGCGCTCTCAAGGCTGAAATTACCTCGCTCCTGTCACGACATGAAGATTCTGCGGACGCTATGCGCGCGGTACGATACCTGCGCCGCCGCGAGATTCTGCGCATCGCCATGGGAGACGCCCTGAACCTGCTGAGCGTGCAGCAGGTGTGCACCGGGCTGGCGACCGTGGACGAGTGCACCATCGGTGCGGCGCTCGCCCTGGCGGAACGCGAAGAGATTAACGCAGGGGAGCGCAACGAGAAAACCGCGCCTCAGAAGAACGACGCACCGCAGCACGATTCTCAAGATGCGGCGGGGGAGAACCCCGAAGACGAGCAGCGGAACCCGCTACTAACCGAGATCACGGTGATTGCGATGGGGCGCCTGGGCGGTGCCGAGAACGGTTTCGGCTCCGATGCAGACGTAATGTTCGTGCACCATCCCGTGGAAAGTGCCGATGAGAAAGAAGCCCAAGCGCAGGCAAACCGCATTGTGAACCGGCTAATGCAGCTGATTAAACAGCCGGTGCGTCCTGCGATTCGTGCCGAACGCCCGCTTGAAGTAGACGCGGATTTACGCCCGGAAGGTAAGCAGGGGGCACTGGTACGCTCGCTGGATTCGTACCGCGCCTACTATGAGCGCTGGGCTGAGACCTGGGAGTTTCAGGCGCTCTTGCGGGCTCGCCCGATCGCCGGTTCTGAGGACTTAGGGCTTGCATTTGTTGAGCTGATTGACCCGTACCGGTATCCGCGTGAATTCACGGTTGAGCAGGCGCAGCAGGTGCGGCGCATGAAGGCGCGCGTGGAGCATGAGCGCATGCCGCATGGGGCGGATCGTACCAGGCAGTTGAAGTTGGGGCGTGGCGGCCTTTCGGATGTGGAGTGGTTGGTTCAGCTAATTCAGCTACAGCATGCTCATAAGGTTGAGGGGCTTCGCACGACTTCGACTCTGGAAGCATTGGATGCCGCCGTGCAGGCTAGTCTGGTGGCTGCCGAGGACGCCGAAGTTTTGCGGGATGCGTGGCTGTTGGCGACCAAGATTCGCGGCGGCAATGTGCTGCGCGGCGTGCGCCAATCCGATTTGCTGCCGACTCTGCGGGATGCTTTGGAGGCGGTTGCCCGCTGGAGCGGTTACACCCCAGGCAGCGCCCGCCAACTGGAAGAAGACTATTTACGAGTCACCCGAAATGCTAGGAAAGTTTATGAGAGGCTTTTCTTTGAGGGGTAATGTTAGGAAAAGATTGCTAGAATCCTTTAGAGGATAATCTTTGAAGAAAATTAAGTCTATAGTGAGGATAATACAGGATCATGCAAGAAAGTTTGAAAGTGAAAGACAAATCTGAAAGTCAGCAAAATCAGAAGTATAAAACATCTCCAATATTCAGAGGATTTTTATATAGTCTACTCACTATCTTGAAAGAAAATTGGCATATCATAGCAGCTGTGTCATTCTCATATATGGTATTCATATCTAGGAATATATATAGTGAATTATTTTCTGGAAACGTAGATGTTGCTATAGAATTTACTCAAGCTTATTACTTAAATAATCTTTATAGGGTAATTCTATATTTTTGTGTGTATGTTATATATTTTGCAGGAATGATTATTTCACTATCCTGCATAGTCTCCGATGAAGATATTAAAATAAAATATATTTTGGATCGAGCTAGGGTGCAAAAGTGGCCTTCTTGGAGGATATGTTTTCTAAAGTCTTTCTATGGGAGCTTATATTTCATGATAGTTGTATATATAGTTTTATATTTGACCAAGATGTTTACTTTTAAAACGTTCTTAAAGGAGGTTTTGTTTTATGTAATTGTGTTTATGGTTTCAATAGTTGCAATGTTGTTTTTAAATCTTTTAAATGCTTATTCCATGAAGAAAACCCATGAGATTCTATCATTTATAAGTAGAAAAAGTAAACTTTATAGAATTGCTATTTTATTAACTTCTAGGAAATTTATTGTTTCCTTTTGTGTATTCTTAATTCTTGCTATTATTACCTTTATACCTTCTTGCTCGGTTGTATCCTATGGGTATATTGATGTGGCATATCGTAAAGGATATATTTCATGTATATCCAGTGAAGATGGAAGTTTCTCAAAGAATGGTATACCTGTATCATATGATTCCCGTGGTGTTAATGTATTCACTGGAGAGTATTATCTTGATGAGTCTTTGGAATATTTTAATGGTGAAAATGTAGAGAAAGGATATAGATGGAGAAATATACATAGAGAATATTTGCAATTTGAGAAAGGTTATAAAGTTACCTCTGGTGCTTGCAATTCTGGTTCTGGCACGTCTTCTGCGCCTCCCCCGCAGGGACAACAAATTCCGTAGTAAACAGATCGTTAGATATTCAATCTTTAAGAACTATTTTTACCCTAATAGCGAGAATCGCCCTATGAAAACTTTTCCTATAGCGATTCTGCCGAGCAGTTTATCTAAGTTCTCGACTACATCGAAACGTATTGTGAAGAACCCGTGATTACCCGTGCTGGGCATGAGTCCATTGTGGTTTTACCTCTTTCTGAATACGAATCACTCTGAGAAGCTATGTACCTCATGAGTTCTCCGGTAAACGCTCGTCGCATCATAGATTCTACAGCCCGGCTTGAGCAGCATATTCGCAAAACAAGAGCGGTTTCTTTATCCGAGAGCAGCTAAATGCTCTCGGATAAAGAAACCGCCCCCCGAACTGGGTGACGATCCTATACATATGTGCATACGTACCTGTAGAACGTTACACCTGTTGACCGCTTAGATTCTGGCCGATGGGGTTTTCTGTAAGATACTGCGGAGCGGCTGCCAATGAGGCTTCCTGTATCAAAACTTGTTGATCCTCGGGGCTCGTTGGGGAAGGCCAGCGACCATTAATCTGACGAAATACCAGCGCACACATAACCCGTTCACCTCGCAGATACCGGGACGTAAATGCAATCTTGCGCTTATCTGCTGTCTTGAGAACTAGCCATCCACCGGGATGCCCCGAGCTATACGCATACGAATCAATCTCGTGAAAGGGGATACGGGTAACTTTGCCGTACCATGTGCACTGCTCTATGTAATCTACGCCGGTTTCAACATACTGACGTTGACCCATGAGAATTGCCCAGGTGCCAAACACTAAGCAGATTCCAATAACCCCAAACGCCATATATGGAGGCATCGGATTACTGCCCGAGATCAAAGCTGGGGTGATGAGGGTAAAGAGCACTCCCACAGCAACAAGGAAGTAACCACAAAATCTGTACCAACCGGGCAGCTTTGCCCTGATCGTCCCATCGGGTTGAGGCTTTACCTGTGCGGCATGTTTTCTATAGAAGTAGCCGCTAACCGTACCGATACACACCAGAAGAATCGCAGTAATAATAAAAGTCATATATCCATAATACGTGTTCAAAAACTGAGGAAGAGGAGTCCAGATACTTGCGGACCGACCTTAGAGCAAGGTTTTCTTGCCCACCTCCGAGCCTCTTGATGTTGTAGGCACTAATCCGTCACCTCCGCAAACCCCGAGCTCTCGGAGTCTTCGTAAGGTACTGCTGAGCGGCTCTCAGGGATGATTCCTCTCCCAAGACTCGTTGTTCCTCCTGGTTGTATGGGGAGGGCCAGCGGCCATTAATCTGGCGAAACGCCAACGCAGCAATCACCCGTTCACCCCGTAGAAAACGAGAGTTAAACGCTATCCTGCGTCTATCCGCCGTCTTAAGAACCAGCCAACCGCCAAGGCCCGCTGGACTATACGAGTACGAGTCAATCTCATGGAAGGGAATTCGGGTCACTTTGCCGTACCAAGCGCGGCGTTCGATATAGTCCACGCCGGTTTCAATGTATTGGCGCTGACCCATAAGAATCGTCACGATACCAAGACCGAAGGTCATAGCAGGAAAGCCAATCGCCATGTTTAGGGGCATAGGATTGCTGCCTGAACTTAAAATAAGTGAAGCAAAGGCTAAGAAGACTCCTGCTGCAATGAGAAAATAACCAAACGCGATGTACCAGCCGGGCAGCTTCGCTCGGACGGTTCCATCAGGCTGAGGTTTTATCCGCGCGGCATGTTGTCTATAAAAATAGCTGCTTCCCGCACTAATACCTATCAGAAGAACCAACGTAGCGATAAAACTCATACCATCATCATACGTGTTCAAAACTTTCGGACTGGCGCAGAAATAACTGGAGAAACCGGTCTAAATGTATGGTAACCGAGCTTTATTGCTTTCCTGTCAAGCCTTCTGTACATTATACTGTACAGAGAAAGAAGGTGTTTATGAAAACCATGTCTTACACCGAGTCTCGGGCTCGGTATGCTGAAGTACTTGACCACGTTGAAGACCACCGCGAAGAGGTTGTTATTACTCGATCGGGGCACGAGCCGGCAGTTATCCTCTCCTTGTCTGAATATGAATCTCTTCAAGAGACTGCCTACCTTATGCGTTCCCCGGCTAATGCACGTCGTCTTATGGAATCTATCTCTCGTCTTGAAGCTGGTCTTGGGTCTGAACATCAGCTGGTTGAGGAATAGTTGTGAGAATCATTTTTGACGATTCAGCATGGAGCGACTATCTCTGGTGGCAGGTGCAAGATCGGAAGGTTCTCAAACGCATTAATCTACTGATCAAAGATGTTGAGCGAAATGGTAATGAAGGTATAGGGAAGCCTGAAGCTCTCAGACATCAATTTTCAGGCTGGTGGTCACGCAGAATTACTGATGAACACCGTCTCGTATACAAGCTTACTGACGATTCTATTGTCATAGCTTCATGCCGATATCACTATGGCGCGTAGAAGGGTTGGGTGTTGCCACAAGATTCAGAATCTTGTGGCAACACCCAACCCTTCGAGGAACGAAAACCTACCTCTTCACTTGCTCCAGCGCCTCACGCTGAGCCTTGGCGATGCGCTTCTCAGAGACCGTGTACGCCGTGCCGAGTTCCTGGGCGAAGAAGCTCACACGCAGCTCCTCAAGCATCCAGTTCACGCGAGCGAGCGCATCGGGAATAAGAGTCCCCTCAGGCAGCGACTTGACGGCGGAATCGTAGGAGTCCTCCAAATCCTGCACCGTGAGCATGAGCTGATTATCTCGGTTCAGGTTCGGTCCTAGCTTCGTCAAGCGTATCTGCGCTGCCTTCAGATAGCGCGGCAGGTGAACCAACTGATCGTACCCGGTATTTGCCACGAATCCGGGGTACACCAGGTTATCGAGCTGCCCCTTCACATCTGAGACGGCGTGCATGGTGCTCAGCGAGGTTGCCTTCTTAATGGCTTTGCGCAGCGCCGCCGCCTCTGAGAGGATTTCGGCAACCAGCTTGGTGACATCAAAGACGGTATCGATCAGCTCGGCGCGCACATGCTCGAACAGCTCGCGGTATTCGGCGCGCGTGAACACGGGCGTATGAGGCACCAGCTTGTCGAGTGCGGCAACTGTGCAGTCCCGAATCAGCTCGTCAATCGAACCGTGCGGGTTCTGTGTGAACACAATCTTCTCTTTATTTGACAGGTGGTCGCTCACGTACCGCTCAGGTGAGGGCACCTGCAGCTGCAGAAGACGAATAATACCGCGCCGCTGCGAATGCACCTGCTCGGCCTCGGTGGGGAAAATACGGATGCCCACGCTCGTTTTTTCGTCCACCAGCGCCGGGTATCCACTGACCGCCTGGGTCGCAATAATGCGCTGTACCTTGCGCGGAATCTCCTCGCCGGGAAAGTCAGTCAAGCCCGTGGTCTCACGGATAGAATCTTGAGAATCTGCACCCTGAGCGGCGGTTTTTCCGGGTTTTGCGCCCGATCCTGCGCTGTTTTCCTTTACGCCCTGCTGCGCCGAACCGGTTCGCGATGAGGCCCCCTGCGCGGAGTTCCCGCCCGCGAGCGCCGCCATCTTCGCCACCGTATCCTCCGAAGCGCCCAGCGAATCTGCCAGGGCTGAGCGAACCTGCGCGTGGAGTTTTTGCTGCAGCTCACGGATATCTTTGCTTTCGCCCAGAATCTTATTGCGGGCATCGCGCACCTGGAACGTGAACTTCAGATGATCCGGCACGGAGTCCCAGTCGAAGGCATCCGGCTCAACCACCACGCCGCGCAGACGGCGCAGCACCAGCGCGAACGAGGGCAAAAGCTCGTCAGTCGCGGGGGAGTAGTCCGCCTCCAGAGACTCCAACGCCATGCGTGCAACATCCGGGGTGGGCACAAAATTACGGCGAATCGCCTTCGGAAGCGACTTAATGAGCGCCGTTAAAAGTTCGTGGCGCATTCCCGGAATCTGCCAGCGGAACGGCTCGGGGGTCAGCTGGTTCAAGAACAGAATCGGTACCTGAACCGCCACGCCGTCGCGTTTCGCCGCATCCGTGCGGGCACCGCCCAACCCTGCCCCCGGGGCGTATTCGTACCGCAAATCCAGGGTGAGTTCGCCGCCGTCGGTACGCTGCACCCACTGGCGCGGGAACTGCGAGTCGTCATAATCAGCAGCGTCCTCATTAATAAGGTTTTCCGGGTTGAAATCGAGCAGGTTATCGTTCTCTAAACGCGCGTGCTTCCACCATTTATCGAAGGACCGAACGTCCGTTACATGCTCGGGGATGCGCGCATTATAGAACTCGAAAAGCACGGCGTCATCCACTCGCAGATCGCGGCGGCGCAGGCGGGCCTCAAGCTCCTCAACCTCAGCCAAGGCACGCAGGTTGCGCTTGTAGAACTTGTGCTGGGTGCGCCAGTCGCCCTCCACCAGGGCGGAACGAATAAAAATCTCACGTGCAGCGGCGGCATCTACCCGGGAATACTGCACTGGACGGTCGGCATAAATCGTCAGTCCGTACAGTGTGCCCTTCGTATACGCCACGGCAGCACCTCGGCTTGCCGACCAGTGCGGCTCGGAATACTGCTTTTTCAGCAGGTGCCCGCCCACTTCTTCAACCCACTGTGGCTCAATCGCGGCGTTTGTGCGCGCCCACAGCCGGGAAGTCTCCACAAGCTCGGCAGAAAGCACCCAGTCAGGGTTCTGCTTGAAAAGCCCTGAACCTGGGAAGATAGCGAATTTTGTGCCGCGCGCCCCCAGATATTCGCGCGGGCCACGCGGGGCTTTGCCGTAGGTTTTCTCACGCTCCTCTTTAGCGCCCACATGCGAGAGCAGGCCCGAAAGCAGGCTCTTATGAATCTCAACCTCACGCCCCGACGCGTCAATATCGCGCCCGTTCGACACGCGGATATTCGCGGTGCGCCCCATCTCGCGCAGCTGGGCGAAAAGATCCTGCCACTCACGAATACGCAGAAAGTTAATAAACTCGCGGTGGCACATCTTTCGCAGCTGTGAAGAGGAAAGCTCAGCCTGGCGCTCATTAACGTACTGCCACAGCAGCAGGAACGACGAAAAATCAGATTTATCGTCCGTGAAACGGGCATGCATCTCATCGGCGGTGCCACGCACCTCAGCCGGGCGTTCACGCGGATCCTGAATCGTCAAAGCAGCGGCAAGAACCATCATCTCTTTAGCACAGTCACGGCGCGAACCCTCAATAATCATGCGCGCCAAGCGCGGATCGACCGGGAACGCACTCATTGCACGCCCCGTAGCGGTCAGCGTCGAGGTAGTACGATGATGCTTCCCCCTTTTATCCGTGCGCGCCGGTTTTTCAGAAAGCGCCCCAAGCTCACGCAGTAGATTCACGCCGTCATTAATCGCGCGTGATGCGGGCGGCTGCACAAACGGGAAACGCGCAATATCGCCGGGCTCACGCACCACGCCGATCGCAATCATCTGCAAAATAACGGCTGCCAGGTTTGTGCGCAGAATCTCCGGGTCGGTAAATTCGCTGCGCGAAGCGAAATCGTCCTCAGAATACAGCCGAATCGCAATACCATCGCTCACACGACCGCACCGACCCGAACGCTGGTTCGCGCTCGCCTGAGAAATCCGCTCGATCGGAAGACGCTGCACCTTCGTGCGTGCCGAATACCGCGAAATGCGGGCGGTACCGGTATCGATCACATACTTGATACCCGGCACCGTCAGCGAAGTTTCCGCAACGTTCGTCGCCAGCACGATGCGCGGCCGACTCCCCGGTGTAAACACACGGTGCTGCTCCGCGAGAGACAGACGCGCATACAGCGGCAGAACCTCATAGTTCATACGTGGGGACTTGGCAACCAAAGACTCCAAAGCATCGTGAGCATCACGAATTTCGCGTTCGCCCGAGAAGAAAATCAGGATATCGCCGGGCGCCTCCTTCGACAACTCCTCAACGGCGGCCAGGATCCCATCGGTTGGGTCACGGTCTTCGTCGCCTTCATCTTCATCAGCGTAGCCGTCCCCATCAAGCGGGCGGTAGCGAATCTCCACCGGGTAGGTGCGCCCCGAAACCTCAATAATCGGGGGAGCATCATCGGGAAGAATCTGCTCGGCAAGCTCACGTTCCTCATCGCTGAGAGAATCGTCTACCACACCCTTACCTGGCACGAAACTCGGTGCGAAATGCCTCGCGAATCGTTCAGGATCAATGGTTGCGGAGGTAATAATGACCTTCAAATCGGGGCGCTTCGGCAGAATCCGCTTCAGATACCCCAGAATAAAATCAATATTTAGGCTGCGCTCATGTGCCTCGTCAATAATGAGCGTGGAATACTTGCGCAGCAGCTTATCGTGCTGAATTTCGGCGAGCAGAATACCGTCCGTCATGAGTTTGATAGCGCTGTTCTCGCCCACCTCAGAGGTGAAACGCACCTGGTAACCCACGGTCTCACCAATTTTCTGCCCCAGTTCTTCGGCGATGCGCTCCGCCACCGAACGCGCGGCAAGGCGGCGCGGCTGGGTGTGCCCAATCATACCTTTCTCGGCAAGACCGAGTTCCAAGCACATCTTGGGCAACTGCGTGGTCTTACCCGAGCCGGTCTCGCCAGCAACAATGATGACCTGGTGATCACGAATAGCCGTCTTAATGTCTTCGCGGCGCTCGCTGACGGGCAGTTCTTCGGGATAGGTAATCTCAGCGGGAATCAGCGGGTTGTAGGGACGCTGTTCGGGCCGGTCCCGGTGGTTCTTGCGGTGCGCGCGTTTTTGCGGGTTTTTGGAGCGTGAAGCGTTATTTTTACGCGAGGGATTCTTGTGGGCATTACGCCGTTTCGAGCTTGGCTCTGCTGTGGAATCATCGCCGGGTTTCTCATCGGATGTTTGGGATGTGCGCGCGGGCTTTTGAGGTGCGCGCATCGGCGCCGCATGAATGGCAGCCACCATGCTCGCCATACTGGGCGCGGTTCGAGTGGTCTTAGGAGTATCTGTGTGTTCGGTGGGTTTCTGCTCAGACATATCGTTACTAGTTTACTCTTCTGTATTTGGTACCCAAGAAAGCCGTATTTTCGGCGAAGTCTTGTGTAATCTTGGAGCAGATACTAATAACCTCAAACACAGAGGCGGATCATGAAAATAAAACTGCGGGCTTGGCGGGAAGATGATGCCGCAAGACTCTATGACATATACCGTGCAACGCCCGATCTTGTACATCAGATGCCAGCTCTCAACAGTGTAGAAGATGCGCGAACTCTTATCTGCGAAGAGCTTCTTCCATCTTCTGGACACATCCCATGGTGTTTGGAAGTTGATAACCAAGCTGCCGGGTGCGTAGGTTTCAGATGTATGGGGCGCCAGCCCTCTGGAACCTGGGATAGAGCTTGGGTTTACTACTGGATCTCGGCAGAAACCCGAGGGCTCGGTATAACAAGTAGATGCGTGCGTGCGGCGTGCGACTGGGCACAGAATATAGACGCGTCGAATGATAGCGCTGTATCACCTGGAAAACCCGCAGAACAAGCCAAGATCAGCTACGATTTCTCAGCTCTTACATCCGCAAGGTCCCCACGTGTTCGCCGTTTAGAGCTTGGGTACCGCACCAATAACCCTGCATCAGCGGCAGTGGCACGCCATACAGGGTTCGTGGTTGAGGGCGTAGAACGTGAAAAGTTCTGCTACAACGGCGTGCTCTATGATGCCGCCATAGCCGCGCGCCTTCACAGAGACGTGGACCATATGCTGGCAGCCACCTCATCGTCTGGAGTGTCGGCAGCGCAGCCCTATAAAGATTCAGGTTCTTCTTCCAGAGAACACATAGAATCCTAAGGAACAAGCACCACTTTGCCGCGCACATGCCGGGAGCCCACAAGCTCATGAGCTTTCGCTGCCTGCTCTAGCGGGAAAGTCTGATCCACGTGAATTTTCACGATCCCCAGCGACATGAGTCGAGCAATCTCACCCAGCTGATAACGGTCGGGATGCACCGTCAGCCACTCTGCCGTAAACCCGCGCTCGCGTGCAGTCTCTAAAGGATCGGGGCTTGTGAGGGTCACGATTCGACCGCCCGGAACCAGTACATCCAAAGAATCTACGAAGGTTTGTGCACCCGTAGAATTCAGTACCACATCAAGGGTAGGACCTAGAACCTGCCGGAAATCTTGGGTTGTGTAGTCGATAAATTCTGCGCCCAAAGACTGTATAAACTCACGGTTTTTCTCAGAAGCCGTAGCGTAAACTGTAGCGCCAGCGTCGAGGGCAAGCTGAATCGCGAGATGACCAACACCGCCTGCGCCCGCATGGATCAGCACGCGCTCCCCGGAAGAAAGTTTCGCAACCTCAAAAAGTGCCTGGTATGCCGTCAATGCTGCCAGGGGAGCGGCACCCAGCTGCTCATCGGGAATATCTGCAGGGGCGTGCACAAGCTGATGGGCAGGAGCCAAAACGTATTCGGCATATGTCTTACCCGGATGCGGAAACTGCACCAGCCCGAAAACCTTCTCGCCTGGCTGGAATCCCGTGTAATCGCCCGCCGTTTCACAAACCAAACCGGCAACATCCCATCCTAAAACGGCGGGTTCTTGGTCAAGATTAATCAATGATGCCGCAGGGCCCAATCCCTTGCGCGTTGTAAGGTCTATAGGATTAACACCAGCGGCGGTAACTTTGAGAAGAACATGCCCGCGAAGGGGCAAAGGCATAGGAGTCTCTGTAAAATGCAGATTCTCGGGCTCACCCCATACGGTGAGCTGTACCTGGTGCATGGTCATGATGAGCCCCTTCTGCCGTGACGATAACGATTGGAAACATTCTCTCAAGCGCAGGTCACGGGGCAAAATAGCACGTCATAAAAGGCAACTCTCACACATGCCGTTTTCGTGGCGAGTATGTGCATATCTAGCTAAATTGAAGCCCTATCAGTTCCTGTAGTAGAGAGCTATCAGCACCGCGAGGGCTTATTGTCTAACTATAGAAACCCGGGAACCCTAGTATTACGCAATCTTCTGAATGAACGTTTCAATCTTTCCCGATAGTCGGTAAAGCATCTGGAGGTTAATAAGAACCACAGCGCTCAAGACCACGGTCAAAATAATTAATTTGAGGTAATCGATATGCTGGGTAGCAAAGATAGCGTATAAGGTAATAGCGTTAAGCGGCATCGTAAATACTGCGGTCCTGCTGCCCGGTGCCCATCCCGGAAAGATAAATGCCTCACGGATATGAAGGATAAGATGCAGGATATAAGCGATAAAGATAGCTGTGACGGTCTCAATGGAATCAAATATGACCCCGCTAAAAAGGATCAGACAAGCAACAATAAATTCTTCACCTATCATGGCAGCAATAGCTGCGGTTGAGGGGTAATGGTCTTGCCCCGCTATAAAGATTTCGTCGTGGTACCGGTTATCGCTGGAGTACTTCTCGATGTAGCGGCGCACCAAGATGATCTCCTCGAATTCGTGCACCATGAAGAGAGCGATCGTAATAAATGCAAAAGTGCCTATAGACATCCTAGCCTCCCAGGTTCCTGCATAGTTTCGTTTCTCCACGTCATTTCATGGTACGGCTCAGCGGGCTAATTGTCAGTGGTTCAATAAAAATGGCCTGCCCCATCAAGAACGAGGGGTAAGCCAATAAAAAGTGCCATTACATTAAAGGGTGAGGGAGAATGGTTCGAGTATGCGAGAACAGAGGAGCCGACCGAAAGCACGCAACGCTACCTTCGACTTTTGGGCGTATATAAAGCCTACCCGCTGAAGCAGATAGGCCCGTAAAAAGTGCCCTTGAAAGGATTCGAACCTTCGACTTCTTGCTCCGGAGGCAAGCGCTCTATCCACTGAGCTACAAGGGCTGACATATGAAATTTTGGCGACCGCTTTGGTGCCTCGACCGAAAACTAGGCGTTTCAGCCGCATACGGCGCACAAGCGAACCTCTATATCCTATCAGATGTTGCTAGAATATGTAGCTATGACTCCCGAAGAATTATCAGCAGCAATTGCTCAAGAACTCGATAAAACTATCGCATCCGGTCAGCTTACCCTCGCAGATAACGCAGAGCTTCCCCTCGCGCGCGTGGAACGCCCGAAATCTCGCGAACACGGTGACTGGGCGACTAATATTGCGCTGCAGCTCGCCAAGAAAGTTGGCAAGAACCCGCGCGAAGTAGCAGCCGTTCTTGCCGATAAAATTGCCTCAATTCCGGGAGTTTCAACGGTAGATATTGCCGGTCCAGGCTTCCTCAATATAACCCTGGATGCGGCTGCGGCAGGCACCCTCGCCGCCACCATCGTCGAAGCCGGAAAAACATACGGAACCAGCGATAAATTCGCGGGAAAAACCATTAACCTTGAATTCGTCTCGGCTAACCCCACCGGCCCCATCCACTTGGGTGGAACCCGCTGGGCGGCCGTAGGTGATGCGCTCGCCAATATCCTCGAAGCCGAGGGCGCAAATGTGGTGCGCGAATACTACTTCAACGATCACGGCACTCAAATTGATCGGTTCGTAAACTCGCTTCTTGCTGCAGCCAAAGGAGAGCCTACCCCTGAAGACGGCTATGCGGGCGCCTATATTACCGATATCAAAGATCAGATTCTCGCCCAACGCCCAGACGCGCTCGACGCCGAAAACCCCGCAGAAGTTTTCCGTGAAATCGGAACCGAGCTTATGTTCGCACAGATTAAAGAGTCTCTGCACCGTTTCGGTACCGACTTTGATGTCTTCTTCCACGAAAACTCGGTATTTGAATCTGGCGAGGCCGACCGCATCATTGAGCAGATGAAACAGGATGGTCAGCTTTTTGAATCCGAGGGTGCGTGGTGGATGCGCACCACCGACTACGGCGATGATAAAGACCGGGTGGTCATTAAATCGGATGGTAATCACGCCTATGTTGCTGGAGATATTGCGTATTTCCGCAATAAAATGACTCGTCCTGAGAACCCTGCGGACATAGCCATCTATATGCTTGGCGCAGACCATAGCGGCTACGTGGGACGGCTCAAGGCTATCGCTCAAATCTTGGGGTACCGGACCGAGCAGATTGAGGTCATGATTGGGCAGCTGGTGAACCTTGTCAAGGACGGCAAACACGTGCGTATGTCGAAGCGCGCCGGTAATGTCGTCACCCTTGAAGACCTTGTAGAGGCTGTGGGTGTGGATGCGGCACGTTACGAACTGATCCGCTACTCGGTAGACAGCACAATTGATATCGATCTTGATCTGCTGGTGCAGAAGAGCAGCGATAACCCTGTCTATTATGTGCAGTATGCGCATGCCCGCACTGCGGCTGTAGAACGTAATGCCATTGATGCTGGCCTGCATCTTGCCGATGGTGTGGACACAGGGCTTCTGAATACGCCCGCAGATACTGAGCTTCTTGCAGTGCTGGGGCAATACCCGGCAACCGTGCGTACCGCAGCGGAATTCTACGAACCGCACCGCGTGAGCCGTTATCTGGAAAACCTTGCGGCGGCCTACCACAGCTGGTACGGCCTCTCGCGCGTGGCTCCGAAGGGCGATGAGCCAGTGACTGATCTGCACCGTACCCGTTTGCTTCTCAACAATGCAACACGTCAGGTACTCGCCAACGGATTGGGTCTGCTGGGGGTCACCGCCCCCGAGCGTATGTAACGCCGAACCGACCGGAAGCCGCGTACCCCGTTAAGATGATGACGGGGTACGCGGCTTTTATTTATTGGTTTATCCGCTATCTGAACACCGCCCATGAGCAGCATCGTGACGGCGAGGCGTTCCGATATAGTGGTGATGGGATCACGAATCTGTGACCGTGACACAAGACCCGAGGACTTCTGCATGAGCGACGCACAATCCCTGTACGCCCCCGAATGGCTTACCTGCCCCGAACATCCGGCCGAGCTGAACCGTACCATCTGGACGGACTCATTTCAGCGTAATCATGGGGGAGAGCTAACCATCGACGGCATTGCAGCGAGTGAGCTTGTCAAAAAGTTTGATACTCCGCAGTACGTATTTTCGGAAGATACATTCCGAGCTAGGGCACGCGGGTACCGCCAGGCATTCGAGGATGCTTTCGCCCGGTATGGCGCGCAGGTGAGCGTCTACTATGCGGGAAAGTCATTCTTGTGCACGTCCGTGGCGCGGTGGGCGCATGAAGAAGGCTTGTGTCTTGATACGGCGTCGGGAGGGGAACTGGCGATTGCCCTGCGGGCTCAGGTTCCCGGGCAAAATATTGCGCTGCACGGTAATAACAAGTCGCGCGGCGAGATTGCGCGCGCCATCAAACACGGGGTAGGGCGTGTGGTGGCAGATTCCGTTGACGAGCTTAAACTCATCGCGGATGTGCATGCCGAGCTGAACACAGAACGCGCCGCAGCGGGGCAGGAGCCGTATCCGGCGGTACCCGTGCTCATTCGGATTACGCCCGGGGTACATGCCTCCACCCACGAATCTATTGCTACGGCGCATGAAGATCAAAAATTTGGGATGTCGCTTCAGCCTGGAACCGCGCGTCTTGCCGGGTTAGATGCCGATGAACTTGAGTATTGGACGAGTACCGAGAATGAATCCTACGCGATGCTTGCCGCCGGTATTCTCACCGCTACGGATTCCCTGGAATTCCGGGGGATTCACTGCCATATAGGTTCGCAGATTTTTGAGGCTCAGGGTTTCGAGCAAGCGGCAGATACTGCCCTCACCTTTATGCATGCCGTGAACCAGAAATACGGTATCAGTCTGCCTGAGCTTGACCTGGGCGGCGGCTACGGTATCGGTTATACCGAGGCCGATACCCCGCGCAGTATTGAGCAGATTACTGTCTCTATTGCGGATGCAGTCGCGTCAACCTGCGAGCGTCTTGGCCTGGCGATTCCGCATATGTCTTTTGAGCCTGGCCGCTCGATTTCAGGCCCCTCAGGGGTGACGCTCTACACTGTCGGCACCATTAAAAACGTGAGTATTGAGGATGAGCACGGTCAGATTCGAGTGCGCCGGTATGTCTCGGTGGACGGGGGTATGAGCGATAACGCGCGCCCGGTGCTCTACGACGCCGACTACACGGTTACCCTGGCAAACCGCGCCCCGGCGGGGGATCAGGTGCTTTCTCGTGTGGTGGGTAAACACTGCGAATCGGGTGATATTGTGGTGCGGTATTGCTATCTTCCTGATGACCTGCGTGCGGAGGATATTCTCGCGGTGCCAGCTACCGGTGCGTACTGTTATGTGCTGGGGTCGAATTATAACTATCTGAGCCGTCCGCCGGTTATTGCTACGTCGGCGGGGGAGGCAGCGCATCCTATTATTCGTCGACAAAGCGAAGATGAGATGTTTGCTCTAGACACGGGTTTCTAGTACGGGCACTGAATCTTTTCCGCATGATGACACCGCATGGCGCATGTTTGGGTAAGAAGCTGCACGTAATATAACGACACCCCCCCGTAAATGGCGGTAATGTTGGCGTCTTGACCGCGTCCAGGCGCCGCTCTCTTGATACAGTTGATGATGACGTCGCCCGTTCGTACAGGCGCGTTCACCACTCGGTCAAAATGTAGGAGATAACGTGACTGACACTATTAAGGTTGCTCTGCTCGGCGCTGGGAACGTTGGTTCTCAGGTAGCGCGTATTTTTAGTGAGGATAGCGCGGTTCTCAAAGAACGTATAGGGGCACCTGTTGAGCTGATCGGTATAGCCGTGCGTGATACTGCGGCTAAACGCCACTGGGATGCCGACCCAGGGCTGTATACCACCGACGCAGACGCCCTGATTGACGCTGCCGACGTGGTGATCGAGCTGACCGGCGGTATTGAACCTGCACGAACCCGCATTCTGCGCGCCCTAGAGGCCGGTAAATCGGTGGTTTCAGGGAATAAAGCGCTCCTGGCAAAGCACGGTGTTGAGCTTCAGGCTGCTGCCGATAAGTCCGGTGCACAGCTTTCCTATGAGGCGGCGGTCGCCGGTGCAATTCCGATTTTGCGCCCCCTGCGCGATTCTTTGGCAGGCGATACCGTCACACGTGTGCTGGGCATTATGAACGGCACCACCAACTACATTCTGGATCAGATGGATACCACCGGTGCAACTTTTGCCGATGCACTCAAAGACGCCCAGGAACTCGGCTATGCCGAAGCAGACCCCACCGCTGACGTTGAAGGTCATGATGCCGCATCAAAGGCTGCTATTGTAGCCTCATTGGCGTTCCACTCTGATTTCACCATTGATGACGTTCACATAGAGGGTATTACCGCCGTAAGCGCCGATGACGTTGCCGCCGCAGATGCCGACGGCTACGTGATTAAACTCCTGGCCATTTGTGAGCGAGATGGTGACGGAGTCAATATCCGTGTGGCTCCTACGCTTATTCCGCGGCAGCATCCACTGGCAGGTGTTCATGGCGCATTTAATGCCGTGTTTGTACAGGCGCAGAACGCAGGCGAGCTGATGTTCTACGGTCCCGGTGCCGGTGGGGCACCGACCGCTTCTGCCGTTCTGGGTGATTTTGTGTCGTTGGCGCGCCGTCTGGTATTGGGTGGTCCGGGTGTGCCCGAGTCCTCTTACGCGCAGCTGCCTGCTACCGGATTGGGCGACATTATCTCCCGCTATTCGGTAGGCATGCTGGTTGATGACAAATTGGGCGTGCTCGCAAACATTGCCCGTATTTTCGCCGAACACGGTATTTCGGTGGATTCTTTGCGTCAATCTACTCCGCGGGATGGCGCCGCACAGATTCGCCTGGTGACGCACTCTGCCAAAGACTCTGACCTGCGCCGCGCGATCGCGGTGATCGACGGTTTAGATACTGTGCGCGAGATTATTTCCGTGATTCGCGTCGAGTCCGGTAAATAGATCAGGAAGACTAGAATTTCAGCGCGGAAATTCTCAAGTCCGCGCGAGTAAAACCATCAGCAGAAAGTAGGAGAATCCCATGGCACATGTGTGGCAGGGCGTCATTAACGAATACCGCGACCGTCTTCCGTTCGGGGACGAGGTAAAACCGGTAACTCTAGGCGAAGGCGGAACACCGCTGATTCACGCACCGGCGCTGTCAGCGCAGACTGGCAATACGGTATACCTCAAATTCGAGGGGATGAACCCCACCGGATCTTTCAAAGACCGCGGCATGACGAGCGCTATTACCGCCGCTAAACGCGAAGGTGCGAAGGCTGTTGTGTGCGCTTCGACCGGTAATACTTCAGCGTCGGCAGCGGCATATGCGCTTCAAGCGGGGATGCGCTGCGCGGTACTCGTGCCGGACGGCAAGATTTCGATGGGTAAACTCTCGCAGGCCATCGCCCACGGTGCCGATATTATTCAGATTGACGGAAACTTCGATAACTGCCTCGAAATTGCCCGTAAACTCAGCGAGAATTACCCAGTATTCTTGGTGAACTCGGTGAACCCCTACCGCATTGAGGGGCAGAAGACCGGTTCTTTTGAGGTCGTCGACACCCTGGGAGACGCCCCCGATTACCACTTGCTCCCGGTAGGTAACGCGGGTAATATCACCGCTTATTGGAAGGGATACAAGGAGTATTCCGAGCCTTATACGAACCGTGACGGCAAGGTTCTAGAGCCGGTCGCCACCAAGCGACCCATCATGTGGGGTTTCCAAGCAGCTGGCGCGGCTCCGATTGTTGCAGGGCACCCGATTGACACTCCCGAAACGATTGCGACCGCAATTCGCATCGGCAACCCTGCCTCGTGGGAGAAAGCTGAGGCGGCACGTGACGAATCCGGCGGCGTGATTGAAGCTGTCACCGATGAGGAGATTCTTGAGGCGCACCGCTGGCTCTCTTCCCGCGAGGGCGTTTTCGTTGAGCCCGCTTCAGCCGCTGGTGTTGCGGGTCTGCTCAAGAAACATCGCGCGGGTGAGGCTCCTGAAGGCAAGACCATTGTCATTACGGTGACAGGTCATGGTTTGAAGGATCCGCAGTGGGCGCTGGAACCGGTCAACGGTGCGAAGGTTGAACCGACTAAGGCAGCCTTCGATGTTGTGGCTGTGGCAGATATTCTTGACCTGAACTAACCACCCTATAGCCTGTTAACCGATAGGTCGATACGCCCTTGTCCGAGAAAATTTTCTTGGGCAAGGGCGTCTTATTCTGTCCGTAACCCGCTCAATGCTAGGATAAATTCTCGTAAAGTAAGTGACATTAGTGTTGTTCCACCGCTTGAACAGCACGGTATGCGCTCCTAACATCCACATGCACCCGAGGTTTCCATGTCGAATTCCGATACCCCTATCACATGCGCAGATATTCCTGTCGGTAAAACCGTCACCGTCAAGGTTCCGGCATCAAGTGCTAACCTCGGGCCCGGCTACGATACCTTAGGGGTGGCTTTAGGGTTTTATGATGAACTTAGGGTTGAGCGTATTTCTGAAGGTTTAGAATTTGAGCTTTCCGGCGAGGGCAGTGAGGCCGTACCGCGCGATGAAACCCATCTAGTGATTCAGGCGATGCATGCCGCCTTCGAGAGGGTCGGGCTTCATGAGTTCCCCGCCCTCAGGCTGACGGCGCACAACCGTATTCCGCATTCACGTGGCATGGGCTCATCTGCCTCCGCTATTGTTGCGGGCGTTGCGGCGGCTTCCGGGTTGCTTCCCGAGCACGCTCAATTGAGTCGTGACCAGATTCTTCAAGTAGCTTCAGACCTTGAAGGGCACCCCGATAATGTGGCGCCTTCGGTGTATGGTTCGCTGTCAATATCCTGGGGCGAACTGGGGGACTGGCGTTCGTTGGTCGTACCGGTTCATTCTGCCGTTGTACCTATCGTAGCGGTGCCCGATTATGAAGTTTCTACAAAACTTGCGCGTTCGCTGATTCCCGCCGAGATTCCGCATGAGCAGGCTGCGGCAAACTCAGGTCGTGCTGCTTTATTGATTCAAGCCCTTTCGCAGGCACCGGAGTATCTTATGGATGCGACCGTGGACTATCTGCATCAGGGCTACCGTATTCCTGCGATGCGACCGAGTGCGGCGCTGGTCGCCTATCTGCGTGATCGGCAGCTTCCCGCCGTAATTTCGGGGGCCGGACCTACCGTATTAACCTTCTCCCGTAGCTGTGAAGAAGTCGCTGCAGCACAGCGAGCGATCGCTGAGTTTGAGGCTACTCATGAGGGGAGCGAATATGAGGGGCGTCGCCTGTCATGGCGCGTCATGCCCCTTGAAATCGATGCAGAAGGTGTTATAGTTACACAGTAAGGTGTTTTTCACCTGACATGGTTTATCGTGTTTGTTTTATCTCCCGGTCGCACGAAGAACCGCCACAACCGGGAATGGAAAGTATTTTCTTTGAACCACGTCTTTTTGTGTGTTCGCGTATGCTTCTTCTTCCGTGGGGAGCTCGCGAGGAAATATTTTTCTGTGGTTATGTATTTTTTTGCCTCACTTCACAAGGACTTTGCCGTTTCTTGACCTCACGTAACGACGGTTCGAAAGTGAGTGCCTCGGATATATATGAGGCAATACAGCGTAGCGCGATACCGCACAGTATGCGGTATGTAGTTTCTACACTGTATGCATGATGAGAAAAACCCGATCCTCAATTCTGAGAGGATTTTCTGGGTGTCCCTGACTAAAAGGATAAATCGTTTGGCAAAGAACATTGTCGTGATCGAGGATAATGGCACCGGTTCCGGTGACGCTTTCTCCGAATTCAGCGGCTTGAAGGTCGCACAGCTTCGTACTCTCGCTCAGCAGCTCGGTATTCGTGGATACCTGAAAATGAAGAAGGCTGAGCTTGTGGAAGCGTTAACCCTGCATCAGCGCGGCGGCACCACCGAAGGTGCCGAGGCTGCCTCGACTCAAGAAAGCACGAAAACTTCTAAAAACACCCGCTCAAAGTCGCAAGATTCTCAAGCGCAGGATGAGACTCCGGCACAGAAGCGCGCGCGTAGTCGCAAGGCCGCTAAGGCAGCTTCTGAAGAAGTCGCTAAACCTGATGAGGCTTCCTTAACAAAGAAATCTTCCGAAGAAGCATCTGGCGAGAGTACCGAGACCCCCGAGCACGATGAACGTACCACTCGCCGCACTCGAAATTCACGATCTCGGAAAGACCGTGAAGCTAAGAACGGTCGCGGTCCCCAAGAGGGTAAGAATGCGGATTTGCCTCCCTTAGATGTGAAAGCAGAACTGGCTTCTGAAAGCATCGGTTCGCGTTCTGCACAACGTGATCTTCCCGAGAATTCCGCCGATTTGAAAGCCACAACTTCGGACGGCTCTACTACCCTGGACTCCATTACGGCGGCTCTGGATATGACTTTCGGCTCTGAACCTGAGAAGCCGACTAAACGTACCCGCACACGCGATCGGAATAACCGTCGTAAGGGCGAAGAAGAGGCCGAAGAGCGCACTAGCCGCCGTAACAAGCGTGACCGTTCTGAGAAGAATGAGCGTTCCGAGAAAAACGATCAACGATTCGAAAAACAGAATCAGAATCGTGAGGAGCGCACTAGCCGCCGCAATAAGCGTGACCGCTATGAAAAGAACGATCGTCGTAACCGTCGTGGGGACTCCGATGAGCCTCAGGTGAATGAGGACGACGTACTGGCACCTATTTCCGGTGTCCTCGATATCCTCGATAATTATGCTTTTGTGCGTACCTCCGGCTATCTGCCCGGTCCGAACGATGTCTATGTATCCCTGGCTCAGGTTAAGCGTTACCACATGCGTAAGGGTGACCATATTCTGGGCGCTATTCGCGTGCCGCGCGAGGGAGAACAAAACTCGCGCCAGCGTTTCAACGCGCTTGTGAAGGTAGAGGCTATTAACGGGCAGCCTGTGGAAGAAGCTTCCAGCCGTCGTGAGTTCTCGAAACTTACCCCACTGTATCCCAAGGAACGACTGCGCCTAGAAACCACCCCGAAGAAACTGGGTACCCGTGTTGTTGATCTGGTATCTCCGATCGGTAAAGGTCAACGCGGTCTGATCGTCTCGCCGCCAAAGGCCGGTAAAACCCTTATGTTGCAGTCGATCGCGAACGCTATTACTGCCAACAACCCTGAGGTTTACCTCATGATGGTTTTGGTGGATGAACGCCCTGAAGAAGTAACCGACATGCAGCGCACGGTCTCCGGCGAGGTTATAGCTTCAACCTTCGACCGTCCTGCTGAGGATCACACCACCGTTGCTGAGCTGGCTATCGAACGAGCTAAGCGCATGGTTGAGCTGGGTTACGATGTGGTCGTGCTGCTGGATTCCATGACTCGTCTGGGGCGTGCCTACAACCTGGCGGCTCCTGCCTCCGGTCGTATTCTCTCCGGCGGTGTTGATTCTGCCGCTCTGTACCCGCCGAAGAAATTCTTCGGTGCCGCTCGTAACATCGAAGAAGGTGGCTCGCTTACTATTCTGGCGACGGCTCTGGTAGAGACCGGCTCGAAGATGGATGAAGTTATCTTCGAAGAGTTCAAGGGCACCGGTAATATGGAACTGCGTCTGTCACGTCAGCTCGCGGATAAGCGTATTTTCCCGGCGGTGGATATTAACGCCTCCGGCACACGCCGCGAAGAGAATCTGCTCTCTCCGGACGAAGTTAAGATTATGTGGGGTCTGCGCCGTGCTCTGGCCGGTATGGAACCCGAGCAGGCTCTAAATATTCTTACGAACCAGCTTCGGAAGACTGAGAGCAACGTTGAATTCTTGCTGACCGTTCAGAAGAATGGGCTGCGCCTTGTGGATTAGCAAGGTAACCGTCTCGTAGCGGTTATCGCACAGCATTGTTCGCCCCGTACCGCCCAAAAGATTGTGCGGTACGGGGTGTGCGGTGCCTAGACCCTGTAATAATGAAGTGAAGATATACGCGAGTCCCGAAAATCGGCGCGTATACAAAGGTAAGAGAGCAAAAATGTTTGAGTCTATCCAGGTGCTCCTTGACGAGCACACTGAGCTTCAGGAGCAGCTGGCTGACCCCGCCGTTCAGGCAAATCAGGGGAAGGCTCGCCGCGTGGGGCGGCGTTATGCGGAACTCACCGGTATCGTGACCGCATATAACAAATACAAGTCCTTGGCGGATGACTTAGAAGCGGCG
Organism: Rothia sp. HMSC065G12; assembly: GCF_001811455.1. Classification (NCBI taxonomy): domain Bacteria; kingdom Bacillati; phylum Actinomycetota; class Actinomycetes; order Micrococcales; family Micrococcaceae; genus Rothia; species Rothia sp. HMSC065G12. The sequence goes on from NZ_KV804815.1 coordinate 117,760, forward strand.
CGTGAAATGGCCTCAGAAGACCCTGAGTTTGCGGCTGAGATTCCTACTCTTGAGGCCGAGCTTGAAGAAGCCCAAGAGAGGCTACGCCGTCTTTTGATCCCTCGTGATCCTGATGATGGTCGCAACGTTATTCTTGAGGTCAAAGCGGGCGCGGGCGGCGATGAGGCGGCTCTCTTCGCGGGTGACCTTTTGCGCATGTATCTGCGTTATGCCGAGCATAAGGGCTGGAAGACTGAGGTTATTTCCTCCACCAGTACCGATGTGGGTGGGTACAAGGATGCCCAGATAGCAATCAAGGGAACCTCCAACGAACCTGCCGAAGGCGTATGGGCACACATGAAATATGAAGGCGGCGTGCACCGAGTTCAGCGTGTTCCCGCGACTGAATCACAGGGGCGCATTCACACGTCGGCTGCGGGCGTGCTCGTATTTCCTGAGGTTGATGAACCCGAAGAGATCGAGATCAGTCAGAACGACCTGAAGATTGATGTTTACCGTTCTTCCGGTCCCGGTGGACAGTCTGTGAATACAACCGACTCTGCCGTGCGTATTACTCACCTTCCTACGGGCATTGTTGTGGCTATGCAGAATGAGAAATCACAGCTGCAGAACCGCGAAGCTGCAATGCGCGTGCTGCGTGCCCGTTTGCTGGCGCATCAGCAGGAGCAGATCGACGCTGAGAACGCCGCGCATCGTGCCTCTCAGGTGCGCACGATGGACCGTTCGGAACGCATACGTACCTACAACTTCCCCGAGAACCGTATTGCCGACCATCGTACCGGATACAAAGCATATAACTTAGACGCGGTTTTGGACGGCGACCTTGATCCAGTCGTGCAGTCTGCCATCGAAATGGATGAGGCTCACCGACTGGAACAGGTTGGCCAAGAGCAGGAATAATCCGAGGCAACGCAGAAGTGACAGGATTACGGGTCACCCCAACAGCACACCGCGGCGAAGGGCTTGATGAAGCCTTGCGCCGCGGTGCTGATGTACTGCGTCACGCCGGGATAGAACAATACCGAGCAGATGCCGAACTTCTTGCCGCATATCTGTTAGGTACTGGCTCTCAAGGCATTAAGCGCGGTAGCTATGGGGAATCCTCAGTAACTCGTGCGGACGTGCAGCGGTTCGCCCTGATGGGGCGTAGGATTACCCCACAAGATTCAGTACGCTATACGGAACTGCTAGAGTGTAGAGCTCAGCGCGTTCCGTTGCAGCATATTACGGGGGTCGCACCTTTTTATCACCTGGAGATAAAGGTAGGTCCGGGTGTTTTTATTCCCCGTCCTGAAACTGAGCTTCTAGTGGAGGAAGCTCTGCGGGTCTTGGCGTCATACGAGTCTAACGCTCGCCCTCGCGTCGTGGATTTATGCACGGGATCCGGGGCAATCGCCGCAGCGATTAAAGAAGAGAATCCTCAAGCAGAAGTTTTTGCGGTTGAACTTTCCGAGCAGGCTCTCCTCTGGGCACGCAAGAATCTTGATCCTCAGAACGTACACCTTATTCCGGGCGATATTCGTACCTCGCTTGAAGATCTGCCCGGATACTTTGACTTGGTGCTTTCAAACCCTCCATATATTCCTCCTCACCGCAAACCCCAGGCTCCTGAAGTCGCCGAGTATGACCCGCAAATGGCGCTTTATGGCGGGGGAGAAGACGGCATGGAAATTCCTCGGGAGGTAATCGCTCGGGCTCACTATCTTTTGCGTCCCGGCGGTTTCTTTATGATGGAGCACGATGATTCACAAGAGACCCGAGTGGCTGAGACATTGGCGGCACAGGGGTTTGTGAGCATATACTCAATCCGAGATTTGAACGGCAAACCCAGACATACCGCAGGATATAAACCCCGGTAGAGAGCGGTATATTCGGGTGTGGCTACTCGCTTATTGCGTAACCTTGTCACGCCATCCACCGCCTCGTACCAAAACATGAGAGAATAAGGCACGTGAACGCAAAGCTGTACCCAGTAACGACTGATACCGAGACCACGGAGGCCGTCGAAGCCGCTCGTGAGGCATTGAATGCCCACGAAACTATCGTGATTCCTACCGATACCGTCTACGGCATCGCCTGTGATGCTTTCTCGCATCAGGGCGTTTCGAAGCTTCTGGCTGATAAAGGCCGTTCCCGTACCATGCCTCCGCCTGTGCTGATATTCGACCTTGCAGCTCTTGCGGGCGTTGCTGACGAAATCCCAAACGATGTATATGATTTGGGCAATAAGTTTTGGCCCGGAGCCCTAACGATTATTCTGTATTCCTATCCATCGCTGACGTGGGATTTGGGCGAAACCCAAGGGACGGTTGCTGTACGTGTTCCTGACGATAAGTTTGCGCTCAAGCTTCTTACCGAGCACGGCCCATTGGCAGTGTCTTCGGCTAACAAGACAGGACAGCCTGCGGCAGCTAATGCCGAAGAAGCGCTTACTCAGCTGGGTAAGGACGTCACGCTTGTTGTGGACGATGGTCCTCGTCCTGCACCACAGGAAGACGGAAGCGTTGGCGAAAGCAAACCGTCCACAATCCTGGACTGTACTTCGACCCCTTATGTTGTGGTTCGTGAAGGTGCTATTACCGTTGAAGAGCTTCGTGAGGTTGTGCCTTCAATCGTGACCCGTAGCGAGCTCAATGCTCGTAACGATGAGAAAGATAAGCAAGAAACCTCCACTCAAGAAGATACTGAGCAGAAACCTACCGGTCAGGAAGACCTTGATGAAGCATATGACCAGTGGGACGCAGAGCATTCCGGCAGCGGCAAAGAACCGGAACGGGCAGCATCACCAGTAGCCGGTTCCATCGCAGACATGCTGTTGGGCGCCGTTAATACCGCAACCTCGCTTGCTGCCGATAAAAAGCCTGAGTTTGATCAAAAACGTTTGCGCGGATACCGCAACAACACACCTCAGCCGGTCAAGACAGCGCAGGCTCCAGTTAAGCCGGTATCGACGGATGCTGCTCGCGCCCTTGTGCACGGCGAGGCGAAATCAGAATCTTAGAGGGCAGATAATTCTCACAAGAAAATACGGCTATTCAAAAACGGTGAGGGAATCGAGATACTAACTCTCGAATCCCTCACCGTCGTTGCTTATGCTGTGTAGAAAAGTGTAAGGGCCTGTAGCTAGGCGTTCTTAAATCGCTTATCTTTCTTTTTACCGAGTGCAGTATGGGCATTGCGCAGCACTTCACGCACTCGCGGCTCGGGTAGAAGACCGTTTTCACGAGCCCAGGAATCGTCGAGTTCTTGTCCAAACCACATGAGCTCAACTTTGCGAACGGAACCTTGGAACCTATCGTTCATCATTTCGGAGACTGTATACCCGGTCTTAACCGCCAGATTGCACAGCCATTCAGGCAGGTGCACGGGCTTGCGGCGACCGGCATCCGCCATGGTAGAGGCTACCGTCTCGCCTTCCCACGGCTGCAGCACAATAGAGGGCAGTTCACCCTTAAAGGAGCCGACTTTAACCACAAATTCAGCCAGTGCATATGAGCTCGATACGGGGGATTTGCGGGTTCCTGCACCTGCTACAGAAGCTAACGGGGAAGAGGCTATTTTGGCGAAGACCTCGGTAGTGCGGCGCCCGCGCCCCTGCACGCTGGTGGCTCGCAGGATGCACAGCTCAACAGGTTCAGAGGTTTCGCCATGCGAGGCCTCGTGGAACGTATCCTGCAAGTCTAAAAGAGTTTCTTCACCCAAGGCTTTTGAAAAGGAGTATGCGCTAAAGGGAGCTGTGTATTCGCTCGCATCAAGAACAGATTTTGCGCCCTGAACTGCTGCCGAACTGAGGTGAATAACTCGGCGTACTCCGGTACGGTGTGCTGCTATAGCGATAACCGCCGGTAACAGAGCATTAGCACCCACTAGCGCAGGTACGTCTTGCATATTGGGGGCAGCAAGACCTGCTGCGTTAACAACAACCTGAGCCCCGGCAAACGCATCCGCTAGGGAGTCGATGATGCCTTCAAGGAGCTGAGCTTCTTCGATAATAGTTCTTGAGTCGAGTGCTCGGGTTGCTAAACGGGGTGCCTCAATGGGATCTACGCTGATTCCTTCGGCATTTAGTCGTGCCACGATGGACGACCCCACGAAGCCACTTGCACCGATAACTTTCCATTTAGACTCGGACACGTCTTTTCACCTTTCTCACCCCAAACTGTTACGGAGTGTGTATTTCAACTTTCGCATATTCGGTGGTGTTTAAGAAACAGAAATAACGTTTTAGAGTAGTACTTCAGGGCAGAAGAGAGCTAAAGCATAGTCGTGGCACAGGAGCACGTGGCGGAACTAACTTTTTGGTCTCTAGTCGAAACTGAAGCTGGAACGTAATGTTTAGCTATAGAGCTTTCGACGGGTAGAATAGCTATCTTGGGATGTCTCATATATCCGTGTGTTTATAGGTCCGCCTGAAAAGTGCGTGCTGGGGGAGGAAGCGTCGATGCCTGATGAGAGCGAAAACTCGGTGAGTGCGCCTGTCTGCGGTGTGGCACAACTCGGTAGGCCGCGTGTTGTAGCGGTTGTTGTGACCTATAATCGTCAAGATTTATTACCCATTACCCTTGCAGGTATCGCCGCAGGGCAGGTTGTGCCGGATGCCGTTGTCGTGGTTGATAACGCCTCTACCGACGGCACGGTCGAGTATCTAAAAAATCTAAGCTATTCGCTTCCGCTCGATATCATCACATTGTCTCAGAATATGGGAGGTGCGGGTGGATTCGCCGTTGGAATCGATCGAGCGTTAGCGCGCCACAATCCAGATCTTGTGTGGGTTATGGATGATGACACTGAACCAACCGAAAACACCCTGCATGAGTCTGTTCAAGCATGGGAATCATATTCGCCGGACCGCAGCCGTCGTCCCGCCTTGATAGCTTCACGGGTTGTGTGGACCAATGGGGAAGACCATCCCATGAATACGATGCGCACTATGTTCGGTGCTGGCTCTGGGCGGCATCGTCGTGCACAAGCGGTGGGGGGTCGGCCTATACGCAGCGCCTCCTTTGTATCTTTGGTGATGGACGCTCAAGTTATTCGTCAGAATGGCGGCCTACCGATTGCGGATTTTTTTATCTGGAATGATGACTTTGAATTTTCGACCCGTCTTGCGCATCACCGAGATGCCATTGCTGTACCCGCCTCGGTGGCTCGTCACCACACGAAAACTTTTGGGACGACGAATGCGAAGCCGGGCCCACGATTTTATAACGATGTTCGCAATAAATTGTGGGTTTTCACGCGAGCCCGTACTCTGAGCCCGCTTGAGAAGTTTTTATATGGCGGGTCGGTAGCAAGACTTTGGGCTTCGACGGTTCTGCGTACGGACGAAAAATCTATCTACTTGGGGTATTTCCTGAGGGGCATCAAGGATGCGCTGCATGCCCCTCGCCTTAATCGTGATGTGCTTCGCGAAGTGTACGACCTTGAATTTCCGGGGCATTATGGCGCTCAAAAAAATTGTGGTTCCTTCGGCGCACCACATTCTCAGGCAGAGTTCTCTGTTCTGATGAGTGTTTACGCTCGGGAATCTGCTGATCATGTGGAGGCGGCTATTGCCTCGAACGCTCAGCATCAGACCCTTCGGCCTGCTGAACTGGTTTTGGTTCAGGATGGTCCGTTGCCTTCTGAAGTGCGTGCGGTCATTGACCGTTGGGTCGAACGTAGCAGGGCGGGGGAATGCGCTCCTATCGTCACAGTCAAGCTGCCTCAGAACGTGGGTCTTGCCGCTGCACTCAACGAGGGGCTGAATGCTTGTTCTTACGGCATCGTTGCCCGTGCGGACTCTGACGATATTTCGGAGTCAGACCGATTTGCAACCCTAATTCCGGCGCTTATCGAGAGCGACTGTGCGGTGATGGGCTCTGCCATGTACGAAGTTGATGCACAGAATACCACATTAGAGGCTACCCGCCAGACGGTAACTGATGCATCTCGGTTGGCTGACATGATGCCTTCGCGCAATCCCCTGTACCACCCAACGGTGGCTTTCTACAAAGACGTTGTTCAGCGTTTAGGAGGGTATGAATATGTACCCGGGGCCGAAGACTGGTGGCTGTGGTCGCGGGTTATCTCAGCCGGTTATAAGATTGGTAATGTGCCTGAGCCATTAGTCCGTTATCGTGCGGGTGCAGGTGCCTACACACGGCGGGGCGGACTTAACGCCTGGAAACAGGATTGGGCGATTCAACGTCGACTATATACCGGGCACGCGATCTCAAAGCTCGGGTGGATTAAGAATATGAGCGTTCGAACGGCGTACCGGTTTATTCCGGAGAGTACGCGCCGTAAGGCATTTCGAGCGCTCACCGATATACGGCCTAGTAGGAACGTAGAGAATAGTTTGCAGGGGAAGGACGCATAAGTGGAGAACTATCCCACGACTCAACCGATTGCGGTGGTGGATCGCCAACGCCCCTACACCCCTAAAAGCTGGTGGCTTCTCGTTCAGATTGCACTAGATTCCGTAGCCTGGATTATAGGGCTCGTCATCGCGTTTATGCTGCGGTACAGCCTGCTTCTGAACCAGAACTCTGTCTTTGATGTGATTGATCTTCAAAGCGTGGCGCTCAGTATGGGGTTTGCGATTATTCTGCAAATTCTTGTGGGCTACGGTATGAAGGTGTACCGCGGCCTGTATTCTTACGGTTCTTTCGAGGAAGTCTGGCGTGCGGGCGCAACCGTAGGTATCGTCTCGGTGGCGCTTTTCCTCTTCAGCTACGTAGACGAAGCTCTCGGACTAGTACATGTGCCTCATGGTGTGCCGCCTATTTCGGTGGGTATTACATTGCTATTCATGGCGGCGATGCGCATGGTTAAGCGTATTTATGTTGAGCATAAGACTTTGCGTAATCTTGATGGTGAGCCTGTTATCGTCTATGGCGCCGGGTTTACAGGTCGCACAGTTATCGAAGCTCTTATGCATGATGACTCTGCATATATGCGACCTGTTGCGGTAGTGGACGATAACCCTCAGCTACGCGGTATTAACATTCATAATGTGCCGGTTTATAACACCGGTAAAGAACTGGATGCGGTCATCAGGCGCTATGCCCCTAAAAAAATGATCGTCGCTATCACCAACATGCCGCATGATCGTTTCGACAGGGTCTGGGCACGCATGCAAAAACACGGAGTCGAAGTAACTCGTGTAGCGAGCGCCAGCGAAAAGCTCTTCGGCAACAATGTGGTAGAAACCGACGATAACGAGCTCATGAAGCTTATCCGCGGTGAAATCAACTACGATGTCGATACTGAAGTTTTGCGCAGCTACCTTCAAGGTAAGCGGGTCTTGGTGACCGGTGCAGGAGGATCTATTGGTTCTGAGCTATGCCGTCAGATCCACGAATACGACCCTGAGCTGCTCATGATGCTCGATCGTGACGAAACCCTGCTGATGGAAACAAAGCTCTCGATCACTGGCGAGTCCAGCCTGGATGATGAGCGTATTATTCTCGCGGATATTCGTGAGGGAGAAAACCTGCGTAATATCTTCCTTGAACGAAAACCGCAGGTGGTTTTCCACGCCGCAGCTTTGAAGCATGTTTCTGCACTGGAGGCATACCCTGAGGAAGCATGGAAAACAAATTCGCTGGGCACCCTTAACGTTCTATATGCTGCGCAAGCGGCGGATGTTGAAACGTTTGTGAATGTTTCAACTGATAAAGCGGCAGACCCTAAGACCGCTTTGGGGCAGTCAAAACGAACCGCTGAATGCTTAACCTCGTGGTTTGGACAGCAGACGGGGAAGACTTATGTATCGGTTCGATTCGGTAACGTTTTTGGCTCGCGCGGCTCTATCAAACCTCTGTTTACGCAGCAGATTCTCAACGGCGGTCCCATTACACTTACTGATGAGAACGCTACCCGATACTTTATGCTCATCACGGATGCTTGCCTGCTGGTGATGCTGGCAGGGGCTATTGGTCATCCGGGTGAAGTTATGGTGCTTGATATGGGTGAGCCTGTATTTATCTACGATGTTGCACATGAGATGCGTAAAGCCTATGAACGTTACGATGTTGATATTGTAGTGACCGGTCTGCGTCCTGGCGAAAAATTGGATGAAACCCTCTTTGGTGCTAATGAGCAACACACTCGAAGCACTCAAAACAAGTTTATTTCTCACTCGACGGCACCAGCTCTCAATCCTGAGGATTTGGATTATGAGCAGTGGATTCAGAATTATGAAGCGCATCGTTCTTATGAGCGTCATGGATTTACCCGCGTAGTAGATCCGCGTCAGGGTCGTCTTCTGGAAGAACACAGGGACTGAATATTGAACGATGAAATTTTGCCCCGTTAACGTCTACATAGGCGTGTACTACGTGATGAATTCGTCTTGTAGAACCAGCAGCGGGGAAGTAGAATCCCAAATTACACCCTGTTACGAGGTTTTACCGTCTAGAGGAGAGACATGAACCAGGCATCTCTGGTGCTTATACTAGCGTTTGTGTTAGGAGCGCTTCTGCCTTTTGCGGTACGCCCCCTGTTGCACGCGCTAAATATGGTTGATATACCCAATGAGCGTTCCTCGCATACGATTCCGACGTACCGGGGCATGGGGCTGGCAACCGCTAGCGCTACCTGTTTGAGCTTCGCGGTCGCTACCCTCATGGGGTGGACTGTAAATCTCCCCATCTCGTTAACTTTTTTGGCAGGCGGCGGTCTTGCTTTGCTTTTGGGATGGACCGAAGATGTCTATGGGGTCAGCGTTGCCAAGCGTGCCGGGATGCAGCTTGTTATAGGACTCGGTATTGCACTTTCTCTCGCTATTATTCAAGAGGCATCATTGCTGTGGGTTCCTGTAGCGGGGCTCTTTATTGCGGGGTATATAAACGTTACAAACTTTATGGACGGCATCAACGGTATCTCCGGATGCCATGGGCTGGTGGCTGGGCTTGCCTACGCCTATATGGGTGGCGTAAGTAGTTTGCCGTGGATGACGATAGGTGGTCTGGCAGTTGCAGGTGCCTATACGGCTTTCCTACCTTGGAATTTACGCATGGGTCACAATGTTTTCTTAGGTGATGCTGGTTCTTACTTTCTAGGTGCCTCTCTTGGAACAATTGCCGTTGGTGCTTTCTATGCTGGAATTCCGTTCCTTGCGTCGATAGCCCCGCTTCTGGTTTATCTTGCAGATTCTGCGATGACTCTTATACGTCGTATGGCTGCTGGGGAGCAGTGGTACAAACCGCATCGAACCCATGTGTATCAGCGTCTGACTGACGTCGGATTGGGACATATCAGCGCAACAATTATGGTGAGTTCTGCGACTGCGATTGTATGGGCTTTTGTACTCTTTGCCTCAGATCTTTTCCTAACAGGTGCCTTTTTTGCTGGTGTTGGCGTTCTTGCCCTTGCTGTAGCCGTCATTGTTTTATACCTGCGACTTCCCGAACTACTGGATACGCGTCTGCAGCCTGCCGAGCAAGGGCACTCTAATTCCAAGCAGAATATTGCAGATCTGAACACAGAGACGCATCCTATGAGCGAGCGGAAGTCTGAAGGTTCACAGGAGTGAAACAACGGCGGCTAAATTCGATTCGGAGGGCTCTGTGGAACCCAAAATTTATCTATGGTATAGGTAAGAAAGACAATAAGCAAAATAGGGTGCAAGGCTTTTCCTGGGGGCTTTTAGCCTATCGCGAGACCGTAATGTCTGCACTGGTTTTAGTTCTTTGTTTACCGATTCTGGGAATCATATTGGGCATTCGCGGGTCGGCGGGATTTATGGTTGGGTTTCTGGTAGTCTATATATGTTTCACCATGGGCGTAGCAACTGCTTTGGGGGCACACCGTATAAAGATTGGGATTCCTCAGGCTTTGCTTGTAAGTTATGTGGTGAAGGTGTTACTCATGGCGATGGTGCTTTTACTAGTACCTATGCCAGAGGCACTTAAACACGGTTGGACGCTTGGTGGTGCCGTCATAGGAGCGGTACTGTGGTTAAGTGTCGAGGCTGTAACCATTATGAATTCAAGGATTTTGTACTTCGATCCTGAGTCTTAGCACACACAAAGGCTTACTCAGAAGTAGATAGGGAAATTTTTGACCGATTCTGAGAAGAAATGGTGGGACGGAGATAAGAAACTCCGTACCACAGGAGAACTGGTATCCGGCGGTGGATTATCCGGCGGCGTGATGTCTGTTTTGTATCTTATTATCGGCATGGCTTTTTGGGGATTGGTCGGCTTTGGAGCTGACTGGCTCCTCAATACCCGGTGGTTTGTATGGGTTGGTGTTCTGATAGGTGCTTGCGGAGGCATCTACCTGGTATATCTGCATACGAGTCGCTCTAAATAAATAGCCTAAAAATTTTAGGTTTTGCACACATTCCATCCAGTTAGTTGAGCATAGTTTTGCACCAGCAAGTAGCCAGCTAACGGCAAGAAAGGACTTGCTTTGAACGAGAACGGGTCTGTACTCGCAGAAGGCTATACGCCGCCGACACCGGCCGATATGCATCTGCCTGACTTCTTCCAGGTTGATTCTCTTGGGTTCGGCTTTGGTAAACAGATGCTGCTCGTCATCCTGTCTGTCGTAGTCGTTTCCCTATTCTTTATGATGGCTGCACGCAAGCGTGCAATGGTTCCGGGTAAAGCCCAGTTCATTGCAGAATCAGGCTATCTCTTCACCCGTAATTCACTTGGCAAAGACCTGATTGGCGCACAGCATTTCAAGCCTTTCGTGCCCCTGCTCTTTACTTCTTTCTTCTTTATTCTGATTAATAACCTTTACGGTTCAATTCCCCTTATTCAACTTCCTTCTTTTTCTCACCCAGGCAGTGCATATGCATTGGCTATCGTCGGCTACCTTACCTGGGTCGGTGTAGGTATCAAGCGCAAGGGACTGGTTGGATTTTTTAAAGATCTGACGATGCCCTCCGGAGTTCCGGGGTGGGTGTACGTTATTTTGGTGCCGATTGAGTTCCTCTCGAACCTTATTATTCGTCCCGTGACCCACGCGCTTCGTCTTTTCGCTACGATGTTCGGCGGTCACATGGCAATGATGGTGGCAGCATCCCTAACTCAGTTCCTAGTGATGAGCGTCGGCGGGGCTGCAGCTTTGGGCGGTATCGCCTCTGGGGCGTTGGGTCTATTCCTCTACTTCCTGGAACTGATGATTCAGGTAATCCAGGCTTATGTCTTCACACTGCTCCTCGCGGTATACCTGCAAGGGTCGGTTTCCGAAGGACACTAAAATATAGGTTTTCGTAACTGGCTATCTAGTTGCGAAGAAAGCAACCCGTTTTACGGGTCGAATACACATAAGTAGCTCTGTAACTTCGGTATTTTCACTGAAGCACACACTGTTGAAAGGAATCAACATGAACGTTATTGGTTACGGCCTCGCAGCTATTGGTGGCGGCATCGGCGTGGGTCTAATCTTCGCTGCCTACATGACGAGCGTTGCGCGTCAGCCCGAGTCCCAGCGTACCCTGCAGCCGATGCTGTTCATGGGTTTCGCGGTGGTTGAGGCTCTGGCGATTCTGGGTCTCGTTCTGGCCTTCATCATCTAAGCTCAGATATAGCTGTTAACGAACCAACCTAAAGAACAGGAAATCCCTCAATGACTTATCTGGCAGAAGGAGGGGGCGCAGAGCACAGCTCTAACCCTCTAATTCCCAATCTCTGGGAATTGGGCATCACCGTCGTTGGGTTCGTGATTCTCTATTTCATCGTTCATAAATACGTTGTCCCGGCGTTCGAGAAGATCTACCAGGACCGTAAAGAAGCAATCGAGGGTGGTCTTGCCAAAGCTGAGAAAGCTCAGGCGGAGGCCGCAGCGGCTCGCGAAGAGTACAACCAGCAGCTTGAAAACGCTCGTTTGGAAGCTCAGAAAATTCGCGAGGAAGCGCGTACCGAAGGCGAATCAATTATCGCAGCGGCTCGTGAGCGCGCAACCGTTGAGGCTCAGCGTATTACTGATAATGCGCAGAAGACTATCGAGGCTGAGCGCCTAGCTGCTTCAGTATCTCTTCGTCATGAAGTTGGTACTTTGGCGACTACTCTTGCAGGAAAGATTGTGGGCGAAGCCCTTGACGATGATGAGCGATCGGCCCGCGTGGTAGATCGTTTTCTTGCTGACCTTGAAACCGAGCAACAGAATGCAGGTGCAACTCGGTAATGGCAGGAGTATCTACTGAATCACTGAGCAAGGTGGAAGCGGTTCTTGAAGCCAACGCTTCGTTGAACCCACTCAACCTAGCTAGCGAGCTTTTCGCCGTGGTCGATGTACTTGACCACGATGGCGGTTTGCGTCGTGGTTTGACCGACTCTTCGCGTGAAGGGAAGGATCGAGAAAATATTGCACAGGCTATTTTTAGCGGCAAAATTTCTTCTCAAGCACTCAAAGTGCTGACTACGGCGGTAGCACTGCGTTGGTCTCAAGAGCGTGATCTTGCAGACGCGCTTGAGAAGGCTGCGGTACTCGCATCCATCGCATCCGCTCAGTCTCGTGGTGGTGCTGATGCCCTTGAAGAGGTTACCAACGAGTTGTTGACGTTTGTGCGCAACGTTGATGGTACCCCCGAAGCGCAAGCGGCGCTGTCCGACAACTTGGCAAGCAAAGAAGCAAAGAAGAAGCTCGCTGTAGCATTAGGCGGTCCAGCCGTCACCGCGGAAGGCGTACTTCTCTTGGAACGAATTGGTAGCGAATCCCGTGGTCACCATGCCGCTCGCCTCGCTGACGAATTCGTGGAAATCATCGTCACGCGACAGAACCGTTACATCGCAAAGGTAACTTCTGCAGTAGCACTGTCGCAGGCACAGCTTGAACGCCTGAGCCGGACCTTGAACAAGATCTATAATCGTCAGCTTAAACTCGACGTATCTATAGATACAGCTGTTCTAGGCGGTATGCGCGTACAGATTGGAGATGAGGTTATCGACGGAACCGTTGGTACCCGTCTTGATGATCTTGAACGTGACCTTCAAGCATAGAGATTAGCTGAACATTTCTGCGATACGTCGCAACGGTGATTTAGAAGATACCTTGGGAAGCAGACAAATTTTTAGAATATTGTTCCTTCCCACGAAGCAAGTTTCGGTTGTTCCGAGAGGTGCAACCACAATTAGGAGAGCAGGGACATAAGATGGCCGATTTGACCATCAACGCCGATGATGTCCGTAACGCGCTGAACGAATTTGCAGCGTCTTACGAACCCGGCAACGTGGAACGTGTTGAAGTGGGGCGCGTTGTAGCAGCCTCCGATGGTATTGCGCGCGTCGAGGGTCTGCCCTCGGTGATGGCGAACGAACTACTTCGTTTTGAGGATGGCACCCTTGGCCTCGCGCAAAACCTTGATACCCGCGATATTGGCGTCATTATTCTGGGCGACTTTACCGGTATCGAAGAAGGACAGCCAGTTCACCGTACCGGTGAGGTGCTTTCGGTCCCGGTAGGCGATGCTTACCTCGGTCGTGTAGTCGATCCGTTAGGTAACCCTATTGATGACCTGGGTCCTATTAAGGATGAAGGGCGTCGTGCTCTTGAGCTGCAGGCACCTGGTGTAACGCAGCGTAAGTCTGTGCATGAGCCCCTACAGACCGGTCTGAAAGCTATTGACGCTATGATCCCGATCGGTCGAGGGCAGCGTCAGCTTATTATTGGTGACCGTCAGACCGGTAAAACTGCGATTGCAGTCGATACGATCCTGAACCAGAAGGCTAACTGGGAAACCGGTGACCCCAGCAAACAGGTTCGTTGTGTTTACGTGGCAGTTGGACAGAAGGCCTCCACCATTGCCGCTGTTCGACATACCCTTGAAACCAGGGGAGCGTTGGAATACACCACGATCGTTGCTGCCCCCGCATCTGACGCAGCAGGCTTTAAATACTTGGCTCCCTACACCGGTTCTGCCATTGGTCAGCACTGGATGTATGGCGGAAAGCACGTCCTGATTATCTTTGATGATCTTTCAAAACAGGCAGAAGCATACCGCGCCGTGTCGCTATTGCTTCGTCGTCCGCCGGGACGTGAAGCATACCCTGGTGACGTTTTCTACCTGCACTCTCGTCTATTGGAGCGTTGCGCTAAGCTCTCTGATGAGTTGGGCGCAGGGTCGATGACCGGTTTCCCCATTATCGAAACCAAGGCAAATGACGTTTCTGCCTTCATCCCGACCAACGTCATTTCTATCACTGACGGTCAGATCTTCCTACAGTCTGATCTGTTCAACGCTAACCAGCGCCCAGCCGTTGATGTTGGTATTTCCGTCTCTCGTGTGGGTGGTGCAGCGCAGACCAAGGCTATGAAGAAGGTCTCCGGTACTTTGAAACTGGACCTTGCTCAGTACCGTGCTATGGAAGCGTTCGCAATGTTCGCCTCCGATCTCGACGATGCTTCCAAGGCACAGCTGACTCGCGGTGCCCGTCTTACCGAGCTGCTTCGCCAGCCGCAGTACACTCCGTATGCGGTAGAAGAGCAGGTTGTCTCCATCTGGGCAGGTACCAACGGTTACCTTGATGATCTTGAGGTTTCTGACGTTCTTCGCTTCGAGGCAGAGTTCATTGACTATCTGCGTCACCGGACCTCGGTGTTGAGCGATATTGCCGCATCCGGCAAGCTTGAGGATGAAACCCTAGATGCCTTGAAAGCTGCCGTTGCAGATTTCAAGAAGGGATTCCGCTCGGAGGGTACAAGTCACCTTGTTGATGCAGGTCATGAGGAGCATAAAGCGGCTCAGGATCGTGACATCACTCAGGAAACCATCGGTTAGCGATTAGTCCTAGGTGTTAGCCCCGCTCTGAACTTTCAGAGTTATGGGCGGGGCAGATGTCCAGGAGAAAGGAAGCTCTATGGGAGCCCAGATTAGGGTTTACCGACAGAAAATTGCTTCGACATCGTCTATGCAGAAGATCTTCAAGGCGATGGAGATGATCGCGACCTCCCGTATTAACAAGGCGCGTCGGAGCGCTCAAACCACGGGTCCTTACGCAAACGCATTGACCCGCGTTGTGACTGCTTTGGCAACGCAACAGTCCGTGCAGCATCCTCTGATCCATCGTCCTGATACCTTTGGCAAGCATGAGCATAAGCGCTCTGCAGTCTTGGTGATGACGAGTGATCGCGGTCTTGCAGGTTCGTATTCGTCGTCTGTGCTGAAGAAAACAGAGGAGCTTATCGAGAGGCTACGCGGCGAGGGGCGCGAAATACAGCTGTACTTGGTGGGGCGTAAAGCGAAGTCTTATTTTGAATTCCGGGAACGTCCCTATGAACGTGCTTGGGAAGGACACACCGATAATCCGCATATTGATACCGCAGTTGAGATTCGCGATGTGTTCTTGGAGGAGTACGAAAAGGGACATGAAAACGGCGGGGTAGACGATCTACACATCGTATACACCGAATTCAAGTCCATGGTGACTCAAGAGACTAAGATTCTTCGTTTGCTTCCCATTCACGTGGCAGAAGCAACTAAATTGGGGGAGGAAATCGTACCTGACGAAGAACTGTCTTCGGCCGATTATCAGCAACCCGCATCCTTTGAATTTGAGCCTTCTCCCCAGGAAGTATTGGATGCGCTGCTACCGCGTTATATCGCTTCTCGTATCTTCGCGTGCCTGCTCCAAGCCGCTGCAAGTGAACTTGCGTCGCGTCAGCGTGCGATGAAGACTGCGGGCGATAACGCTGAGACTCTAATCAAGAAGTACACTCGACTGATGAACAACGCTCGTCAGGCCGAGATTACTCAGGAGCTCTCTGAGATTGTGGGCGGCGCAGACGCTCTCGCCTCCTCTTAAGAACATTGCTAACTCGAAGCTATCTACTTTCAACTTTTCAAGGTAAGTGAGAAACATGACTACTACCACCACCCAGGGCGCAACGGGTCGTATTGCCCGCGTGATTGGCCCCGTGGTTGACGTTGAGTTCCCCGCTGGTCAGGTGCCGGATATTTACAATGCACTGACCACTGAACTCACCCTCGACGGGAAAACCTACACCATCACCTTTGAGACTGCTCAGCATTTGGGTGATTCGATTGTTCGTGCCATCTCTATGCAACAGACTGACGGTCTTGTGCGTGGGCAGGCTGTTCTAGATACCGGGGCTCCTATCGCTGTACCCGTGGGCGATGGCGTGAAGGGGCACCTCTTCAACGTTCTTGGTAACGCACTAGATGTGCCGAACTCCGATATCGATGCTGACGCATACTGGCCTATTCACCGCGCCGCTCCCGGCTTCGCAGAGCTAGAGGGATCGACCGAGATGCTAGAGACCGGTATTAAATCTATCGACCTGCTCACCCCTTACATTAAGGGTGGTAAGATCGGTCTGTTCGGTGGTGCTGGTGTTGGTAAGACAGTGCTGATTCAGGAAATGATTACCCGTGTGGCGCGCAATTTCGGTGGTACCTCGGTGTTCACCGGCGTTGGTGAGCGTACCCGTGAAGGTAACGACCTGTGGGTTGAGATGGAAGAAGCAGGGGTTTTGAAAGATACTGCCCTTGTCTTCGGACAGATGGATGAACCCCCGGGAACTCGTCTGCGTGTGGCACTCACCGGCTTGACTATGGCGGAATACTTCCGCGATGTGAAGAACCAGGATGTGCTGCTCTTTATCGATAACATCTTCCGCTTTACTCAGGCAGGTTCTGAAGTTTCGACTTTGCTCGGTCGTATGCCCTCTGCTGTTGGCTACCAGCCTAACCTGGCGGATGAAATGGGTCTGCTTCAGGAACGCATTACCTCGACTCGCGGTCACTCCATTACTTCGATGCAGGCAATCTACGTTCCTGCAGACGATTACACCGACCCTGCACCGGCGACAACCTTCGCACACTTGGACGCGACTACCGAGCTTTCGCGTGAGATTGCATCGCGCGGTCTGTACCCGGCAATTGACCCGTTGACCTCGACCTCTCGTATTCTTGATCCGCAGTACATTGGGCAGGAACACTACGACACGGCTATTCGCGTGAAGGCTATCCTGCAGGAAAACAAGGACCTTCAGGATATTATCGCGATTCTGGGCGTTGATGAGCTTTCTGAGGAGCAGAAGGTCGTTGTTTCACGTGCACGCCGCATTGAGCAGTTCCTCTCACAGAACACCTATACTGCAAAGCAGTTCACTGGCGTTGAAGGATCCACTGTTCCGTTGAAGGACACCATCGAATCATTCCAGATGATCTGCAATGGCGATGTAGACCATATTCCTGAGCAGGCGTTCTACAACATCGGTGGCATGGATGACGTGATGCGTCAGTACGAGGAAATCAAGGCACAGACCGGAGCCAAGTAATTATGGCACTAACAGTTGAAGTTGTTTCTCGCGAAAACGTCGTGTGGACTGGTGAAGCTTCCTATGTACGGGTGCGTACTACGAACGGCGATTTGGGCATTTATCCCGGACTCATTCCCACCTGTGCGCTTCTTGCGGAGGACGGAGAACTTCTGATTCGACCCGTCGATGGTGGCGAACTCACCACGCGTTTGCATGATGGGTTCTTGACCGTCTCAAACGATAAGGTAACGATCGCGGCAAAGCATGCCGAGATCGCTACCCCTACGACGGGTAAGAAGTAAACCGTTAATAAGGTAAAAGCCGGTACAACCAATTGTTGGTTGTACCGGCTTTTACCTTCCCGAATACTTGAGTTTTAGAGTCGCGAAGATCTCTACAGCGCATAAATATTGGCTTAGAAAAGCCGATCTGCAGCGTCGTCGATACCGCGCATCGCATCGTAATCGAGAGAGATGCAGCGGATACCGCGATCTTCGGCAAGAGTCCGTGCCTGGGGCTTGATCTTTTGTGCAGCAAAAACCCCCTTGACGGGTGCCAGCCGTGGGTCGCGGTTGAGCAGATCGAGGTACCGGGTAAGCTGTTCCACCCCGTCAATATCGCCCACGCGCTTGAGCTCTACCGCAATGCTGATACCGTTGGAGTCTCTCGCCATAATATCCACAGGACCAATAGCCGTAGGGTATTCACGGCGTACCAAGGAGTAACCCTTACCGAGTGTTTCGATCTGCTCAGCAAGAAGACGCTGCAGGTCGGCCTCTACGCCGTCTTTGATAAGTCCAGGATCGACTCCTAAATCATGGGTGTGCTCATGAATAACTTCGTACACGCGGATGAGAAGGCGGTCATCACTTTTAGCGGCTTGTACCGTCCACAGCTGCTGCACATCCGTATCAAGATCTTCCCGGGTGCTATCTGGAATCTCGTCATAGTCTGCGACAAGGAGAGAACATGGTGGGCTCATCCAGTTCAGCGGCTTATAGGAACCGCCATCGGAATGGATAAGCACAGAACCGTCATTCTTCACCATAAGTAAGCGGGTAGCACGGGGGAGATGGGCACGCAAACGCCCTTCGTAATCAACAGAACATTCAGCTATAACGATACGCACCCCATCTACTCTACCGAGGAAGACTATGACATGCCAGCTGTAGAAACCGCTGCCTGGCGGCATCAAAGCAGCTAAAAGATGGCAAGCCGTACTGAACGCTAGAATAGAAAGCATGGCACGCAAGAATCACCCCGGTAAACGTTCCTCGGGCACAACCTCCAACAAATGGACGCGGTCTGCACCCGGTGGACGTGATATATCTCGTATTCTTGACCCTGCGCCGCGCATTGAACGTGACCGTTTTGGTGATTGGCTGGTGCAGTACATTCCCGCCGTAAATGCTCTGAAAACCTATACGTGCCCGGAATGTAACCGTCCAATTCCGCCAAGAACAGCGCATCTTGTTGTATGGCAAGAAAGCCATACACTGGGGCGTTCTCGCGCCATTGATGAGCGCCGCCACTGGCACCAACATTGTTGGCGTACCAGACGCGCTTAGAACTATTACGAGATCGGAATACCTATCGTGGGCGCGAAGACCTGTTAGAACGAAGAAAGTGACACTATGGCGACTGAAGAGTCCTCTGGAAAACTCCGAGAGTTTGATCCCTCACGGTATGTTTTCACCCAATCTGATCAGCCTGTTCTCATTAAATCTCGCACGGTACTTCCCGCGCGCCGAGAGAACTTTGATGTTACAACCGCTGACGGGAAGCGCCTTGTGGGTGAACTGGCACTTCCCGAAGGGGACATTAAAGCTACTCTCGTGACTTTTCACCCGCTTCCAACACACGGTGGGTATATGGATTCGCATGTGTACAAGAAGGCTTCATTCCGTCTGCCAGCGCTTGCAAATATTGCGGTTCTGCGGTTCAACACCCGTGGTACTTCTTCGATCCGCGGTACAAGCGAGGGCGTGTTTGACGGAGGATTTGCCGAGAAAAAAGATTTTGACGCGATCTTACAATATGCCGTAGAACGCCAGCTGCCGAATATCTGGTTAATCGGGTGGTCTTTCGGTACGGAACTTGTGCTCAAGTATGCCCCAGAACATGCATCAGAATTTGTGGGGGCTATTCTGCTTTCTCCGCCTCTGCACCGAGTGCATCCCGCCGAACTGGACGAATGGAATAAAATCTCAAATCCGCTCTATGCCTTTATCCCGGAGTTTGACGACTATCTACGCCCCACCGAAGCGCGCGAGCGTTTTAAATCAATAGCCCGCACTCAGGTCGTGCCTTTTGAGAACTGTAAACACCTTTGGGTGGGTGAAAAGTCGGTAAACAGCGTGATCAACGCCCTTGTCTCAGTGGTGACGGGTCAGCAGACTACACTTCCTACCGAATACAACGGCCCGGTCGCAGAAGAGATTACTGAACCATAATCTGTCTACTCCGTCTATACGAAGGATGCGCCTGCCGCTTTTCTCAACGGCGGGCGCATCCTTATATTTCTAAGAAAAGGTTTTTTACCGATGGTCTTGGCGGGGAATAAAGACTTCCTTCACCAGAATCAGTAACGATGCGGCGACAGGAATCGCGATAAGCGCGCCCAAGACGCCCCACAGCGCACCGCCTGCAGCGACGGCGATAATAGCGACACCGCCGGGAACCGAAACAGCCTTTGACATAATACGCGGCGAAATTATGTATGCCTCAATCTGTAGGTAGATAAAATAGGCGATCGCAAATGTGACAGACATTTGCCAGCCCTGCGTCAAAAGAATGAGAGACACCAGAACAAGCGCCGCTACGCCGCCAACCAATGGGATGAAGGCCAAAATCAAGACGAACACAGCCACAAGTTGAGGGAATGAGAACCCCAAGATAATCATGGTGATAAGCGCGAAGGTTGCGTTGAGAACAGCGACAACTCCCTGCCCCATCACATAGTTACCAACAGCACCCGTGATACGTTCGGTAAGTTCCTCAACACGTTCCCGCTTGGAAGCCGGAGCCAAACGCGACCCCCACGCCTTAATAGTGCGCATTGATGAGAGGAAATAGAGCGAGAGGAACAGCACAATAATAGTGCCGGTCAAAATCTGCGCAATTGTGGAACCCGCAGTAATTAGGTTACTCATGAATCCGCCGACCGCAGAGCTTGATGTAAGAGACTCTAGGAACTTTGGAACGTTGTTATTAACCCAGTCGTTAACATGCAGAACGTCATCAATGCGTTTGAAAGTATCAGAATCGATGAAATCCTGATAAATAGCGGGTGCCCGATAGACAAAGCTGCTGGCCTGTGCGCTGATAATAGGCACAATCCACACCACAAGTCCGCTAATGATGGCTGCGAAGGAAAGAACCACAATCACCACACCGGCACTGCGTTTAACGCCGAAACTCTCAAGTTTACGAACAATGGGGTCAAGCCCAAGCGCGATGAAGATAGCGCCAGTGACCCAGCCGACAAGCGCGCCGACATTGGTAAAAGCGTAGTAAGCCAGCAGGGCCAGACCAACACCAACCGTCGTCAGGAAACCGAAAGATACAGGATTATGCAGCGGTGAGCTTTTCTCATAAATATGAAGTTCAGAAGCCTCATCGACTTTTGGAGAGATGCGGGGAGGAAGAGAAGCTTTGCGGCGTTGTGAGCGTGCCTGACTGATGCTATCGGTCAAATCGCTGATGGTACCCGTAATATGTGAAGTCAGGGATTCGCGCTTTGTAGACGATGCGGAACCGTCCTGTTCAAACATGTGTTCTTCCTGCTCCGGCTTTTTCCGCGGAACCCGGGGAACTGGGGGAGGAGTCTGCTGGGCTTGCGGATTCGAGCTATCGGACATAGTCTGCCTTTCATAAAGCTTACCTGGCTATTCTACCGGGCATCTCTGAAAACTGTATGCGCTCGCAACATTCTTGAGGCAGAAAGCTACCGAGTAAGCCTATCTGAAATTTCGCGCACCTCGAACGATTGCCGAGAATCCTGTAAAACAGCGGGTCGCGCGGGATAATTAGGGAGTACGTTAAATTTCTCTGAGGCTCGCAAAGGATTCTCGATGACAATTCCTCCAACCCCGAACCAACTGCCAACAAACCCCCAAAGCTCAGCAGAACAAATTCCCGCGTCGGTACGTAGCGCTCCAGTGCTTGGCGGTCACGATATCAGTACTTCTACACCCACTGCAGCACAAAGCAATTCGGCGAAAAGCTGGCGTTTCGATGTTGCAACACCTGAAGATTTTCAGAAGTACGTACAACTGTCTACCCAAGGCGCCGTGATCTTTGGGCTATATGCCCCGCATTCTCCAGCGTCGCTTGAAATGCTAGACGCCGTCGAAAACCTAGTCAATGCGGCGGAAGGTGCGATGCTGCTTGCCGCCGTCGATATTACGAATCTTCCGGAGGCTGCCCAAGCGTTTGGCATGGACGGCGTACCGGCAGGCGTGGCCGTTATCGCCGGTCGCCCGGCCCCTCTTTATAACGGTCAGATCAGTCCGCAGGATCTGTCAGAAATGCTGAAGCAGGTCTTGCAGGTTGCTGCGCAGTATCAGCTTCCCGGTGGATTTGAGCCTGCTCCTTCGGATGAGGAAGAGAAAACCCTGCCGCCGCTGCACGCTAAAGCACTGGAGGCGCTTGATGAACGCGACTATGAAGGAGCACGAGCCGCCTACCGCAAGGCTTTGACAGAGAACCCGGGCGATCATGATGCTAAAGTCGGGCTTGCTCAGGTTGATTTATTAGCTCGCGTGGCAGATTTGGATCTTGCCCAAGAGCGTGAAGCAGCTGCATCCGACGCTCTCAACATTGAGGCTGCCTTTAACGTTGCCGATCTTGACGTTATAGGCGGGCATGTTGAAGATGCTTACGCACGCCTTCTACGACTTTTTAAAGCGGTTCCGCCGGAAGATAAGACCCGAGTACGTGAGCGTCTTGTGCAGCTCTTCGACGTTGTGGGTGCTACAGACCCACGAACAGTCAAAGCACGAGCTGAGTTGACAACGGCAATTTTCTAGACCCCACAGAAGAGAGAATAAGGCGGGATGTTTGTATCTTATGGTGCATCCCGCCTTATTCACACCTTCAACGGGAAGTTCATGGAAAATACTCTAGTCATCCTTATAGTTCATGCTTTAAAAAGTTTAGAGAATTATTGATGATATAAGCCCAAGATATGGTTCTGAAGTATTCCCAAACTGGTACCGTTGTATGTATGAAAGAACACAATTCTGTGCCTGGGACGGCACCTGAAGACTACGGCTATTCACCAGAGAATACACAAGCTGGTACACCGGCGTATGATGCTGGCCAGTCAATGACCAAACAGAGTTATGCAAACGCGCAGCCGGGGAGCTTGCCTCAAGTCACCCGTGAGGCTCTTAGTCACCAACCTGGTGCGCACCTTGTTAATGCCATCGAAATTCATGGTTTGACGAAGGCGTTCGGCATGACTGTTGCCGTTAATCGCATTAATCTTTCCATTCCTACCGGCTCTTTTTACGGTTTGGTAGGGCGCAACGGTGCTGGTAAGACGACGACTATCTCAATGGTTTCGGGTATGCTGCAGCCCACCGAAGGCGTGGCGTTGATTAAGGGAACCGATATGTGGCAGAACCCTTTGGAAGCCAAAAAGCACTTGGGCGTTCTGCCGGATGGCGTGCACCTTTTCGATAAACTCACAGGTGAACAGCTTATTACCTATTCGGGGTACCTGCACGGTCTCGAACGTGACACTGTTGCCGAACGTACCAAGGACCTTCTGCAAGCTATGGATTTAACCGATGCAGCAGGCCGCGCGGTAGCCGACTATTCAGCAGGTATGACCAAGAAGATCGCCCTCGCAGCAGCGCTGATTCACGCCCCTTCAGTCTTGATCTTGGATGAGCCCTTTGAAGCGGTTGATCCGGTTTCAGCGGCTAATATTCAGGATATCCTCAAAGGATTCGTCGCCTCAGGCGGAACAGTTATTCTCTCATCGCATGTCATGGACTTGGTGCAGCGTTTATGCGATCACGTCGCCATTATTGATGAGGGACGGATTCTCGCTGCGGGTACGGTTGATGAGGTGCGTGGGGAATCTACTTTGGAAGAACGTTTCATACAGCTCGTGGGCGGACGCACCACCTCGGAAGGACTATCATGGTTGCGCACCTCGTCTCACTAAAATGGCGGTATGTGCTTGCCTCGCTCAAACGTAGTGTGTGGGCGATTATTGGTATTGCTTTTGGCGCCCTGTACCTGCTTGGCGCACTGACTGGTTTGGGATTCACTTACGTTGGTTTAGGGATTGATGGTAGTTTAGATGGTCCTGCACTCGCCCTATTCCTCGGGTTTCTTGTATCTCTTGGCTGGGCTCTTATCCCCATTGTCTGGACTGGCCTAGACGGAACCCTTGATGAAAGCCGCTTCGTGTTATTCCCGCTAGAGGCTAAGACGCTGCAGAAGGGGCAATTTTTCGGTGGGTTTATAGGTCTTCCAGGTATAGCGACGATTATCCTAATCCTTCTGGGAACCCTTGGATTTATTGGTAATCCTGTGGGACTAGCAGCCTATCTGCTGAGCATAGTGTTGGGGCTGGCTTTGCTGATGACAGTGGCGCGCCTTGCCAATCAGCTTGGCGTTTATTTGAATGCTAACCCCCGTATTGATCTTATCTTCAAGATTATTCTGGGCGTGCTGTTGGTAAGCTCGGGCTTCATATTCAGTGGAGCTATGTTCTATGTGATAGATCATTTCCAGGAGATCGCTCAGAAAGTTCAATGGTTGGGGTATACGCCTTTCGGGTCCGCTTTTGCGATTGCATACCATGTGGCGGCGGGTAACTGGGCTCTAGCAGGTCTAAGTCTGGTACTTTCCCTCATATACCTGGGTGGTGCTTGGGTATTGTGGGGTCGTAGCCTCGAACGCTCAATGCGTAATGTCAGCGGTGAACAAAAACGGGGCAAGGCTAAGAACCTGACGGCAGGAGATATTGGTATTTTTGCGAGGTTCCCAAACACTGGTTGGGGTGCTGTGGCTGCACGTACCATTCATAGCTACTTCAAAGATACGCGCATGACTTTGCTGATCGTCATGACTGCCATGCTCTATGTACTCTTTGCTCTCGTGATGCCGCTCTTCACGAGCAGCATGGGGTCTCGTGTTGCGACGACGGGAATCCAGCTCGCTAATTCCGGGGCTGGACCTGAAACGCTCTTTGGCTTCTGGGTTTATTTCTGCAATGTCTTCACAGGATTCTACATAGCGTATATGGTCTCGTACGATAACACGGCTTTTAGTCTGCACGTGCTCTCGCCTCTGTGTGGGCGTGATGATAGGCTCGGGCGTGCACTCGGACATTCCATCGTAATGCTGCCAATCGTCGTGGTGATGTCCTTTATTATGTGCGCTGTCCACGGGCTTATAGCCTA
Organism: Rothia sp. HMSC065G12; assembly: GCF_001811455.1. Lineage (NCBI taxonomy): Bacteria > Bacillati > Actinomycetota > Actinomycetes > Micrococcales > Micrococcaceae > Rothia > Rothia sp. HMSC065G12. The sequence continues at coordinate 142,407 of NZ_KV804815.1, forward strand.
TTACCCGGTCGTGCTTTTGCATCAGCTGGGAGTCTACGCAGGAACCGTAGGGTTCGGATTGATGCTTGATACAGTGCTTTCACCACCGGTCGCGCCTCCTGGAGCCAACCCCTTCAAAACGCCTAAGCAGCCAGACGGCTTTGCGAAGCAGCTTTTACTGATGGGTAGCATGATTATCTGCATGCTGATCGCTCTTCCCGGTGGGATTGGCTCGTTCATCTACATGGTCGGCGGCAAGGATGACATGGTGCTGATTATCTCCGGCGTTATCCAGCTGGTTATCGGCGCTGCACTATTCATTATTGGAATTTCTGCAGGTGGTAAACTCTACGATCGCCATAGCTCGATGATGCTTCAGCAGGTTGCAAAGTTCAATACGAACTAGAGCCTATATAGAGAATATGGGGTGGTGTTATGGGGCAGCTACACGTATGTTTCCAATCGTCGCCTTTGTTCTCTATGGAATAACTATGAATCCCTTCCCGTTGTTACACTAGTCTCTACAATAGAACTAATAGCACTAAGACGGCGAGAACATACTTGGAGGATAGAACATGAGCTCCATTGAAGGCGTTGAAGATCCCTTTGGTCCTGAGACGGCGGGCGGTACTGCATTACTTGAGCGGGAAGAAGCCCAGCTTTCTGAGCCGGGTGACCATGAACGCTTCTCGCATTATGTGCGTAAGGAAAAAATCATGGAATCCGCCCTTACCGGTGAACCCGTTCGCGCGCTATGCGGTAAGGTGTGGACTCCTGGACGCGATCCGCAGAAATTCCCAGTCTGCCCAACCTGCAAAGAAATCTACGAGGGTCTTAAGCCTGGTAAAGATAATTCGGATAACGGCGACAAATAACGGAAGTTTCGCTCCGGAACCTGCAGAGTATGTGCCTGCACCCCCATAATGGGGGTGCAGGCACATACTCTATTTTTGGGCTCAAACAGACTTCGCGTCGGGCAAAATAATTGCGCGAATCTTCGCGGACGTATCACGACACGGTGGTAGAATTTATAATCTGTGTTTCTGTAGGAGCCTTTGTACACAGGAAATACTGAATCAAAGGTAAACCAGAGAAAATATGGGGGGAGAAGAGCATGAGCGAGTACGAAGAACCTACATTATTTGACAGTATGGTTAAGCCAAAGCTCTCCCCGGCATACCCTGACCGTGCACCCTGGGGTACTTCCGTCAGTCTGCGCGCCTGGCAGGCCGAGGCGATGAAAAAATATTTTGAGACGAACCCTCGGGACTTTATGGCTGTAGCAACCCCTGGCGCGGGCAAGACAACCTTTGCTCTCACCTTGGCACGCGAACTCTTCGATCGCGGGGTTGTGCGAAAACTTACCGTGGTAGCACCCACCGACCACCTCAAGAAACAGTGGGCGGATGCCGCCGCTAAGGTCGGTATTCCGATCGATCCTAATTTCAAAAACGCCGATGTTCACGTTGGACGCCAATACAAGGGTGTAGCGCTCACATATTCGCAGGTTGCTAATAAGCCGCAGCTACACGCCCGAAATACCGAAAATGACAAGACTCTTGTTATTTTCGACGAAATCCACCATGCAGGTGATGCTTTATCTTGGGGCGATGGTCTGCGTGAAGCTTTCGATGAGGCCACACGTCGCCTTGCGCTGACCGGTACACCATTCCGATCTGATGCCTCACCTATCCCATTTGTTACCTATGAGCAAGACCATGAAGGTATTCGTCGGTCGCGAGCCGATTACTCCTATGGTTATGGCCCTGCGCTGAAAGACCACGTGGTGCGGCCAGTTATTTTCATGGCATATTCCGGACAAATGCGCTGGCGGACCTCCGCCGGCGAAGAAATGGCGGCGAATCTAGGGGAAGGATTCACTAAAGATATTACCGCCCAGGCATGGCGCACCGCACTTGATCCTCAGGGTGAGTGGATTCCCACTGTGCTCTCTGCGGCCGATAAACGACTCACCGAAGTGCGCCGCACTGTTCCCGACGCGGGAGCGCTCGTCATCGCAACTGACCACGCCGATGCCAAAGCCTATGCTGAAAAACTGCACAAGATCACGGGGGAGAAGCCGACCGTAGTACTTTCTGACGATCGTGAAGCATCCGCTAAAATCGACGATTTTCGTGAAAGCAGCAAGCGGTGGATGGTCGCGGTACGCATGGTGTCCGAAGGGGTGGACGTACCCCGCTTGGCGGTGGGTGTGTATGCTACCAGCACCAGCACACCTCTCTTCTTCGCACAGGCGATTGGTCGTTTTGTGCGAGCCCGTAAACGTGGGGAAACCGCATCTGTCTTTCTGCCGTCTGTGCCGCAGCTGATGATGCTTGCCAATGATATGGAAGTTGAGCGTGACCACGCCCTCGACCGTCATACCACCGACGACGATATCGATCCAATGGCTGAAGGGCTGGACGATGAAGCGCTCGAAGAAGCAAACCGCGAGGAACGTGCTTCCGAACAACTAACGCGCGGTAAATTCGAGGCGATTGGTTCGCAAGCTTCCTTCCACGGCGTGCTCTTCGATGGCTCCGAATTTTCGTCAGGTGGTCTGGAGATCGGTTCGGAAGAAGAACAAGACTTCCTCGGTATTCCCGGTTTGCTGGATGCCGACCAAGTGGGTACTCTACTTCGTGCACGCCAGCGTGAACATGCATCCCGCCGCCCAGCGACAGCAGCTCCCGCAATTGTGGACCACCGCCAGCTTAAAGAGATGCGCAGTAAACTGGCGAAAAACGTGGCGGCCTGGTCTATCCGTTCAGGCAAACCACACGGCGTTATCCATAATGAGCTGCGTAAAATTTGCGGTGGTCCCGCAGTTGCGCAGGCATCCGCGGAACAAATTCAGGCTCGCCTGGATAAACTGGCGGATTGGTTCGTGGGCAGGAGCTCGTAGAATAATCTCTCGCCTGACTAAAGCACTTCCGCAACGGTAATACCGTCATCCTCCATATCGGCGATAACATCATCCAGTTTGTCTTCATGAACCGGCGCCGTGAGGTCAATCAGAACGCGAGTTTCGTACCCGGCGTCTACTGCATCCTTTGCCGTCGCTAGTACACAGAAGTCGGTCGCGATCCCGACGATATCAACATCTTTAACATCATGTTCGTCGAGCCAATCGGCGAGCGGGGTGTTAGGTGCCTCATCTTCCAACGATGCTTCGGGATCGTGCTCACCGGTCATCACGGAATCTTCGGCAGCTTGAAGACCCTCGAAGCCCGAATATGCCGCCTCATACTTACCCTTGCGGAAATATGCTTCGATATAGTCGGTATCAAGATTCGGGTGAATCTCTGCCCCCTCGGTGTTGGCAACGCAGTGTACGGGCCAGGAATTCACATAATCTGGGGTATCTGAGAAATGATCACCGGGATCAATGTGCCAGTCTTGAGTTGCCACAATGGCATCGTACTGGTGATGGTGTTCCTCAACGTATTCGCTAATTAGCGATGCAACGTTGGCGCCTTGCTGTGTTGCAAGGGCTCCGCCAGGGCAGAAATCATTCTGAACGTCGACAATAATAAGCGCTTTTGCCATGTGTATAGTCCCTTTCTTGGCAATATCTGGATGGGCTGTGGCTAGATGAATTCAGTGGGAATAACGGGTTCGCCTTCTGAAAGGCGACGAGCGGATTCGGGAAGTTCCGCTAGGGATGCGCTATGTCGTTCGGTTGCGTTGCGTACCGCCTCCTCGCCAGTAAAACCGGGCAGGAGCTCGCCAGAAACCACAAAATCGCGAATAAGGTCGCGAGTATTTTCGAGGGCAGCGGGGTTGTTCCCCGTTCCGATAAGCTCGGCGGTGGCGATACCCAAGGAATTGTGGCGGCGCGCAGCTTGCTTTGCACCACCTAGAGAACGTTTGCCAGCAGAGGTTTTAGCGACGGGTTCCAGCTCGCCAGCAGTATTTTCACGTTCCACCAGCTTGTACACCATTGCGGAGGTAGGCGCACCGGAGCCGGTCACTAGCCTGGTGCCCACACCGTAAGAATCTACCGGCGCGGCGGCTAAGGAAGCGATAGCATATTCATCAAGATCACTTGTCACTGTAATCTTGGTGTTGTGGTTGCCCAAAGAATCGAGAAGTTCACGCACGCGCTGTGCCGATGCTACCAGATCACCTGAGTCTAGGCGGACTCCGCCGAGCTCTTCGCCCGCGAGTTCCACGCCAAGGCGTACCGCATTCTCGACATCATAGGTATCAGCAAGAAGGGTCGTGCGTGCCCCTAACGATTGCAGTTGCGCTTCAAAGGCTTCACGCTCAGAGTCGTAAAGAAGGGTAAAGGCGTGGGCGCTGGTACCGAGAGTGTGAAGCCCATAGCGCTTGCCCGCTTCCAGGTTAGATGTTGCAGTGAAGCCTGCAATAGCAGCGGCACGTGCCGCTGATACAGCGGCACGTTCGTGCGCACGGCGCGAGCCCATCTCAATACAGGGACGGTGGCCCGCCGCCGCAGTCATACGTGATGCTGCAGCGGCAACAGCTGAATCATAGTTCAAGATAGACAGCAGGTAGGTTTCTAAGATGCAGGCTTCTGCGAAAGTTGCTTCGACCTGTACAACGGGGGAGTGCGGAAAGAAAATCTCTCCCTCGACATAGCCTCGAATATTGCCGGTAAACCTAAAGTTCTCAAGGTATTTTAGGGTTTGCGCATTCACAATATTGCGAGAGGCTAGAAAAGATAGATCTTCGTCATCGAAGCGGAAAGACTGAAGCCCTTCGAGAAAGCGTCCTGTACCTGCGAGCACGCCGTAGCGGCGGCTCGCGGGCAAGCGACGTGTAAAGACTTCAAAGGTGCAGCGGCGATGCGCAGTTCCAGAGGCGAGCGCTGCCTGGAGCATCGTAAGTTCGTAATGGTCGGTTAGAAGCGAGGTAGTTGCCATATGTCTCATTTTAGTTGTCTGTTAGGCAGGTTACTACCTTTACGGGATGTGTTGTCCGCGACATAATGTAAATTTGACTTTAAGATATTTATGATTATTTGAACGGAATCAATCCCGCGGGAACAAAGCCCCCACGAGTATAATCTTATGCATGACCAACAAGCTCACCCATCTTTCCAACCACACTGTAACGGCTGTTCTTGCGACCGATACTCTAGATGCCACTGAGCTTGATGCGACGATTGACGAAAATCTTGAAACGCAGACGCCGTGGCAGGTAATCGTCTGGAACGATCCCGTTAATCTTATGACCTATGTTTCTTATGTTTTTCGCGCTCATTTCGGGTTTAGCCGTCGTCGTGCCGAGAAACTGATGCTCCAGGTGCACAATAACGGCAAGGCTGTTGTGTTCACCGGCAGTCGTGAGGATGCAGAAAAGCATACCCAGGCCATGCACGCGTGGGGTTTGATGGCGAGCTTTGAAAAGGCGGAGAACTAATTTATGGCGCAGGGTTTTCGACATACACCGCATGGCTATGCCGCTCGATTTGAGAAGGCTGAATTTGATCTTATTCGAGATCTAGCCGAAGACGTGATTGCTCTTCTGGAATCTCCGGATTCGGAAAATCATGATCCTCTTGAAGCTCTCATCGGTATTGTCGAGAATCCCAGCATCCCAGATGATCCAGCGGTGGCACGAGTACTGCCTGCAGGAAGTAGCGATCCTGAGGCTGCGCTGGAATATCGCCGGTACACCGAACAGGATTTACGCGCCACGAAGGTGGCAAATCTGAGTCTCCTGGCTTTCGATATTGAAGCGGGAGACATCGTGCTTAGTGATGAGCACGCTCATGCGTGGGCGTCTGCACTTAACGATATCCGTTTAGTTTTGGGAAGCCGTTTAGACATTATTGATGAAGAACGCGCAGACCAGGTGCACCATCTCACGGACTGGTCAAAGGTTGAGAACGACGACGATTATTTGGCGGTCGTGTACAATTTCGTGACCTGGGTACAGGACTCGCTTATGGTTGCGATGCTTGATTCGATGGAAACCCCGCAGTCTTAGAAACGTGCTGATCAGAGACAAAATAAGCGCATCACACGATGCCTTCCAGATTAACGAGCTCAGTACAGCATGCGATATGAAACATCACTGCCCGAACCTTGATGTGGCCCATCCTATAGGGTGGTTTAGGACTCAGAGGCGGCTATCTAGAACAGGACAGTATCTGTAACACCTTAGAATGAAAATAAAGTACATCATATGCTGAAGGACAACAGGTAAAGTTCGTGAGCGATAACTTAGATACCTCAAATCCATATCGTACCCGCACCCCGTGGGGAACCCCCGCGCCACCGGCTGGTCCAACATCAAGCGCACCCATCGGAGTTTTTGACTCCGGGGTAGGTGGTCTGACCGTTGCACGCGCTATTATGGATCAGTTGCCGCATGAGCGCATTATTTATGTAGGCGACACCGCTCATGGACCCTACGGCCCGCTCAAAATTGCCGAGGTTCGTGCCAATGCCCTGCGCATTATGGACGAGCTTGTTGATTCCGGTGTAAAAATGCTGGTTATTGCGTGCAATACAGCATCTGCCGCCGTTCTCCGGGATGCACGCGAACGCTACACCCGCCACTACGGTATTCCCGTGATTGAGGTAATTCAGCCCGCCGCGCGTCGAGCACTAGCCGCGACCCGCAACCGTAAGATCGGGGTTATCGCTACAGAGGCAACGGTAACCTCACGCGCTTACGAAGATACATTTGCGATTGCCCCGAACCTTATGGTGCAGTCTATCGCATGTCCTCGATTCGTCGAGTTCGTGGAGAAGGGCGTGACATCCGGACCCGAACTTTTGCGTACTGCCGAAGAATATCTGCAGCCCCTTAAAGATTCGGGAGTAGACACGCTGGTACTTGGCTGCACTCACTACCCTTTGCTGACGGGCATTATTTCCTACATCATGGGGGAGGACGTAACTCTTGTTTCTTCGGCAGATGAGACTGCCAAAGACGTTTATCGGGCACTTCTTACCGAGAATATTGAGAACCCTGACCTTGAAACGAATCCGCATCATGAATTCTTAGCGACCGGCGAATCTGAGACTTTCGAGAACCTAGCGCGCAGGTTCTTGGGTCCAGAAGTTCACAATGTGCGGCACACGGCATCTGTGGCAGAACGATTCCCCACGGGCTCTTTGGCGGCTCTTCCCGCACCAGCAGGCAGCGAAAAGGCCACTACGAAAGACTCCAACTCCAAAGAAGCCTCAGGACTGCCTTCCGTCACGATCGACTCAAGTCTTGCTGCTTTCACACACACCGAATAGGAAACACCCCGTATGCGCTTGACGATTATCGGCTGTACCGGCTCGTTTCCCGGACCAAATTCTCCGGCGAGCTGTTATCTGCTCTCAGCAACTGACTATGCTGGACGCACGTGGCGTGTGCTCATGGATATGGGCAACGGCTCCCTAGGCGTACTTCAACGGTATATTGACCTAGCTGAGATTGACGCTATCCTGATATCGCATCTTCACCCTGACCACTGCATTGACCTCTCCGGTTTGCATGTTGCCGTGAAATGGGATCCCCGAGGCTGGCCCAAAGGTAGGATTCCTCTCTACGGACCTGCTGCCATTAACGAATATCTTTCGGCAACGCACGGGCTTGACCCAGACCCGGGCATGAGTACTGAGTTTGAATATCATACTTGGGACGAAGGGCATAAAGTCGAAATTGGACCTTTCACGGTCGAGCCATTCAGGGTACTCCACCCCGCTAAAGACCCTTACGCCCTGCGTATTACCTGCAATAGCCGGGACGGCAGAACACTTTTTGCTTACTCCGGTGATACCGATACATGCGATGGGCTCATCAAGGCTGCCCGCGGCGCTGATCTTTTCCTATGCGAGGCGGCATACCAAGAAGGGCGTGACGACGCGCTGCGTGGTATTCACCTGACCGGTAAGCGCGCCGGTGAAGCAGCCCAAGAAGCCGGGGTACGCAACCTTTTGTTAACGCATCTGCCCGTGTGGAATGACCCCGATATCGCCCGTGCCGAGGCACAAAGCGCATTTGACGGGCCGGTAGGCGTCGCCGAGGTTGCAGCAAGCTATCGCGTGCATCCTAGGCCAGCCCCCACGCATCCGCCAACCTCAACTCTGAATGTTATCGAACTGCTCGATCCACCCATGTCAAACATATCTCTTCCCCCGGAAGAAGAGTAGGAGAACTATGACTTCTGTAGCCCGTGCCGACGGTCGTGCCCTCAACGAACTGCGCCCCATCATCATCACTCGTGGGTGGTCAAACCAAGCCGAAGGGTCTGCGCTGGTAGAGTTCGGCGATACCCGGGTGCTGTGCACCGCATCCTTCACGGAAGGGGTACCACGCTGGCTCAAAGGTGAAGGAAAAGGTTGGGTAACCGCAGAGTACGCTATGCTTCCACGTGCTACAGGAACCCGGTCTTCGCGTGAATCCGTCAAGGGAAAGATTGGCGGTCGTACACACGAAATTTCCCGTCTTATTGGGCGATCCTTGCGTGCCATTATCGATATGAATGCGTTGGGAGAAAATACCATTGTTCTGGATTGCGATGTTCTTCAGGCAGATGGCGGAACACGTACCGCTTCGATCACGGGTGCCTATGTAGCGCTCGCCGATTCTATCGCGTGGGCACAGCGTAATGGTCTGCTTTCACCCAGTGATAAGCCTTTAAAAGACTCTGTATCCGCTATTTCTGTGGGTATTATCGACGGTACTCCCATGCTTGATTTGCCCTATACCGAGGATGTGCGCGCTGAAACTGATATGAATGTGGTCGTGACTGGTTCCGGGAAATTTGTGGAGGTTCAGGGTACGGCAGAGGGCGCACCGTTTGACCGTGATGAGCTGAATGCTTTGCTCGATCTTGCTTTAGAAGGCACCGCCGAACTTGCTCAGATACAGCGTGAATCTCTTGAAGAGGGGTAATACTTTTATGGTTAAGGTTGTCTTAGCGAGTCGCAATCAAGGTAAGCTGCGCGAACTTCGCGAAATTTTGCGTAACCGTATTGTTGGGCTGAACGTGGATACCGATGTGGTCGACGCCGCCAGCATCAATGCCCCCGATGTTCCAGAGACCGGGGTAACATTTGCCGAGAATTCATTGCTCAAGGCACGTGCCGTGGCAGAATCTACAGGGTGTATCGCTATTGCCGATGATTCGGGTCTTTCCGTTGAGGTTCTTCACGGCGCTCCCGGCATTTTTTCGGCGCGCTGGGCAGGGGAGCATGGGGACGATACCGCGAATCTCACCCTGCTGTTGAAACAACTTTGTGATATCAGCGATGAACACCGTGCCGCTAAATTCTGCTGTGCCGCCTCCTTAGCTGTTCCTTCAGCGCTCGGTGGGTATGAAGCAGTTGAGTACGGCGAGCTTCCTGGAACGCTTTTGCACGCACCGCAGGGGAACGGCGGGTTTGGGTATGATCCTATTATGATGCCGGTGGAGCTTAATGGTGACAACGCGCTTTATGATGGAGCCTATGCGGACCAGTCGTGTGCCCAGATCCCGGCGGAGATCAAAAATTCAATAAGTCACCGGGCGCGTGCCTTTGAAGCATTAGTTCCGCATCTGCAGCAAGCTCTTGAGCATAAATAATCATGCGTCCTATGAGGTTCTTTTATAAAGACACATGATCGGAGTGTTTTAGCACATCAATCGGGTATGTACGACATCTTCTGAAGAAAGAACGTTGCGGTCATCTCTTTCTCAGCTTCGACCGTGAAGATCGTATAAAACGATTCTGGTACAAGGCACAATGGTAAGTAATATATACGGCAACAGATATGCTTTGAGGCCCTGATGATTGTTCTCTTTGCTGTAATGATTATTCTGCTGATTCCCGCGCTGTGGGCATACTCTTATATCTGGCGCGGGCTCAATCGGCGTGTTATCGCCGCTGTTAAAGTAGTTGATCCAGTGATAACTCTCGGGCCCTATGCCATGGGATGCTGGGGGCTCTTAACAGCATGGGTGGGCATCAATATCTGGGCGACAGGTACCGCAGCACTGGTTGGAAGTATCGTAACTCTGAGCGGCGCAGCTTTATGCGTTCTCTGGGCAGGGTTTTGGGTTTTGATGCACTGTTTGGGCGGGCAAACCCCCGGTAAACGGCCCCTTTGGTGGCGCGAAGCAGTTGCCGCAAAATACGCATGGCGCAATCTGGAAAGGATGCCCGCCTACTTCGGTGGACGCACCAGCATTCTTCCGGTGCAGAACCCGCGCATCGTCAAACCCTATTCAGGATCATGGACTCGACCGGTGGGAGCAACTCTGGAAGGTTATCTGCCGGATGGAAAATCCCGTGAGGGTTTTGACGAATATGGGCGGCCTATGCCCCGTATGTACCCTGTAGGACCGGAACCAACTATTTTTGAAGTTGCACGCTGGGGCAAATCGGTAAGCGCCGATAGGTTGCTTTACACTTTTCTGCCTACAGCACCCTTTGAACGGTTACGTTTGGCCGGTACTATTCGCGGTCCGTTCACCTTTGCGGGAGAAGTTCCTCATGGAGCCGTCACCAAATGGCCGCGTCGTTCCGGCGCAAACCGCGCTTTTGGGAACTACGCCAAGCTGGGGGACATCACGGAACGTCGGGTAGAGCTCTTGATTGACCACCGCCTTATCGCGGCTTTGCAGACAACCCGTGAATGCTATGAGCGCCGACATAGCTGGATGCTCGCGTTCACCGATATTATGCCCAATGATCTTCTTTATTCCACGACCGACGATGGGTTCTTGCAGATTACCTTCGGTACCGTCGCTGAAGGATACGAGAAACCGTGGATTTTTACCTCGACGCAGAAAGATACCCCACGACTTCGCCGTCAAGTAGCGCGCGCCATGCGTGTGCGTAAGATCCTGAAACAGACAAGCGCCGAGCTGATGGACTGGTATTTTGTGCCTAAGATTAGCGAATTTCCGCACGGTCCTGTGACTAACGAACTGCCGGAAGAGTTCTATTTCTCGTCCAATATTATGGTGACTAATAGGCATGAAAGCTCGGCGCGGGCGACCGGCGAAACGCATTAGAAACTTCAAGGGTACGACTTCCTCCGTCAAGAGGAAGTCGTACCCTTGGTAATTTACTGGCGGATGTCACACCCTCGGGAATCTCGCCCTAAAGTCGTGACGTCTGATCGTCCCACAACAAGATGCCTTCAAGCCCTTTGAGCTTTTCTTCGTGGGCACGTCCGTGGTGACCGCAGAAGAACAGTTCGCCCCCGGAAGGCAAGACCGCACGAATATATGCCTGAGAACCACACACATCGCAACGGTCGTGGGAATTTAACGTACGCGAATTAACAGATTCGAGAGTTGCATGAGCGTTCACTGAAAATCTCCCTTACTGAAGTTCTCATAGGTTCCTAGAATTGTCGTAACTCTATCCAACCACACATACCCTCGGTGCCATACCTTCGCCCTGTCCCTTTCGCTCTCAGCGTCCAGGATGGACTACACATGAAATGTCCGTGACGAGAGTGAACACAAGTTACCTGCGGTGCACGATAGAATAGACCTACGAAGAAAACCATTTCGAAAGGGAACATCTTGGCTGCATCGAACTATACTGCCCGACACCTCTCGGTTCTCGAAGGTCTTGAAGCGGTGCGTAAGCGCCCGGGCATGTATATTGGTTCGACCGATTCCCGCGGTCTTATGCACTGCCTCTGGGAGATTATTGATAACTCTGTTGATGAGGCTCTTGCCGGTTACGGACAGTCAATTCAGATCATTCTCTACCGAGACGGTTCTGTTGAAGTACAGGACGACGGTCGTGGTATCCCTACCGATGTTGAGCCTCGAACCGGGCTTTCCGGGCTAGAGGTGGTTTTCACGAAACTCCATGCTGGCGGCAAATTTGGCGGCGGATCGTACACGGCATCGGGCGGTCTGCACGGTGTGGGCGCCTCGGTGGTGAACGCGCTTTCATCACGTCTTGACGTTCAGGTAGATCGCGGGTCAAAAACCTATCAGATGTCCTTTCGACATGGGCTACCGGGCGTGTTCGATTCCGGGCGCACTCCTAAGCCTGAAGACTCTTTTACTCCTGCAGATGAGAAACATCCTGCGCTTCAGATCGTGGGGCGCGCCAAGCGTGGTGTAACTGGAACCAGAGTACGGTATTGGGCTGATCCGCAGATTTTTACCCCGGATGCGCGTTTTAGCTACGAGGATTTGGTGGCACGTGCCCGCCAAACTTCATTCCTTATTCCCGGGCTGCGCATTGCTATTCGAGACGAGCGGCGCATCCCTGGAACTCCGGGGGAGTTCGGCCCTTACGAAGAGGTCTTTCAGCATGACGGCGGCATTAGCGAATTTGTTGAATTCCTGGCCCATGACTCTGCCGTGACCGATATTTGGCGTTTTAGCGGCAGAGGCTCTTTTACGGAAACCGTACCCGTTCTAGGCTCGGATGGGCGCTCTAAGCTCACCGAAGTTGACCGTGAGTGCGAGGTTGATATTGCTCTGCGCTGGGGCATTGGCTACGAGACGACAATCCGCAGCTTCGTCAATATTATTGCCACGCCCAAAGGCGGAACCCACTCCACGGGGTTTGAACAAGGACTTCTCAAAACATTCCGCAAGCATCTTGCCGACAACGCTCGAAAGTTTAAGGTTGGCAACGACAAGATCGAGAAAGACGATGCGCTCGCCGGTCTTACCGCCGTGCTGACGGTGCGTCTTGCGGAGCCTCAATTCGAGGGGCAGACAAAGGAAATTCTGGGAACGCCGGCTGTGCGGCAGATCGTCTCTAAAGTAGTTGGTGATCAGCTCAAGGCTCGGCTGAACTCTACGGCACGCGCCGAGAAAGCACAGGCTGCAGCTCTGTGTGAAAAAGTTGTGTCTGAGATGAAAACCCGCATCTCAGCACGTATTCACAAGGAAACTCAGAGGCGCAAAACCGCCTTGGAATCTTCCTCAATGCCAACAAAACTTGTGGACTGCCGGTCAACAAACGTAGAGCATTCTGAGCTGTTTATTGTGGAGGGTGACTCTGCACTGGGTACCGCCCGCTTGGCGCGATCCTCGGCCTATCAGGCGCTTCTACCGATTCGCGGCAAGATTCTGAACACTCAGCGTGCCTCGGTAACAGATATGCTGGCGAACGCCGAATGTGCGGCCCTAATCCAGGTAATTGGTGCCGGTTCTGGGCGTACATTCGAGCTTGAGGCGGCACGCTACAGCAAAGTCATCATGATGACCGATGCCGATGTTGACGGTGCTCATATTCGTACCTTGCTTCTTACTCTCATGTACCGGTACATGCGCCCGCTCATCGAAGACGGTCGTGTATATGCGGCTGTACCACCACTGCATCGTGTAGAGGTTATTAACCGAGGTAAACCGAACGAGATGGTGTATACCTATTCAGAACGTCAGCTGCATGAACTGCTGAGCCAGCTGCAGGCTGAGGGTAAGGGCTATAAAGAGCCCATTCAGCGCTATAAAGGTTTGGGTGAGATGGATGCCGACCAACTTGCCGAAACTACGATGGATCCCCGGCATCGTATGCTACGCCGCATCCGAATTGAAGACGCGGAGGCAGCTGAGCAGGCTTTCTCGCTCCTGATGGGGGCGGAGGTTGCTCCGCGTAAGGAATTTATTATTGCTGGTGCGCATCAGCTCGATCAGGACAATATTGATATTTAGCTTGCACCTGTGAACAATCTGACGCAGGAGAGTTGAAACCTCTTTTTGACAGATATTTGACGCTGCAAATATTGGTGATTATACTCACTGTGTCCTTCTTCATAAATCATGTATGACTATAAGAAAAAGGTGTCTCTCCTCATAATTTGGGGGAGTCACCTTAGTACGTGTAAATTGCTGACCTTCGATTTCTTGGAAAGTTTTAGGAAAGGCATCACCAAGGCGTGATGCTTATCTTGAAATTTCTCCCAATATCTACGGGTCAAAGCGCATAAAAATCAATAATTGTGTTAACTACCTTTATAGGTTCGTCAAGCCATGCACACCTGAGTGTAAAACTTGCCTGGTTCATGCCGTTTTTAAAACGCGTTACCTTACCTATGTAAGACATCCTGAGATATGTGCACCTGACTTCCGGAGGTGTGCTACGCTCCCGGGCGTGTCTGCCAACAGTAGACTTTACACATTCTAGAAAAGGACCATGTACATGGATCCCCTTGACATTGGGCGGTGGCAGTTCGGTATCACGACCGTCTACCACTTCTTTATGGTGCCCCTAACCCTCGGCTTGGGTATGGTCGTCACCTTCCTGTACCTGCGCTATATCTTCACGAAAAAAGACGAATACAAACGTATGACGAAGTTCTGGGGAAAGCTCTACCTCATCAACTTCGCAATGGGTGTGGCAACCGGTTTAGTGCAGGAATTCCAGTTTGGTATGGCCTGGAGTGAATACTCGCGTTTTGTGGGTGACGTCTTTGGTGCGCCGCTAGCTATGGAAGGTCTTTTTGCCTTCTTTATCGAATCAACCTTCCTGGGGCTTTGGATCTTTGGCTGGGACAAACTAAAGCCCAAAGTTCACGCCCTATGCCTCTTCATGGCGGTTCTCGGTTCTTGGGTATCCGCATACTTTATTCTGGTGGCAAACTCCTGGATGCAGCATCCGGTAGGCGTTGAAATGGTCGATGGCCGTCCCCGCATGACCGATATTTGGGCTGTTCTCACAAATAACACCGCGCTTCTTACCTTCCCCCACGTGATCTTTGGCGCCATTCAGGTCGCCGGTGGATTCCTGGTCGGTATTTCTTGGTATAAGCTCTGGCGCCGACGCCGTGACGGCATTGACATCGTAGAGGATGGCAAGGTTGTAGTTGGAGATGCCGAAGTTGGCGGTCGTGATAAGACCGACTACAAGGTTTGGTTCCGTTCCCTGCGCATCGGCGCGATTGTGGGTCTCATCGGGTTCTCTGGTGTGGCTCTTAGCGGTCATGCTCAAGCTCAGCTCATGATTCATCAGCAGCCCCTTAAAATGGCGGCTGCTGAGGCGGCATGCCATGACGGCACCGGTTTCTCGGTTCTTTCTATATCTTCTTTGGGGTCTCAAGACTGCGATAAGGTGCAGGCAGTGCTTGAGGTTCCCGGTGCACTCTCATTCCTGGCCCACGAAGATTTCACCACCGAGGTCAAGGGTGTGAAAACCCTCATGCCTGAATACGAAGCTAAATACGGTACGCATCTGGCGGATAACCCCCTCTACGGTGAGCGTGCCGGGCAGAAGATCAACTATTTGCCCCTTATGGAAGTCACCTATTACGGCTTCCGCGGCATGATCACGCTTGGTGGTATTGGTGCACTTTCGTACGTCTATGTACTATGGGTTACCCGTAAAAAAGGAACCGGTACCGTTCCCGAAGCCAAGTGGCTGAAAACCCTGGCTTTGTGGGGAATTTGGGCTCCCTTCTTCGGCAACGCCCTCGGCTGGATCTTCACCGAAATGGGACGCCAGCCCTTCGTGGTGGCGCCCAACCCTGAGGGTGACCCATCCATCCTCATGTTCACGGCGGCAGCGGTTTCTCCGGGTGTGAGCGGCGAAGAAATCCTGTTCTCGCTTATCGCCCTAGGAACGGTATACGGCATCCTGATGGTGGTCGAAATTTACCTGCTGACTAAATACATTAAGGCCGGCGTGGTAGCCGCTATGCCCGAACTCGTGCGTTCTGAACACGAGCAGGACGGCGAAAAGAGCGGTCACGATAAGCGCGATGTCTTGGAGTTCGCCTACTAGGCGGGTAAGGATTCTAAACGATGACCTTCGACTTTAATATCTTTGCCGGGCAGCCACTGCTGCCAACCATCTGGTTCGTCGCTATCGGTATTTTCTGGATTGGCTACCTTATCCTCGACAGTTTCGATTTGGGCGTAGGCATGCTCATGAGCATCTTCGCCAAAAACGAGAAAGAGCGACGCCTGCTTCTGAACACGATCGGTCCCGTATGGGATGGTAATGAAGTTTGGCTCGTTACTGGTGGTGCTGCCACCTTCGCGGCGTTCCCGTTATGGTACGCGTCCCTATTCTCAGCCCTATATATTCCACTAACTTTAGCGCTGCTTGCCCTGATCTTCCGCGTGGTTGCTATTGAGTATCGCGGTAAGAAAAACGATGAACGATGGATTCGCGGTTGGACTATCGCTCTCTCGCTATCATCATTCTTCATCGCTTTACTGGTAGGTGCGCTTCTTGCGCTGACCTCCATTGGCTTACCAATTAATGCCAACGGTGACCGCGTAGGCGGTGCCTTCGCCTGGGCCTCCTGGCCTGTGCTTCTAGGCGGCCTCTCTCTTGTAGGGTTTGCCCTCGTGCAGGGACTTGCTTTTGTTGCATTGAAAACCGATGGAGATATACGCCACCGCGCGCGCACCATCCTGGTGCGTTGGCTTCCGCTTCTGCTCTTGCCTATCGTGCTCTGGGTACTGTACATGCAGGTTACAACCGGTAACGGTATTTCCTGGTTATGCACTATTCTTGCCGTATTTGCAGTGCTCTTCGCATGGATAAGCGCCCGAAGCTCACGCGAAGGCCGTGCCTTCGCAGGTCTGAGCTTCTTCATGGCTTTTGGCGCGCTGGCGATTTTCACTGCTCTTTTCCCCAATGTGCTGCCTTCAACCTTGGACGCGGCTCATTCGCTCACCATTGCAAACGCCTCAAGCTCGGAGTACACACTTGGAGTTATGAGCGTTGTGAGCGGATTTGGATTGCCCGTTATTATCGTGTACCAAGTCTGGACATACTGGGTGTTCCGCAAGCGTTTGCGTGTTGAAAACATCCCCGATGCCCACGATGCTAGCGAGCTGGTGATGCACCCGAACAGGTCGTCATAGCCAAGAACGTACCCCGGTAATTGGGAGGGGACAGGAGTATTTCCGGTGCTTTCAGCAACACGTGAAGGCACCGGAAATACTTTAAAACCAAAGACAGACAAGCCCGCCACCAGTGTCTAAACTAGGAAACACACCGGAGAAAATATCCACACTCACTTTAGCGGTAGGGAAGGAACGAGACGTGAGCCTACGCGCCAATAAAACACAGCGCAACAACGATAAACGTCCTCCGCTAGGACCAGACGCCCGTAAAAACCTAGGGTTTTTTGGGCTTATCACCGGGATACACACACTGGCAACCGTGATCTTTAGTGCGGCGCTCGCATCCCTCATTGCCCGGGCAGCTCACGCCGGATTTACCGCACTCACCGCCGAGCACGAGCATCTAAGGGTCGCCAGCGATCCAGAAACCTATCGCGCTCTCATCGAATTCTCGGGTAACTCACAAGCGAAACTCGACAGTACCAATGGGTGGCTTCTAGGGCTAGGCAATCTTCTTGGCACTGGAAACGCCATAACATGGGGGCTAATCGTTACGGCGCTGATAGCGCTTGCTGTACGTTCGGGTGCCGACTACGCACTGTCTGTAAGTGCTCAGCGTGCAGCCGTAGGAGCCAAAGCAAGTATCCGCCAAAAACTTGTGCATCGTGTCTTAGCCACAGGAGGGGCAGACACTCCTGAAGGTACAGGCGCAACTGCCGTTCTGCTGGCGCGGGGACTGAACGCTCTTGATGATTATTACACTAAAACCCTGACTGCCTTTGTCTCGGTCGCCGTAGTGCCCGTTCTGCTGTGGCTTATTGTGCTCTCATTGGATATCACAAGTGCCCTCGTCCTAGCGTGCACCCTGCCGCTTATTCCCATCTTCATGATACTTATCGGTAAAACCACACGTGAAGATACAGCCGCCGCTCAAGCCGAGCTGCACCGTCTATCAGACCATATTCTTGAACTCATCCGTGGGCTGCCCGTATTGATCGGGCTGGGGCGTGAACGTGCACAAACTCGTGCCCTTAGGAAGCTGGGTGAACAATACCGCGAACGTACCATGCAGACGCTTCGCAGCGCATTTATGTCTTCGCTCGCTTTAGAACTTATCACGACCATCTCGGTGGCGCTGATCGCCGTGCTTATTGGCGTGCGTTTGGTACAGGGTACACTCGGACTCGATACCGCAATCCTTGTACTCCTGCTGGCTCCTGAATGCTATCAGCCTTTGCGTGATGTAGGTGCAGCCTACCACCAATCTGAAGACGGCATAGCCGCACTTCGATCTGTACGTACAGTCCTTGATACTCCCGTACCAAAAGCCTCTGCGGATGCTTCCTGCGAAAAGGTATCGACGATTCCCGAAACACCCGAGCACCTTGTGATTGAGAACCTCTCGGTTACATACCCCGGACGTACACAGATCGTAGACTCAGTAAACCTGAATATTCCACGTACTTCGAAACGCCCAAATACGGTAGGAAAACAGCGCGGAGCGTTAGTAGGCATTCTGGGACCATCAGGATGCGGTAAATCAACGCTCCTCGGAGTACTTTCCGGGAACGTTCGCGACGGACTGGTACCAACCGGCGCATCCGCACCGATTAAGGTAACCGGACGCATTATAGGTGCCGGAAACATCCTGAGTATTCCGCAGAATCCTATTTTTGCCGCCCCCACGGTCCTGCGCGAGATGGCGCTCTACGCCTTCAGCGCTGATCTCAGCGAAGAGGACTATGCGGCTAAACTTCTCACGGGGGAAACACAGATACGCCCCTCAGATCGTGAACGCCTAGAGAACTATTTGTGGAAGCTCGGGCTCGAAAACCTGAGCGAGCTTAGCCCCGAATCGCTCAGCGCGGGTCAAGCGCGCAGGTTGGCGTGCGCCCGCATCTTAGCTCGCATTGATGCCCTCCACCGTGCAGCCGATCACCATCAAAATCTCCAGATTACCGTTCTAGTAGATGAACCTACCGCCCACCTGGATGCACACGCCGCCCTCCTTGTAACTCAGTCCCTGGACGCACTCGCAGAACGCGGAGTAACCGTTCTAATCGTGACCCATGAAACGGAACTTACCGAGTACTGCGATAGCGTGGTGCGGGCATCGGCGGTAGTCGAGGGAGCGCATGCGGAACCATCGCATGAGCAGGTGTATCGGTGGAGCATCGTCCAGAATGAGGCGCCCAAGATTATCCCCGCTGCAGCCCCGCATAAGCAGGACTCAGCCGATACCTCTGCTGAGCATCGCCCAACGTTACACAACGCTCCTGAAAAGATGGTTCGAGAAAACACAGAACATACTGTTGGAGTCGTGAAAACCCTCGAAACACTGCGGAATCTTACGGGACTAGGCATATTACAGGGACTGCCGCCGGTAATTCTCGCCGCTCTCACCTCCCTTGCCGCAATTTCCCTAACTGCACTCTCAGGATGGCTTATCGTACGTGCAGCCGAAGGCCCAGCCATGATGTTCCTTATGGTAGCTATCGTGGGCGTGCGCTTCTTTGGGCTAGGGCGTGCCTGTGCTCGATATGCCGAGCGTTTGCTCACCCACGCTAAAGTCTTGACCGCAGCGAATACTCTGCGTGTGCGCGCCTGGACCGGGGCCTATCTTAATGTTGGCAGCGTGCGGGCCCTGCTTCGCGGAGACGCCCTGCTGGAAAGGCTTATTGGCGGAATAGATGAGCTGCGCGACAGCATTCCGCGTGTTCTTATTCCACCTGCCGCACATGTACTTGTGATGGTAACAGCACTAATAACCACCGTTGTTGTGCTACCTCAGGCGATTGTGCCCGTAGCGCTCGCAGCCTTGATATCAACAATTCTTGTGCCATGGGCTGTTACGCGCGCGGACGCTCACGCTGAGGAAACCACACGGGAAAGTACAGCTGAGCTTCTGCGTTTAGGCACCGGTGTGCTGAGCGCTGCAGAAGATATTCGCGCTAACGGGGTTGCGCCGAGCATCGAGATTGCTACAACACGTTTGAATGACCGCAATGTTGCCGCATTGACTCGCACCTCGTATGCCCAAGGTCTTGGTAGGGCGCTTGTGACCCTGAGCTGGTTCGGAGCAGCACTGTGGTGCGCAATTATCGCGTATCCGTTAGCGGTATCGGGAACGGTAGGTGCTCCGGAATCTGCCGCCGTAGTTCTCATGTGTACGGCGATGATAGAAAGTTCCGTGCAGCATATAGAAGCGGTGCGTTCGTGGTCTTCTTTTGCCACTCTGTTGGCGCAGATTGCTCCCGGTATTGCGGATGAAAATAGTATTTCAGACCTTGAGGACGATACACAGGATACATCTCATGCTGGGTGTGTTCGCGCCCCTCAGGGGCAGGAACCTGCTCTTGAACTTGTTGATGCTGCCGCTCGGTGGCCGAGCATGGATAAGCCCGTTTTTGAGCATCTTAACGCTACGGCGCATACCGGAAAGTGGACGGGAATTACCGGTCCCTCAGGTTCGGGTAAGAGCACCGTGCTGGCGACTCTTTTGGGTTTTTTGCCGTTGGAAGCTGGCGAAATTCGCTCCTACGGGAAAGTGCTGGGGAACGATCAGCTTCGAGGGTATGCGGCATGGTGCCCGCAGGCTGCGCATATTTTTGAATCTACTCTTGAAGGTAATTTACTCTTGGCACGCGATAGTGCTGATCGCCCGAGCGAAGAACAAATGATAAGGGTCCTGCAACGTGTAGGTTTGGGGGAGTGGTACAGCACCTTGCCGGAAGGTCTGCACACCCGTGTTGGTGCTGGTGGCGGGTTCCTGTCGGGAGGCCAGCGGCAGCGTCTTGCGGTGGCTCGTGCCCTGCTTGTGGAATCTCCGGTGCTTCTGCTGGATGAGCCTACCGCGCATCTGGACGCCGAATCAGCTGCGGCGCTTATGGTTGATCTGGATACGGCAACCCGCGCTGGTGGTACGGCAACTGTTTTGGTTTCGCACCGCCCCGAAGACATTGCCCGCTGCGATGCGGTTGTTACATTGGAATAGGTCTATACATGACGTTGTGAGGGGCTCAAGAAATGTTAGAACCCGTTTTAGACGTCTTGAGAAGCGTAAGCTTTTGGAAGGATGAAGCCTACGCTCTATGTACGTCAAGCCAGTTAGATTGCTTTTACCATAATCAGACAGGGAGTATCTTCGCCCCACAGGTCTGTCTCTTCAAGAGGCAAAAACCCTACAGCTTTATAGAAATTTCGGGTGCGTTGGTACGGTTCGTTGAAAAAAGATTCCCCAAGCGTCTTAACCTGTATCAGCCTGATACCACGGTTACGTGCCTCCTTTTCAAATGCACTTATTAGGGAAGTGCCAATTCCGTATCCGTGAAAGGCGGCATCTACTGCCAGCAAATGAATTTCTGCCTCAACCGGGTAGTGCTGGGTGATCAGCATGATACCCACAACTTCGTGGGTTTCCGGATGGGTTACCGTCCACGTTTCCAGTCGTTCAGCAGCATGTATGTATTCGGCATTGGACTCTTCACGTCCAAACCATTCAGGCAGGGTCTTGAGGATACGTGCCACCGCTTGAGGGTTGTGAGCGGTTTGAGCTGCAGGGGGCCAGGGGATAGTCATGACTGTTTCCTTTGCTAGGCTGAGCTTGTACGTATTTCCACGTCAGAGAGCGAGGGCATCATGATTGACGAAACGATGAAAACACTTACCGAAGAATTGATTTCGCGCGGTACCAGCTACGATATTGATTTTCTGAAACGGGTGTATGCCGATGACCTAAAATTTGTGCGGATTCTACCGGATAATACCGTGCAGATTCTCTCGAAACAGGACAACATCGATTTCTTTCAAACCCTCAAAGACAGCGGCGCCGCTCCCCTGAACACAGCGCACACCATACTTTTTGCAGATTCTGACGGTGAAACTGGAACTATTGTGCTCAAACGCAGGATGAGTCAGGGAGCGCAGGAGCAGGATTTTCTATTCACTATCACCTGGAAAAAGCGCAGCGAAAACTGGCAGATTGTTCAAGAAATTGTGGCGGTACTGAGCGAGTAAACAGCGTGCGCCTTAAAAGCAGGTTGCGGTGATAATACCTCACCGCAACCGTTGTTGAACTATTAGGAATCTTCGTCGTTCAGATATGACTGAGCCACCTCATAGAGCTCAGGGAAATCTGGGGAAACACGTTTCCACGCCTCAAAAGCCTGGTCATTGTGCCCCATCTGCTGGTACAAAACGCCTAAATTCAGCTGTGCTCGTGCATACTGATCGGGAACATTGGCAGGTATTTTCTGATAGGTACTTAGAGCCGTGGTCAAGTTACCATGCAGGTGCAGGAGCACAGCGCTATTGAACTGTGCCATAGAATAGTGCAGAACATCTATTTTAGGAACTTTGCTGTATGCCGCTAAAGCAGACTCGTCCTGCTCTAAAGCCTCGTGCACAGATCCGATATTGTACTGTGCCACGGCATAGGGCTGAGTCTCACTTTCGGGAACCTTCTGCCATGCCTTAATAGCCTGCTCATGCTGGCCTTGACCGTCGTAGACAATGCCTATATTTACATGCGCGATGGCGTATTGATCGGGAACACTTTCAGGTACTTTCTCCCACGCTTCACATGCCTGATCGAGCAGACCCTGTTCGTAGTATTGTGCGCCAAGATCTACCTGTTCCTGGGCGTAGCGTTGCATCCCTGCATGAGGCTGATCGACCATGATTTCCTTTCCTGCACCAGGTGTTGATGAGCACCTATTTTGCCGGGGCTTGCCCTCAAGCAAAAACTGTTTTCTCTAACTATACGGGAAGGAGCCTCAGCGCGAAGATAAGCGCATCCTTCATATCCTAACCGCCGAAGGGACTTAGGCTAGGCGCAGCGTTTAGGCGGCAACAGATTTCTTCATCAGGATATCCGTCTGCTGGTCGTTACCTAGCTGAAAAATATGCGTACCGAAGGCGATGAACCCGTTTTTCTCGTAGAAACGCAGGGCTCGATGATTATGTTCCCAAACCCCTAGCCACACGTAGCTTGCCTTTCGGTCTTGTGCCACACTCATGGCGTGATGGTAGAGGGCCTGCCCCACGCCGTGGCCGTGGTGGGTGCCCAGCACGTAGATACGCTCAATTTCGAGCGCGTTCGCCGCCTGTGGTTCGGTTTGCGCATGTGCAGTATTGAGCTTGAGGTAACCCACGACGTGCCCGTTTACCTCGGCAACGTAGAAGAACGAATCAGGGTTGCTGAGCTCCCGAGCGAGCTGATCTTCTGAGAACCGTTCCGCAAGGTAGCGATCCATATCTTCGGCTTTGTTAGCCTCTGAAAATGTTTCGGTAAACGTATCACGGGCAATGCCGCGCAAAATCGAAACGTCGCTGACAGTGAGGGAGGTAATCCTCACGTTATCTTAGCCTTCCTGCTTTTGCACGCTGTCCTGCTTCTTCTGTTCGGAAGGTTTTTCTTGGTTCTTGGCGCTCCCGTCCTGCTGCTCGGTTTCGCCGCTACCCTTGGATTTTTCTTGGTTTTCGGCGATGATGCTCAGGTTGGTTTGTGCCATCTCGTACTGCTCCGAAGCAGACTCGGGAATATTCTTCCAGACGGCAACTGCCTCGTCCGTTTCACCCAGTTTGTAGTAGGCCCCGCCAATATTGAATTGGGCTTTGTAGAAGTGCTCAGAAGCATCTTTGGGAACACGTTCCCACGCCACTAGGGCATCGTCGATATTGCCCTGTTCTTCGTAGATAAGTCCGGTGTTGTATTGGGCTACCGCGTAGGGCTCAGAGGCGCTCGCAGGAATACGTTCCCAAGCCTCGACTGCTTTCGTCGGTTTGCCCTGCTCCACATAGGAAGTACCGATATTGTACTGTGCCGAAGCGTAGCGTTCCGGTAAGCTCTCGGGTACACGCTCCCACGCGGCAATAGCCTGTTCTAGCTTTCCTTGGCTGTCGTACACCATGCCCAGATTCATCTGCGCGGTCGCGTATTGTTCGGGAATATCGGCAGAAACGGTCTCCCAAAGTTCGAGAGCCTGCTCTGTCTTACCTTGGTTGTAATAGGTTACGCCCAAGTTGTTGAGAGCCATCGCGTACTGGTCAGGAACGGTGCTGGGTACCTGCTGGTAGGCTTCAGAAGCCTGTTCGGCTTTACCCTGCCCTTCGTAGAGCACGCCCAAGTTGTTGAGAGCTTTTGCGTATTTTGCGGGGGCAGCATCGGGGACGTTCTTGTAGGCTTCTGCGGCCTCGTCCATTTTGCCCTGCTGTGCATATGTGGCGCCCAGGTTGTATTGTGCGTGTGCATAAAGATTGGTGACATCCTTGGGAACACGCTGGTAGGCTTCAATAGCTTCATCAATGTTGTTTTGTTGCGCGTAGGTCACGCCCAGGTTGAACTGCGCCATCGCGTACTGCTTTGGGGCAGCAGAGGGAATATTCTTCCACGCTTCAAGAGCCTTATCAGTTTCGCCCTGTTTAATATAGGCAGAGGCAAGGTTATTGTGCGCCTTGGCATATAGTTCGGGAACATCTTTGGGAATGCGGTTCCAGGCTTCGACCGCCTGCTCTACCTTGCCCTGGTCTCGGTAAACGATACCCAGATTGTTTTGAGCTGTTGCGTAGGCTTGCGGGTTCTCGTCGGCAGAAATTGTGCCCAGCACGTCGATAGCTTTATCGAAAGCACCAGCTTTGTAGTGCTCCTTGCTCAGGTTAAGACGCTCCTGCACGGTCATCTGCTCTAACGGGTTCTCTGCTTCGGTCACGGTGATCTCCATAGGCGGTGTCTGTAGAATTTCGGGCAGGGCATAAGATCCTGCCTGAAACGCATATATATAAGAGTAACGGTGTGCAACCTCTGTGTGAAGTTTGACGCCCCCGTAGAAAGATGAAGATTAGAATAAGTTTTTGCGGGTAGACATCATGTTTTCAGGTGTAGGAAGACCCCTTGTGCAGGCTCCCTACTCCTTTACTCCTTGTTTCTAAAGGGGTTTTGAGAGATACGAACCTTGCTTTTGCCGCCGTCTTGATCAAGCAGGATGCGGAAGAAATCTTGATCCTTCGCCGCACCAGGGGAGAGCCAAATTTTATCGATATGTGGCAGTACAGGCTCCTCATACTCGACGTACATCCACTGTTTTTCACGGTCGTTGTGAATCTTCTCATCACGGAACTGAGTAATATACATAATGCGGCACTCCTGCTCCTCCTGGAAAGCAATATGTTTCACCAGATACTGCAAGGGGAAAAGAATAAACCGGATGGCCTCAAGAATTTTCTGTTTTTCGTCTTTATTGCATTTATTGTATAAGTTATCTTCTGTAAATATTGATTGAAGTAAGGATGAGACAGATTCAATTTTACTATCTTCTTTACCAAATAAGTATGTTTCAACACTTCCTTCTTTCTCTGAAATTAATCCATAATATTCTCCCCATTTTTCTTTCGCATCTGCGTCTTCGTCTTCATTGTGTTCGCGATAGAAGGTGGATTTATCGCGTTGAGCCAGAGTCCAATACTCGGTTTCAGGGTCCAGGTAAATGCATCGGTAGAGTGTGGATTTACCTATTAACGGTTTTTTATTGTCATTCTCCATTTTTCCTGTTTCATTGAGCTTAATCTGTTCCGATTTATTAGATAGGTCTGTCGAAGGGCCAGCTATAAACCCTAATGTATCTGCCTGATTGCTAAAAAACTCTTTGTTGAATACCAAGCTAACGCCTGTTGCTTCCCGACCATTCTCTTTCCCGTAGAGACGAAACTGGTTAAGGTTGTCATGGTTAAAAGTGAAACAACTAATAAATGTTGCAGTATCGTTTGTATGTATAGTTTCTGGGATACCTTGCTGATCCCAATAATCACTTAGGACTAGCCCTTCCGTTGGGTCATTGACACCACGAATAGTATTGAGTCGGAATTTTGATGGCTTCTGTTCATTTTTTTTGCCTTCAAATAGATCAAAAGCTGTTGATAGTCGACTATAGTGTGCAACCTTCGATTCAAATTCTGGGATTATCTGGAGAGATTTTAGGACTTCGTCGGTATTTTTAGCTAGATTGTGAAGATCATTGATTAACTCTGGAGGACAATCAAGGATCCTGTATTCCCGCTGAGCCCTATAGTAGAAGGGTCCCTGCACATTGCGGTATGCGTCTTTTGCCTGCTTAATCTCTCCTTTACCTTTATGAATTTCGCCGAGGTAGAACTGTGCCCGTGCGTAGGTTTCAGAGTCGATTTCTTCGCGGCGGATCTTTGATAACACAGTGATAGCTTCATCCGGCTTGTTTGATACCTTATAGGCTTCTCCGAGGCTGATCTGTGTCAGTGCGTAGGTTTCGGAGTCGATTTCTTCGCGGCGGATCTTTGACCAGGCGGTGATAGCTTCATCCAGATTGCCTTGCTCTATATAGACGACTCCGAGGCTGAGCTGTGCCAGTATGTAGACTTTGAGGTCATCGTCATGGCGGATCTTTGACCAGGCGATGATAGCTTCATCCAGATTGCCTTGCTCTCTATAGACGACTCCGAGGCTATACTGTGCCCATGCGTAGGTTTCGGGGTCGGCTTCTTCCTGACGGATGCTTGACAAGGCTTTAATAGCCTCATCGAATTTGCCCTCTTTGAAGTAAGATCTTCCAAGGACAAGCCGCTCTTGTGCGGTCATCTGATCTAAGGGTTTATTTGCTTCGGTCACGCCTGTATCTCCTTGACGCAGTGGTTAGAAAAGTTCAAAGCCTTAGGTCTCGCCTAAAACTTCATATTAAAAGGTAGCAGTGTTACCTCTTATGCAGAGGTAACACTGCGTTATTCCCACAAAAGAATAAAAATAACAATAGTGGCATGTCAGCACAAAGCTAGAACAACTTTTCCCCGTCAGACGCCATTTTTGCTTGCTCGGTGATAGCCGCATAGTTAGGGCCTACCGCGCCGATCGCCTGGGTAAGGGGCACACCCGAGCCGTCGCGTGAACCGTGCTCGGTCGGCAAGGAGCGTGCCACACCGCCCGGCGTGCCAGCCTTTGCAGGACCAACGCCAACCCACGCCAGCGCCAGCTTCGACTCTCCCGTCAAGAAACGATGCGCCCGCACACCACCGGTCGCGCGACCCTTCTGTGGGTACTCCGCTAGGGGAGTGACCTTCGCACTCGCCATACCATCCTGCCCATTCGTGACGGTCACAACCTCTGCGGCAGAACCCGGGGCGGTCACGCCGAGCGCAATTACCGCATCTTGCGCGCCCAGCTTAATACCGGCGATCCCGCCGCCCGCGCGGCCCTGCGGACGAACCTTAGCCGCATCGAAGGTCAGAAGTTTCGCCTCCTGAGTAACTAACGTTAGGGCATTATCGTCGGAAGAGCACACGGTTGCGGCAATGACCGTATCCTTTGGTTTGAGCTTGATAACATCCCACTCCGTCTGATTCAGCGGATACTCCGGATTCACGCGCTTAATCACGCCGTTCGCCGTTGCCAGCGCAATTACCTCATTCAACGGCACAAGCCCCACCAGCTTCTCGCCCTTTGCCAAGGCAACAACCTCGGTAGCTTTGACGCCCGTAGTCAATACGGGAGTTCCCGAAGAATCATCGAACACCACCAAATCCATGACCGACAGGCGCACCATGCGCCCCGTAGAGGTCACCGCACCAATCTCGCCCCGCGCCGTCGTAGGAACAATAGACGTGAAGACATCATGCTTAATGCGTTTGCCCGGATCAACCAAAGCCTCACGCATTGGTTTACCCACCGTGCGCCCCAGTATGCCGGAAGCCGTCAGCAGCACCCAACAGGGCTCATCGGCAATTTCAAGCGCCAACCCGAGGCTCTTCTTCGCCTTTGAGGCCCCGTTTGAGACAGCCTCAATCGCAGACTGCATATCGTCTTTCGTCTTCAAAACGGTACGGCGATCGTTGCCGTATTTCTCAGCAACCTCGGCAAGCTCGTCAGATACCAGCTCACGCAGCGCAGAATCGGAACCCAAAATTCGCTCCAGTTCAGCGATCTCCTGGCGTAACTTATCACGCTCAGCCTCAAGCTCAATACGGGAATACTTTGTAAGCTGGCGCAGACGCAGCTCAAGAATATAGTTCGCCTGAACCTCCGTCAGATCGAAGACCGCCATCAGCTTCTCACGAGCTTGCGCGGTTTCATCCGAAGACCGAATAATCTCAATAACTTCGTCAATATCAACAATGGCAATCAGCAGACCATCCACCAAATGCAGACGATCCTTATGCTTACCCAGACGGAATTCGGTGCGGCGGCGCACCACCGACAGACGATGATCGATATACACCCGCAGAAGATCAAGCAGCCCCAAGGTCTGCGGCTGCCCATTCACCAGCGCCACATTATTAATGCCGAAGGAATCCTCCAAAGGCGTGTGCTTATATAGCGAGGCCAGCACAGCCTGCGGATTAAAACCGTTCTTAATCTCAATAACAAGGCGCAACCCGTGTTTGCGGTCGGTCAAATCGACCACATCAGAAATACCGGTCAGTTTCTTGGCGTTAACGCCGTCCTTGATCTTTTCAATAACCTTTTCGGGGCCCACCATATACGGCAGTTCAGTCACCACAATGCCCTGTTTACGGGGGGTCACCTGCTCAATAGAGACCTTGGCACGGGTCTTGAATGTGCCGCGCCCGCTTTCGTAGGCATCCTTAATACCGCTCAATCCGACAATCGTGCCGCCGCTGGGCAGATCGGGACCGGGAATGAACTTCATAATCTCTTTGAGCGTGGCATCAGGGTGCGCAATCAAATGTCGCGTACCCGCAATAACCTCGCGCAGGTTATGCGGAGCCATGTTCGTTGCCATACCCACCGCGATGCCGGTTGTACCGTTGACCAACAGGTTAGGGAACGCCGCTGGCAGCACGCCCGGCTGCATGAACTGGTTATCGTAGTTCGGCACAAAATCAACAACGTCTTCGTCAAGATCCGCAGTCAGCGCCGTCGCTGCAGGGGCCATGCGTGCCTCCGTGTAGCGGGCAGCCGCCGGGCCGTCATCAAGCGAACCAAAGTTACCGTGCCCATCCACCAGCGGCAGGCGCATCGCAAAAGACTGCGCCAAACGCACCATCGCATCGTAAATAGCGGCGTCGCCGTGTGGGTGCAGTTTACCCATGACCTCGCCGGTCACACGGGCACTCTTCACATGCCCCTTATCCGGGCGCAGTCCCATCTGCTGCATCATGTAGAGGATGCGCCGCTGCACCGGTTTCAGCCCGTCGCGCGCATCCGGCAGAGCACGCGAATAAATAACCGAGTAGGAGTACTCCAAAAAGCTGGATTCCATCTCGGCAGAGACATCAATATCGACAATATTTTCGACAATATCAACCGGGTAATCTTCAACGGCGGACTTGCTGCGGCGTGCCATTTCTCTCCTTGAGGCGCACAATAATGCACCCAATGTGGGGTGGGCATATTCGTAATTCTATTCTACAGGTAGCGCAGAAAAATCCGCCCAAATGCTCGTCAAAGTAGCACAGGCAGCATGTAAAGCACTAAGGTATAAACTACAGTGTCTAACAACAGCACCACACATGCGCACACGAACCTGCCTTATTACCTATGACCCTAAGGAGTCTTCATGACAGCGACCGCATATGATCCGCGGGAAAAGCTCACGGCCGATATCGAGCGTGCAGGTTTCTACCCAGATCTAGTGCGTGACATTGTTGATGAAGCCCTTGCCGGTTTAGAACCAGAATCCCATTTTGTGCAGGTTGAAACGCATTTCAGCCATAATAATTTGCATCGCCATATCACGGTCTTAGTTGTTAGTGGATCTTTGCTGATTCTGGCTCATTTAGACGACCAGCATCTTGAAGAAGAAGGGCAGCAGACCGTAGCACATGTGGGCGTTGAAGCGGTTAAACTGAGTTCTCTGCGCGCCGTCACCATTAGTTACGGGTACGATAATCCGCAGGCATATAAGCCCGGAACGGTCCCCACCGAACTTTCGATGCAGATAGCATGGACGGGCTCGCTGCACCTGGAACTGGCACCCGCTACCTGCCCCGATCCACATTGCACCGCAGATCACGGGTATAGTGGTGACGCCAGTCGAGAAGATTTAGCCCTGCGCGTCTCGGCAACAGCGGACGGTCCCGAAGCTATCCTTCAAGCGCAGCAGTTCGCCCGCGCCCTACACCGCGCACATATTCAGGTGAGCGAAAGCCGCTGATATGTCTGAATACCTCGATTACGCTGGAAATCCGGTGCCCCCGCCACCTGCCTATGGAAGCAACAGCGTGGCAGATGTTTTCGAATCGGCCGCATCATTGGTAGCGCAAAGAAGCTTACCGCGTGCTCAGCACCCATTAGATGATGAACCAGATTTCAGCCTGGATGCAGACCCGCTCAACCTGGCACAACGACTAACTGAAGCTGGGGCTGACCCAAACGGATTCCGTAATATCTGCCTGATCATGGTCGATGGTCTGGGAGAACAATTGCTGCAAAGCTACGGATCTTATGCGCCTTATCTAAAGAAAACAGTCTCTTTAGGGGCATTGGATGCGGCATTCCCCACCACGACTGCAGCGTCGCTGGGCTCGTTGGGCACCGCCTCCGCGCCGGGGGCTCATGGGATTGCTGGCTACGAGGTTCGCAACCCCACGACGAATACCGTGATGAACCATCTTTCGGGGTGGGATAAGAACGTTGATCCGCACGCCTGGCAACCCCTGCCCACCGTTTTCGAGCGGTACTGTACCGATAGGCGCGTGGTGACGATTTCACTGGAGAAATACCGGGGGAGTGGGCTCACCGAAGCAAACTTGCGCGGCGGTGAGTTCGTGGGCGCAGCCGACTATAACGCTCGTATTACTTATGCCTGTGAACTTCTGGCCTCGCGCACACCGACCTTGATATATCTTTACTGGGGAGAGCTTGACCAAGCGGGGCATCGCTACGGTGCGGGAAGCGACGAATGGCTTGAACAACTTGAAGAACTTAATCTGGCACTGCGCCGCCTTGCCGAACGTTCTCCGGCGTGGGCTGGTATTTTCCTCACGGCCGATCACGGCATGGTAAATGTTCCGCAGGAAAACCGCATCGACTATTCGGCGACCAAAGAACTTCTGGAAAATGTTGCTATGACGGCGGGGGAACCGCGAGCAGTACAGCTCTATCTGCACGATACTTCACCGGATGCCCGCCGCCAGAGCGCACAATATTGGGTTCGGCACTGGGGTGAGCACGCTTGGGTGCTAGACTCGCATGACCTGTATGAGCGGGGCTACTACGGCACGGTAATTCGTGATTCAGCGCGAGAACGAATTGGCGATCTGATCGTTTGCGCTCGTGATGATTATGCGCTCTACGATATGCGCCGCCAGAAGGAACGCGCACTCGCTATGGTGGGGCAGCACGGTTCGCTGACCGATGCGGAGCGTCTTATTCCTCTGCGGTATCTGCCGACCTCGTAACGGCAAGGACGGCAGGCTAAACTGTCTGTGTCTTCAGGAATCCTAGTAAGAAATTACTACTATTTGCGCCCGCCGAAAAGGATATCGTCCCATGCGGGAATGCTTCGGCGCTGCTTCTTCGAAGAACTGGTCTTGTTCCCATCACGATTGTTTTGGTGATGCTCGCCTTTGGGCTCCGAAGTGTGATGAGCATGCTCGGGCGTCGAAGGAGCAGAGTCGTTGCTGTCATGTTCATCAACGGGTTCAACTGACTGCGGTGTATCTGGCTCAGGCTCATACACTTCCGGTTCTTCCACCACGGGAGTGACTGGGCGTACCGAGCGGGCGCGTTCGAGAAGCTCATTGAGTTTACGTTCGTCACGGCTTTCGCCCTTCAAAGAAGAGGTAGGCGCATTAACGCGTACCGGAGTCGTATGAGTAGTCACAAGCCGCTGCTGTACCGGGGCGGTTGCCTCCGGATGTTCTTCGTGCTCTTCATCTTCGCCGTCTAAAGAAGTTTTTTTAGCCGCAGCTGCCACCGCAGCCGGGCTCCCCATCAGGAAGTATGCTGCCTCATTTGATGCGTACAACCCTTGATTAGCCGGATTGTAGGTCCAACGAGCGGGGAACCGCACCTTCTCAGACAAGTTCGCGCGTGCCTCGTCGGAGAGCGCAAAGTCGGCTTCAACCCGCCACTGCCCGTTTTCTTTCTGCCGAGTTTCCCAATCCTGGGTGGCATCCTCAAAACCGTGCTGGTGCGCAATCTCGGCAATACGAGCCGCGAGGGTGACAGGAATTTGCCCTATGCCAGAGGCTGAATCACGCCGTCCCACTTTCACGTTTTGAGCGGCGCGAATAATGTGCGAGCGCTCCGCCACGATAGGCCACTCGTACCTGCGCACGCGTTCCGGTTCCCAGCCGGATTCTTCAGCAATTTCTTCTACGCTTGCACCCTGTCGGAAGCGAGTTTGAATATCACGCGGACCGAAAGACCCCTTAGTACCTCGCCCGCGAAGCGGCTGGATGCGTCGTGCCTTAGTGATGCTTGTGCGCAGATTTGCGTCAATTGGAAGGAGAAACCTAGTGCCGTCAGCAGACTCAAGCACCAGATTTTCACCGTCATCATGTATACCAATCAGACGCAATTCAAGCATAAGAACCTCCAAATTCATGGGTGGGGCAACACCACAACCATGCCGTTATGCCGGTTTAAAAAACATAAAGTTACCTACCAAGGGTACCGTGAGAGCCGTAAAAAACGGTAGTAAAACCCCCAAAACATCGTGAAAAAATCCTAAATTGATATCTTCCAAGAGGCCTTTATGACGGCTAAAAGTTCACTAACTGCGTCCCGATTAGACAAAATGGGTATCAATAGTGAACAATACCTGCATGCCGCCGTCGCATAACACGCCGACATGTGATGGGGTACTACCTATTTAGACCACCGTGGGCGGTAGGATTTTCAGCCCACCAAAAACGACGGAGCGTGATAGTTTGGCAACTGATTACGATGCACCCCGCAAGCAGGATGACGAACAGAACGAAGAATCCTACGAAGAGCTGAACGCGCACCGTTCGGAGATGCAGTCCGGGGCGGTGGATGAGGATGAGAATACCGCGGCAGAAAGTTTTGAGCTGCCCGGTGCAGATCTCTCCAATGAAGAGCTCAACGTAGTGGTTTTGCCCGCACAGGAAGACGAATTCACCTGCGCATCCTGCTTCCTGGTTCGTCACCGCTCGCAGATTGCGCGTGAAGAAGACGGTCTGTTGTACTGCGTAGAATGCGAAGGATAAGAAGCTAAACCATACGACTCAAGGGCGGTTTCCTTAGGGAGACCGCCCTTTTAGCTGAGAAGAAAACTAGCCGTTTAGAATCTCGGCTATTTTTTCGGGATTACGGGTTGAGGCAATCCAGT
Organism: Rothia sp. HMSC065G12; assembly: GCF_001811455.1. Classification (NCBI taxonomy): domain Bacteria; kingdom Bacillati; phylum Actinomycetota; class Actinomycetes; order Micrococcales; family Micrococcaceae; genus Rothia; species Rothia sp. HMSC065G12. The sequence continues at coordinate 175,401 of NZ_KV804815.1, forward strand.
AGGGGGTTGGATCGGCAGGGTCGGTAATATCGAGGCGGATTTTTGGTGTAATCCAGCCGCGAAAACACATATATGCGCGCCCATCAAGGTCAGGACCAGCCGCAATACGGGCCTGTTCGCCACGAAATGCGTGTGTTTCACCCACATAAGCACGCTCAATACTTGCTCGCCCCACACGAACCCAATCCTGCGATATTTCGATAGTGGGCGCGGAGAAATATAAAATCCACCCGAGAAGAAGCGTAACAACGACAGCAGCAATAATACCCACCGGAATACCAATAGGGGCGCCCACCAGATAAGATGCACCTCCGGCACACAGCGTGAGAAACCACATGCCAGGTCCAGGAGAAAGACGCTCATAATAGAGCGTATGAGGTGACGAAGAAGCCATCGTAATAGTCCTTCTAAGCTTGTTGGGTATCTGTTCAGATGGCGTCTAGAAAAAGAGTGTGTGCACCACCCGAGCAGAAAATCATATTCAACATTCTAACCGAGGTTATTTTCTGCGCACTCCAGCACCATGCAGTACTTATGTGAAACTCCTGTACGCTAAGGGGACAGAGATGACGTAGCCCCGTATGTTCGGTAGAGTGAAAGACATGATTAATCCCATTGATGTCCAGATTAAAATGCTTGATGCAGAGCTCCCAGCACCGTCTTACACCAATCCTGGTGATGCGGGCGCAGATCTGCGTTCACGAGTAGATTTTGTACTGGCGCCTGGAGAGAGAGCACTTGTACCTACCGGTATTGCTATTGCTCTTCCTGAAGGATATGTAGGGTTGGTGCATCCGCGTTCGGGGCTTGCTACTAAACACGGCATCACAATTGTTAACGCACCGGGAACTGTCGATTCTGGGTATCGCGGTGAACTTATGGTGACGTTATTGAATACGGATCGTGCAAAGTCTTTCCAAATCAAGCGTGGTGATCGTATTGCCCAGCTTGTCATTCAGCGTTATGAACACGCTAATTTTGTGGTGGTAGAGAACCTTGACGAAACCGAACGAGGATCTCAGGGATTTGGCTCAAGCGGCTTGAAATAATCTTTTACCGCGTAATTCGGCAGATAATAGACTTTAATCGCACGAAGAAATATACAATATCTGCATACAATATGAGACGCACTAACATCTACCAGTAAGGGATATTCAGTGTTTGGTTTTGGCAAGAAAAGCTCTGACAATGAGCGTAAGAAAGCAGAAGAGAAAACTACTAAGGTTACTTCTAAAGACTCCAAGAAAGAAGATGCTGAGCTAACCAAAGCTAAGCCTAAGTCCAGCCTTAACAAGGTCGATCGTGATGATGAAGAGCCCGAGGTAGTTATCTACGACCGTTCTGAAGGCCCCCACGATATTGGTGAGGTTGATGATACCGAAGAATACATCGACCTTGGTGCTCTATATATTAAGATGCTTGACGGTCTAAACCTGCGTCTTGAGATGGACGAAGGTACGGGAGCTGTAATTGCCGCAACCTGTATTCGTGCTGGTGGAACCCTCCAGATTCAGGCGTTCGCAGCGCCTCGTAGTACTGGCATATGGGACGATATTCGGCATGATCTTGCCGAGTCTGTAGCATCGCAGGGTGGAACCGCCGAAATGTATACGGGTGAGTTCGGCGCCGAGATGCTAACCCGCCTTCCCGCTACGACTGAGGACGGGAAACGAGGGGAGCGCATCGCACGATTCGTTGGCGTCGATGGCCCGCGTTGGTTCTTACGCGGTGTTATTTCTGGCGAGGCTGTTCTAGGCAATGAAGAAGCTGCTGAAGCGATTGAAGAGGTCTTCCGTACTGCTATTGTCAATCGTGGCGACGACCCCCGCCCGCCACGTGAGCTATTACCCATGACGATGCCGGAACAGATATATACCTTAGACGACTCAGATGATGAAGAGCAGGAACCTGAGGAGCAGGAGGGTAGTCGAGAGACTGAAACGAAGAAAAAGAAGAATGAGGATAAACGCGAACTACGCCCAATGCCTCGTCGCGGACCCGAAATTACAGAGATTGGGTAATGCCGCGCATAGATAACAGCCACGCTGCACCCGGTTCGGGGACTTCTTCTCAAATTGAGGCGGAGTACCCCGAACGTTTTCGTGTTCGCCTAGCTGGCCGTATCGATCAGGTGTGGATCCCTGCTGTTTACGATAAACCTCTCTACCAAGCAGAACTTATCGTGGCGAAATCAAAACCGCTTCAATGGGCCAGTCCTCTAGCTCTGATTGGTATGCCCATTGTTGAGCCTCCTGGCGAAGACTTTGACGATGAGCAGGAAGACTCGCAGAATGCTGAGATCATTATGCCTGATGGAGACCAACAACAATCGGTTCTGGGGAAGAACCCCATGACGGAGAGTTTAGAAGTGCGGTTCCCCTCACGTCCGCCGTTTTCTGTGGGAGAAAGAGTAACCCTTATTTGGCACGGGCAGCGTGTGGTTCCTGGTTTACTGGCGGGGTGCCTGTTGCGGTGCTCTGGGGTTATTTCAACGCACACGTATCCGCCCGTGATGTACAACCCCCGATACGAGATTGTTCCCCAATACTTCTTAGAAAAGGATCCTCGACGTGGTTAATACTCCACATGACCCTCAGCATTCGAATAACCAGTATGCCTCTGACGGCGCCCAGAGTGCAGAGACAAACTCGATATCGGGGCAAGAGTCATTAGGTAAGAGCCTGGGCGCTTCTTTGGGGGGCAATATCCGCCGTACAGAGTCAGGTCATGTGGATGTGCTCCATGCAATTGGCGGGTGGCGTGGACTCGTAGAAACTTCTCTGCCTTCATTACTCTTCCTTATCTTCTTCACGGTCACCAAAGATTTAAACTTGGCCTTAGTTATCGCGGTAGCAGCTGCAGGTATTTTTACCGTGCTGCGCCTTATACAGCGCAGTAAACTCATACCTGCGGTGTCGGGTATTGTGGGTGTTGCAATTTGTGCTTTCACTGCTTTTCGTACAGGGAACGCTGCCGACTACTATTTGCCGGGGTTTTGGACAAACGGCATTTACAGTGTTGCGTTCATAGCTTCGATTATCGTGGGTTGGCCTCTGGCGGGACTCATTTTCGGGTATATCAGGGGAGAGCAGCTTACCTGGCGGCAAAAACCCGAACGTTTGAAAGCCTATAAGCTGGCAACGTGGATTATGGCGGCTGTCTTGCTGTTGCGACTTGCGATCCAAATACCGCTTTACTATATGAACGCTACCGAAGTCTTAGGTGCTATGCGCATCGTTATGGGGCTGCCTCTGTACGCGGCGGGTATCTGGCTGGCGTGGCGAGTATCTGATCCGGCTGAAACCTTATAAAACTCTTTACGTCACTAAGCATGCTTAAAGTATGCTTAGTGACGTCTTTGTAGTCTCTTGGTCTATCCAACCACCCAAGGAGTAAGTTATGATAAGTATTTTAAAATCATTATATGCTAAATCTATTTTAATTTTTGCATTTTTTATTAGCGCGTGTGCAGTAATTCTTATTACATTACGTGGAGATAATCCAGTAAATGTCGTATCTGGTGCTGTTATTTTTACAGCGTCTGTTATTCTTTCGCGATTTTTGTGGTATGTACTATGGGAGTTGATATTAGGTGCTTATAGGTATGAAGTTACAAAGACAAAATTTTTTGAGATTGTAGCCTGGGGGTATCTTCCCTTAATGTTTATGGGTTTAGCTATTTCATTCGATGATAAAAGTATCTGGGTATTTACAATATATACATTTTTCTCACTTTTAATATTAGATACCATGATTATCCATACTCTTTATCTCCTTGTTAGCCAAGAATATAGTGCGAAAAATCTGTATACCCAGGTGGTGAAGCCTAGAGATTCTTTTGCTTTTATACGAACATTGGGGGAGGCTAAAAGTGAAAGCCAGAGGTATTTGAACTATAAAAAACCTATTTCACAGGAGTCTATAGAATATTTTAATCTAGAAATTGATGGGCGCAAAACTCGTGTTAGAGAATACGTATTCTGGGCAGGTTATGTCGATTATGTAAATTATATTATGCTGTTGCATAAAGATATTTTGAATCTTTCTGATGAGGACACCGTGGAAACATATAGCAACCATCGGCATTTGGCCCAGGCATACCGTTATTTACATGACGCTGAGAACCACTGGGAGTCTGGACATGAATCTATTAAAGCAGATGATGAAGCGATAAGGCATGCTTATGCCTTTATTCGGAGTAAAGCCCAACGTCTTGAAGATCCTATAAATAAGATTAAAATTCCCGTACTGCGCTCTCACATAAGCAAAGACTTAGAGCTGCGCCGAGAATGTTTTGAAAATGCTAAAACTAAAGTTGCTTCATTAGCTCCGCAGCTAAGTGATGTATTACTGCAGGGACGGCAGCAGAAGAGTTCAATAGTTGAACCAATTATTATGTATTCTGCTGCACTTGATAATCTATTAAGCGATATTGATGATAATCTTACTGAAGCGGAAAAACAGTTGTTGTTAGTTTCTCGCAACGTATCGGACGAGCAGCGCATCAAAATATTCAAGAGTGCATATATTGCGCAGGATGCAGAAGTTGCTCTTTGGATTCTATTTTTTAAACTTCAAGAATTTCTTAAGGAATGGGAAAAATCTGTTGATGCTCCCGCACATATTGAAGAAAGTTCTTCTCATCTTGCGCATTATCTTTTTGATTTTGCACAAAATCATGAAAATAGATTCTTCAAAAAATATTTTGATAGTCGCATACAAGAAATAAGTAACTATGCGAAGTCTCTTGAGTCCGAAGAATTTTATGCTGTTGCAGACCATTTTTTGGAGTGGGTTATGAGGATATATCAAGGTTTTCCTATTCCTATGCCACAAGATATAAAAGATATTTTTGAACAGACTCTAATTTCTATAATTCAAAAAATTGCGGAACGTCTTCTCATTGAAACTAGAATGTATGCGCCTCTGGGTTATCTCTCTCTACAGCCAGAAGATATTAAGGAATATGCTCAGCTGCAACGCATCCAAGATCTTTTAGAGACTGAGCATGAGAGCACTACCCGAGTTCTTGAAGACCGCCAAGAAGCGCTCCGTTTGGTGCGGGCATCCCATGAATGGGCACAAGAAACCGGAAAATATTTATACCCAGAACTCTCAGGACGCCTCGACGCGCAAAATTTCGTGCTTGAAGCTCAACGTTATGCCGTTCCCACAACTGTTGGTGTTTTCAGTGTAAATGCTGTTTTGAAGAAGCTGCAGGAACTTGACCAAAAAGAAAGTGAGAAAACCGGGAGTGGCCGAACCTACTGGTTCCCGGTTCAGAACGTTCTTACACACGGAACCTATGCAAACAGTGCTACTCCCGAAACGAGCGGCTGGGATGTCGATCCTTGGCAATACTCGTGGGGATCCTGGTACGGCGACGGCTTTACTCCTGCCGACAACAGCTCCTCGGACTCTGGAATTAGCTTTAGCGGAGGTGACGGCGGAAGTTTTGACGGTGGCGGCGGAGGCTTTGGCGGGGGAGACGGCGGAAGCTTTTAGACCTCACACAATCCTCAGCCATCATTAGAGACGCTAAACGTGCGTCTATATTTCGCGCGTTTCAGCTGAGAAATAGCTCGTTTTCGTTGGTGATCTAGGAGGGGCAGAGAGATAACCTAGGCGAAGAGCGCCCGAATTTGGTCTTCTCCGTCAAGCGTTGTGATGAAGAAAAGTTCGTCGCCACCCTCAATAACAACATCGGCGGAAGGTGCAACCGGAACACCATCGCGCAAGATGGCGGTGAGTACCGTATCGGTTGGCCATTGCACATGGTCTATCCTGTAGCCAATCACAGGATGATCGAGCGGTACCGTATACGCCGCCAACGTCGCCCCGCCGGCCTGAAGCGTAAGCAGACGCACCACATCGCCCACCTCGACGGCTTCCTCTACGAGAGCCGTCATCAAACGCGGAGTGGAAACTGCCACATCCACGCCCCAGGCATCATCGAAAAGCCACTCATTCCGGGGATTATTCACACGCGCTACAGTGCGTTGTACACCAAACTCGCTGCGGCACAGTAGAGATACCATCAGATTAACTTTGTCGTCACCGGTGGCGGCAACAATCACATCAGCGGTATTCGGGTGAACCTGGCGCAAAACAGATAGCTCACAGGCGTCACCAATATGCCAGCGCACCCCCGGCAGGTCGGTACGTTTTTTCATCTCAGGCTTGGAATCAATAATAGTGACCGTGTGCCCATTCGCCTTGAGCTCCTTAGCGATAGATGCTCCCACGGAACCGGCCCCAACAATAAGTACCTTCATGTTATAAGCTCCTTATGCTTTCGGGCGACGGCGATCGCTGGGGTGCTGCGCCGGGTCTATCGGCTTCGCATGGAACCAATCCAGCCGGGGATCGGTACTGTACTCGACGTCTTCATCAGTACGAGGCGACCGCGAAAGAATCCGAGAGACTTCGTTAATATCGTCCGTGCGCATCATAATATGTACGGTATCTCCCTGCTGATAGGCGGTATCTGGGCGTGGAAGCATGCCTTCACCGAATCGGGTAATGTAGGCGATGCGCACCCCGGCAGCACGCTCAATATCCACGAGTGCATGACCTGCCCATTGTTCATGCAGTGGAATCTCAGTAAGCATGAGCCTGCCCGATGGCTCCCGAAAATCACCCTTGAGTGCCTGCTCCGGTAGCAGACGACGAAGCACCTGATCCGTTGACCACCGCACGGCGGCTACCGTGGGAATACCTAGACGCTGAAAGAATTCGGCACGATTTGGGTCGTAGACTCGGGCAACAACATTTTTTACTTTGAAAGTCTCACGCGCAACGCGGGCGGCAATAATATTTGAATTATCTCCCGAAGATACAGCAGCAAAAGCGTACGCGTCCGAAATACCCGCCTGTTTGAGCGTTTCTTGGTCAAAACCGACACCGGTCACCAACTGCCCGCTGAACCCTTTACGCAAGGGCTGGAAAGCTCGCTCATCTTGATCGATAACGGCTACCGTATGCCCCGAAGCCTCTAGAGTACGGGCAAGCATAACTCCCACACGACCAGAACCCATAATGACGAAATGGGGCATGTGCTTTCCTCCTCAACAGACGACCGGTTTTCCTGTTAAGTGTACCGAGTAAGACCACTAAACGCCCGATGACCTGCGAAACACGCGGCAAATAAAATTGAGCTTTACCCCGCAGGCGGATAGCCTTAAACCTGTGAAATATCGTTGGGAAAAAATTCGCAGCGCCTTCACCGGTAAGCCGGTAGATTCGCGTCAAGTAGCGGCCATGTCGCTGCCTAAGCGTTTTGCCCTACCCCTTTTCGGCTCTGACGGTATTTCATCTGTCGCATACGCCGCCGACGAGATTATTCTGATGCTCGCCGTTGCGGGTAACGCAGCCATTGTCTATGCCCCTTGGGTTGGGTTAGCGGTCGCCGTCGTAGGTCTTATGATCGTAGGAACCTACCGATACAACATTAATCAGGTCGCTGCCGAAGGCGATTTTGAACTAGTGCACCGGCGGTTGGGCAGTAAACCCGCCGTTATTTTGGGGGCCTCGGTACTTCTTGATTTCGTGCTTACGGTTGCCGTTTCCATGTCGTCGGCGGCAACATTCCTGGTGGCACTCTACCCAGAACTACAAGATCATCGCAGCGCCATCGCAATACTGCTCATCATTATTTTGACCGTAGTGTCTCTGCGCGGTCTACAACTCATGGGAAAGATAGCACACTGGCCGCTCTATATTTTCCTCGCGATCCTAGGCGTTACGCTGTGCATTGGAATTATCAAATCCTGGATGGGTGTGCTTGCTAAAGCAGAATCGGCAAACTACTCGGTACTCCCCGAAAACGTCGATTCACAGCTGATTGGCATAGCGTTCTTCTTCTTGATCTCACGGTCTTTTTCAGCGGGTGCCGTTGCGCTCTCCGGAGTTTCCACGATCTCAAACTCCGTGCGTTTCTTCCGGCGCCCCAAAAAACATAATGCCGCCCTCACCCTCATGATTATGGGTACCATAACGGGTGTGCTTCTCGTCAGCATACTTTACATAGCCCAAGTTACCGGCGTTACTATGGTGCATGACACCACACAATATTTGTTGATTGAGGGGGGCGCGCCGGGCGAATTCTTCCACCAGAAACCCGCGCTCTATCAGATAGCACTCGCTATCTATGATGGTGCCCCGCTCATACCTCAGCTGCTTGTTTTTGCCACCGTTGCAGTGCTGACCATAGCGTCTTTTACAGCTTTTATCGGTTTTCCGTTGAGTTCATCTGCTCTCGCTGATCGCAGGTATCTGCCAGTTCAGCTACGGAGTATCAACTCTGTGGGCCTCTACCGTAACGGGGTTCTCCTGCTGGCTGTTATGGCAACATGTCTAACGTTGCTTTTTGGCTCGGATATTTTCTCGCTCATTCAGCTCTATCTCGTGGGTATGTTCCTCTCGATGCTGCTCACTCAGGGATCGGTAGTGAGCTACCGCATTCGAAAACTGCGCATTACACTGGCATTTACTTCGCGCCGACACCTGATCCGTGACCTAGCCGTCAGTATCATCGGGGTTATCGTGACCGCCGCTGTACTCATTACTGTTGTTGTCACTAAGTTTATGGCAGGTGCCTGGCTTTCGCTTCTTATAATCGCTACCTTGTTCGGGGGCATGATGATAACCCGTAAACACTACGATGCCGTCATCAAAGCAGCAGAAATACCATATGAAGATCTAGAAACCGCCGATCTATCCTCGCTGCCTTCACGGGTGCACGCCATTGTTTACACGAAGGACCTCAACAAACCCGTGCTTCGTGCCCTAGCCTATGCACGCGCATCCCATCCTTCAACGCTGGAAGCTCTGACCGTTAATAACGACCAGGCCACTCTTGACGATGTGAAGACTCGCTGGGATCGCATGCGGATTCCTGTACGACTCTCGGTGATTGACTCACCCTACCGCGATACCGTCCAAGCCGTACATAACTATGTGCGCCGTATTCAGAACAATACATCGCGGGATGTTATTGCTGTTTACATTCCAGAGTTTGTTCCGGAACATTGGTGGCAGCGCCTCATTCATCCGCGAACTGTCAAACAGCTTAAGAAAGTTTTAGAGCAAGAACCTAATGTTATTCTTGTGACTGTTCCGTGGAGCATTCATGAGAATGCAACGTCCATTGATACCGAGGACATTGATACCTCCGTTCACTCCCATAAAAACGATACGATGTATCGGGGCTCAACCCACACAGAAGAAACGTGATATTCCATGAGAACCCTTGAGATTTTCTCATGCTTATGGCAGGGTTGAACGGTTATTTAAAAATAAGCGGTGTAGAATGCTTCACATCAGAATTCTGTAAGGAGAAGACGCGTGAACACCCCTGAAATCAGCACAGTACGTGACTCCGGTGCGGATAACGTTACCTCGGAGCAGGGGTACACTATAGGCGATCTAATCCAGGTAACCTGTGAGACACCCGCCCACGGAGGTGCACTCGTTGCACGTACGCACGCCGGGGTCGTTTTCGTACGGCACGGTGTAGTGGGTGAAGAAGCCCAAGTTCGGATTACCGCAATAGGCCCCAAAAACCGTTTCTACTTTGCAGATGTTGTAGCCGTCAAAGTGCCTGCACCAGTGCGCCGTAAGCATCCCTGGGCACAGGCAGATGCCCTCAAAACCCCCGAAGAACGTCAGAAACTCACCGGCATAGCAGAGCTTCTTGGTGGGATGGAATATGGACACCTAGAACCCTCTGAACAACGGCGTTACAAAGCCGAGATCGTACGAAATCAGCTTCATCGCCTAGGCGGCATCCCTCTAGAATCACCACTCTTAACAAACCTTATCGTTGAGTCTATGCCTAATCGAGACCTCGTCGAAGGCGACCTCTCCTGGCGATCTCGTATACGGTACACTACCGCTAAAAGCATTGAAGACGGTACCACGTATTGGCGCATCGGCATGTACCCCTACCACAGCTCGCAGCCGGTACCCGTCGTTGATTTTCCCCTCGTGGCACGCGAATTACGTGATCTAGAACTTCACAAGCTCAACCTGCGGGGCGTTCGAGAACTGGAAGCAACACTGTCTTCACGCGGACGTATTCTGCTCCAATTCATGGTTGACCCCCGGTTTGAGACAACCCATGTCGCCAAAGAGATTGAAAGGCAGTGCATCCAGCTTTGGGGCGAGCTTGCTAAGCGTAAAATCTCGCTTTTCTTCACCCCCTATAGCGGATCGAAAGCAAAACCGAGCAAGCGTTCGGGGCAGCCCAGCGTGCATAGCCCTTATCGGCGTGTGCGTCAGGGAGATATACTCCTTGGCGGTGGGTTACGTTCCGTAACCGAAGAAGTAAGTTTTGGTCCGCGAAGGTTCAGCTATCAGGTTTCCGCAGGTGGCTTCTGGCAGATTCACCGCTGTGCCCCCTCAACTCTCATGGGCACCATGTTAACCATGCTCCGCCCAACCTTAGGCGAATGCGCCCTCGACCTATACGCCGGTGCTGGGCTATTTACAGCAGCGCTCGCGGATGCTGTCGGATCAGAAGGAACGGTTATCAGCGTTGAAGGTTCCCCGGTAACGCACCGTGATGCGCGTTCCAACTTCGCGCCGGATGGTCCTTCCCGAAGCGATAACTCCAAGGAAACCCGTGTTGAGGTTATTCGCGGAGACGTTGCACAAAGCCTTCAAGATCTTAAAGCAGCACATAGCCTTGGTCAGATACCTACCCCGGATGCCGTGGTACTTGACCCATCTCGTGAAGGGGCAAACCGCAAAGTTTTGGAACGCCTCAACGAACTCAAACCCGGGCGCATTCTATATGTGGCATGTGATCCTGCAGCCTTAGGACGCGATACAGCTATTTTGCGTGAACTAGGCTGGGATCTCGTACAGGTACGGGCATTTGATATGTACCCTAATACGCATCATGTTGAGACGCTTGCTCTTTTTCACCGTGCGCCTGCGCGTATTCGTCCAGCGCGTCTGTCAAAACGTCATAAGTAAATTCTCGTAGAGACAGCAAAACTGTATGTACCTAAGATGGCGAACACGGTAACCATGACTTTTTTCGGCAACCTTCAAATGGGTATATATAACCTAACCCGTTAGAATTTAACTGTTAGACCTAGAGGTACATTGTTGACCTCAACCGTGCAGAAGGAGAGTGTATGTCTGCTGAGAACGAGGCGAACAAGGAATCCTCAGGGCTCTTGTCCGATATTCGTGAACCTCGGGATTTGCGCCCCCTCAGCTACGATCAGCTGCGTGAACTCGCTGAAGAGATCCGTCAGTTTATCGTAACGAATGTTTCTGCAACGGGTGGTCATTTAGGCCCCAATCTTGGCGTTGTTGAGCTGACTCTTGGTATCCACCGTATTTTTGATTCGCCCCACGATTCTATTCTCTTTGATACAGGGCATCAGTCCTATGTACACAAGCTGGTGACCGGTCGTCACGCCTTTGACACCCTGCGCCAAAAGGGTGGGTTGTCGGGGTACCCGGATCGTGGCGAGTCTGAACACGATATTATTCAGTCCTCGCACGCTTCATCATCAATTTCCTGGGCTGATGGTATTTCACGCGCCTACGCTCTCAACGGAGAAAATGACCGCTATACGGTGGTTTTAATCGGTGATGGTGCGTTGACCGGAGGCATGGCCTGGGAAGCCGTGAATAATATCGCCGCTGACCGTAGTCGTAAAGTCGTTATTGTAGTCAATGACAATGGTCGATCGTATGCGCCTACTATTGGCGGTTTTGCTAACCAGCTGACGGCACTTAAGCACGAGGTGCAGCAGCAGGTTGACCGTATGCGTCTTGACCATCGATATGATCGGGCGCTTGATGCTATGCGCCGTGGTCTGCAGCGTGGCGGCCCGCTGGGGCAGATGATTTACCGGGGGCTGCACGGCATGAAGGTCGGTATTAAGGACGTTGTGGTCCCCAAGGGTATTTTTGAAGACCTCGGCATGAAATATGTTGGTCCAATTGATGGGCACGATCAAGAAGCTGTTGAGACCGCCTTGCGTGCCGCTAAGAACTACGGCGGACCGGTGATTGTGCACGCTATTACAGAGAAAGGGCACGGCTACGCTCCGGCACGTGCGAATGATGATGACCAATTCCATGCGGTAGGCAGGATTGATCCTCTTACCGGCAAGCCTGTCTCAACCAGCACCGAAGAGTCATGGACGAGTGTTTTCGGTCGTGAGATCAAACAGATCGCGGATGAACGCGAAGATATTGTAGGCATTACCGGTGCCATGCTCATTCCTGTTGGCCTACGTGAATTCGCGCAAGCGCATCCGAACAGAGTCATTGATGTTGGTATCGCAGAACAGCACGCCGTTGCGATGAGTGCGGGCTTGGCATACGGCGGTATGCACCCTGTGGTGGCGCTTTATGCGACCTTCTTGAACCGCGGCTTCGATCAGCTCTTGATGGATGTTGCTCTTCACAAGGCAGGCGTGACTCTGGTTCTTGACCGCTCCGGCATTACTGGACCTGACGGCGCAAGTCACCACGGCATGTGGGACTTATCGCTTCTGCAGTTTATTCCTGGGTTAAACTTGGCCGCTCCACGCGATGCTGCGACGCTTCGTGAAGCGCTTCGTGAAGCCGTTGCTATTGATGATGCACCGACCGTTGTCAGGTACCCAAAGGGGTCGGTGGGTGAAGATATCGTTGCCCTGGAACGCCGCTCTGACGGGGTGGATGTGCTGACCCGCACCGGGCGGCCGCATCCTGAAACTGGGCAGCGCGATGTGCTGTTTGTTGCCGTTGGCGCTATGGCACGGGTAGCGCTCGAAGTGTCTGAGCGCCTTGCCGAGCAGGGCATCCATTCGACGGTGATTGATCCGCGATGGGTTATGCCGGTTCCGCATTCGGTGGTGGATTTTGCGCGAGACCACCGCATTGTTGTGACTCTCGAAGATGGTGTGCGCGCGGGCGGTGTGGGTTCACGCATTCGTCAAGAGATGCGTGCGGCTGGCGTAGACACGGCGTTGAGTGAGCTCGGCTTACCGGCAGAATTTATACCGCATGCGTCGCGCGAGGAAATCCTGGAAGATGTTGGTTTGTGCGCGGAAACCATTACTGCCGATATTCTCGCGCAGCTTGCGGGCGATAAGGTTCCCTTCGCACGTGAGGAAGGGCAAAAACCGCGGCATACCCAGTAATTTTTGTGGTGCTTGACCGAGTGCAAAAAAATAAAACGTTGGGGTGTGTAGATTTTCACACACCCCCAACATTTTTATTGACGTAAAATCTAGACGTTAAAAACTAATATACCGTCAATACCCATATGTGAAAGATATTACCCTCCAACAATGATCCTGCCGTCTTTCACCTCTGCTTTATAGGATTTTAACGGCGACTCAGCCGGACCACCTTTGACTGAGCCATCGGCGAGCGCAAACTGAGAACCATGGCATGGGCACACAATTTGGCTGTTGTTTTGTACGTTGAGTTGGCATCCTTGGTGGGTGCAGGTGGAGCTAAAAGCCTTGAAGACACCGTTTTCAGGCTGAGATACGATAACGGTAACACCGCCTTTGGTAAGTTTCGCCGCTTTGCCGACGGGTACCTCCGAAGCAGCCGCAATATCGGTGGGGGACTCTGGCCCGGCAGCACCGTTACCGCCGCTTCCACCACCACCGCTGGAACCTTCGGCACAGGCGCTTAAAGCAAGAGCCCCTGCGGTAGCTGTAGCCCCCGCCACGAGTGCATTTCGGCGCGAAAGTTTATGCTCCAGCTCCTGAATGCTCTGAGAGTTTGGCTCGTGCCCAGAAATTTCTGATTGTGCGCACGAACAGGTGCACGATGGTACTTCGTTCATCGTTCCTCCTTGAATTCCCCGGTGTGTGAAGCCGGGCTTGTGTGATGCTGAGGCGACCGTACCTGTGGGATAGCTGCGTGTCGCTCTTTTATAAATCTAGAGGATAAATCGTATGCACGCGAATAAGCCGTTTTGTTGTGTGGCGTGCGCCTCCATATTTTTCTTGGGTTGAGAGATCCATGTGTTAAGGCGTTAGCCAAGGTGTCGCTGGAAAACTTCATGAAGATCCGGGGTGAGGATTTCAATCTGCCACGGGCGCACATCATGCGAGCGAAGAGCCTCAAGAAGGGCCTCTTGAGAGTAAGGCTCGGGCGGATCCCAGCACAGACGCCGTATGCAATCAGCGCTGATAATATTCTGTGCTGGAATATTGAGCCGCTCTGACTCCCGTTGTACTATCTTCCGCACTTCGCTAAGAATCTCTAGTGAAATAGGGCGTTTCGTTTCCCAAGCCTTAAGCGGGGGAGGGGCGGTTGCCGGAATGGTGTAGGGCGCCGGGTCCTCACCCCGAGAAGCTGATACTATCGCACGCACCCAGCGAGGGCCTTCACGTTTCAACAGTCGAGTACGGAACCCCGGAATCGCCATGATAGCTGGTACATTACGAGGCATTTTCTGCGCAGCCTCAACGAGCGCGGCATCTGAGAGTAAAGCCTTAGAATCTATATCTTTCTTCTGCGCTAATTTATCGCGCTCGAACCAAAGATTCCGCAGGGCTGTTAGTTGCGGTACGGACCGGAGCGTGTTCCGTCCCTTCGTTTTCCTCCACCGTTCGGCTTTCTTCGCAGCGGGGTCAGCGGGCGGTAGTGAACAGAGATAGGCAAATTCCTGGCGGGCATACTCAAGTTTTCCCTGGTCTTCTAAAACTTCTTCCAAGGCATCGCGTAAATCTGCCAGTACATCAACATCAAGGCATGCATAGTTGAGCCAAGACTCTGGCAAAGGACGTTGTGACCAGTCTTCTTGGGAGTGCTTTTTCTCAAGTTTGTACCCCAGAAGCTCTTCGACAACAGCTCCCAGGTTCACCCGTTCCAGGCCCGCTAAACGTGCACCGAGCTCGGTATCAAAGAGAAGACGCGGTCGCATTCCAAGAAGATCCAGACTTGGAAAATCCTGGGTTGCCGCGTGAATAATCCATTCGGCATCTGCTAGAGCATCGTTGATGATCCTAAGGTCAGAAAAAGCTTCGGGATCGATCAGGTAGAGTTTATCTTCGCGTTTCAGCTGCACCAAGAAAGCCCTGATCCCGTACCGTATACCCTGTGCGCGTTCCGTATCGACTGCAACCGGACCGGATGCAGCACGCAAAGATTCAGCAGCACGTTCAAGCGCCCTCTCCGTGTTGATAATGGAGGGGACCGGAACTGACGGGGTAGTTAGCGGAATAACATCAGGAACTGTGAAATCAGCAGGTAATCCGAGCATAGGTGGGAGTTTGATAGGCTCGGTACTCGGGCTGAGACTCATCTGAAAGTGGTTCCTTGAATATCCGTTTCTGGTAGCTCCCTCGACGGGGCTGAAAACAATAACTCCACCATTCTACCCGTTGCCGCTGTGCGTTACATTTTTCTTCAAATATACCGAAAACCCAAGGATCGGCACCGGCTAACAGCAGTATTGTCTCGTAAATAGCTCTAGCTTACGACTTCTGCGGTTCCAATGTGAGACAGACAGAATTGATGCAATACCGCAGATCAGTCGGAGTATCGTATCCTTCGCCTTCAAACACGTGACCCAGATGCGAATCGCAGGCGGCACAACGTACCTCTACTCGGCGCATCCCTAACGTGGTGTCTTCCAGATACCGCACACGATCTTCGGCGAGTGGAGCGAAGAAAGAGGGCCAGCCGCAGTGCGACTCAAACTTCTCAGCAGAGCGGAAAAGCTCGGTCCCACAGGCTCGGCACGAATACACACCCTCGGTTTTCGTATCCCAGTATTCACCGGTGAAAGCACGTTCGGTGCCGCCTTCACGCAGTACCACGTACTCTTCGGGCTTGAGAACTTCACGCCAATTCTTCGCAATTTTACCGACACCCGGTAATGAGTTTCCCACTGCTACTCCTTCAAATCTTCTCTTATGAGCTGTCGTCGTTATAACGGTGCTGGCTCGGGTTTTGTTCCCGGTGGTACAGGGTACGCACCACCATATCCTCATAGTGGGCGAGTGAATCTGCGGGTCGCCCCAAATACTCCATGACGCGCGTATCCCTGAACAGCGCATACCATTCGGCGGCGTCCTTCGCTGCAGGGATCCGCAACTCAAGACACGGCTGCTCAGGCGCGAAGAGGCGCATAGTTGCCGCCAGTGAGTTTAAGCAAGTCGGCGGGGGAGAGCTCAATATCAAGCCCGCGTTTACCGCCAGAGACCAAGATAGTTTGATACTGCTCAGCGCTGGCATCCAAAAGCGTGGGGGAAGGAGTTTTCTGCCCTAACGGCGAAATACCACCCACCACATATCCAGTGCGGCGCTCGGCAACCTTCGGATCGCACATGGAGGCGCTCTTCCAACCAAGGGCGTGTGCCGCCGCTTTCAGGTTTAGCTGCCCACTCACCGGCACTACCGCCACCGCAAAATCTTTGTCATGAACAATAAGAAGCGTTTTAAATACCTGCTCAGGATTGGCGCCAAGTTTCTGCGCGGCCTCCAACCCAAAGGAGGTTTCTCCCTCCACATGCTCGTACTCACGAATCTCAAAAGGAGTCTTAGTTTCCTTCAAGAGCGCGACCGCAGCGGTGGAGGCACCTTTCTTGCCGCTTTTATTCTTTTTAGCCATGAAGACTATTCTACGAAAACGTAAGGTGAACCCCTAAGGTATGTATCACCTTTACCTGCGTAGGGATGGGGTGCCTGCAAGCGTTAGGTCACACAACGTTTTCCAGCATAGCGGGTTTCTGACTAGGAGAATTAGCCGATTCATCTTCAATTGAGATACCAAAGTCGGTGACCGTACTCAGATCGTGCTCTGTCATGGTTGTGATCCCGGCACCGCGGCCAGCAGAATTGAGGATTCCAGATCCCACAATATTGCCCTGAGCATCGTAAAACCAGAGTTTATAGACCTTTCCTTCGGGCAGCGCAGGCAGATTTGTCGTTGAAACACCCGCCATGTTGTGGGAAGGGGAGTACATGACCGATACCGGCATGCCGTTGACTTTACCTTGAGCCATTGAAAGGTCAGGAGCCATGCTGATTTGCTCGACGATCGACTGGTCGCCGGGCCGTGCAGCTGCCGGATGCGCTGGGGCCGAAGAGGACGCCCTCGCGGCTTGTAGCTCCTGGGAGGTATGTTCTAGTTGCTGGTGCTGCGTGAAACCCCATACGCCCAGACCAGCAGCGATAATAATACTTGCCGCAGCCGTCATGCGAGATGGTGAGAATTTACCCTGAGCCCCGAACCAACGCCGTTTAGCTCGTGCATAAGCGGAATTCTCTGAGTCTGCGATAGCTTGAGCGTTGTCTGCACTATCTGATACAAAGTAACCTTCGGAATCGGCATGATCACTCTTATGCTCGGCATTCACGTCATCTGTACCTAGCTCATTAGCTGGCTGGATTTGCTCGGTATGCGCAACCTGCGCCATCACACGAGCTTTAAGCTCAGCGGACGGCTCTTGCGGAGTGAGCGAAGTACCAAAAACCTCAGAGAGGACCGCAGCATCGGCCTTAGCATCTTCGCGTTCGTGTTTGGGAGCCCACGATTCAAACGCTATACGTTGCGTTGGTGAAAGCGTGTGGAGGGCGTAGTCGAGTTTATCGGGGAAATCTTCGGGATAGTCTTTAGTGCTCACGGGTGCCCTCCAATCGTTCGCGTAGTTTCTGCATGCCAGCGCGCATGCGGGTTTTGACAGTTCCTAGAGGAATGCCCGTTTCATCGGAGATTTCGCGCTGTGATTTACCTCCGAAATATGCCATGGTGAGCAGCTGGGCTTGTTCGCGTGGAATACCCGATAGAGCATGGTGAATCTCCTCAGTATCCATAAAAGCAGCTATTGCATCATCAACGTGATGATAAGATTCGCGATATTCCTCAAGACCGCGTGTGAAATCACGTTCTGTGGAGGCTGCAACGGAGCGCACCCGATCAACCGCACGGCGGTGAGCAATAGTTGCAGCCCACGACAACACAGTACCCCGTTCTGCACGGTATAAAGGCGCTTTTTGCCATATTTCTAGAAAAACTTCTTGAGTAACTTCTTCCGCATGCGTTCGGTTATGAAGAATGCGGTTAATAAGCGCGTACAGACGCGGAACAAGGGCATCGTATAGAGCTTCAAAACAATGTTCGTTTCCTGCAGCAGCACACTCCATCAACGCAGTTAAGCGCTGATATTCCTGAGGAATTTGGGTGGCTTTTTGAGCTTCTTGATACGCCGAAGTCACCTGACGATCCAAAAAAGTCATGGTCATATCATCTCACGCCCTATGATGACATTTGATTATTGTGTCGGTGATAAGCGAAGTTTAGGTATGTTTTACACCCTAGAAAATATTCCAGGGTGTAAAGCAGCATACCAGCAAAATATTACTTCGACATGGCGGAAGCCGAAGGAGACATCATGGCGTCTTTGTTTTCCATCTTGCCCCCTTTGTCACCGTCCATCTTATTGTCATCATGCTTCATGCTGTCATGATCTCCCTGCATTTTATCGCCGTCCATCTTGCCGTGGTCGCCATCCATCTTGTCCCCAGACATGGCAGACTGGCTCGGCATAGCTGAAGGCGACATCATAGCGTCTGAACTCATCATGGCAGAAGAAGAGGGGGTGGATGATGCAGAAGAGCTCGACGATGCGCTTGGCGATGAGTTCTGATCAGAAGCGTTAGAAGAACATGCAGAAACACCAGCAACGAGGGCTAGAGAAACAGCTGCAAAAGACGCAGTGCGAAGAATAACGGACATACGTAACTCCAATCTTATATCGGCACAGGTAACGCGGAGGTGCGCCCGCACCATCGCAAAATATTCAGAATCCTAAACTGGACTCATTAGGTATTCGGAACATTCAGTCCGCTCGGATTGCAAAACCTCAGAAAAATTTTTAAATGATGTATCCGACTACCTCTCGCAACACCTTGAGAAAAACATCCATGAGCTTGAATATTGCGCAGTAAAAGGTCTCATCAAGACTCTGCCAATTGTGCAGGCATCGCTATAAAAATAATTTCAACCAAACCGAAACCGCAGTTCGTTCCGAATATAACCATGACAACACGTGAGGCAGAATCGCCTCGCATTACCAATCCATGAGGAAAATAACTATGCTGTTATCGCTCATCATCCTAGGCATACTCGGTGGTCTTATCACTGGGATCTCGCCCTGCATCCTGCCTATCTTGCCCGTTATTCTCGTCACTGGCGGTGCAGATTCAGCGCGCACTGCATCCACCGAATTTGGACAAACAGGCACAGCAAAAGATTCTGCGGACAATGTGCAAGCCTTATTCTCGCGCAGAAGCGCAGTTCTCGGAAATGCAGCTCCAGCACCCATGCAGCGTACTGCATCACGCTGGCGTCCCTATCAAGTTGTAGGCGGGCTTGTTCTGAGCTTCAGCCTCTTTACCCTGCTCGGTTCGGTTATTCTTGCTGCCCTGCACTTGCCGCAAGATACGCTGAGGATTTTAGGTATCACCTTCCTCATTATTGTTGGGCTGAGCATGCTTATACCCCCGTTGGAGCGCCTGCTTGAAAAACCTTTCGCGAAATTCTCAAAACTCGGAGCGAAACGCAGCACCACACGTGGCGGCTTCCTCATGGGGCTTGCTCTCGGTCTCGTCTATGTGCCCTGTGCGGGTCCGGTTCTTGCAGCTATTACCCTTGCTGGCGCAACCGGAAACATCGGTATCGAAACTGTAGCACTCACCCTATCTTTTGCTTTCGGAACAGCTATTCCGCTGTTGATCTTTGCTCTTGCGGGGCGGAGCATCGCAGAACGAGTTAAGACGTTCCGCAACCACCAGCGTGGAGTGCGCACCGCCTCGGGTGTACTCTTGATCGCTCTTTCAATCGGACTAGTATTCAACGTTCCCGCCCAGCTACAGCGCGCAATTCCGAATTATACGGAAGGGATTGAGCAGACTATCAGTCAAGATACGCAGAATAATATTATTTCTTCCTCCACCGGTGGGTCGATAAGCTCGTGCCGACCCGACGAAGAAAAATTGCAGGACTGCGGCTCAGCCCCGGAATTAGCGGGTGGCACTGGTAACTTCAACACTGAGAATCAGCCAAGTATCGCTTATATGCGCGGAAAGGTTACACTCGTTGATTTTTGGGCATACTCGTGCATTAACTGTCAGAGGACGGCACCGCACCTGAATGAGCTCTACGCCAAATACCATGATTATGGTCTAGAAATAGTGGGAGTACACACGCCGGAATATGCGTTCGAACACGAAGGTAAGAACGTCCAGGCAGGCATTGAGAACCTAGGTATTAAATACCCGGTAGTTCAAGACAACGACTATGCTATTTGGCGTGCTTACAGCAACCGCTATTGGCCTGCACACTATCTCATTGATAGTGAAGGTAAACTTCGTGCTGTTCACTATGGTGAAGGTGGGCATAAGGTGACCGAGGCACAGGTACGCGAACTTCTCAAAGCCGCAAATCCACAAGTGCAGCTTCCAGACCCTATTCACAAGGATGATGCACAAGAGGAAACACAAAACGCGCATGATGCGCGAACTCCTGAAACGTATCTGGGCTCTAAGCGCGCAATGTACTTTGCGGGGCAAGAAAGCTACTCTAACGGAACCCGAACCTTCAAACCGGCAGATCGTCTAGCTGTTGACCAATACGACCTCAACGGTACGTGGTCTATAACCCCCGAACGTATTGAGCCTCAAGGAAACGACGGCACTTTGCGGATTAACTATCGTGCCCACGGAGCGCAGGTTGTTGCCGGCGGCAGCGGTACCATCGAAGTGCGGCGCAATGGTACAACGGAAAAGATTCACATAGACGGCGCTCCCAACGCCCACCACATTGTGCGCGGCGATGAGCAAAGTAGCGGAGTTATTGAGCTCAAGGTCTCGCCCAGAGTGCAGCTGTACTCGCTCACCTTCTCATAAGTCTCTGCCGAATCTCACGCAGAATTCACCCCTGACGACTAAACCCGGGACTGTGTTTTCAAGGTTTAGATCACACATGACTAAAACCACGTAAAACGCATAGTCCCGGGTTTTACTGCGTTTTCACCGCATCTGTACCCGAGGGAGAGAGCACTCCGAGTACCGGGCTGCGGCAAGCTCAGCACATCCGTACTAAACTTAAGACAAGTAACATAGACGTCACTCAGAAAGTTATATCGTGCCCGTCACCTACGAACACCTTACCGAACGTATCCCAAACGTCTCAGCAGAAGAGCTTCTCGCTGGATTTCGTCCCTCAGAACGATTCGGTGAAGTGTCATTCGACAGCTATATTCCCGATCCAAACCAGCCCTCCCAAGCTGAAGCAGTACAAAAACTCAAAACCTTCGGCGATAAAATCAACAAAGGAGGAAATTCCGGCGGGTTCTTCGGCAAACTTTTTGGCGGTAAAAAGAAAGACTCCGCAAAATCCGGGCTCTATTTAGACGGCGGCTTCGGTGTTGGGAAAACCCACCTTCTAGCCTCCCTATGGCACTATGTTGACGGGCCCAAAGCCTTCGGTACTTTCGTTGAATACACCAACCTGGTTGGTGCCCTCACCTTCCGCAAAACCGTGGAGGCACTCAGCAGCTACAAGCTGGTGTGCATTGACGAATTTGAGCTTGACGACCCTGGTGACACCGTGCTCATGTCCCGCCTGATGCGCGAACTCGCAGATGCGGGCGTCAAACTCGTAGCAACCTCCAACACCCTCCCTGGTGCCCTCGGCGAAGGACGCTTTGCCGCCGAAGACTTCAAACGTGAAATCCAAGTACTTGCCGAACAATTCGAAGTACACCGTGTGGATGGTGAAGACTTCCGTCATCGCGGTCTTCCAGCTGCACCGGAACCCGTAACTCCCGACGCGTTCGACGCTAAGGTTGAGGAAGTATTCGATGGAAAAACCGTGGGTATCGATACCTTCTCAGAGCTTGTCGAACACCTAGCGAAAGTGCACCCTTCCCGTTACCGCCAGTTTATCGACGGTCTGCAGGGTATCGCTTGGCGCGATGTACACCCGATTACCGAGCAAGCGGTAGCGCTGCGCTTTGTTGTGCTCGCTGACCGTCTTTACGACAAAGACCTGCCGATCGTCTCATCCGGTGTACCTTTCGACCAGGTCTTCACACCCGAAATGCTTGCTGGCGGTTACCAGAAGAAGTACTTCCGTGCCGTCTCGCGTCTGACGGCGCTCGCTCGTGAAGGCTTGCTAGGGGAATCAGAGGCTTAGACTTCATGGCATTGCGGTATAGCGTAGAATGCTGTGCTTGATATTTGCGACCTTGTTTGTGTAGAAGGTCGTAAGGTTTTTAGTGCTGACACTTGGCCTAAAAAGTGCGGCAAAAGATTTGGCAAACGATGAAAAAACCCGTATAGTATTTATCTGTCAGTGTGACGGGTAAAGCCTGTTGTTGATGCTTGAAAAGCACCTGATAAGCGGTTGTAGCTCAGTTGGTAGAGCACCACCTTGCCAAGGTGGATGTCGCGAGTTCAAGTCTCGTCAACCGCTCGTAGGACTCCTAGAGTTCGAGCTCATCTCGCGAGAGGTGTATGCGGTGAGGTGGTCGAGTGGTTAGGCAGCGGCCTGCAAAGCCGTGTACGCGGGTTCGAATCCCGTCCTCACCTCGCACAACACATTGATGTTGTAGGCGCGATTGGCGCAGCGGTAGCGCGCTTCCCTGACACGGAAGAGGTCACTGGTTCGAACCCAGTATCGCGCACAAGTAAAAAAGTCCCGGTTCTTAGAGAACCGGGACTTTTATGTTGCTTATAAACCTTCTTTAGTCATCAGAAATTTGAATGGCCTCAAGGCCTAATTCAGGAGAGTAACGAAGAAGATAATCGACGAGCTTTACCTCGTAGAAACCGGAATCCTGTAGCTCAAAAGGCAAAATTAGCTCACCGGCAAGCATAAAGCTTTTCTGCCACGAGTCAATGCGCTCGTCTTCTAACTCCTCAATGGCAGCATCAAAGCGGAGTTGTCCATTAACCCTGTTCTTTGGAGAATCCGAGTATTGGTAGGGCAGACGTATAGCTGATGCTAACAGCTCGAAGGCTAGGGGCTTTGTGGGCTCCTCTGGATCCTTTGCATTGTGCCAGTCAATATCCTGGTTTTTCCGTGTAGCGCTGGGAATCGTACGGTAGCGGTCAATGTAGCCGTCCCCATCGCGTTCAACCACTATCGCAATCACCTCAAGAGAAGCGTCACTATCGCGTACACGTGCCTCACCGATTTGGTCTTCTGAGAGTGTTCCGTTTTTGGTGTTGATGTAATTATTCATCACATCAGCCATCACTGTTTGGGTTTGCGCACCTGGATGTTTCAGTAAGTAGGATTGCGCCCTATGCTCAGCGGTTTCCCGGTTCTTATTGAATTCTTCGCATGCTTCCTGGTATGCATCGTTCCAAGCATCAGGGTACTTTGGAGTATCTTCGTATGCTTTCTGAACAAGCTCGCTCATATCCTCCGGAATGCGCAGAGCTTTGCCGTCAAAATAGGGGAGTAACTGCGCATAACTGCTGAGCAGGATAGCGGGCTCGTAGACCGAACGTGAACCTTTGGGGAACTCGGGGACTTGAGTTTCAGAACCAAAAATTTCAACACCACGAACGTAGCAGATGGGTGAGCGATACTCGGAAGGTCGTTCTGAGTCATCACGCTCATGACGGTGCAGGCGGCCTAGCCTTTGAAGTACTAAATCTACCGGGGCGAAGTCGGTCACCATGACATCAAAGTCGAGGTCGAGAGACTGCTCGATAACCTGTGTTCCCACCACGATTAAACGTTCTGGGCGGCCATCACCTCGGTGAGCGCCTTTACCGAGCTGCGAAACTAAATCAGCTTCTTTCTCCGCACGATGTTTAGAGGTAAAACGGGAATGGGTCAACATTACGTCAGTGCCAAATTTTGTTCGAAGATGCTCGTAAACGTTTTGAGCCCGACCCACCGTATTACAGATAACTGCGGCACAGCCGTGCCCGCTTTCTAAGGGTTCCAGCATTTTATCAAAGTCGGTGAACTCGTCACCTATCTGACGAATGGAGATTGTTACCTGCTCTTCGGGGGCAGTTACCTGCCATTTACGTGGCGTGTAACCATCCTCGGCTGTGAGCGTATAAATAACTGGATAATCTAGGTCGAGAGAAGGCTCGGTAACATTCTCTGAGTCGAAATCATCAAAATCCCATTCAGTAGAATCCTGAATTTCAAGACCTTCCGCGTAACTTTCCATCAAAGAGGTGCGAACATGTGCAGGTAGAGTAGCCGACATGAGAATAACGGGTGCGTTCATCTGACCCAACCAATGGAGTGCCTCCTTGAGATAAACACCCATATAGGCATCATAAGCGTGCACCTCGTCAATGATGACGACTTTAGAACCTAACCCAAGGTGGCGAAGCATCACATGGCGTGACTGTAGAGCCATCATAAGAATCTGGTCGATAGTACACACAACGAAGGTCGAAAGAATGCCGCGTTTCCGACCGCCTATCCAACTGTGACGTGCTACTGAAGTATTAGGGCGTATACTCTGTTTCCCTTCAACGTCGGCTTCTGAATCGAAGATATCAGCTCGTTGTAGGTAGCGGAAAGAATCTTGCTGTTGGTTTTTCGCATGGCCTAAAAACATAGTGTGCGGTTCAGAACCTGCAGCAGGCCCTTGCGCCCATGCTTTGACCCGATCAAAAAGTGCGTTTGATGTCACCTGAGTAGGGGCAGCAAAAGCAAGCCCGCTGCGTCCTGTTTCTTGGGCTAGAATTTCGGCAGCGATGAGTCCAGCCTCAGTTTTACCTTGTCCCATAGGGGCTTCAATGCACATCATGCCGCCGCCCTTCATCGAACGTGCGGCTTCGACAACAACTTCTTGCATAGGTCGCAGAGTGGGATTTTCCCAACTAAACCGTGAACTGTACAGATCGGAAGTATCACTGTTTTCAATATGAGCAGCCCAGGGATGTTCGAGTCCGAGAGCTTCCCAGCCTTGATTTAGGCGCCCATGTTGTGCCTCAACACTAAATGTGCCCATGGGGAAATACTCGGGATTAGAGGCGATCCAATCCGCCATAATTACCAGGCCAGTGAGATAAAGCTGTACGGAAACAGGGATTTTGGTTCCTGACATGAGTTTCTTAAGAACCTGATCTGCGCCAGTTTGCTCCAGTGTCATCTCGAAAAGCTCTTGCCATGCTTGATGCCACTTATCGTTAAGCCCCTCAAAAATTGCACAAGCACGTCCGGTTTCTGGAAAATATTCTGCAGGCACGCCATGGTGAGCACCAGCAATACTTGCAATTGTTTTGGCAGTCTCTACATCGTCTGTGTAACGTTCAGTAAGCAGCTTGATAATGATGCTCTGGCTATAGGTTGAGTGAGGGCATCGGGTTCCTGCAGGTGGTGTTGTGAGGTGAAGAGGAAAATTAAACTTGTGTTCTTCAATCCTATCTCGAAATACGCGGAGCTCTTCTTTGCCACGTGAATCTAACTGCCCCGCAAACTCTGGTGTCGCTTTGCCCATATCGTGGGTGGCGGCAACCCAACAGGCGAAAGACTTTGCCTCGTCCTGTGTGAGGTTGAGTAACTCCATGATGCGCTGTTTAGTGCCAGGGGAGAGCCACTTATCCCAAAGCTCCGCAGCTACAGACCCTGCATCTGTCATGTGTTGAGGTAGGGAAAGGCCTCTAGAGGGTGTTTCTTCAGAGCCAGTTTTGGCCCATAGCGTTGATGTCTCTACTGAGGCAAGTTGGCTGGGGCGCATAGTATTTTCGGCTGTCATTTTAACTCCTTATCGGCTAGACTTATAAACCATTGTTCCCGCGAGGCGAGAAGCGCGGGATGAGCCTTTTGTACGGTTCCTTCTTAAAATGTTCCCCAGATTCCTCTGGGGATCTTCTCGCTTTAATCTTATTTTATAACTTTGTACGCTTCCTTCTTGACTTAATATTTCCTTTGGGTCTACACTGGGGCTGTGCTCAGTTGAACCTGGTGATACCTCAGAGTATCTAATGAGCTTCATATCATTTATTTTGAAGTATGCGACAAGAACATGCTTAAGAATTCGTCATCGTACGATGGTTCTTGATGTGTGACTTTAATCAATAATGAAAGGAGGGACCATGTCTAGTAATCAGTCGGTGCAAGATAATGTGAGCTCCGGCTTCAGTCTGTACTATGAACCATGGATTCCTGTTCTCTACACTTCGGGGGAAATCCAAACAGTTTCCCTGAAACAGCTGTTTGAGGATGGATATTCAATCCGCAAAATCCATTCGGGTGATGCAACGACCGATGTTGCGATTCTCGGAGTGGCTACTGTTGTGTTGTTCCGTGCAATTCTTACAGATTCAGGGGAATATGGAGAGCTATACACTAGTCCTAAAAACTGGATTCAGGGTGTTCGTTCGGGTGACCCTGAGCGGTTAAAGTTTATTTTTGACTATTTGGAGAAGTATCAAAACCGCTTCGACCTTTTTGACGCCGAGCGTCCTTTTATGCAGGTTGCAGATCTGCACACGAGTAAATGTGAAGTAAAACCTGTATCACGTTTGGTGTTAGACTCCGAGAGCGAATATTTCTCAATGCGTGCCGAGCAAACATTGACATCGCTGAGTTACGCTGAAGCGGCACGATACCTAGTAACCGTGCAGGCATACGATTATTCGGGCATTAAATCTGGTGCTGTCGGGGATCCTCGTGTTAAGGGAGGCAGGGGATACCCTATCGGCGTAGGTTGGTATGGAGCTACGGGGAAGATTATCGTTCACGGCGAGAATCTTACCGAAACCTTACTGTACTGTATCGATTATGAACAGCTTCTCAATGTTGAAAGGGTAAGGGGTAAGAACCATCGACTTGCTCTACAAGACAAGCCTGTTTGGGAACGAGAGCTTCCCGATACCGCCGCTCCTCGTGCATATACGGGTGGTGACCCCACCAAGTATAAAGACGAGCCAACGCCTGCAACTGGCATGTGCGAAATTCTGACCTGGCAATCGCGCCGTGTTCGTCTTTTCCCTGAAAATGGGCGAGTCACTGGGGTGCTTGTATCGAATGGTGATAAGTGGCTTGACCGGAATACTTATACCGATCCGTTAACCGCCTACCGGTTTAGTAAAAATCAGTCTACTCAAACTCACTATGTCTGGATGCCTCAAACACACAGCGCCGAACGCACCTTATGGCGAGGAGCAGATGCGCTACTAACCAGGCTGTCTTCCTCTCAAGAAAAGCAGAACAAACCTGCCACCGTTATCCGTCAAATCTCCAGCGGTAAATATTTTTCACCTGATACAAAAACCAAAATTCAGCTGGTTGGCATGGTGTATGGTACTCAAAGTTCTATCGTTGAAGAGACTATTGATGAGTCTGTGACCTTAGAACTAGGCATTCTCACGGAACAAGGTGCCGAAATTTCTGCAATGGTGCGTGACAATATTCAGCTAACCATGGACGCGGCCATTGCGCTTGGGCAGTATGCAGGAAACCTGCTTCGTGCTGCTGGTAAGGAATATGAATTCCGTCCTTCCGTAACGGAAAGTATTTTGCACCGTATGGAAGATGAATTTCGCAGCTGGCTTGCAGATCTGAGCGTTTCTGACGATGTCTCTGCACAAGCCGCTGCCTGGCAGTCAAAAGTACATCGCATCGTTGAGAATGAGGCTGACCAGCTTGCTGTGAGTGCTGGCCCTAAAGCTGCCATAGGAACTATCTATGATGAGCAGCTCTACAATACGGCTAAAGCACGCCGTCAGTTTGGCGGCCGACTGTATAAGCTTCTGCCTCTCGCATATTCTTCAACAATTACCCGTGTTCAGGAGGAAAATCATGCATGATGTGGGGAACCATAATACTTTGCGGATATATGTTACCCGCAAAGTCACGTGGCTCTACGAGCAGAAAGAAAAACAGGGTAGCCCTCTTGCTACTGCCCAATTAGCACAGCTCCGTCGTGGTGCAGGTGACGAGCCCGCAAACCATCCAGAGCTCTGGGAAATTATCTTCGGGAATAATACAGACATACCCCAATTTCCCAAACGATACTTGGGATACAACGATGCCGTTAGCCATGGGGAACAAGCAACCTATGCCGCTGTCACGTTATTTGCTTTGCATCAACAATCACGGTCACAACCAATGCATGTAACAAACTTTAGGTTTGGTACGGCAGTGGGACAACTTGTTCTGCAGACCAGCGAATCCATGAAAAAACGATTCGACGCTTTGTTAAAAGCACGAAGTGAATCGGCACGCAGGCATTATTTGCGTAGCCTCATAACACTTCTACGGTCAGAAGAAATTGCTTTTGACTATGGGCAATTTGCTCAGGATTACATGCAGTTACAAAATCCTGAAAAACGCGATGCGGTTATTCTGCGCTGGAGCCGTGACTTTTTGTATGGCTACGAACCCAAGAAATCTAAAACCTCAGAGGAAACCTCTAAAAACTAATTGAAAGGATAAAAACTATGTCGTTCTTTGTTGATATTCACGCTTTGCAAACTCTTCCCCCGTCAAACATTAACCGTGACGATACCGGAAGCCCAAAATCCGCTATTTTTGGCGGTGTGAGCCGTCAGCGTGTTTCTAGCCAGGCATGGAAATCAGTCATCCGCCGTAACTTTGAAGAACACTTAGACCGCTCTGAAATCGGTGTTCGCACCCGCCAGGTTGCCGACATGATTGTAGACCGCATCACCAATATCAGCCCCGATTTTGACCCAGATAAGGCCGAATCAGCTGTTGTGGATGCATTCAAAGCGGCCAAAATCAAACTTGAGAAGCCTAAGGCCAAGAAGGGAGAAGAAAATACTGGCCGCGCTGTATCGGGTTACCTTCTCTTCCTGAGTAACCAGCAGATTAACCGTCTTGCCAACGCCATCATAGAAGCTAACGGCGAGAAAATCCCCGCTAAGGAAGTCAAAGACATTCTGGACACCGAGCATAGTGTTGATATTGCACTCTTTGGCCGTATGCTGGCCGACGCCCCCGATTTCAACGTGGACGCCGCTTGCCAGGTGGCTCATGCCCTTGGGGTACATGGTTCGGAACCTGATTTTGACTACTACACTGCCGTCGACGACGTAATCCGGGAGTCTGAGGATGAAACCGGTGCTGGAATGATCGGCACCATCGAGATGGCCTCCAGCACCCTTTACCGTTACGCCAACATCAACGTGGACGCTCTGAAAACTAACCTAGGCGGTTCAGCAGTTGCCACCGTTGAAGCTACCCTCGCTTTTATCCGTGCCTTCATTGATTCGATGCCCACCGGTAAACAGAATACGTTTGCTGCACGTACTCTGCCTGAGGCAGTAATTGTAACGGTGCGTGAGGATCGCCCGATCTCCTACATTAATGCATTCGAAAAGCCTGTTACAGAGAAATCATCCGAAGGACGCCGTCTCGCGGCTGCCCATGCATTAGCAACGGAAGCAGCAAATATCCGTGAAGCCTACGGATATGAGTCTAAAGTTTCATACGTGGTAGCGCTTGGCGAGCTACGTGAAGCACTGTCAAATATGGGAGAAACTGTCACCTTAAAGGAGCTGCTCGCTTCCCTTGAAAGTCAGCTGACCGAGCTGGTTGGTCAGGAGTCATAATCATGCCTAGTCTGCTCCTTAAACTGAGCGGGCCAATGCAGTCCTGGGGTACACAAAGCCGATACCGCCGTCGAGATTCCGGGCATGAACCCAGCAAATCTGGCGTTATCGGCTTGATAGCCGCAGCCTTAGGACGTGCACGGACGGAGCCCGTAGATGACCTCGCTCGGCTTAACTTTGCGGTGCGTGTGGACGCGCCGGGCACTTTACTGCGCGACTACCAGACCGCGAAGGACTGGGCGACAGACCCGAACGGTTCGGCATCGCTGTCCACTCGTTATTATCTTTCAGATGCAGTTTTTGTGGCTGCTGTAGAAGGAGACCAAGAGGCCCTCAAGAATATCGAGTCAGCGCTTAAGAAACCGGTGTACCCGTTATATTTAGGGCGGCGTTCCTGCCCAGCAGGGTATGACCTTGTACTTGGTATTCGTGAAGAATCTGCTGAAGAAGCCTTGCGGAATGAAGAGTGGCATGTGCCTGAGCACCGCCGCGCTGAGTTCCCCGATCCTGTACAGCTGCGTATTCTGCGGGATGCAAAACCTGGTGAGCAGGGAGATCTAGTACAGGATGTTCCGGTGAGCTTTAACCAGGAACATCGGCAATATGCAGTACGGGCTGTAGTTTCTGCCGAACCTAAGACAGTTGAGAACCCCAAAGGCAAACGTCACAGCGACGTTGACTTTATGAGGACGGTGACCGAAGCATGACATACTTCTCAAAATTCCTCATTAATCCACAGCGCCGGGGCGCTCGCAAACTGTTAAGCAGCCCGCAGGCTCTGCACGCAGCCGTCATGGCAACCAATCCGCCAGACATAAAAAACGAAGATGGGCGCATACTATGGCGTCTAGACATCACCGGTCACCAGTATGTGCTATATGTGCTAAGCCCGGAAAAGCCTGACTTCTCGGCTCTGGCTGAGCAGGCAGGATGGAATACCCGGCAAGGGGAAAGCGCCCACTACGGGCGCCTACTCGCGAAACTGGAGAACGGGCAGGAATGGGGGTTCAGGCTTGCTGCCAATCCGGTAAAACGCCAGGTTAAAAGCGGTAAGACATGGCCACATGTAACACCGGTTCAGCAAAGTGCTTGGTTGCGTGAGCGCGCTTCACAATGGGGGTTCGAGATCATCCCGGCGGAAGGCCAGGAGCTTGAGGACGCCCCTACTGTGACGGGCCGTCACGATCTTTCCTTCAGCCGCCGTGATACCGGTGGGCATGTAGGACGGGTCACCTTACGTAAAGCGCAGTTTGACGGTGCCTTGCGTATTACCGATGTTGAGCTGTTCCGTAAGGCACTGGTTAACGGTATGGGTCGAGGTAAAGCTTACGGCATGGGTCTTATGACTTTAGCGCCACTTGCCCAGTAAAACCTCTACCTTGTTTATGCGCACATTGTGTGGGCGGGGCGCCAAACAGCGCCCCGCCTGATGCATAAGTAGACATGTGTTATCGACTTGTTCATTCTTCAAGGAGGAACGATGATTGGGGCAACTCCGCCCAATATCAGTGAGCTAACAAGGAGCTCAGAACGAATCTCTTACATTTATGTGGAACACGCAACAATTCACCGTGCAGACAACGCAATCACTGTGACAGAAGAGCGGGGAGTCGCCCATATCCCAGCAGCGTCTTTAAGCGCCTTACTGCTGGGACCCGGTACGCGGGTAACTCATCAGGCCATGACATTATTAGGAGAATGCGGTACCTCGGTTGTATGGGTAGGAGAGCAAGGGGTGCGTTACTACGCACACGGTCGGTCTTTAGCACGTTCCTCTCGATTACTCCTTGCTCAGGCAGAGAAAGTATCAAATACGCGTTCTCGCCTAGAAGTCGCACGCACTATGTATGCATGGCGTTTTCCCGACGATGACACTAATGGGCTCACGATGCAACAGCTCCGGGGACGTGAAGGTGCTCGGGTGAGGCGTGTGTATAGGTATTGGTCAGAGAAAACAGGAGTTCCATGGACACGACGTAGCTATAATCCAAATGATTTTGGAGATGGAGACCCTATTAACCAGTCTCTTTCAGCAGCACACGCTTGCCTCTACGGTATTGTTCACGCCGCAATAGTTGCTTTGGGATGCGCGCCAGGACTGGGATTCGTGCATACCGGTAACTCGTGGTCTTTTGTATATGACATCGCTGATCTATACAAGGCTGAGATTACTATTCCGGTGGCTTTTCAGGTGACTGCTAAGT
Organism: Rothia sp. HMSC065G12; assembly: GCF_001811455.1. Lineage (NCBI taxonomy): Bacteria > Bacillati > Actinomycetota > Actinomycetes > Micrococcales > Micrococcaceae > Rothia > Rothia sp. HMSC065G12. The sequence goes on from NZ_KV804815.1 coordinate 207,152, forward strand.
ATGAGGAAGGTCAGGATATTGGGGCTATTACTCGTCGTGCTGTCCGTGACCGTATTCGTGGTGAAAAGATTATGCAGCGGGTGGCCCGGGATATCCAGAAATTACTAGTGCCTGAAGAAGTTCCGGAGGATATCTTAGAAGCAGATATCGTGGGGCTCTGGAACGGTCGGGGAGAGGAGCAAGAAAGCGGGTACAACTATGGAGCTGATGAGTGATGATTGTTGTCGTATTATCCGCATGCCCGGTTGGTTTACGAGGTGATCTTACGAGGTGGCTATTAGAAATTAGTGCTGGCGTTTTTGTAGGAAAAGTGAGTGCGCGTGTGCGGGAGCATCTATGGAATCGTATTACGGTTACTTGTAGTGATGGACGTGCTCTTATGGTGTACTCGGCAGATAATGAACAGCGTCTTGATTTTAAGATTCATAATTATCCATGGGAGCCTGTAGATTTTGAGGGGGTTAAACTTATGATGCGTCCGTCTACTCCAAAAAAGGGGTTGGTACCTCGAAAAGGATGGAGCAAAGCAAGTCGATATAGGCGTGCTTCACGACGCAGGTAAGAGCATATCGTGTATTCTTGGAAGTAGGTTATGGGCTTTAAACTAATACTAAAACTTGAGGTATGGGGGTAAAACCCCATGTCAGAAAGTATGTTCCCCGCACCCGCGGGGATGAGCCCCCCCACAACACTCAATATCAGCCTAGACGACAATGTTCCCCGCACCCGCGGGGATGAGCCCTGGTCTTTTGTTGCTTGGATGATACGGGCTGCATGTTCCCCGCACCCGCGGGGATGAGCCCCTCGTCGGTTGCCATGCGGCGGAGTGCGCGTGATGTTCCCCGCACCCGCGGGGATGAGCCCCCACGCCAGAATACAAGGCATAGCCTCAGGCAATGTTCCCCGCACCCGCGGGGATGAGCCCTACTTCCACCATTCGTTATAATCTTCATCCGCATGTTCCCCGCACCCGCGGGGATGAGCCCTTTGGCTCTGCTGTTATGTACAACTCTATGACATGTTCCCCGCACCCGCGGGGATGAGCCCCAGAGAGCAGGCGCGAAATGATGCAACAGGACATGTTCCCCGCACCCGCGGGGATGAGCCCGAAACAGTACCAAGTGCCCGCCCTACTCTCTGATGTTCCCCGCACCCGCGGGGATGAGCCCCGCATCACCACCGGCGAGGTTCGCCTTTCATTATGTTCCCCGCACCCGCGGGGATGAGCCCGAGTCGCCACCCGGTGCTACGAACACTTTCACATGTTCCCCGCACCCGCGGGGATGAGCCTTAGCGCAGGATGCGCTCATGAGCTATCTACAAATGTTCCCCGCACCCGCGGGGATGAGCCCGGGTATGTGTGGTTGACGTACACTAGCTACTCATGTTCCCCGCACCCGCGGGGATGAGCCCCAAACCCTGCGCCAGGTCACCAGTGATCGTGTATGTTCCCCGCACCCGCGGGGATGAGCCCGAGCGTAGCTAGAAATAGCTTCTTTGATCCAAATGTTCCCCGCACCCGCGGGGATGAGCCCAATGTTATCTGCCATGCCGTCCACCTCTCTACATGTTCCCCGCACCCGCGGGGATGAGCCCAAATGAGCGAATTTCTTAACTACGAAAAGCTAATGTTCCCCGCACCCGCGGGGATGAGCCCGTTACCCACCCGTCCGTTGAAAAAGACCAATCATGTTCCCCGCACCCGCGGGGATGAGCCCAACCACCGACTCACCACGCACAGACCCCACCAATGTTCCCCGCACCCGCGGGGATGAGCCC
>NZ_KV804815.1:209030-209491 GCF_001811455.1 Rothia sp. HMSC065G12
ACCAATGTTCCCCGCACCCGCGGGGATGAGCCCCTTGCCCGTTACCTTGACCTTCTGAAGGAAAAATGTTCCCCGCACCCGCGGGGATGAGCCCAGAGCGACGCTACGCAGGTGATCAATTCACCAATGTTCCCCGCACCCGCGGGGATGAGCCCCGTCGTCGCCTTTCGCCTCTTCGAGTATATCCATGTTCCCCGCACCCGCGGGGATGAGCCCAGACGTTGAAGGGTGGTATGGCGGCGTAGGGGATGTTCCCCCGCACCCGCGGGGATGAGCCCCAACTAGACTTACCCGAAACAGGCGGGGGTAAATGTTCCCCGCACCCGCGGGGATGAGCCCTCTGGTGATTTTGTGCGCGGCTTCTCTGCTGGATGTTCCCCGCACCCGCGGGGATGAGCCCGGGGCACACAAAAGCACCTGCCTATTCTCATTATGTTCCCCGCACCCGCGGGGATGAGCCC
>NZ_KV804815.1:209591-342608 GCF_001811455.1 Rothia sp. HMSC065G12
CATTATGTTCCCCGCACCCGCGGGGATGAGCCCGTACACGCCGCGGGGTATTAGAAAGGGTCACAATGTTCCCCGCACCCGCGGGGATGAGCCCGACTGGGACCCGCGCAACGAATTCTAAGGAGCATGTTCCCCGCACCCGCGGGGATGAGCCCAGTGGGAGAGATGACGGAAATCACCATCGAATATGTTCCCCGCACCCGCGGGGATGAGCCGAACCCTGAAGAAGCAGCTGCCACACTCTCGCTGTTTTCCCCGCACCTGCGGGGATAATTTTTCAACCCTATGAGGAATACTCCCTTAAATCTAGTGATGCATATCATGCTTATTGGAGTTGGTGGGGTATTTCCTTAACTGTATAGTTATATATGTTGTTCGGGCGGGTCCCGAAAAACAGTCCGGCCCCATCGTATAGCGGCCTAGTACTCCGCCCTCTCACGGCGGCAACACCGGTTCAAATCCGGTTGGGGTCACACTAGGAAAAGAGAATTCCCCGGTTCAGGCGAACCGGGGAATTCTCTTTATCTTTATAAATGCCAAGGGGGTCAGGATTTTCTAAAAGGCACTTATATAACCTTTTCAGCAAAACCTAACCTGCTCGCGTCATAATGTGAATAACCAGAAACGGGGAGCAGCCTACTTATTCTCCCCGCCCGCACTCGCAGACCCTTGCGCACTGGCAGAAGCACCCGCTGCGGCAGGAGCACGGTGCACCATACGCCACGTTCCCTCAAGATAATGAGCCGTCACCTGGCCCGAGACAGCCCCGCTCGGCACCTTAAAAACCTCAGGAAGCGGCTGCGAACGGTTCGTCGTCTTCGTATACACCGCAGACTCCCGATTAACCTTCATCGTTGTCTTCCAGGTATAAAATCCGTTCTTCTCATCCTTCGTTGGGTGATCTGTATCCAAAGACATCGTCAACGGGTTCTGCACGCCAGTCACCCAGCCAGTCTCTGAAGCGTACATATCCTGCATGAAATCGGCAATAGTTGTGTAATCGCCCGTATGATCAATATTCGTGAAATAGTTACCGTCACCCGTCAAAAGCATATAATTCAAAGTCGCGAGCCAGTAGGTTACAAAGGCATGTAGGCCCTCAACCGAATCTTCACGCAGTTTCGCGGGTTCCACAGGAACAGGAACATGCTGCGCCGGATGCTCCTGCGTGCCGGGCTCAAATTCACCAGACGATCTGTAGTTCTCCAACTTCAACTCGCCCTTAAAACTAGGGCCAGAAGGGGTAGCAGATGCAGAAGCAGCCGAATGTGATGGCGATGTAGCCTTGGCAGATGCGCTAGCACTTGGCGCCGCATCCTTGTTCTGCGACGAGCACGCGGTAAAAGTAGCTATAAAACCGGCACCTACAACAGTGAAAGCGCCACGACGCGACATTGAGCTCATGAGAAACCTTCCCATCAAAAAACGTTTCCGCCTGCGCGAAAAACTTCACAAGAATAGAACGTAAAATATATACGTTCTCTATAAAATCTACCGGTAAAACCCTAGCACACCTAAAATGTGTAGAGATCTCTAAGGAGCCTTAGTGCCACCGGGCGAAGCCTGCGAGCCGTCGTCCTTGAGCATACGCCATGCGCCGTTCTCATATTGAGTGATCACCGAGACCCTAGACCCAGACTGCATAAGGTCATTAAGGGGGTAAGTCTCCTGAGTCTGCGAATTATAGATTTCAGTACCTTCACCAAACTCAACGGTAGCAATCCACATATACGATGTTTCACTCCGCGGATTCTTCACCGGTTTTGCAGAGTTGAGTGAAATTTTCATAGTATGCTGTTCCCCAAGAACCCACACTACACCGCTGTCGTATAAGGCTTTATAAAGATCAATACTTTCGGTGTAATCGTCAGCCGGATCAGCTTTACGCGACAGAGCACCGTCACCCGTTAAGTAAAGATAATTTTGTGCCTCAACCCAGAAGGCAATGAACGAATACATGCCGTCCACAGACTCTTCATGCATATTTTCTGGTTCCACAGGAGCCGGTACGTTCTCTGCCTTATGCTCGCGGGTGCCCGGTTTGAACTCACCTTTAGAATCGTATTTCTCTAGTTTTACAGGTCCTTGATAGTTCTTCCCAGAACTTTGCAGGCCCTCCGATGCTGATGGGGAAGCCCCCGCAGCCGAGGCTGCGCTCTCAGCAGATGCGGTACCGCCGGGCGATGGAGAAGCATCATTACCTGCCGGCTGAACCTTTGGCGCACAGGCAGTAACCGTTGCCGCTGTGAGACCTGTACCGGTCAAGCACACAGCTTGGCGACGTGAAACTAGAGTCATGATGCCCTTTCAAATCTGTACTAATTCCATCATAACGTCATCCTGCACGTGAAACATGGAAAATTTCTATTTCTCAAGGACAGATTTACGGGAGTTCAAACTCTCCGTGGGAATAATAATGGTCTGATCTGTATTTAGTCTTTCAAAAGATGAGCATATTGTTTGCGTACTTTCACTACCTTAGGCCCAACTACTATGGAACAGTACCCCTGGTAAGGGTTCTTTGCGTAGTAATCCTGGTGGTATCCTTCTGCTTCCCAAAACTCAGTCAACGGCTTAATCTCGGTGACAACTGGGGCGTCGAAGAATGACTGGGCTCGCTCTTTCGCAGCCTCAAATGCAGCCTTTTGTTCGTCAGAGGAATACAGCAGCACGGAACGGTACTGCGAACCACGGTCGGCACCTTGCTGATCCCAGCTTGTGGCATCATGCGCGGCGAAGAAAATATCCAAAATCGCGTCTTCACCTATAACCGATTCATCAAAATCAACCCGAACAACCTCGTGATGCCCCGTCGTTCCCGAGCATACAGACCGATAATCGGGGTTTTGGGTGTGCCCGCCCGCATACCCGCATACGCTTGCTTTCACACCCTGGAACTGCCGAAAAACAGCGTCAATACACCAAAAACAACCGCCGCCAACAACAAAGCTTTTCATAAGGCCTCTCCCACAAATAGATGTACATTCCTTTACAGCATAGCTGTATCAACTATTATTCCCCGTCCTACCCGATGTCTGCTACGGGACGTGTAATAGCTCGTCTTTCTGCTGCTAGATGCCACAATAGAATCATGACAACACCTACGCTATCCCACATTGTTGATACTTTTCATGGCCTGTATCCGCCGCACCTTGCCGCTAGCTGGGATTCTTCCGGGCTAGTTTGTGGGCGTTTACAGGCACCCGTCGAACATGTGCATTTTGCGGTTGATGCCATATCAGCAACCGCCCAAGAAGCTGTAAATCTTGGGGCCGGTCTTCTTATTACTCACCACCCGCTTCTTTTGCGTGGTACCAGCTTCATACCCGACTCCGATTACAAAGGCAACGTGCTCCATACTCTCATTGAAGGTGGATGTGGCCTGCTCGGTGCGCACACCAATGCTGATGCCGCCGTCGCCGGTGTCAACGAGGCTCTCTGTGAAGCGCTTAATCTGCAAGGATACGAACCGCTGACTGATCAGCAGCAACAGGAACTTGTGGGCGAGGAATATAGCGTTGGAACAGGCCGTGTAGGTGTTCTTGCCCGCCCTCTTACATTGCAGGAACTCTCTAAAGAACTAGCTGCTGCTCTTCCCGCAACAGCGGGTGGGCTGCGCGTTGCGGGATCCCCACAAAAACTTATTCGTCGTGTTGCTCTCTGCGGAGGTGCCGGTGACTCTTTGTTTGAAGCCGTGCGGGCGTCTGAAGCAGATGTCTATATCACCGCAGATTTACGGCATCACCCCGCCAGCGAGTTCCGTGAACAAGAACTTGTGCGAGGTACTGATACTGCGCTTATTGACTGCTCGCATGCTGCAAGTGAATCTTTATGGTTGAACCGTGCCGCAGAACGTCTGCAAGAAACCCTAGCGGACCAAGGATACAGTATTGAAATTTCGGTATCCTCACTAAATACCGACCCCTGGGATTTTCATGTAGATACCGGACCAATTGCTGGTTCAGCAAGCACACCTCGCTAAAAATATTCAGAGCAGCTCGACGGGACTTCTAAAATAAATGTGAGAAAAATTTATATTTTGTAGCATTACTATTTTTCCTGAATAGTATTTTGGTGATAATGCAACGGTATAAGTATGGCGTGCCCCTTATTGTATTAGGAGCACGCCATACTTTTCTAAAATCCGATTGTTAATGTTTCATATGTGCATAACGATAAATAAACGCCGCCATTGCTTCACGTGAAATAGGCTCATAGGGATGGAAAGAACCATCTGACCACCCGGTCGTAATATCTGTGCTGCGAAGCCAGGTAATCTCTTTATAGAAAGGCTCGTCTGGGCTCAAATCCCAGAAAGGAGAGACAGCAGGTGCCTCGAACTGAGGGCTGCCCGCAAAGCGGTAGAAGAACGCCGCCATAGCATTACGATCTACCAGGTCATGCGGGCGGAAAGTTCCATCAGACCAGCCAGTGGTAAGACCCTGCTGATGGAACCAGACCATTTCCTTGTACCACATATCGTTAGGAGAAACGTCTGTGAAAGGCGACTTTTCGGGAAGATCAACTTGCGGGGAGCCTGCCAGACGATAGAAATAAACAGCTATACCCGAACGCTCAATATAATCTTTCGGGTGGTATGTGCTATCGGGGTAACCAATCGTGATTTTACGGTTAAAAAGCCAAGTAATCTCATTATAAAAAGCAGAAGATTCAGGAACGTCAATAAAACGTTTCTGGGGCGAAACGGTCTGCGGAGTTGCGTTACCTTCCACCTGATTTAGGGTCGAGAGATCTTCCTGTGCAATAACGGCAGGCTGCCCCTGAGAATCGGTGGTTTGGGGTTGCTGAGTCTCTGCAAAGACGGGGGTGCTAGGCGCAAGAGTAGCGCCAACTAGGGTAAGCGAGCATATAGTTGTGGGAGCTTTACGAAGTTTAAAAGTGAAAGACATACAATAATCCATCATGGCTAGTGCGATATGACTCCCTACAATGTACCAGGGATGTCATATATGGTAAAGGAGCTTCGAAGATATTTATAAAACTGTTATAAACCTTGTGGGAAAATTTTCTGGACACATTCTTAGAAAATGTGCCGGGTATGCAGAATCTATTTCCTCCACACTTCGAAATTAAGAACAACAGTTCTTTCCCAGGGTGTTGATAGCGGGAGAATTCTCGTAGATACCAGAAGAGTACACACTATATTCACACCTGAAAAATCTATTCACGGATAAGAAGGGTCAGTGTTCCTGCTTTCTTAGGTGTCGGTAAGGTACATTCAAGGTCCCAATCGCGGTCAAGCGCCTCTAAGAATTCTGAAATGCCCGCTGTGCCTTCAAAAGGTCGCTCAGCAAGGGTATGAGTGATCACGTAACGCGCTAACTTTCCGCGATAATGCTTTGCCATATGTGAGACAACCTTGCGTGAACCATCTTCTGCAACGCGTTCAACACGAACCGCTAATGTCTGGGCTGACGGCGATACCCACGATTTTGCGTAAGCGCTGGAGCGGCAGTCAAGAATGAGCTGCCCCTGCGCGTATGCGGTCAAAGCATTCCCCAAAACTCCGCGCCAATATGTAGCCAGAGCACCTATAGCGCCAAGCTTGGTTCCCATAGACAGCCGATACGCAGGAATATGATCCTCAAGTTGCACCACACCCCATAAAGCAGATGAAATAAGAACGGACTTCTGAGCCAACTTCCGTTCATCGGGGGAGAAACTGGCGTAATCCAGCGCCTCAAAGAGCACACCCGTATAGACTTTAGCTGCCGAATGCGCCGGTTCCTCCACTAACCGCGTGTTTCGTTCAATCTCCGCCGTGAGTGATGCACCCACCCCGAGGACATCTAGAGCGTCTTCCTGAGCGGAAACTCGCATGAGTTCTTCCAGCACATCTTCACGTTCGGTTGTGAGCTCTGGAAACGATAACTCGGCAAGATTAACTGGTGCGTGTGTGCGAGGCGCAGGGGTCTTACCCTCAGAAGGAGGCAGAAGAATCAGCATGCTTCTTATTCTACCGGGCAGAAATAGAGCAGCGATAATAACTCCGCTAGAATAGAAGGCTGAAGCAGGGTGCCTGGGCAATCGCGAGATACCTCTTCTGAGGGGTATGTCGAGGAAAGTCCGGGCTCCACAGCACAGCATGGTGGATAACATCCACTCGGGGTAACTCGCAGGCTAGTGCCACAGAAAGTAAACCGCCTCATCGAGGTAAGGGTGAAAGGGTGGTGTAAGAGACCACCAGTGGGCGCGGTGACGTGCTCAGCTAGGTAAACCCCATGCGGAGCAAGGCCAAACAGAACACGCCATGATAGGGTAGTGCGCCCGAGCCTGCGGCGCGTGTTCGGGTAGGCCGCTTGACGCTTATGGCAACATAAGCCCTAGATAGATGATTGCCTCAGGTACAGAGCTTTCATCGGTACCGATGACAGAACCCGGCTTATAGGGCACCCTGCTTCTCATGACGCTCGTATACAACACCGGTGCGCCTAATTCTGTGTATCAAGAATCAGGCGCACCGGTAGTGTGGATGATTTTATGTTTTTAATGTCCGAACGGGTCAGGATCTACACCGGGCATCCAACTATTACCCTCAACAGTCCAGCCTTCGCGTTTAACAACTTTCTTCATGCGAGAGGTCCATTTTTTATTAAGACGATTCACATATAGTTTTCCATCAAGGTGGTCGGTCTCATGCTGCATACAGCGGGCAAACCAGCCGGTTGCCTCAAACCTGAGCGGATTGCCTTCGACATCAAATCCATTGACAGTAACCCACTCAGCACGTTTGAGGGGAAAACCGTAGCCTGGGAACGAAAGACACCCTTCTTCTTCGTCATGGGGGTCGGGCTCTGCCGCGGACACCTTGCCGAGAGTTAGCCTGGGATTAACGATGCACCCGCGGGGAGTAACACCATCTTCATTTTCCATCTGATAGGTAAAAACTCGTAAACCTACCCCGATTTGAGGAGCCGCGAGACCCACTCCGTGGGCTGCATCCATAGTTTCATACATATCGGTAACAAGAGCTTTGAACTCATCGTCAAAGGCCGTGACTGGAGCAGCCGGTCGGTGTAAAACGGGATTGCCATAAATAACAACAGGGCGAATAGCCACAGGTAAATCCTTCGTTCTCGAAATCACAAAGTAAAGAGCTGTTGATAGAGTATATTGGCGTCTACTCAGCGAGTAGGTCAAATCCTATGTTATCGCGCAGAAGCTCGTTTGTACCCCCAAAAATAGGCAGTAGCCGTGCCGCGAGGAACGCTTGGGCTACAGGATGCTCATTAATATAGCCGTAGCCGCCGAAAAGCTGCAGACACCGATCGGTAATTGTGCAGGCCTGTTCAGAGGCAAAGACCTTGGCTTTAGCGGCGTCCTCAGCGGTAAGCTCCCCAGCGTTAAAAGCCGCTATAGCGCGTGCCACGTAGAGTTCGGAAAGTTCGGTATTCATGAGAGCATTAGCTAGTTCAAAACGGGTATTCTGAAAATCTGCCACACGAGACCCAAAAACCTTACGTTCTTTTACATACTCTAGTGTGGCGTTGAGAGTAGTCCTGCTGATGACAGCGGACGCAGCGGCAATCGCTAAACGCGCTTGGGGCAGATGCTGTTTGATATAGGTCAAGCCTTGACCGGGCTCACCGATAAGGTTCTCAGCGGGAACACGTACATTCTCGAAGAATAGTTCGGCAGTGTCTGAGGCTCGAATACCTATCTTGTCGAGCTGTCGCCCCGGGGTGTAACCATCAGATTTTTCGACGAAAAAGAGGGAAAATGAATCCTCAGAAGCACGTTCAGAGGAACCATCAGTGCGGGCCAACACGAGGGCTGCATCCCCCGAAATACCGGATCCGATAAAAGTCTTCTGCCCGGTGAGAAGGTAAGAGTTCTCATCACGTACTGCGGATGTGCGGCATGCACGCAGATCAGATCCTGCACCTGGTTCTGTAAAAGCGCATGAAGTCACGAGGTCACCGCTTACCATTTGAGGCAGCCAACGTTCCTTTTGCTCATGTGTACCGCATGCGAGTAAATAGGGGAGCACCAGATCTTGTTGAAGATGCACCGCGAGCGCAAACCCATATCCTCCAACGGCTGCGAGTTCTTGGGTTAGAACTAATTGATACTCGTAATCGGGCAGATGGGCTCCGCCAAATTCTTCGGGGACCGCAAGTCCTAATACTCCTGCTTCTCCGGCGGCTTGCCATACTGAGCGAGGCATAATATGTGCTTGTTCCCATTCGGGGTAGTGAGGGGTTATTTCGTGTGCCACGAATTCACGGACTGCTTCTCGGAACAGCTCATGGTCTTCAGAAAATGTCAGAGTTGATTGCACAGAAAATCCTCTTTCCTCAGGGGAATAAAACATATAAAGTCTAGTAGGTAAAGCTATAGGGCCGCTATGGGGATTACCATAACGACCCTAGTGACGGGGTGATCGACGGGGGTTGAACCCGCGACCTCCTGGACCACAACCAGGCGCTCTGCCAACTGAGCTACGACCACCATGTACATCATGCGGTTTCCCGCGCGATTGCAACGGATACTACTCTACATGAGTTCGATAACTTGTGACAAATCAATTCAAGGTGATACGCGGCACGCTATATGCGGTTTTTAGAAGTTGTGATGTTGAATTCTAGAAGGGTGCCATTTCAGATATTTGATCGCTTTGTTTCTCATACTCAAAACTATTTGTAGGTTCTGAAGATTGTTGAACAGTCTGGTGCGTATCTGTAGATGCTGAAACAGTGTTTTTGGGTTGTGAAAATTCCCGTTGAGGTGAAGATGCTGTTCCTCGTGGTCCAGTTTCTTGAAGGGCGCGGTTTAGGTATTGCTGTGTACTCGATGGTTGTTGGGGAGCGGCATGGCCGTCCTGCGATACATCCTTCTGAATCGGGTTTGTTGTGTCATCCTGAGTGTGGGATTGCGTGCCGCTGTGCTCTACAGCGCGTGAGAATGTGCTGGTGCCGAAGGTAAGGTCAAGACCGATGCTGCTGGCATCAACTTCGACGGATGCACCTTGAGAACCGTCTTCGCGCTGCCACTGTTGTGTGCGAACGCGCCCGGTGAGGAGTACGGGACTTCCCACTGTGAGGGAGGCGGCAATATTTTGTGCCAGCTTGCGGTAGGCGCAGACAGTGTACCAGCTTGTTTGTCCCTCGCGCCAGGAGTTTGTTGCTGAGTCAAACCAGCGTGGCGTGCTTGCCAACCTAAAATTGACGACTGGAATTCCGGTCGGAAGTGTGCGTAGCTGTGGGGCGGTTGCGGTAAACCCGCGTAGGATAACGGTATCAGCCATGATAGAGCTCCCTGAAATGTTAGGTGGTGTGTTATTTAGATAATGTGCGTCCCCTGTCAGAGTGGGGCGCGGTTTTTCTAGTGTGCCTCAATGTAGTGTGATAAAGAGAGCGTTGTATGTGCACATGTGGATAGCCTATCTGAACGGGACAAGAATTCTGATCCTGTGGATAGACAGGAGAGGCGGGGAACTTCTGATACGTGTCACAATATTGGTAAAGAAAACCCTTTACCTCTGGATTTCTTTCTAGCTCTATAAACCCCTATCCTTGTAGTGCAATACCGGTGAATTCGGTTTTAGCATGAGATTTTTTATCATTCGTAAGCTTTATGAGCGCACTAAATCTAACAGCATATCTATGCCGTAGACGTACTGGAGAACATCGTGACAAAGTCTAAAAGGCCTCCTACGCCGAATCTTCGCGATTTTAAGAAGATTGCCGATGTAGACCCGCGCAAGATTTTGCCTCCAGATATGGATCCTAAGAACAAGCGTTTTCTCTATACTGCTTTGGCTATTCTTGTGATCATCGTGCTGATTATTGCCGTTATCTATATTGGGCGGCATAGCCAAGGCGGGCTGTTGGGTAACCCTAGTGCCTCATCTTCTGCTACAGGGGACGGCGAAGAGCAGAACGTCAAAACTGAGTCTCTGGAAGAGGTCAAGAACCCGCATGATGCGGTTGATCCAGCCACAGCATATGCACCTAACTTATCGACGGCGAAGAAGGAGCTTGCTGCCCTGCCTGTGAAAGAGCGGGCATCAAAAGCCGGGTATACGCGTGAGCAATTTGGTGCTGCCTGGGACGATGTCGATCATAATGGATGTAATACTCGTGATGATATTTTGCGTCGTGATTTAACAAATATTCGTTTCAAAGCGGGAACTCGTGCTTGCACCGTACAAACCGGAACTCTTGACGATCCTTATACCGGCAGGACAATCGAATTTAAACGAGGTAAGAAGTCTTCAAGTGCCGTTCAGATCGACCATGTGGTGGCGCTTTCGAATGCGTGGCAGACCGGGGCTCAAGATATTGGCGAGGAAAAACGTCGTGAGCTCGCGAACGACCCCGAGAACCTGGTAGCAGCAGACGGGCCCGCAAATATGCAGAAATCTGATGCCGATGCTTCTGATTGGCTTCCTGGCAATACGGCCTACCGATGCACATATGTGGCGCGGCAGGTGCATGTAAAAGCAAAGTATCAGCTATGGGTCACTGCCGATGAAAAACGCGTTATGGAGAACGTGCTGAACTCGTGTAAAGACACGAACCCTGTGAAGAAATAACGGTACACACCTGTTTGCAAGAATGCGCAGGTGGTTACGGGGTTATCGGTACAAGCACAAGCGCCGCTCCCTCAATTTGAGGGAACGGCGCTTGTGCGTACAGGTACCCCAGGAGGGAATCGAACCCCCGACCAAGAGATTAGAAGGCTCCTGCTCTATCCTCTGAGCTACTGAGGCATGCATTTCACTGTCTTCGATATCGGTGTGAAATACATTTATAGAGTACACCGAAAAGTCACATTATGGTAAACGAACTCGAAAAATGACACAAATTTATGGAAAAAATCCTGAATCGCCATAGCCTGGTTCCGCGCCATGACAGGGGTTTACCCCCAAGTGTTCGTCGAGCTTAATGTTTTTGTAATATTTGACGGGTGCGCCGCGCACGGAGCCTTTCACGTGTCTGAGGGAAGAGCTGCCACCACATCCGTGTGATAGTTCGCTTTACCTGATGCGGATGGAAGCTCAAGTACACCATACGTCGCGTTGCCGGGTCTAACGCCATCAGATAGACGATATAGGCCAGACAGATCAAAATGGCGATAAGACGCGCCATTCCCTGGTTGAAATCGTTCAGATATGGTGAGATATACAGCTGATCACATACCGCATACGCCATAAAGAACAGGGTTGTCACGAAGTACCACATCAGCTGGAAGTGAGAGCGCAGACCTGTCGCGGCGATCATAGGAACAGCCCAGAGAATGTACCATGACTGAATCATAGGGCTGAAAAAGAGCATGGCGAGAATCGCGAGACCTGCGTATCGCACCACGTTACGGTATCGACCGACAAATGCGAAGCTTAACGCGCTCAGGATGCCTAGAAGTTTGCCAATATTCTCAAGAATTTTCTTGACAGCATCGAAGGAATCACCGTGTGCGAAAAGCCCAATGAAACCGATCACTAAGCCGATGGGAGTGTACCAAATGTACTGACCGCCCGTAGTAGATAGCGCGCTGACCCAACCGAAACCAAGGTCGCTTATGTAACCTAAAATAGCGAGCTCGGCAAGAAGAATAATTCCTGAGATAAACCAGATAGTGAATTTGCGTACCCAGCTGGCGTTATTACCCGCCCACAGCAAGCCAACAAAGGGGAGCACCACAAGTGCTAGAGGCTTCACCCCGACGCCGAAAGTCACCATCGTAACGCCAAGAACGCCACCATAGACATTGGGGTATCGCTTCGCAAAGTAGAGACCTGCAAGCATAAACATGGTCATCAAGGAATCGTTGTGACCACTCGCTATGAAAGAAGCTATGAACAGGGGATTAGCGCCTACCTGCCAGAGCGCTCGCGTTTGATTATATTTGTAAAGCTGTGCGAGTTTTACGACAAAGAACAAAATGCCGATAACGGCGAGGACACTGACAAGACGAAACAAGAAAATGGCGAGATCGATATTTCCATCGACGATGCGAGCGATGAATTCTTCGATTTTGAGTGAGATAGGCCCGTAGGGCGGAGGAGACTCAGCCCATTGCGGGTCCGCACCATTTTGCATGAAGTTCGCTATCTCAGAAACCCCCTGTTTATAGGGGTTCAGTCCGTGAGCCATAACCATGCCCTGCCCATAGTAGGAAAACATGTCGCGGCTGTAAATAGTAAGAGCAAAAACCTGGGGCAGTGACCAGCAGGTAACAATTGCGATCATCCACCTGAGCGAAGAATTATTCCAGGTACCCATCTTCTGGTAGATACGCAGCCACTCACGGCACATAATCATGGCACCTAGTGAAAGCGCGATAATACAAACGATTACCCACGAAACTTCATAACGTATAGTGCGTATCAGATTGTTGCGCCAAAAACCTGAGCTATCTGCAATCCAACCAACGCCGTATGAGCTGAGAGTGATAAGAATAGAGCCAAAGGCACCCAGCAGTAGCGTGCGAAGACGGTTACTGTCAATGTACTTTTGCAGACGCGGCGACGTTGCGGTGGGCTTTGTAAAAAATCTTGACCGCCACTGCATATACCGCGTTTTCATGCGTTAGGAATCCCTTCACTAGGGGTTTTAGCTCTACATCCAATACGCTCTCCATAATACCCGAGCACCTTCATTGTCTCCTGTGTGAAACCCACAAGACTACCGTTCTTCGCACGTGTTTTAGGTCGCGTGTGGAGAAGGTTTAATTCTCATATAGGTCACAATCAAACTTTTTAGGGCGGTAGATACAGAAAATAAGAAAGCTATGAACTGCTGTAGCTGGGAGAGTACGTAGAAAATCTGTAGAGTTAAAGCGTGAGTATTTCAAGTGAACGTATTGTATGGATTGACTGCGAAATGACCGGGCTCGATCTTACACAGGATGCACTGATTGAAATAGGTGTTCTTGTGACGGATTCTGACCTCAATATTTTGGGTGAAGGCGTGGAGCTCGTGATCAAACCCGGTTCTGAGGCACCCGCTGGCGCTCTCGAGAACATGAATAGCTATGTGCGAAATATGCATGAGTCTTCGGGGTTATTAGAGGACCTTGAACACGGCGTATCTATGCATGAAGCGCAGGAAGCAGTTCTTAAATACGTCAAGAAGTATGTTCCTGTAGCGGGCAAAGCGCAGTTGGGCGGAAATTCAGTCGGCATGGATAAACGCTTTTTGGAGCGCGATATGCCAGATCTTATGAAGCATTTGCACTACCGCGTAATTGATGTATCGACGATCAAAGAACTCGCTGCTCGCTGGTACCCGGCTGCTCGTCATAATGCGCCAGTTAAGACCGGAAACCACCGTGCTCTTGGAGATATCAAAGACTCGATTGATGAACTCAAATACTACCGTCGCGCAATTTTTGTTCCAGATGCGCCGGATGCGATTACCGCAGCTCGTATAGCTCGCGACGTAGAAGTGGAACGTCAGACTCTTGAAAAGACGTAAGAGATACGCCCTCTTAGGCTCTGAAAACGTGCTTCGATAGAAGCTCGTAGTTGCCCACCGCTGCAGCATCTGCCATAATAAAAAACTGTGTTTGCGCTGGGCACGCCCCTGCCGTAGGGGGAAGAGCGACCATAACAGTGCGAACCTTAGAACATCAATCATGTTCTAAGTTATTAGAACTTCTATCCACCACCTTGGACGATAGATTTAATCGAGTCTATTTGACCTGCGGCAGATGACTCAGGAGAACAACACATGCAAACTCTTGATTTCCTCGACAAGAAGTCCCTTCGTGACGACATTCCCGAATTTGCACCCGGCGACACCCTGAATGTTCATGTGAACATCGTTGAGGGTAAGAACCGCCGTGTTCAGGTTTTCAAAGGTTTTGTTGTTGGACGCCAGGGCGCTGGTATTCGCGAAACCTTCACCGTGCGTAAGATTTCTTTCGGTGTTGGTGTTGAGCGTACTTTTCCGGTGCACTCCCCGGTAATTGAGAAGATTGAGCTTGTTAGCCGCGGCGATGTTCGCCGTGCCAAGCTGTACTATATGCGTGATCGCCACGGTAAGGCAGCTCGTATCCGCGAGAAGCGCGAGTTCTAAGACATATCAAGGTCTTATACATATGGAGTTAGCCGATTCTTCGGCAGAACCTCAGATGAGGCGTCATTCCGTTAGGGGATGGCGCCTTGTTCTTGTGGCTTGCGCTCTTGCACTATGCATTATGCTGGGCATCCGTACCTTTATAGCGGATGTTTACTACATTCCATCTAACTCTATGGAACCTACCTATATGCCCGGGGATCGTGTTTTAGTCTCGAAGCTGTCTGATAGCTCCCACATACATCGAGGCGATATTGTCGTTTTCGATGGTGCCGGTTCACTGTCGCCTTATAAATCAGGGGATGGGTTCTGGAACGACCCAGTAAAACACACAGGTCAGTGGTTGGGTTTAGCCCCTACAGAAACCGTTTACATTAAACGAGTGATTGCACTTGAGGGCGATACCGTATCCTGCTGCACTGACCAAGGAAAGATAACTCTTAACGGAGAGCCTCTAGACGAGCCTTATATCTACCCACAAGACTCACCTTCAACCACAAAATTTGACGTTGTAGTACCGCACGGACGCATGTGGGTCATGGGCGATCATCGCTCGGTATCAGTTGACTCTAGGTCTTTGCTAGGAGCACCTGGTGGAGGGCTAATCCGAACCGATAAGATTATTGGAACCGTGGATTTTCGTCTCCATTTTTGACATCTGTGTATGTCTACAGGCGTAAAACCCCCAAATAAACTGCATTTGAAGGGCAGACACCTATACAATAGCTAAGAACCATTCGCCCCTAGAAAGGTCTTCGATATGGCTAACCAGTACGGCTCGTCACGTTCATCACGCGATGAGAACTCCGTCCCAGCTAACTATCAGCCGCGGAGCCGCCGTGAGCGCCGGGAGCTTGAAGAGCGCCTGGTCTATGAAGAACAAGAACAGTCGTACATTGAGTCGCAAGACGATCCAGAGGGCGAGTACACGGATTATGCTTATGAAGACGAGCAGAATGTGTATGAACCGGAAGAATATGATGCCTCAGAGTATGTGGAATACCCGGAATATGAGGAAGAACCAGTAGATTTTGAGGAAGCCTCGGCTGAATATGACGATTATCTTTCCGAATATGATGGTAATGATGAGGCAGAATATACGGAAGACATAGAAGCTGATGAGGAAGAACCAGAGACAGAGCCCGCTCCAGCTCTCAGCGCTAAAGAAGAAAAGAAGCGAAGGAAAAAAGAGAAACAGGCTTTAACCCTCAAACAGGCGCAAGCTGAGGGTCGAGTAAGCGAATGGGCTTGGACTCAAGTTCGTGAAACAGGCACGATCATCCTTTATGCTCTGATTATTGCTTTCGTTATTAAAACATTCCTGATTCGCGGCTTTTACATTCCCTCAGGGTCTATGGAAAATACTCTGCAGGTTAACGATCGGGTCTTCATTAACGTTGCCGGGTCGTATTTCAATGACCCCAAACGTGGTGATGTTGTTGTCTTCAAAGACTCACAGGGCTGGATTCCCTCAGGACAGAAGAACTCCAACCCCATTTCCGACGGACTTACCTTTGTTGGCATTCTGCCCGACACATCCTCAAACTACTTGGTGAAACGAGTTATTGGTCTGCCCGGTGATACGGTAGAAAGTGATGGCAGCGGAAAGATCAAGGTTAACGGTATCGAGATCACGGAACCCTATCTACATCCCGGGTCAAACCCCTCAGACATTCCCTTTAAGGTGACGGTACCCGAAGGAAAGTACTTTATGATGGGCGACCACCGCGATAACTCTGCCGATTCCCGGTTTCACATTGCCGACGGGCACGCCTTCATCCCACGAGATGACATAGCGGGAACAGTTTTCGTCATCGCCTGGCCGCTGAACCACTTCGGAATGTTGGATGACGAAAAGAAGGTCTTCGACTCGGTCCCCAACCCGTAATTGACCAGCGCAAACATATTGCCCATTCACGAGGTGGAATAGGAAGAAAATCCTATTCCACCTCGTACCTATAAAACTGTATATCTCATATACACGATGTTTATATAGGCGATACCAAGCCCCTCGTCCGTTTGCATTTTCACGTGGAAAGATAAGACTACACATGCATAGCGCGAATCTTGAGCATGAACAAAAACTTTTTACCGCAGGGTATCGCTTTATCGCTGGTCTCGACGAAGTCGGACGTGGAGCATTAGCAGGCCCCGTAAGCGTAGGTGTTGCCGTGTTAGACCAACAAAATCAGCGGATACTTGAAGGACTCACGGATTCAAAAGCTCTAACCCCAAAACGCCGTGAAGCTCTCATACCGCGCATCCAAAAATGGTGTTCCTACGCTATTGGGCACACTACACCCGCCGAAATAGACGTTTTAGGAATGACCTACGCACTGCGACTGGCGGCGCAGCGAGCACTCGCCGATCTGGCGTATCGCGGTTTATACCCGGAGGCTGCGCTTTTGGACGGAAAACACGATTGGCTTAGCCCGCCGCCTGAGAATCTATTCGACTCTATGGACCCTGTACATCGCCGGTATGAGGAATTGCTTCACCGTGTATGGAACGGTGCTAACTCGGCCGTAGAAAAAGGTTGGAGTGGCCCAGTCACCACGATTATTAAGGGCGATTATCAGTGCGCTTCTATAGCTGCCGCATCGGTGGTTGCCAAAGTCGATCGTGACGCCTTTATGGAATCCTTATCGGCAGAGAACCCACACTACGACTGGGTGAAGAACAAGGGGTATGGGTCTGTTGCGCATCGTCAGGCTATTAGTGAGTATGGACCTAGCATTTACCATCGTCTTTCATGGTCATTACCGGCTACGGAAGAACAGCTGACGAATACACGTATCGGTCGCAGCGAAGTATTGAAAATTTTGGGGGAAGACGGGGAAAGTTAATGAGTGCAGAAGAACTGGAAAATTATGAGACCGATGCTCAACTGGCATTGTACCGAGAGTACCAAGATGTTATGTCGCTATTCAGCTATGCCATTGAAACGGACCGCCGGTTTTATCTCGCAAATAAGGTCGATGTAACGCCTCAGATCCGGGAGGGAACCATATACTTTGAGGTCGTGATGAATGATGTGTGGGTGTGGGATGTTTTTCGCACTAATCGGTTCGTCAAGAATGTTCGAGCTTTTTCGACTCGTGACGTAAATGTTGAAGAACGGCTACCAAATCAGGACTTTACGGTGCCAGAAATTGCTGATCTCCCCGATGATTTAGGATAAAAGCGACCGTAGCGCGGCAAAAAGACTGAGCTTAATATAGCGGTTTATAGCCGGCTCTCAGATTCAAATTTTTGGGGGTTAATAGGAAGTTTTCGCATAAATCGCTGTGGATAACAAAGAAAAGTGTCCCACTCCCTTAGGTTTTCCACAAATCTCAGAGTAGAGCCCGCGTACTATGGATACAGCGGTCATAGTAGAGGCAAGAACATCTGCTATGCGCCAAGAATCTGGGGAGCTAGTGAGCTTCGCATGAGTTTTGGTGTTCTCATGAGGAGCCACTATGACAGCTATAACGTCGCGCACGCCATCGAGCCGCACACTGGGAAAGCCAAGCTGGATTCGTAGACCTGCGAAGGCACATCGGGTGGGGCGCTGGGGCGAAGACCTAGTTGCCCAGATTCTTAGTGTTAATGGGTACCGGATTCTGGAACGTAATTGGCGTCCGCCCGCAGGGCTAGATATTCCGCTGCGGGGAGAGCTAGATCTTATTGCTATTACTCCCCAGGACGAGCTGGCTTTTGTCGAAGTTAAAACTCGATCCTCAGAAGAGTACGGGCATCCTTTTGAAGCTATCAATGGTGATAAGGCTAAACGCACACGTGAACTCGCTATACTATGGTGTCGTCTACGCGAGAACCTTGATTTTGGGCATTTTCGTGTTGATGCTATTGCGGTGACAGGAACTCCTGAAAAGTTCACCTTCGAACACTTGATGGGGGTGGCGTAGTGGGGTTTGCACGTACGTACTCTGTAGCATTGGTTGGGCTTCACGGCCATATCGTTGATGTTGAGGCGGATGTCTCTCAAGGGCTTCCCGGATTTGTGCTCTTGGGCCTTCCTGATACAGCTCTTAACGAATCTAAAGAGCGTGTTCGCTCTGCCGCTAAGAACTCGGGTATTTCGTTAACACAGCACAGACTCACCATTAACCTGACACCCGCAACACTGCCTAAGCGTGGCTCTGGGTTTGATCTTGCGATGGTAATCGCGGCTCTGCAAGCTGAACGAAATTTACATCCTAGCGGCGATTGCGTTTTTCTTGGGGAGCTAGGGCTCGACGGTTCTTTGCGGTCTGTTCCTGGCATACTGCCAGCTGTAAAAGCTGCCGCTGATGCGGGGCACTCGCGCGTAGTGGTGCCCCATGCCAACGTTGCAGAGGCATCGTTAATTCCGGGAATTCAGGTTGCCGGATTTCGGTGTTTGGCAGAAGTATTTTCTGCTTTCGGAGCGAGCACAGAGAACCTGAAATATCCACCAGCGCCGGTTGAGTCGATGACTCCGAATCCTTCTGCGCATACTGCGGTATTAGCTGATATGTCTGATGTTGCGGGGCAACAACAGGGAAGATTTGCCCTCGAAATTGCTGCCGCCGGGGGACATCATATTTTGTTGCAGGGTCCTCCCGGATCTGGGAAAACAATGCTGGCAGAGCGGCTTCCTACTATTCTGCCTCTTCTTGATGATGAAGCAGCTATGGAGGTAACAGCGATTCAATCGCTCTGCTCATCGGACGCATCTTTGAGCGAACTAGTGCGTATACCGCCTTTTGAAGCTCCGCACCATAGCGCATCTGCACCCGCTATTTTGGGAGGAGGCAGCGGAATCCCGCGACCGGGTTGCGTTTCAAAAGCCCATCGCGGAGTACTTTTTCTGGACGAAGCTCCAGAGTTTAAACGTACAGTGCTCGATTCGTTGCGCCAGCCTTTGGAGAGCGGAGAAATAGTTCTTGATCGAGCTGCGGCCTCAGCAATTTACCCGGCCCGGTTTCAATTAGTTCTTGCTGCCAACCCTTGCCCTTGTGGAATGAACGTAGGTACCGGTGCTGATTGCACCTGTACCCCTCGTGAGCGACGCTCATATTTCAACCGTTTATCGGGACCACTTCTTGACCGTATAGACCTCAATCTGATGGTTCCTAAAGTATCCTCCGCCGAGCTTGCTAGCCAAGAACGCGGGGAAAGTTCTCGTAGCATTCGAGAAAGGATTATCACAGCTCGTGCTGCTCAGGTGGAAAGATTATCTCCCTATGGGTTACGGGTTAACGCTGAGACGAATGGAAAAATTCTACGCGGACCGCTTCGGCTGAACTCAACCTTGGTACAAGGTCTTAACCGAGCCGTAGACCGGGGCACTTTAACAGCGCGCGGATACGATCGCGTGTTACGCACCGCATGGACCCTGAGCGACCTAGACGGCACGACCTCACCCCAACAGGAACATCTTGATGTGGCTTTATTCCTGCGGCAGCAAGGTGGGCATCAAGGGCTATAAAAATCATCCACGTTGATGGAATAAACGAGCATAGTGAAGAGAGAAATATCATGTCAGACGTACTTTTAGACGTAGAAAACCATACATATTTTCAACAGCTAATGATGTATCGCCGGAAAGAGCTTGAAAGCCTAGACCAAGCGTACATCCCGGAACCTTTTGAAAGTTCAACACCGTTTCAGTGGCGAATAAATGCGAAGTTGCAGGATGAAGAAGCCGAGCTGCTATTTGAGGAAAACCTGGAACCGGAAGAACGGATACGCCAGGTGCGAGCCTATATTCGGTTATGTACCGCCCTTATTATGCGCTTTGCTGATCCTGCGGACCCTCTGATCGTTGAGGGACTAAAAACTTTGGGGGCTCCGCTTACTTTGTATTGCGTGACTAATCCGGAAGGAATGACGGAAACGTGGTGGAATGGGGGAGAACCCAGCGAAGAAATTGCCGATGTACTTCGTGCCGCAGGGGTCAGTTATACACCCGGTCAGCATTCCATGAGCTATGAGGACTTTACTCGTGGTATCGCGAAGAAGCGTAGGAGATGGCAGGGGCGTCAGCGATTTGAACCTCGACGTGAATGCGCTATGGCGGTATCTTGCGGCATATGGCTTGTAACCCCTGTTGATGATTTTTGGCCTAACTACCTGCAAGATTTAGGGGATGAAACTCCGTATGGCCTGTGGGGCAAGGGTGATCCCGTAAAATTACGGATACTAACAGAGTATTTTCAGAAATGTGTTGCGGTCGTGGGTTCGCGCGATGCAAGTGTGTACGGTGCTGATGCAACATCATATTTAGTACATGAATTAGCACAGAAGGGGCACATTATTATCTCCGGTGGTGCTTATGGCATTGATGTAGCTGCCCATCGTGCTGCGCTTGCCGCAGGAAGTTCTTCGGTTCCTACGATTGCGCTCATGGCTGGGGGTCTAGATCATTTCTATCCCGTACAGAACAGTGAGGTCCTGCACCGTATTGTGGAGGAGGGTCTTATTCTGAGCGAAGTATCTATTGGAAATACCCCCACACGGTGGAGATTCCTAGAGCGTAACCGTCTTATTGCCGCCCTTTCACACGACATTGTGGTGGTGGAAGCACGTTGGAGGTCGGGCGCCCTCAACACCGCCCGGCACGGACTTGAAATCGGACGGGAACTTTGGGCTGTTCCAGGGAATATTAACTCTCCGAACTCTGTAGGTTGTCACAGGCTTATTCGGGATGGCTATGCTCGTATCCTGAGCGAGATACAAGATATCCTGGAAGCTCGTGAAGGGTTCGATGCTCTGCAGGAAGAAAAGCAAAGTCATGATCACGAGCAAAGCACAGTTCTCGATACCATGTCGGAGGTGCAGGGACGGCTTTGGGACATGATGTCCCCGCGGACCTATCGATCGGCGGAGGAGCTTGCGGGCCACATCGGCTTGCCTTTGCGCGGTACTATGGTAGAACTGAGCCAATTGGCGCAACAAGGTCTGGCAGAAAGCGATGGGTTCGGGTGGCGTAAAATACGGCAGGCAGCTCGCTCAGCATCATAGCTTAGTACATGGACTTGCTAACCTCGCAGAAGAGATAGGGGCAGAAGGGGGGGAAAGAGAAATGACAGCAGCATTTTGGGATGATAATAAAGAGCTTTCAAAGACTTTACCTATGCCCGATGCAGTTTTACCGGAAAGTTCATTAGCCCCTACCCTCCCCATATCAGCAAGCCAGCAGGATTCCACCCCAGACCTTGCTCCCGCCTTATCTGGAGAAGTATTTTTACCTATTGTCGAGAATTTCGAACGTTATCTCAGGTACGAGAAGTATCGTTCCGAAGAGACTATCCGATCGTACATATCTGATCTCTGCGGGTTTTTCGGCTTTATCGGACGACGGGGAATTAGCCGTGTTGAAGATGTAAACCTGCAGCTTATCCGTGAATGGCTGGGGTCTATGCACCTAAAACAAAATGCCAAGACAACTGTAGCTCGACGTGGTTCAACCCTGCGCACTTTTTTCAGCTGGGCTCATGAGGAAGAACTCATCGTAGAAAATCCTACCCGGGGAATGAGTACGCCTAAGCGTGACCGACATCTTCCTGCTGTCCTGAGTCAGGAACAGATGAGCTCCGTTTTGGACACCGTAGCACTGCGATGCCGCGAAAATCCGCAGGATATCCGGATGCTGAGGCTTTGGGCTGTTCTAGAGGTTCTGTACTCATCGGGTATGCGTATCTCAGAACTTACAGGCTTGAATCTATCGAGTATAGACCGAGCTAATAAGACGGTTCGCGTTATCGGTAAAGGTAATAAAGAACGTGTTGTACCATTGGGAACCCCCGCGATGAAAGTTCTTTCACAGTGGGTCAAAATAGGGCGCCCGTATTGGATAGCCAAAGGTTCACGCGATGTAACTGCCCTGTTTATAGGGCCACGCGGCAAACGTGCAAACCCTCGACAAATTCGTGAAGATATTAGCCGAATCCTACGTACACTTGAGAATACCGAGGTTTCAGGGGCACATGTCCTTCGTCATTCTGCTGCAACTCATCTTGTTGACGGAGGGGCAGACATTCGTACCGTTCAAGAGCTGTTAGGGCACGCATCGCTCTCAACGACACAGATCTATACCCATGTCTCCATGAAACGTTTAGCAGATACCTATATTCGTGCTCATCCGCGAGCTTGATTGTACGGAAGCGGAAAAGGCTATTGAAGTTTTTCGTGTGCTTGCCCTGCGCGGTAAGCGAAAAATGATGACGTTACAAGAAGCAACTGGTGCTTAGAAGGCATAAGATGTCAAGACCAATATCCAGCGGAGCCTGTGGTGGGCGCTTATGGAATATACCGGCTAGGACAAAAGATGAGTAGAATATCTCTGGAGCGTTTATCATAATATGTGGCATTTTGAGCTACTCCGTACGATGATAAAGCGATAGAATACTATACGCGAGAGCGTCATGAGCTATTTGAAAGGTCAAGAATGTACGCTATTGTCTGCCCCGGTCAAGGATCTCAAAAAAAGGGCTTTCTCACTCCTTGGCTTGAGATTGTCGGAGTTCGTGAACACCTTGAGCGTCTCTCACAAGCAGCAGAGCTTGACCTTATCCATTACGGCACCGAAGCCGAGGAAGAGGCTATTAAAGACACCGCTATTGCCCAGCCTTTGATTGTTGCTGCAGGTATTGTCACCGGGCGTCTAACGCTTGCTCGTCTAGGAACAGAGAATTTACTTTTCGCAGGGCACTCCGTAGGAGAAATTACAGCAGCTGCGCTTTCTGGAATTCTTAGCGATGAAGATGCTATGCGTTTTATTCGCGTTCGTGCCACCGGCATGGCCCAAGCCGCCACTGCATCCCCAACCGGTATGGCAGCAGTCCTGGGCGGCGATGAAGAAGAGGTTCGTGAAGCAATTAAAGCGGCGCAGCTGGTTGCAGCCAACTCCAATGGCGGTGGACAAATCGTTGCAGCAGGCGCACTTGACGCTCTTGAAAAATTCACTGAGAATCCACCGGCTCGTACTCGTGTTATTCCGCTTAAAGTTGCTGGTGCCTTTCACACAGAAGCTATGGCCCCGGCCGTGGAACCACTCAAGAAATTTGCAGACACGATCACGGTTGAAGATCCAAAGCACAAAATTTTGAGTAATCGCGATGGCTCTGTGGTCGCTACCGGACAGGAATTTCTCGATTCTCTCGTCAAGCAGGTTACAAACCCTGTGCGGTGGGATCTGTGTATGGCTCAGATGTTGCAAGACGAAGTCACCGATATTATTGAGGTAACACCTGCAGGAACCCTCGTCGGATTGGCAAAACGCGCAATGCGTGGTGTACCTTTCACCGCCGTTAACGCTCCTGAAGACCTCGAAAAATTTGGTGTATAGGTTTAAGGCGTATCAGATCAGACCCACGAAGAAACAGCTCAAGGAACAGTAAACACGTGACTACCCTCAAACAATATGAGAACAATCGTTACTCCCGCATTTTAGGCTATGGGGCTTCCCGTGGTGAGGTGATTGTTCATAATAACGATATCGTTGAAGCTATCAACTCGTCTGATGAGTGGATTAAGCAGCGTACCGGGATTTCAACCCGACATCGAGCTAGCGAAAACCAAACCGTTAATGACCTTGCAATCGCAGCAGCTCATGATGCGCTCGCCAACTCACACGTGATGGGTGAACAGATTGATGCCGTTATTATCTCAACAATTTCCCATCCGTATGCTACTCCGTCACTAGCTGTTCTGGTTGCGGATGCCATTGGGTCTCGGTGTCCTGCTTACGATATTTCTGCGGCCTGCGCTGGCTTCTGCTATGGTATAGCTCAGGCAGATGCTATGGTTCGTTCTGGTATGGCGCAGAATGTTCTCGTGATAGGCGTTGAAAAACTCTCAGATTTTATAGATAATACGGAACGTTCTATCTCATTCTTGTTGGGAGATGGAGCGGGTGCGGCTGTTGTTGGCGTATCAGATGAGCCTGGTATCGCCCCGACTATTTGGGGATCAGACGGCTCTCGTTGGGGAACTGTTGGAATGACCCATTCCCTCCTCGATATCCGTAACCGTGATTTTGTCGCTAACCCCGTGCAGGAAGACGAAAAGATTTGGCCTACCCTGCGTCAAGATGGACCTTCAGTCTTCCGCTGGGCCGTGTGGGAAATGGCAAAAGTTGCACAGCAGGCTTTAGAATCGGCAGGTATTACTCCGGATGAGCTGGGTGCATTAATTCCGCATCAGGCTAATGCTCGCATTATCGATCAGATGGCAAAAACCCTGAAATTGCCTGAAAATGTCGCTATTGCGCGAGATATTGCTGATGCTGGTAACACGTCTGCCGCCTCCGTTCCTTTGGCAGCGCATCGTCTTTTGCAGGAACAGCCTGAACTTTCTGGAAGATTTGCATTACAGATTGGTTTTGGGGCCGGTCTTGCATATGCGGCACAGGTTGTTGTTCTTCCGTAAGTTATCGAGATCATTCTTAAGGTATCTGAATATAACTTTTATGAGATAGCTCAAATTCGTACCTGCAAACACTAGATTTACAGTACGAATTTGAAAAACTCGGGGTTATTGTGTGAGATACTTACACAGACACGATAAACTCGATTATGCACATGCTCTTAACCAGGAGCGTGCTACCACTTCTATGACAAAGGAGCCCTTCATGGCTAACAAAGAAGAGATCCTCGCAGGTCTTGCTGAGATTGTAAACGAAGAGACCGGTGTTGAAGTTGAAGATGTTCAGCTGGATAAGTCCTTCACCGAAGACCTCGATATTGACTCTATCTCGATGATGACTATCGTAGTGAACGCTGAGGAAAAGTTCGAAGTTACTATTCCAGACGAAGAGGTCAAGAACCTCAAGACTGTTGGTGACGCAGTAGACTTTATCGCAAAAACAGCCTAAATTAGGCTGCCGACGGTGGGCGCGGGCAAGTAACCGCGCCCACCTGTCTAGTTTCACCCTCCACCGATATAACCAAGAAAGTGTGAAGATGTCTCGAAAAGTGTTGGTGACCGGTCTCGGCGCAACCACTCCTATTGGCGGCGACGTCCCCACCACCTGGGCAAATGCGCTTACAGGCGTCTCGGGTATCACTAAAATTGATGAGCCCTGGGTAGAAGAATACAGCTTGCCTGTTTACATCGCTGGGCGCCTCGCAGAGCCTGCTCACGAGTCAGAACGACTCACCAAAGTTGAAGCAAAGCGCTTAGATCCTTCAGGACAGCTAGCACTTATCGCTGCTCGTGAAGCCTGGGAAGATGCTGGTTTTTCGGGTTCCGACGCTGAATCCGCAGAAGAAGTTGATCCCTTACGCACCGGTGTAGCATTTGGTACTGGTATCGGTGGTGTGTGGACCCTGCTTGATGCGTGGGATACATTGCGTGAGAAAGGACCTCGAAGGGTTCTTCCCATGACAGTTCCCATGTTAATGCCTAACGGCAACGCAGCCGCTGTGTCGATGAACCTGAAAGCGCGCGCCGCTGCTCAAACCGTCGTATCTGCCTGTGCTTCTTCAACGGAAGCTATGGAGTTGGGGGTCGATATGATTCGCACAGGTAAAGCAGATGTGGTTGTTGTCGGCGGTTCCGAAGCAGCAATTCATCCTCTTCCGTTAGCGGCCTTTGCGCGTATGCAGGCACTATCGTCGCGTAACGATGACCCCGAAAAAGCCTCACGCCCTTATGATGTGGATCGTGACGGATTTGTGATGGGCGAAGGTGCCGCGGCTATGATTCTTGAGTCAGAGGAGCATGCCCGAGCCCGTGGAGCGCGAGTCTATGCCGAGCTAGCAGGTACCGGTGTCTCTGCTGATGCCTTCCATATAACCGCTCCCGATCCTGATGCTCTAGGAGCCACACGAGCTCTACGCGAAGCACTCAAAGATGGGGATATTGACCCTACTACAGTTGTGCATATTAACGCACACGCAACCTCAACTCCTGCGGGGGATCTACCGGAAGCAACTGCTATGCATGCTACTTTCGGTGAGCATACAAAGAATATTGCTGTTTCTGCAACCAAGTCTATGACGGGGCATCTTTTGGGTGGTGCAGGAGCCCTTGAAGCAGTGCTTACCGTATTGGCGATTTACAACCGCAAAGCTCCGACTACTATTAATCTGGAAAACCAAGATCCGCAGATTGATCTTGACGTTGTGACGCAGGCACGGGAGCTTCCTGAAGGAGAGATTGTTGGTATCTCGAATTCCTTCGGCTTTGGTGGACATAATGCAGTCGTCGCGTTCCGTTCTGTTGAGTAACTCTGCATAATACTGCATTGGGGTCTTCTCAGGAATTACCTGAGAAGGCCCTTTTCGTATCTGTGTACAGCTGAAGCCATGAAAAACAGTTAGGTATGCATACCTAACGCAGCTGTCATATCTGAAAGTACAGCGGGTAATAATATCAGGGAGGATTCCCACAGTTTTGTGGGGAATCCTCCCTGATTATTAATGAGAAGCGACTGTTTTACTTGTGCTTATAGCGGTAGATAAACGCTGCCATCGCACCCCGTTCAACAGGTTGCCAAGGACGGAAGGTGCCATCAGCCCAACCGGTAGCGATACCAGTACCTTTGAGCCACATAATTTCTCGATAAAATTGATTGTTCGCTCCAACATCTGAGAAATTACGGCCTGCGGGCACCGCTGGCTTCCCCGCAAAACGGTAGAAGAAAGCTGCCATCGCATCGCGGTTAACACTATCGTGCGGACGGAAGGTGCCATCAGCCCAACCGGTAGCGATACCTTGCTGATGCATCCAGACAATTTCGCGATAGAACTGGTCTTGAGGCGCTACATCGCGGAAAGGTGAACGTGCTGGAAGATTAACCGGGGGAGAGCCAGCCATACGGTAGAAATAAGCTGCCATCGCAGCGCGTTCTACACCTGCGTCCGGTCGGAAAGTGCCATCCGGCCAACCGGTAGTAATTTTCTCGTTGGCTAACCATTCAATTTCTTTATAGAAAGGCGAGCTCTGCGGAACATCTCGGAACCGGGTCTTAGGAGCCGTTTCTACTCGGGGCGCGGGTTGAGGATGCCATGAACGGTTCTTTGCCCCCGCGTTGGTGGCTAGTGCACGTAAATCGTGAACCGTACCTGGGAAGAAATTCGAGTCTCCAACGAAAGGTCCTTCAGAAGAGAACTGCCAGATATCGTAATTACCCCACCCGGCTGGCATAGGACCGGGATAGTAGTTGTAATTTGCCAGATGCAGGAGGTGGTTACCGAACTCTGTTGCGCCTACGCATTGTCTCCACCAGTAATTAGCGGTATAAATCATAGGATATCGACCGGTGAGGCTGCGGTAGGTCTCCATGAAATCACGAATCCACCAAGTGAGATCGGCACTGCTCATGTTGTAGCAGGTGTTGCCAAGACTCGGATATGGGTTGTATTCAATATCGAGTAGGCCGGGCATTGTAATTCCGTCGTTACTCCATCCACCGCCATGTCTGACGAAATAGCGTGCCTGTTCAGCTCCAGAGGTGGAGCGTGGGTTGGCAAAATGATAGGCACCACGAATCATGCCCGACTGTGCGGAACCGTTGTATTGTTGAGCAA
This sequence comes from Rothia sp. HMSC065G12, assembly GCF_001811455.1. Lineage (NCBI taxonomy): Bacteria > Bacillati > Actinomycetota > Actinomycetes > Micrococcales > Micrococcaceae > Rothia > Rothia sp. HMSC065G12. The sequence continues at coordinate 237,136 of NZ_KV804815.1, forward strand.
AGTAAGGGTTAGTGTAATAGTTACCCTCTGTTGCTTTTGTGTATGCAAAACGGGAGCCCATATTATATGCACGGTTCCAGTCTACATTTCCTTGGTATGAAGAAACGTCCATACCGAGGGTCCCACCTGTGGGAGTCCACATGGAAGTGGCATTAGGGGAGATTTTGCCAAGAGTTGAGGATTGCGACTCTGCAAGGCGAGCTCGCTCACCTGCACCCATTGGAGTATTCATTTCCTCGTGAGCGGGAATTTGAGCTGTAGCAGAAGCATCAGAAGTATTTTCATGAGCTACTGCCGGGCTTATAGTCCCTAAAGCCAGCGCCATAGCGCCAACGGCTGCGATGGTCTTTGAGATAGACTTTTGCCGGTTAAAAAGTTTCATGTTTACCTGCAATTTTATTTAGTTGTGTATGTGAGAGTGATATGTGCTGCGCATGATTTAAAAATACGAATGAGTTTTTCGATTCTTAAAAATGCACTGCAGTTCGTGCTCTTCAGGGGAAGCATGAACGAAATGTATTCTAGAGATAATTTCCTATAAATTTCAAATATTCTGCTGCTTTGTAGCATGGTTTTTCGGGGTTGTGAGTATTTTTTGAGCATCAGGTATTAATATTCCTTATATTCCAGATTTAATATCATTAAATTATATGTTAAACCTCATATATGGCGAAAATGGTTTTATGTTTTTTAATATAAACAGGTGGGAGTGAACAATACATTCTATATGAGAGTGTATAATATATAAATCACAGACTTAGATGTACATAAATTAGTTATATCTTTACCTACACATGTGCAAGTACTGGTGCCTTCTCCAAGACCTGCTTTTGGCGATCTTGCGTGGTATGCCATAATTGACCCGTAATCGTGCTCCGGGGTCGGTGAAATTCCGAACCGGCGGTGACAGTCCGCGAACCGTGCGTATCAGTTATTGTGATGCTTACGGCCGAACCGGTGCAACTCCGGTACCGACAGTACAGTCTGGATGGTAGGCAGCACGAGCAGAAAGCACGGGATGCGGTCACGGTATATATTCGAAACCGTTATCTAATGTTCCAGCAATTGCCGGAATCAATGCATTTTGTTCTCCCCGGAGTCGCCGCAATGACGATGAAAGGGAGGAACAGTGAACGTTCTGCGGTGGCTCTTCGACGCACAAATACAGTTTGGAGACCAGATTCTTCTTGTGCGCGAAGTTTTAGGTAACCTTTTCGGTTTAGCCTCAGCTTTGGGCGGAATGCGCCGTAAAGTCTGGGCATGGCCGATCGGTATAGCCGGAAATCTGCTGCTTTTTACCGTTTTTATGGGTGCCTTCTTCGGCAGCCCCAACCCCATTAATATGCTTGGTCAGGCTGGGCGCCAGGTTATGTTCATAACTGTTTCTGTATGGGGCTGGTATCGTTGGCGGCAGTCCTGCAGAGCTCAAGGAACGCGTGCCGAGGGGGCAGCTGTAATTCCACGATGGGCATCCAGGCTGGAACGTTTTAGCATTATCTCTGTACTTATTCTTGGCACGATAGCGTTAACTCCAATATTTCGTTCTCTAGGGTCATACGAGCCCGTATGGTCAGATGCTTGGATATTTACCGGTTCGCTTATAGCGACCTATGGTATGGCACGAGGATGGGTAGAGTTCTGGCTAATTTGGGTTGCTGTTGATATTGTTGGTGTTCCGCTGCTTTGGAGCGCAGGCTACTATGCCACCTCTCTGATGTATGTTTTCTACGGATGCTTTACTCTTGTAGGCTTCTTCGTATGGTGGAGTACTCGGAATCGTGAAGAAAAAACCCGAGTCCAAACGCAATTTCCGGATATTACTGTTGACGTGGAATCGAGCAAATCATGACAACGTATCTAGGTCCTGAGATGTATACGCCCGTAAATGATCTTGACTATTCTGCTGCGGAGTACGGTCATCTTCAAGGAATACCCGCTTCGGTAACTGTGAAGGTCCCTGAAGGGGCATTGACCGATGATCGTGCTATGAGTTTGGCTATAGAAGCCGCTCGTCAGGGTATACGGGGGGCTAACCCACTTGTTGGAGCGGTTATTACAAACTCTGCCGGTCAAGTACTGCATATTGGATGGCATCGCGGGGCAGGAACACCTCATGCTGAAGCTGATGCCCTAGCTCAAGCCCGCGCGGCTGGCACGGATATGAGCGATGCAAAAATGTATGTGTCGCTAGAACCCTGCAATCATACAGGCAAAACTGGTCCATGCTCGCATGCTATCAAAGAAGCTGGAATTTCTCAGGTCTTTTATGCATATCCAGATAGGAGCGCTCAGGCTTCTGGCGGAGCAGAATATTTACGCTCTCACGGAGTCGTAACAACGTATATGCGAGAATTTGCTGAGGACTCGTACTCGCTAAATGAACGATGGTTTATTTCGGTCGCAGAAAAACGACCGTTTATTACCGTTAAATCTGCTTCAACTCTTGACGGTTTTATCGCGGCAGCAGACGGCACCAGTAAATGGATAACTGGTTCACAAGCACGTGCTGATGGGCATCTCATCCGAAAACGCGCAGACGCCGTGATGATCGGAACCCGCACTACACTCCTTGATAATCCCTCACTAGATGCCCGTGATATCTCAGGGCAACGCTACAAGAAACAGCCTTTACGGGTTGTCATGGGAGAAACAGATATACCAAGCACCTATAAAGTGTGTGGTCTAGGTACAAGAGACCCAGAAAATTACATGCAGGTTTACACTCATGAGCCCCGAGTCCTTCTTGACGAACTTTACAGTCGTGGGGTGCGACACCTCATGATTGAGGGAGGACCGGGAATGGTTGGCCTATTTACCGGGGAAGATCTTCTTGACGAACTTGTTTGGTACCGCGCTCCTATACTCATGGGGCACGGTAAAAGTGCAATGTACCGACTTATTACCAACACGTTGGAAAATGCCCCTCGTCTGCAGCTTGATGATCTTGGGATGTTTCCATCAGTCCGGGTCTTAGGCGAAGACACCGCAACGCACCTGATACCAAGCCCCCGTAGCACTGCAAAAAATACACCGGGTATTCGTCGTGTACTTCCACGTTTCACGCACAAATATTTTCCAGAACCACGAGAATAAAAACTACAAAAGTTATGCATAATTCCTGGAAACAAAGTGTAGGAAAGGGAACATCGTCTTTGAGATCGTTCCGGTATGCACCTGCACGATATTTCGGGGAATAAAAGACTCATCTTTATAGTTATAGTGCAAGTATCGTAGCGGCATCTGAATTCCATCCTGGTGCAGCTGCCACAGAGGAGAAGACACACATGTTTACAGGAATTATCGGTGCGCTAGGTACCGTTGAATCCGTTCAACCAGTCTATAATGCTCAAGGGGCTTCGACCGGAGCTGCATATATCACTATTAACGCTGGTGACATTGTCTCTGACTTGGACCATGGAGGATCCCTAGCTGTCAACGGTGTATGCCTAACTGCCGTTGATGAGGATAGCATTGAACCGCAGCAATTTCGCGCTTATGCCATGGGGGAGACGCTCACTCGGACCAATCTAGGCACACTAACTCAAGGATCGGTCGTTAACCTTGAACGGTGCATGCCTGCCAGCGGAAGGTTCGACGGACACGTAGTCCAGGGACACGTAGATGGTATCGCGACGGTTACATCAATAACGGAACATGATGCATGGTGCACTGTTCGTTTTTCCATTCCTCAAGAACTTGCTCCGTATCTGGTTGAGAAAGGTTCTATTGCCGTCTCCGGCGTATCGCTGACAGTAACAGCGGTTTCTGCCTCTGTTGAGAGCGCTCCCTGGTTTGAAGTCGGTTTAATTCCTGAAACTCTTAGCGCAACTAATCTAGGGCAGCTTACCGTAGGAGATACTGTCAATCTTGAAACAGACGCGCTCGCTAAATATGTAGCCCGGTTGATGGAAACGAGAAATATAGATTTCCATGAAACTTCCGTAGTTGCACAAGAGCTGGATTCTATTCAGGAGGCCATTGAGGCTATCTCCGCCGGTCGAGCTGTCGTTGTAGTGGATGATGAAAACCGTGAAAATGAGGGAGATATAATTTTTGCGGCTGAATATGCTACAGAAGAACTCATGGGATTTACTATCCGCTATACTTCCGGAGTGATATGTGCTCCAATGAGTCACGAACGCGCAGACAGCATGAACTTACCGCCGATGACCGCGCACAATGAAGATCCTAAAGGTACTGCATATACGGTTTCTTGCGATGCGCGTGTAGGAAGCACAACAGGTATTAGCGCTGCCGATCGTGCCCGTACAGTCAGAATTCTTGCAGACGCCTCAGCGGGCCCTGAAGATTTGAGCCGTCCGGGGCACATATTTCCCTTGCGTGCCGTAGCTGGTGGGGTTTTGGAACGTGCTGGGCATACAGAAGCGGCCGTAGAACTTACTCGTGCGGCCGGTCTTTCGGGCGTAGGCGTTATCGCCGAACTTATTCATGATGATGGAAGTATGATGCGCTTTGAGGCTTTGCGCTCTTTTGCAGCTGCACACAGCCTCCCCATGATTTCGATCGAAGACCTTATTCAGTATGTGAAGGAACGAGCATGAGTGATACCCCAGAAAAGCAGAGCACTCAGCACAAGCACATACCCTCAGAGCTCGAATTTGAGAAACGCGATCTTGCTGAGAGATTTGCCCACCGGTACACAGCTTCGCCTTTAGACTTAGTGCCTCATCCCAGCCCGCAACTGGTGGAATCGACCGTTGAGGTTATTGTTCCTACACCCCATGGAAACTTTGGGGTACGTGCTTGGCGGTTTGCCGATGGTGCTGAGCATATGAGCATTCGTGCTTTAGACGACCAAGGGAACCCTATTGCATTTTCGGGAGAAGCTCAGATTCCCGCAGTGCGAATCCACTCCGAATGCGCTACTGGAGATATTCTGGGCTCCTTCCGATGCGACTGTGGTCAGCAGCTTGAGAATGGGTTGAAAATTCTCTCGCGTTATGGTGGTTGGATTCTCTATATTCGCAATCATGAAGGGCGGGGTATTGGGCTTGTAAATAAGTTGCGAGCCTATGCACTTCAAGATGTTGGCCTTGATACCCTAGACGCAAATTTAGCGCTTGGCTTAGACGAAGATATGCGTGATTACACGCAGGCGGCACTTATTCTGCAAGAACTCGGGGTTCATAATCTGCGACTTATCACAAATAATCCGGCAAAGGTTGACGCGCTGACCGAGCTGGGGCTTGAAGTACATGAGGTAATTCCTGACGAAATTCCGGCGCGTGCTGAGAACGCCAAGTACCTTGAAACAAAACGTCGGCGTATGGGGCATAGGCTCCATGGGCCTAGTATATAGTTCTTCTGGCTGATAACAGCTTGCTGTGTGGTCAGAGGACGACTTTGCGATATAAACCAACGACACCAAGGAGTTAAGAAATATGAGCGGCGCAGGAGCAGCAGATACCACTCTCAATCCTGAGGACTACACTGGATTCAAACTAGCTATTGTTGCGGCAAGCTGGCACACTCAGGTCATGGAAGGGTTACTCAATGGGGCGCAGCACGCCGCCGCTGATGCGGGGCTGGAGCCGACTATTGTGCGTGTTCCGGGGACTTTTGAACTACCTGTTGCAGCAACCCGTCTTGCCGAAAAATACGATGCGATTGTTGCCCTCGGCGTTGTTATTCGCGGTGGAACTCCTCACTTTGACTTCGTATGTCAGGGCGCTACGAGTGGTCTGACCGATGTTTCCGTGCTGACTGGTCGCCCGGTCGGTTTCGGGGTACTCACCTGCGATAATGAACAACAAGCTCTAGACCGTGCCGGACTTCCTGGTTCCTCTGAAGACAAAGGCTATGAGGCAACGGCGGCAGCTTTGCAAACCGCAGCGACTCTCAAACGACTGAGCTAATTAACAGCGCGAAGTGTCAATTTTGATACTTCGCGCTGTTTGTTCAAACCACTGTTAGATGTGGTGGAACTTGTACACTAATACGAGAGCCCCAGGCAACAGTTTGGGCATCAGCAATCGAGCACGAAGGATTAGTCCTATGCAGGATTTGGGCATTATCTCACCCTCTCTTGAAGAATTCCGGGAACGCGCAGTGACTCACCGAGTTATTCCGGTGTGCATCAAAATTCTTGCAGACTCGCTCACACCCATTGGTATTTATCGTTCGCTGGTTCTACACGATGGTGCCGCTGATCCTGGAACTTTTTTGCTTGAATCGGCTAAGATCGCGACCGAGGGGGAATCGGCAGCTTGGGACCGGTATTCTTTTATCGGCGCTTCTTCTCGTTCAACCCTGACCACACGAGACGGCAAGATATATTGGCAAGGGCAAACTCCGGCGGGAGCCCCAACAGAAGGCGACCCCGTTGAAGCTATCGATCAAACCCTTCGTATGCTTCATACTGAACCGGTTCCTGGCCTTCCACCGTTAACATCGGGGTTGGTAGGTTACTTGGGCTGGGACGTAGTACGCCGCTGGGAGAACCTGCCGTATCCGCCAGCTGATGACGTGAATCTCCCAGAATTTGCCTTGAACATGGTTTCTGACATGGCAATCCATGATAATACTGACGGTACAGTGCTCTTGATCGCAAATGCCATTAACTTCAACGATACCGATGAAAATGTGGATGATGCATACGTCGATGCGGTCGAACGTCTGCACCGTATGCTGCAGCAGCTAGAACAGGGTGCCTCTGAAACGGCATCGGTCTTAACCGGAGTTTCTGAGGTAAATGCTCGAATTCATCGTGAGGTTACTCAAACTTGGTCGGTGCAAGGTTATCAAGACGCAATTGATCGTTGTAAGAAAAATATTATTGATGGCGACGTCTTTCAGATCGTGATCTCACGTCGTTTTGAAGTTGAAACTGGCGCGGATGCGCTTGACGTCTACCGTGTACTTCGCCAATCTAACCCTTCACCCTACATGTACCTCTTTAACTTTGAGGATGCTGAGGGTATTCCTTTCCAAATTGTTGGTTCCTCCCCAGAAGCCTTGGTGACCCTCAAGGAGGGTCGTGCGACCTCGCATCCTATCGCTGGTTCCCGGCCTCGCGGTGCAACTCGTGAACAGGATATAGCTCTTGCTGAAGAGCTTCTTGCCGATCAAAAAGAGCGCTCTGAGCATTTGATGCTGGTTGATTTGGCGCGTAATGATCTGTCTCGAATTGCAAAGCCTGGAACGGTCTCTGTTGATGAATTCATGGTGATTGAGCGGTTCAGCCATATCATGCATATTTCTTCCTCAGTGAGTGCTGAACTTGACCCTCAATTCAGTGCTTACGATGTACTTCGCGTTGCTTTTCCGGCGGGGACTCTCTCGGGGGCTCCCAAACCGCGGGCCATGCAGCTTATCGACGAGTATGAGCCGACCCGCCGTGGGGTTTATGGGGGTGTCTGCGGATATTTTGATTTTGCTGGAAACATGGACATGGCTATTGCAATTCGTACTGCTGTTCTCAAGGGAACAAAAGCTTACGTACAGGCTGGAGCCGGTATTGTGATGGACTCCAACCCGGAGTCCGAGACTGAAGAGACCGTAAATAAATCAGCCGCTCCGCTCCGTGCCGTATTGACGGCATCGGGCCTGAAACCTCTGCAGACAAAACGCATTACCACAGCAGATTAAGAACCTGCGGGAGGGCATAATCCCATGAATACACAGCGGCATAAATCCTCGTCTTTGAATCAATCAAATAACTACGAGACAACGAGTACTGCTACGGCTTTTAGTGCGGCGGATGAAAACTTACACTCGAAACCTGCGCGACTACAAGCGCCTGGACTGGTGCTTTTAGCAGGGCTTGCTGTGGCTGCCCTTGCCTTTAGCACGACGCTTTTTCCTTGGGTCCAAGCGCATGTGAATGGGGTCTTAGGGGAACAAAACCTTGACATTAACGGGTCTCAAGCGGCGCCCGCAGTAAGCGCGCTGGCGATGGTAGCTTTAGCAGCTCCTTTAGCGGCACGCATAGCCCCTCAGCTTTTGCGGTATGTTATCGCATTTGTAAGTTTAGGATCCGGGGTGGGTATTATTTTTTCTGCGCTGTCGGTGGTGATGAATCCCGCAGGTGCGGTTGTAACTGAGACCAGCAAGGTAACGGGAACCGTGGCGTCTACAGGTACGTATGCTGTGACTGTTTGGCCGTGGATTTCATGCATATCAGGTTTTCTTATTATGTGCGTGGGACTTTGGACTCTTGCGGTGGCTCGCCACTGGCAAGGTGGGCGTAAATATGACCGTACAGTGCGCAACCCGCAAGAAGCCCCTGGTGAGGTCGACAATATGGATGCATGGGACCTGCTGAGCAGGGGAGAAGACCCTACCGTTGAGAAATAGTTTTAATAGTAAAGAGGCTTCAAATACTGCGAGTTGTACAACATTGCTCGTCTAAATATTTGTACGATTCTCACCAGCAAATTCACAGAAGACGAGTTCATGACCTAAAATCGAAGAAAAGATGTCTGTACGTACTATTCGCGTATTTGTGCACACACATGAGGAGTTTTCTTGAAGGAAGAGAAAGTTGTTATTGTTCCTGAACGCCCGTATGCAAATCACGGCAGCACCGTAGCATCATGGGTTATGATCGCCATTATGACGACCGGGGTACTTGTTGGTGCTGTCGCGTATGATCTGGCTCAGCCCGTTATCGTCTTTGTCGGTGCTGGCATTATCGTGTTGGGCCTAGTGGCTGGATTGCTTCTCAAGAGTGCTGGCTACGGCCAAGGTGGTTCTAAAACCAAAAATACTAAGCGTCACTAGTAAATACGCTATGAGCGCCTCGCCCATGACGAGGCGCTCTCTCTTGTGCTATTAACTTTTGGATATTTGATGACTATGAGAAGGAACACTGTTGAGTACCGTACTAGATGAAATTATTGGTGGAGTACGTGAGGATTTAGAAGCTCGTCGTGCAGAACATCCTCTGGAAAAGGTGCAGGAGCTAGCGCTCTCTACGGCACCAGCTCTTGATGCTGTACGTGCTTTACGCGGTGACGGTCAAACTGTGCGCATCATTTCAGAAGTGAAACGTTCGTCTCCATCGAAAGGTGTCCTGGGGGAAATAGCTGACCCAGCGGAACTAGCGGTGAAGTATCAGCGTGGAGGAGCAGCAGCTATTTCGGTGCTTACCGAAGAACGCCGTTTCGGCGGAAGCCTGGAGGATCTGGATGCGGTTCGTGCTCACGTCAGTATTCCCATATTGCGTAAAGATTTTATTGTTGATGAGTACCAGATTTGGGAGGCACGTGCACACGGCGCAGATCTGGTGCTTCTTATTGTTGCTGCCTTGGAAGAAGATGCCTTGAGCGCTTTCTTAGAGCTTGCCGAATCGCTTGGTATGAATGCTCTCGTAGAAGCACATACTTCAGAGGAAATATCTATAGCTCAGCGTGTCGGATCCAAAATTATAGGTATTAACGTTCGTAACCTAAAAACTCTTGAGGTCAAGAACGCGCATTATGCAGAGCTTGCAGCCGACCTGCCAGAAAGCGTTATTAAAGTTGCAGAATCCGGTGTATCTGGGCTGAGCGATGTACAGAACTACGCCCAGGCTGGTGCTGATGTCGTGCTTATTGGTGAGGCTCTGGTCAAATCTGGAGACCCGGAAAAAACTGTACGTGAATTCTCGGCTGTACCTCATCTCTAATGCAGCTTAGAGCTATCCCACGTAGATGACAATTTTTCACACGTGAATAGGCATAGGGGGTTTCTCTATACGCGCTAACGTTACGTCATTCCGCGTAGAATAGTAAGAATACGAACAAGCCGTACCATGAGTTAAGTGTACAAACCTAACTCATGGATGAAAATAAAAGTACCCGGGAAGGACAACAATGAGCGAAAACCTGGCAGACGCATTTCTTGAGGGGAAATCCCTCAAAAATGCACCCGGTCCCTACTTCGGGCAATACGGTGGGCGATGGATGCCTGAGTCGTTAATTGCCGCCATGGATGAGCTTGAGTCTACCTTCCAGAATGCTAAGCAGGATCCAGAGTTTATTGCGGAATTTCAGCGACTCTCTGCTGAATACTCGAATCGTCCTTCATTGCTAACGGAAGTTCCGCGGTTCTCAGAGCACGCTGGGGCTCGGATCTTTCTGAAACGTGAAGATCTTAACCATACCGGTAGCCACAAGATTAACAATGTTTTAGGACAAGCACTTCTCGCAAAGCGCATGGGTAAGACACGTCTGATCGCAGAGACCGGTGCTGGTCAGCACGGTGTAGCAACGGCAACGGCTGCTGCGCTTTTCGGTATGGACTGTGTGATTTACATGGGTGAAGAAGATACCGAGCGGCAGGCTTTGAACGTGGCGCGTATGCAGCTTTTGGGCGCGAAAGTTATTGCCGTTCAGAATGGCTCCCGTACTCTGAAAGACGCTATTAATGAGGCTCTTCGAGACTGGGTCGCTAATGTCGAGAATACCCACTATCTGCTGGGTACAGCGGCGGGAGCACATCCTTTCCCTGCAATGGTGCGTTTCTTTCATGATGCTATTGGTTCTGAAGCACGCGAACAAATTCAACAGATGACTGGGCGTCTTCCCCACGGAGTTTCTGCATGCGTTGGTGGGGGTTCAAACGCCATTGGAATCTTCCATGCATTCCTTGATGACCACGATGTAAAACTTTACGGTTTTGAGGCGGGGGGAGACGGTGTAGAAACCGGACGTCACGCCGCAACTATTAATCTAGGACGCCCAGGAATGCTTCACGGTGCCGTAACCTACCTGATGCAAGACGAAGATGGGCAAACTATAGAGTCGCATTCGATTTCTGCTGGCCTAGACTATCCCGGCGTTGGGCCCGAACACTCGTACCTTTCAGACTTAGGCCGTGTCAGCTACCAGCCGGTGACCGATACTGAAGCTATGGATGCTTTTCAACTGCTTTGCCGTACTGAAGGTATTATTCCTGCCATCGAATCGGCGCATGCACTTGCCGGTGCGTTACGGGTCTGTCAGGAGTGGGCGCATCAAGATTCTGAGTCTGCCCGTGAAAAAATAATGGTGGTGTGCCTATCTGGTCGTGGCGATAAAGACATGGAGACCGCCTTGAAATGGTTCGATCTAGGGAAAGCAACCCCGTCATCTTCTCTCATGACAGGCAATAAAGAGGCAGTTGCTGAGAAGGCAGTGCAGGCAGAAAGCGAGGCGCACGCATGAGCTATCAAGACGCACAGCCGCATGCGGCAAAGTACGAAGTCCTTGACGGTACCTTCCCGCCCCAAAACCCGAACTCGCCTCTCGTGCAGCGGTTACGCGAATGCAAAGAAGATGGGCGTGCAGCACTTATCGGGTACCTCCCCGCAGGTTTTCCCAATTTTGAAGATTCTGTGGCAGCAGCTATCGAACTAGGCAATAACGGTGCCGACATTATTGAGCTGGGTGTACCGTACTCGGATCCGGTCATGGACGGCCCCGTTATCCAGCACGCCACAGGTGCCGCATTAGAAGGCGGCTTCAAACTTTCTCGGGTTTTTGATGCTGTACGGCGCATTACCGAGGCAACCCAAGCTGTCGTTGTCGTGATGACGTATTGGAACCCCGTACTTGCCTACGGTGTTGATAATTTTGCACGTGACCTTGCGGCTGCTGGAGGAGCTGGAATGATCACTCCAGATTTAGTACCCGATGAAGCATCGGCTTGGTTCGAAGCCTCTGAAAAATACGGGTTAGATCGTATTTTCTTGGCGGCCCTATCGTCATCCCATCAACGTTTAGAGACTATCGCTAAGGCTTCGAGCGGGTTCGTTTATGCCGTTTCTGTCATGGGCGTTACAGGGGCTCGCACCTCAGTCTCAGAAGCTGCCCAAGGACTTGTCGAAAACCTTCATGCTGCAGGTGCTGAATACGCGTGTGTTGGTTTAGGCGTTTCAACTCGTGCCCATGTTGAAGAGATCGGAACTTATGCAGATGGTGTGATTGTAGGAACGGCACTTGTAAAAGCTCTAGCTGATGGAGGTCCTACTGCGGTGGGAGCACTAACTCGTGAACTTGCAGGACGTGCATAGTATGAATGTTATATTATCGGAATCCTTTACCTCAGCAGTATCCCTTCCTCTGGCGTCAATCCCGTCGCCGAGTGTATCTTATCTTCAGCTTGGGCCGTTTCGTATCCATTTTTACGCACTTTGCATTTTAGCCGGAATAATCGTGTGTCTATGGCTTAGCGCTCGGCGCTGGGCACAAGTTGGCGGCACACGTGAGCGCGTATATGACGTGGCAATGTGGGCTATTCCCGCTGGAATTATTGGGGCGCGTGCTTACCATGTGCTCATTACAGACCCTGGCAGCTATTTTGGTCCCAATGTCTCTGATCCTTGGGCTTTCCTGAAGATTTGGGAAGGCGGCATCGGCATTATGGGAGCGGTGTCCGTAGGAGCCCTGGGGGCCTGGATTGCTTGTCGCCGATACCAGATTAACTATGCAGCATTTGCGGATGCAGTTGCACCAGGTATTATTTTGGCGCAGGCTTTTGGTCGTTGGGGCAATTGGTTTAATCAGGAGCTTTTCGGTAAGCCTACTACCCTTCCGTGGGGTTTGGAGATTAGTCAATCGAGTGGGAATTTTCCTGCTCAATATCCCGCAGGAACTCTCTTTCACCCCACATTCCTTTACGAATCATTATGGAACCTTGTGGGCGCATTCCTTCTAATTTTCCTGGGGAATAGGTTCCTGAAGCGCGGACAAACTTTTTGGCTCTATGTGCTGTACTACGGTATTGGACGGTTCTTCATTGAAGTGTTCCTGCGTATTGATACCTCTGAAACACTTCTGGGGCTGCGGGTTCACGTGTGGACATCGGGTGCCCTGATTGTACTAGGGTTGATCGGCTTTGTTGCCGCTGGTATCCGTGCTAGGGCTAAAGCTGCAGCGGGCATTGCTGAAGCTCCAGTTCAGGGAGCATCGGTTCAGCATACCCCTGACTCAGAGAAAACTGCCGCCCAAGATCCGGATGAGGTTTCTAACCAGGGTAAAGAGACCTCGAAAGAATCTCGGACATCCGAGAAGAAGGTAGAGGAAGAGAAGAAAGCTACAAAAGACAAAGAACCAGGCGCCCAAGAGTCTGCAGATAAGATTCAGACCGGTGATAGGCAGGATAAAACTCCTGAGATCCCGTGGAAAAAATCTAAATCGTAAATTCCTGGACAACTAACCTTGGGTCCTCTTCACTGTTTCAATGGTGGAGAGGACCTGACTTTTTCCTTGATGAAAGATAAAAGGAGGGGGTGGGCCGCACACACAAGACCCACCCCCTGCAACCGAATACGTTATCGGCGCGGCCTCGCACCCGCATCCGGAATCAAAAGACCGGAGGAGGAGAGAAAACCTCCGGCCAAGCTTATTTTGGTAACCTGCTATGCAATATCAGAGGAATTTGGATATTGCTTCAACAAGTGGTTTTAGAGACTCTCGGTTGGTGTAATCCGCATGACCGGTTTTATAGCACTCAAGCATTTGCTGAATACCTTCGTTGGGGTTTGGATTAGCCATCAACCAAGCGCGAACCGGACCTTTAAGAGCGGTCTTATGAGCAAGTGAAAGCTCTGAAAAGTCAATCCCACCACGTAAATGGAAAGTCGGGCGTCCATCGGTGAGTTCTGCAGTATAACTTTTAGCGACAGCCTTGTCGAGCAGTTTCTTGGAGTACTCGCCTGTGAAGGAAACCGTGAAGAATGCAGTACGTTCCTTTTTAGGGAGAATAAAGGGAACAATCTTCTTCTTGAGGCTGGGAGCGCCTGTAAGGAACCCGCCGTAATCGCTACCGCCAATAATAACGGAGTCCGCTGCTTCCACAAGTTCAGGGGTTACTTCTGTAGCCCGTAAAGTATCGACTTCAGGAGCCTGTGGTAATGCTCGCAGATCTTCTGCTATCCAGTTCGCATAACGCTCGGTGTACCCATAGGTTGAACCGAAGATAATCAGCACACGAATGGTCACTGAAGCCTCCCAAAGCAAATTTGCATACAAGATACTAATTATTGATTCCAGTCTATGGCAGGTGGTGATAAATGTGAAATTGCTTAGCCAATACTGGCGTGTCGTTTTTATCACATGGAAGAGGGGAGTGAGCGATGAACATCAAGGTGTGTCATACATGATGTGGGCATATTTGTTTCTCGGACAGGAGCGCTTGGCCATAGTTTCAAATGAGATGTCAGAAAACAACTAAAACCTAATTATTGTTCTGAGGGGCAGGTAGAGAGCACGTGAGTCTTGAGTGGGCAACATGGTTCGAGGTTAAAACAAGGATTTCCTGAAAATACCGAGAATTTTCCTCCCGAAAACGCTTGAGAAGGAATATACTAGAAGGGATGAATGCCGCACATGCCATGTTGTGTATACATGGTGTTGTGTGGGAATAATTGGGACTCCTGATGGGAAGGTTCCATCTATATTATGGGTATCTTTCTTAGAAGGTTCCACCCCAACACACGAAGGTTAGGTACATGAGGCGCGCAAAAATCGTTGCAACCATTGGTCCGGCTATTTCTTCTCCCGAAAAAATTGCGGAAGCGATCAAGGCGGGTATGAACGTTTCCCGTCTGAATATGAGTCATGGTGACCACGACGTTCACACTAACTCTTACACAACTATCCGTGAACAATCCGCGGCGTTGGGGAAAGAAGTAGCTATTCTTGCTGATCTGCAAGGTCCTAAGATCCGTTTGGAGCGCTTTGTAAACGGGGAAGAATATCTAAAGCCTGGCGCTGATTTTACGATTACTTCTGAGGACGTTGAGGGTACCAAAGATATCTGTGGTACGACTTATAAAGGTCTTCCTGGCGATGTGAAGCCTGGCGATAAACTTTTGCTGGATGACGGTAAGATCCAGCTGGAAGCCGTTGAAGTAACTCCAACTCGTGTTCGCACTCGTGTGATTGTAGGCGGACCTATTTCAAACAATAAAGGCATCAACCTTCCTGGGGCGGCCGTTTCTCTTCCCGCACTGACCGAGAAGGATGAGGCTGACCTTCGTTTTGCCCTGAATTTGGGCGTAGATATTATTGCTCTTTCCTTTGTACGTAGCGGGAAAGACGTAAACCGCGTTCATGAGATCATGGCCGAAGAGGGTATCCGTATTCCGGTGATTGCCAAGATCGAAAAGCCTCAAGCCGTTGATAATCTGCAAGATATTATCGACAAGTTTGATGGCATCATGGTTGCCCGTGGCGACCTTGGCGTGGAACTGCCGTTCTCTGAGGTGCCACTGGTTCAGAAGAAAGCTATTGAGATGGCTCGTCGCTGGGCTAAGCCCGTTATTGTGGCAACTCAGGTACTTGAGTCCATGATCTCTAGCCCGACTCCTACGCGCGCGGAAGTCTCTGACTGTGCAAACGCAATCTTGGATGGCGCCGATGCGGTGATGCTCTCCGGCGAGACTTCGGTGGGCAATTACCCCATTATTACCATTGCGGCAATGGCCTCCATTATTCGTGATACTGAAGAAAAGGGTCTATACCGCGTACCACAGCTGGACCGTAAGCCCCGTACTCGTGGTGGTGCCATCACGCGTGCAGCTGTAAACATTGCGGAACAATTGGATGTAGATTACATTAGTACTTTTACCCAGACGGGTGACTCAGCACGCCGTTTAGCACGTCTACGCCCTGCGCAGCCGGTACTTGCTTTTACCCCCAACCCAAAGGTGCGTGCTTTTATCTCACTGTTGTGGGGTGTTGAAGCTGCGCATGCGCCGGTGGCGACCAACATTGACGGTACGACCGACATCGTAAATGACTACCTGGTCGAGCATAAGCTCGCAGAACCGGGTGATCTTATTGTGATTGCTGCAGGTTCGCCTCCCGGGGTGGCGGGATCAACCAATATGGTTAAGGTACACCGTATTAAGGAACAGGGTTCCGGCGAACATGAACCGGAAGAGCGTGAGCACCTGCGCCCCTACGGGGAAGACGAACACAAGTAAGGTTCTTCTTTATCGTGTAAACATTTTTCGAACTGAATCTATGAGAAGTCCCGCCTCTTTGATGCAGGAGGCGGGACTTTCTATATGCGGAAAGACCCACCATATGAGTTGCGGGTACCCAATCTATTGAACTGGAGCTCCAAGAAAATAAAAACTCGTCTCAAAGCCATAACTATGGTCGAGACGAGTTTAGTCAATGTGCCCGAGGTGGGACTCGAACCCACACTCCGAAGAACCTGATTTTGAGTCAGGCGCGTCTGCCAATTCCGCCACTCGGGCTTGCACTCAAAGGTACGCATAAGATTCTACCCTATCGATTGGCAGAAAATCGAATTACAAAGAGCAAGAAATATCCACAGTATTCTTTGAATCCTCGACGATAGTTTTGCACCTAGACGAGAAACATACAAATTTCAACCTTATACAGTAGATGAAGTTTTATTAACTACTGTAGAATAAAGGCGACTGAAAATAGACCAAGGAGAGAGTTATGTCAGAGAAGACCGCTCACGAACACGAGGGAGAGCAGGTCTCGGCGCGCACCGTTGTGGTTGCCGAAGACGAAGCATTGATTCGCCTGGACATCGTCGAAATCCTGAAGGACCAAGGGTTCGAGGTCGTGGCAGAGACCGATAATGGTAAAACCGCTATCGAGCTTGCCAAAAAACACCATCCCGATTTGGTGCTCATGGATGTCAAAATGCCGATTATGGACGGTATTACAGCCGCCGAGGAAATCGGAAAGGAAAAAATAGCGCCTGTGGTGCTCCTGACCGCTTTCAGCCAGAAAGAGCTGGTGGATCGTGCTGTTGAAGCTGGGGCCATGGCATATGTGGTCAAGCCCTTTACTCCTAATGACCTTTTCCCCGCTATCGAGGTGGCGCTTTCTCGATATGAACAGCTGCGTACGCTAGAGAAAGAGGTTACAACTATTCGTGATCAGTTTGAGACTCGAAAGCTCGTAGATCGTGCCAAGTCTTTGCTTATCACCAAAATGAACCTCACCGAGCCTGAGGCATTCCGGTGGATTCAGAAGACCTCAATGGACCGTCGCCTCTCTATGCGAGAGGTATCCGATACTATTATCAAGCAGCTGTCTGAGTAATATTCTTGGGACCTTAGTGTCAAGTCCCAAACGATGATTAGCTGCTGCTCTAGAATATAAAATTCAGGAGTGTGGATTTTCAGGACAACAAGACTCTTGTTGTCCTGAAAATCCACACTCCTGCTTTACGCTTTTATTTGCTCACGACAGCCTTGAAATGAATGTATTAGCGTCGCATTATACGGGTTATGTCGTCATCGTCATCACTACTATGAGGACCTTTAATCGGGCGTGCTGTTGGGGACCCAGCCCAGAGTAAAACGCCGGCTGCTATGAAAAGTCCTAACCACCAGAAACTTCCTGGATTTCCCATAGCGGCAACCCAACATACCAGTAGAACAGCTATGGCTAAGGGCAATGTAATACGTTTTGCACGGACGATTTTTGGATAGCGTTTGGAATACGGTTGGCGCGCCATATCAATCCTCTATATGTCTGCTTTAGGGTCGTGGAATGATCATATTAGTTATACGAGCTGTACAAATAGTTCGATCGGACTCATCCATAATCTCTATAGTGTGTACGCAAACGGTACGTCCCAGCTTAACTGCCGTACAGATTCCCGTAACGTGGCCACTAATAGCGGGGCGCACGTGAGTTGCATTGAGATCTACCCCAACGGCTATGGAATCAACTCCTCCATGAATACCTGCTGCTAATGAACCAAGAGTTTCTGCAAGAACAGCCGAGGCACCTCCGTGGAGCAAACCGACAGGCTGGGTATTCCCCTGCACAGGCATGGATGCCACAGCTCGCTCAGCAGTTAGCTCACTAAAGATAATTCCCATACGGGGGATTAGCTCTCCCAAACCCTTCGGAAAGAATTTATGAGCCTCTGCGGGTACACCGTACTCGTTGAGCTGCGCTACAAGGTCAGCAGATAGTTTAGGGGTAGATTCAGTCATGCCTTCAAGTGTACTCCCAGTGATAGGGTGGAGTAGAAAAAGAGCTCTTATAAAGTATGTGTTTGTCGGGATTGAGAAGAAACGAGATTCCTGCTTTGGAAGGTGTAAGAATATGGATGATCACGCACGTATCTATGAAGAATGGCATCGGTACGCTAAAAACCGTGATACTGAAGGACTGCTCAGCCTTTATGCTGAGGACGCAGTTTTTGAAAGCCCCCTCGTGCCAGCAATAATTCCCGGAGCTGGCGGCGGAGTTTTGCGGGGACGAGAAGCGATTAAGCATTTTCTGGAAGAGGGCACCCACCGTCGTCCGAATGAACTTGTACGTTGGTACCGCACGGGGGAGTATCTGACTAATGGGAAAACTTTGGTGTGGGAATATCCGCGAGAAACTCCTGAAGGAGAACAAATAGATATCTTAGAGCTCATGGAAATATCTGATGGGCTTATTGTGAACCATCGCATCTATTGGGGTTGGAAAGGATGTCAGCATATTAGCGAAGCCCTCGTACGGAATAAGTAAGGTGTAAGTAAAGCTCCATATGAATAACGGGGTGCGCATCCAAGGTTTCTGGACGCGCACCCCGTCGTTTAGATCAAGGCTATGCCGAAATTGCTTCTGCTTTTTCGATGTCTTCATCGCTAATCCCGGCAGTTGGATCAACTCCCAATATCTTAGAGATACGTTCGGTAAACGTTGCAATGGTGGCATCTCCGGTGACATTAGTTGCGGTACCGAAAGAGTCTTGCGCAAGGTACAGAGCAATCATGAGGGCGATCATGGATTCATTGAAACCAAGCATCGACTCCAGCAGCCCAATGGCGGTCATCACGCCTCCGCCGGGTACGCCCGGGGCCGCGACCATCATAATGCCTAGCATAAGCACTACTGGAGTTACCGAGGCAAAATTGGGGTTTTGCCCAGTCATATACAGGACTGCGACTGCACATGAAGTAATCGTGATCATAGAACCGGAAAGGTGGATGGTAGCGCATAGCGGAATAGCGAAATCAACCACGCGAGGAGAAATACCAGCCTTCTTCGCGGATCGAACCGTTACCGGGATGGTAGCTGCTGAGGACTGAGTTCCAATGGCCGTGAAATAGGCGGGCATCATGGTCTTGAGCATCCTAAACGGGTTGCGTTTTGAAACGCTTCCGGCAACTGTGTACTGTAGCGTTAGCGTTACCCAGTGCAAGATAATGACCATAATGAATACCATGCCAAAGACCGAAAGAATCTTAGCAACCTGGCCCGCAAGGGTCATATTCGCAAAGACACCCACGATATGGATGGGTAGAAGCGGAATAATAACGTAGCTGAGAAGCTTCTCAATGATAACTTGAAAATCCTCGAAGAGATTGAGCATGCTACGAGTCTTGAGGGCTGTTATTCCCAGACCTAGGATAAAGGACAGAATAAGTGCGCTCATCACTCCCATAATGGGGTCAAGCTCAAACTTGATGTATCCTGTCGAGAGTGCATTTTCAGGGTTATCAAAAGATTCTAACCGTTGCCCCTTCAACAAAATAGGGTACAGGAATAGTGCCGCCGTTAAAGCTAAAAATCCAGCAACAATACTGGAAAGATATGACAGAGCTACGGTAATGCCCAGCATCTTACCTGCACCTTGGGCTAGCGAACCAATTCCTGGAACGATAAAACCGATAATAATAAGCGGGATAGAGAAGCTCAGGAACGCACTGAAAACAGTAGAGAACGAGACAAAGATCTGAACTACAACATCGGTAGGGATAGAGATACCCAGCCCGCTATTTATGCCACCGATCATCCCAGGAGTTGTAGCACCGATAAGAACACCTGCAAGAATTGCAATCACAATCCAGGCAAGGAGAGGGATCTTTTTGAGTAGTTTCATAATTTCCTATGTGTGTTGGGACCGATAAGATCCATGCCGCTCATCCCCGGTATTCTCAGGGAACACTCAAGTATAGAGTTATATCCTAGCGTGAATGAATATGTTTATCCAGCGACAGGACAGACGTTCATGACATGAAAACGCCTAGCCGGTACTAGGCCTTTTAGAAGTTTTCAGGCGTGTTGCGTTCACTATCACTCCCGCCGTCGAAAACCTCTAGAATGGGATTGTGAGTAACTCAGAAAATACCCTGCTCCTTATTGATGGACATTCACTGGCCCTTCGCTCTTTCTTTGGCATTTATACAATGGCAGAGAAAACGGGAAACCATGTTTTTGTGCGAAGCGACGGGCAGCATACGGAAGCAGTTCATGCCTTCCTGTCTACCTTGCTGAACATTATTAAAGACCATAACCCCAGCCATATTGCGGTGGCATTCGATCTGCCCGGTGGTACTTTTCGCACGGAGGAATACAGCGAATATAAGAGCGGTCGTAACGTTATCCCTGAAGCCTTCGACGGGCAGCTTGATCTCATCAAGAAGATGCTCGGAGCTCTGAAAATCCCGGCGCTCACCCAGGAGAATTATGAGGCAGATGATATCGTCGCGACCCTGACACGGCAGGGATCAGAAGCTCAATACAAAGTGCTCATTCTTTCAGGAGACCGCGATATTTTCCAGCTTGTTACGGACGATGTTACATTGCTGTATCCCGTAACGACTGGTCCCTCCAAAGGTATTCAGCGTATGGATCCTGCAGCGGTTGAGAAAAAAACAAAAGTACCACCTCGGCTGTATCCGGATCTCGCTGCGCTCACCGGTGAGCAAGCCGATAATCTGCCTGGAGTCCCCGGAGTTGGACCAGGCTTTGCTGCTAAATGGCTTCACGAGTACGGTGATCTTGAAGGTGTACTTGCTAATAGCGAGAACATCAAAGGTAAAAAAGGTGAGGCTCTGCGCGAAAACATTGAGAATGTGCGCAGGAACCGTCGCCTCAACCAGCTTGTTGACACGCTCAATTTGGATATTGAGTTCGATCAAATGCGGTTTATTCCGGACCTTCAGGAGCTTGAAACGTTCTTCGATGAAGTGGAATTCCGCACTATTCGTAAGCGGGCCCAGGATATATTAGGGCCTGTCATACGTGCTTTGGGCGCGCAAGCTCGTACCGCAGGTGAAGAACCCATGACAGATAACGGGGTTCCGAGTGGTCCCACCTTTGAGCCGATTCGTACCGATGATTCGATCACCGTGACATCGGCCGCAGATTTTCGTGCATGGTGCGAGCATGCAACCCACGTTGGGTATGGGCGTGACGCATCGGGGAATGCCATAGAGGTCCCCGAAAGGCTTGAAGGCGCGGTTACGCTCTTCCCTGTGATTGATGTGCCTGTAGCTCGTGAAGGTGTGAAAGTTACCAAGACTAAGATTCGTGCTGCTGAAGAGAATCCGGTACTGCGAGGAATTATTCTGACCTCGAAAGAATCGTCGCTGTGGATCAACCTGACGAATATTTCCGAAGATCTCGCCTCAGCATTCGCGGAGTGGGTTTCTGACCCTCAAATGCGTAAGATCGTGATGGATCTCAAAAATCAGCGGAAACTCTTACGTGAGTACGGGTATAAACTCGATGGAGCCATCGAAGATCCGTCGTTATCCTCGTACATGTGCGGATACATAGCAGCTGCGAATCGTAGGCTCTTTGCTGAACGTATTGAGGATTTAGCTGAGAAATATCTTTGGATTCCCCAACAGGAATTCAGTGAACTTGTCTTCCCAGAGGAAGCACCCTCACTTTTTGAGATGCCTGGTGAAGAGAACCTACGTTACTTTACCCAGGTTTCACGGGTTATTCACGAACTGGCGCGTATTCTGCACTTCGAAATGCAAGAACAGGGCCAGCTTAAGATTTATGAAGATATTGAGCTGCCGCTTCTGTACGTTCTGGCTGATATGGAGCAGGCGGGTATCGCTGTCTCAGATGCCTTACTAAACGAGCTTAATGATACGTTTAGCTCACGCGCATCCATGGCCGAGGAACAGGCGAAAGTACTTATTGGCGGTGACGTCAATGGTGAGCCCCTCAACCTGGCATCTGTGAAACAGCTCCAAACTGTACTCTTTGAGAGGCTCGGTCTTCCGAAGACCCGCAAAATTAAGTCCGGGTATTCAACGGATTCAGAATCTGTGGCTGACTTGTTGACCAAAGTATCGCCGGAATCAGATGGTGCTCAATTCTTGATTGCGCTCCAGGCGTACCGAGATAATATCAAGCTCAAGCAGACTGTCGAAGGTTTACAAAAAGCGGCAGTCACAGATGGTCGTGTACACACTACTTTCCAGCAAAATGCTGCATCAACGGGGCGTCTTTCCTCGACGGCACCGAACCTGCAGAATATCCCAATCCGCACTGATGAAGGACGACGTATCCGCGGTGCCTTTATCGTGGCTCCAAAAGTTTTAGACGGTGTAGAGTATGAAGGTTTGCTCACCGCCGACTACTCGCAGATTGAGATGCGTATTATGGTGCATCTTGCCGCCGATGAGAAATTAATCCAGGCTTATGCGGATGGTGAAGACCTGCATCGGTACGTTGGCTCTGAGGTGTTCGGGGTTGCCCCCGAAGAGGTGACACCCCAGATGCGTGCGAAAGTTAAAGCAATGTCTTATGGATTGGCATACGGTCTTTCTCGGTTTGGTCTCGCAAAGCAGCTCAATATTAGTTCCGATGAGGCAGGGGAGTTGCGTACCAACTACTTCAAACGATTTGGTCGTGTGGGGCGTTTCCTGCGCGGGGTCGTCAAACAGGCTCATAACGACGGTTATACCGAAACTATTTATGGGCGCCGACGTTCACTGCCAGATCTTGACTCTCCAAACCGAACTCGACGTGAGGCAGCCGAACGAGCTGCCCTCAACGCTCCAATTCAGGGGACAGCTGCAGACATCATTAAAATCGCAATGATTAACATTCACCGCCGACTTCAAGAAGAGAATCTCAAGACCCGCATGCTCTTGCAGGTTCACGACGAGATTATCCTCGAAGTTGCCGTCGGTGAACGCGAAGCAGCGCAGCGCATCCTAGTAGAGGAGATGAGTGAAGCTATTGAGCTGAAGGTTCCTCTCGACGTGCAAGTTGGCTGGGGCAAGTCCTGGGAAGAAGCCGGACACTAGTCAGAAGCCGCGAAGAGAGATGAACGATGCCGTCGGACTTATTCGGAATATATTGCACACAGAATAGTGCAAGAAATACCCGCATCGATGCGCGTCGTTCATTGACGACACGCCCGAAAAACACGTACACTAGTAATCGCGTGTATCAGCATCCCTATGCACCAGAGGCATGTACCTACGCATCTTCCGGATGATACGCGCGGTAAGTATCCGTCAGACTCGACGTCACCTCTCGTGCTTTGAGTAGGAAACAGTAAGTGAGCGCTCGCAAACTTGCCGGAGACGTCGACCTATTATTAATCCAATTGGAGCCCTAACTACATGAGCACCAACATCCCTCAGGTCGCAATCAACGACATCGGCAACGAGGAAGAATTCCTCAAGGCAGTTGACGAGACCATCAAGTACTTCAACGATGGCGATCTCGTCTCCGGT
Source organism: Rothia sp. HMSC065G12 (assembly GCF_001811455.1). Lineage (NCBI taxonomy): Bacteria > Bacillati > Actinomycetota > Actinomycetes > Micrococcales > Micrococcaceae > Rothia > Rothia sp. HMSC065G12. The sequence goes on from NZ_KV804815.1 coordinate 260,552, forward strand.
CAGGTTGTTAAGGTTGATCACGACGAGGTTCTGCTCGACATCGGTTACAAGACCGAAGGCGTCATTCCCTCTCGCGAGCTTTCTATCAAGCACGATGTAGATCCCGGTGAAGTAGTCGCAGTTGGCGATGAAATCGAGGCTCTCGTCCTGACTAAGGAAGACAAGGAAGGTCGCCTGATCCTCTCCAAGAAGCGCGCACAATACGAGCGTGCATGGGGCGACATCGAAAAGATCAAGGAAAACGACGGCGTCGTCACCGGTACCGTTATTGAGGTTGTCAAGGGCGGTCTTATCCTTGACATTGGTCTGCGAGGCTTCCTGCCCGCATCCCTCGTTGAGATGCGTCGTGTTCGCGATCTTGCACCCTACATCGGTCAGCAGCTCGAAGCTAAGATCATCGAGCTTGACAAGAACCGCAACAATGTTGTTCTCTCTCGCCGTGCATGGCTTGAGCAGACTCAGTCCGAGGTTCGCTCCACTTTCCTCAACCAGCTCGAAAAGGGCCAGGTACGCGAAGGTGTTGTATCGTCTATCGTCAACTTCGGTGCCTTCGTCGATTTGGGTGGCGTGGACGGTCTGGTTCACGTTTCCGAACTCTCCTGGAAGCACATCGACCACCCCTCCGAGGTTGTCGAAGTTGGTCAGCCTGTAACCGTTGAAGTTCTTGAGGTTGATCTGGATCGTGAGCGTGTCTCGCTGTCCTTGAAGGCTACCCAGGAAGACCCGTGGCAGGCATTTGCTCGCACTCACGCTCTGGGTCAGATCGTACCCGGTAAGGTTACTAAGCTCGTTCCCTTCGGTGCGTTTGTTCGTGTTGAAGATGGTATTGAGGGTCTGGTTCATATCTCTGAGCTTGCTGTGCGCCATGTTGATTTGGCAGAGCAGGTTGTTTCGGTGGGCGAAGAGCTCTTCGTCAAGATCATTGATATTGATATGGATCGTCGTCGTATCTCCCTGTCCCTCAAGCAGGCTAACGAAGGCGTTGATCCCAACGCTACTGAGTTCGATCCCGCACTCTACGGTATGGCAGCTGAATACGATGAAGCTGGCAACTACAAGTACCCCGAAGGCTTCGATCCCGAAGCTAACGAATGGCTTGAAGGCTTTGACGCACAGCGCGAGGCTTGGGAAGCACAGTATGCAGAAGCACAGGCTCGTTTCGAGGCACACAAGGTTCAGGTTGCTAAAGCACTTGAAGCTGACGCAGAGGCAGCCGCTGCTGCTCCCGTTGCCGCAGCTGAGCCAGCACCCGCATCATCTTACTCTTCCGATGAGAAGTCTTCCGCTGGTACTCTCGCATCTGACGAGGCTCTAGCAGAACTGCGTAAGAAACTGACTGGCAACTAAGGTTTACTCGTTTATGTAGTAGCCTCTAGTTCTAGAGTATAAGTATCACGCATGAGGGTTCCCCAAACCTGGGGAACCCTCATGTAGTATTTGTGCGCTTTTTCTCACGTACAGATCTAGACCTCAGCACGTAGCTCGTCCCAGACCTTTTGAACCTGTGCTTGAGTATCATCACGAGATCCGCTATTGGTAATAACCCACCGAGCAATGGCGGAGCGCTGTTGGTCGGTGGCTTGAGCAGAAATGCGTGCTTGAGCTTCTGCATAAGACATATTCCGATTTTTGCTAAGTCGCTCTAGACGAATGGGGAGATCTGTCTGTACCGCAATGACACCGTCGAACTCTGCAGCGCGTTGAGTCTCAACCAGGAGGGGAATATCGTCAATGATAATGCCCGAAAAGTTGGGGGAGTTTACTGCATCGTCAACAAGCTCAGCGGCGCGAGCACGAACTTTGGGATGCACAATAGCATTGAGTTTCTCTCGCTCTGCGTCATGGGCAAAGATACGTTCCGCTAAACGAGCGCGATTAAGGGTTCCGTCTGCATTGAGGACGGACTCTCCGAAGAGGTTGACTGTGCGAGTGAGGACTTCCTGCCCAGGCTCCATGAGTTCACGCGAGATCGCATCTGCATCAATAATAACGGCGCCTAGATCCCTGAACATCCGCGCGACTGTGCTTTTACCGCTTCCAATGCCGCCTGTCAGAGCGTAGCGACGGTACTGTGTAACGTCCATGAAACCCCTAGAATAGTAGTTGTGAGTACTCAAATGTTCCAAGAATCCCGCACACAACGATACACAGTATTGCATGGAATAGAACCCTATGAGAGTCTTCTTGAGATTAAGCGTAGCGAATTTATTGGTCATGTTAAACGCGTATACACAACAGATGAGGCACGTGCTTACATAGATTCGCTTCGGAAGAGCTATCACGATGCCCGTCATGTGTGTTCAGCATTTGTTCTTGGAGCGGACCGTGAAATTCAACGTTCATCGGACGATGGCGAGCCTGCCGGTACTGCAGGAATTCCAATGCTTCAAGCTCTTTTAGCACGCCAGACACGCATCGATGAGGGCGGTACTGATCTTTCTGATCTTGTGGCCGTTGTTGTGCGTTATTTTGGGGGTATCAAACTGGGCGCTGGCGGATTGGTGCGCGCCTATACCGATGCGGTGGTGCAGACTCTCGATAACGCCCATTTTGATTCTCGGGAACGGATGCGGGTAGGCACCGTTTTAGTTTCTCTGGCTGAGGTTGGGCGAGTGGAGAATGAGATTCGGGCATCAGGAATTGAAGTATTAGGTACGGATTATCTTGTAGACGGCGCCCAGATCTCTCTAGGTGTTTTCGACCGGGAGCAGAAGAAGCGCGAGGCACAGGAACGTGTTATAGCAATAACTTCTGGTCGGAAAAATATCGTATGGGGCGATACCCGGTGGGTAGATATTCCCTGTTTTTAGCCTAGCCATATTAGATTTGGAGCATACCCTAAATTTTAAACTAGGATAGGCATAGTATCTTGGTGTTGATTGTGGTACGTTGAATACGGTGCAGCATTGTCTGCCACATACACCGCAAGTGAAAGCCGAGAATTTTCCCGTGCATTTTAACTCTGAACAGCATAGCTCCATCACACATACGTCTAAACCCGATATTGGACCTGCGACTGTTGAGCAGATTCTCAATGCTTATGCGCAGGGTAACCTAGATACGCTCCTGAATGTGTTGACGCAGCGGCCGCATGATTTTGCGCAACAGCTTAACTGTATTTGCCGTGCTTTTCCTTCTGAAATTGAACGTATTGCAGTCACTCTTCAAGAAGTAGGCGAAAATCTTCCTCAAGGAACCCTAGTTCGCCTCTATAATCAGTATTCCAACGCAGCTCGCGGCGTGGGGGAGAAAATCTCTCAAGATAATTCTCGTATGCTGCATATCATCCAGGCTCCTCTGATAACTCGTGCTCATGCTGCCCGTCTACTCCTAGCCCTAGAGCTCTGTTTGGCACCTAAGATGCGTGGACTAATTGTGACCATGCCGCCTCAAGATTTTTACCAGCCTATGGAAGCCGAACCCCAGCCGGTCTCATGTAATCCAGCGCTCGATGGTGCAGTTAACCCCTTTATACCCAGTCTGTGGGAAACTTTTCCGTTGGGAAACTTCAATGAAGCTGTGGCGCTGAGTGCTACAGGTATACGCGAAATTCCTGACGGGTATGAGCTATCTGTTATGCTCCTCGACGATGACTACCAACGCGTGCATACCATAGAGCGGGGTGCACCAGATACATGTTTCTCATGTTTCTGGGATGAAGAAGTAGAAGATTCAGAGAACGATATTCGATGTGGGCTTGAGCTGGGATACCGTGTTGAAGAATACGCTGAAATTAACGTGCACCGCGTCATGAAAATGGGAGCGCGGTATATTGTGGTGACGGCTCTTGTAGGTGAGTGCTTTCCTCAGAGCACTGATGAGGATGATACCTGTAATGCATCGTCGCAAAATGGCGCTCCACGGTTTGATTCTCGGGTTGCGCCAGATCTGCGATCTTTGATTATTACCCCGGATAAAAATATTCGCCCGGTTGCACATCGCGGTAATTTTCACGTTCTGGATGTTCCAGGGCGCACGGTTTGTGCCGTACTCGATCTTTATAAGCAACGAATTACTATGCCTGCGGTCGGCATTCCAATGAAAGCTGACGAAGACAATACGCTCGCCGCTCTCATGGGAGCGCTAAATGGTTACCTGCCCATGACAGTACGAGATTTCATGCAGCTATCGGGAGCTGTAGTTAAATAAGTATCAAGTTTGGATCGTGTGGAATATGAGACCCATTAATTTCTTAGATGGTGGCATACATCTTCCTAGAGTGAAACCCTCTGATTTCTCGAATACATCAACTAGAATAGATGTATGAGTCTTGCTCCGGAGATTAAACGAGTCGTAGCCCCTTTTGAAGTTGTCAGCCCATATCAGCCAGCTGGTGATCAGCCTAAGGCTATTGCTGAGCTTACTGAGCGCGTGGAGAACGGTGAAAAAGATATCGTTCTGATGGGCGCCACCGGCACCGGTAAATCTGCTACGGCGGCATGGCTGGTCGAATCTGTGCAGCGCCCTACGCTTGTTATGGTGCAGAATAAGACTCTTGCTGCTCAGTTAGCCAATGAACTACGTGAGCTCTTGCCCAATAACGCAGTCGAGTATTTCGTCTCATACTATGACTACTATCAGCCTGAGGCCTATGTTCCGCAGACGGATACTTTTATTGAGAAAGACTCCTCAATCAATGAAGAAGTAGAACGCTTGCGGCACTCTGCTACGAATTCCCTTTTGACTCGCCGCGATGTTGTTGTGGTCTCGACTGTTTCGTGTATTTACGGTTTGGGTACGCCCGAAGAATATGTGGAGCAGATGGTCACTCTTAAGCGCGGGGATGAGATAGATCGTGATGATCTGCTGCGCCAATTCGTGAATATGCAGTACGCCCGCAACGACATGGATTTTCACCGTGGAACCTTTCGGGTGAGGGGCGATACTGTCGAAATCATCCCTATGTACGAAGAGCATGCTATTCGTATTGAATTTTTCGGCGATGAAATTGAGGCTATCTATACTCTGCACCCGCTCACGGGTGAGGTTATTCGAGAAGAAGACGAGATGTATGTCTTCCCGGCGAGCCACTATGTTGCTGGTCATGAGCGTATGGCTCGCGCTATTGCCTCCATCGAAGACGAGCTCCAGGAACGTCTACAAACGCTAGAATCTCAGGGGAAGCTTCTGGAGGCACAGCGGCTACGTATGCGTACCACCTATGACCTTGAGATGATGGAACAGATGGGGTTCACCAGTGGTATTGAGAACTATTCACGCCATATCGACGGTCGTTCAGCAGGTTCGGCTCCGCATTGTCTGTTAGACTATTTCCCCGATGATTTCCTGCTTATTATCGACGAGTCACACGTGACGGTACCTCAAATCGGCGCCATGTACGAGGGCGATATGTCTCGTAAACGTACGCTCGTGGAACATGGGTTCCGTCTGCCTTCTGCCATGGACAACCGCCCTCTAAAATGGGATGAATTCTTAGAGCGCATAGGGCAAACTATTTATCTTTCGGCTACTCCCGGCAAGTATGAGCTTTCGCAGGCTGATGGTTATGTTGAGCAGATTATTCGTCCAACAGGACTGGTGGACCCAGAGATTATTGTAAAGCCTACGAAGGGGCAGATTGACGACCTTCTTGAACAAATTCAAGAGCGTACTGAACGCGACGAGCGTGTTTTGGTGACGACTCTAACCAAACGTATGGCAGAAGACTTGACCGAGTATTTGGTGCAGCATGGAGTACGTGTGCAATATTTGCACTCCGATGTAGATACTCTCAAACGCGTAGAGCTGTTACGTGAGCTTCGCATGGGCACTTTTGATGTTCTGGTAGGTATTAATCTGCTTCGTGAGGGACTGGACCTTCCTGAGGTTTCACTGGTGGCTATTTTGGACGCTGATAAAGAAGGATTCTTACGTTCGACGACCTCGCTCATCCAGACGATTGGTCGTGCAGCGCGTAACGTCTCGGGGCAGGTACATATGTATGCAGATACTGTCACCGATTCAATGCGTACTGCTATTGACGAGACGAACCGTCGTCGAGAGATTCAGCAGGCGTATAACCGGGAGCATGGCATAGATCCGCAGCCTCTGAGGAAGAAAATTGCGGATATTACAGATGTTCTCGCTCGCGAAGAGGAAGACACCCATGAGCTTTTGCAATTACGCAAGAGCGGTAAGAAAGGTTCTCGAACAGTTGAAGCCGGAGCGAAGACAGGGTCAAGTACTTCTTCGAAGATCGTAGCAAGTACTCCAGAGTCGGATGCTCTTCTTGCCAAAGCTCAAGACCGTGTTCGCGCCGATGGTCTCGCAGCTGAGCCTGCTGAGGATCTGTTGGAACTTATCGAACAATTGAGTGAGCAGATGCGTCTGGCTGCAGAAAACCTGCAGTTTGAGTTAGCGGCACGTTTACGTGATGAACTTACCGATCTCAAAAAAGAATTTCGGCAGATGCGAGAAGCTGGGCATGCGTAATGTCTTATTAAGAATGAAAATATAAAGGTTCAACCTTATACTTGTTGAGATATTGTGTTTTGCCCTAAAATTTAGAATATTGCTTCGATGAAGATATGCGTCATTTTCGCTTCACAGATGTATAGGAATTTGCGCATTATAATTACTTATCAGCAGAGAAGCAATTACACTCACTCACAAGATATGCGTAGGCACTCAAGGAGAAGCTTTTGCCCAGAAATAAGTCAATATCTATTAATCGACGTGCTGTGGCTAAGGGCGTCGCATGGGCTACCCCGATAGTGGTCGCTTCTACAGCGGTTCCCGCAGTTGCTGCATCCCGATGTGATCCTAAGAGCGCCCCTGGATTTCGCCAGGCGGGTTCGTGGGCCATTAAGAATCCAGACAGAGGAAAACTCAAGTCCGCTGGATCTAATCGTCCGAGCACGTTTCATGGAAAAGAATATTGGATTTCAAATACAACTGCTTTAGGCGAAGAACCCGCTACTATTAGGATTACTGCGGGGTTTGAATCAGGAACTGATGACAGCAGTATTTTAAATACTGAATGTGGTATGTATCGTGTACGTATCTATATGACGGCTATAGAAACACGAGCAGCTTCTGGAGAATACCGCGGTAATCCTAAAGTAACTATTACCCTGAGAGATCCTCGAGGAAAACTTATTAACGGAAAAACTCTTCGATATACCACTGACCCCGCTGGACAACCTGGGGGGTTTCTTTCAGTTCCCTTAGGTGAAGATATACAGGCACAAGAATGGACTCTCAAAGCAATTCCTGGAGTCTATAGGTTTGAGGCTGTCTTTGACGTTCCTGCCGAGGGCCTGGAGTCTCGTCGAGTCCAGAATCGTGGTCTTGGCTTTACTGTGCCAATTTTTGAGCCAATGTAAAGTAGATTATTTTGCATAACCTTGTACATGCACAGAAAGATAATAATGTCGTAGTGCATATGCATAGATTTACACGTATATCTACACTCCGGATGTGTTCTTGTTCCATAAGGGTTTAGGTGGTCATCAAAACTTGAAAGAAGGAACAATACCTGTGCGAACCGGTGCGTCGCAGAGCTGCGATTACAGGGCAAGTCGCCGCACTGTTACTAAAGGTATAGCCTGGGCGGTACCTGCAGTGCTGTCAGCAGCGACAGTACCAGCTTTTGCAGCTTCCGGCTGTGAAGATGTACCTGGGCCCAGTTTTGCCCAGCTGGAGCGGTGGTCTATCTCCAATCCTGCATCCGGGGAACTGATATCGCCTGCCTCGAATGGGATAAAAATTATTGGTGGGCAGGAATACTGGATGTCGGAAAGCACCGCAGTAGGCAATGAAAAAGCGAGTATTGTTTTGCGCACTGCATACCGTGCTGGCTACGATTCAGAAGCTCAGCTACGACCAGGATGTCGGTATTCTTTTAAATACTCTGTAGCGGCACATGATGCAGACCATGGTAGGCGTAAAGGCAAAGGTGACGTCAAGTTAGATGTTTACCTCTATGACCCTGATGGGGTCCAGGTGCGTAACAGTGGGCATACCTATACGACAAAGCCGAGGCAGAACACTAACAAATCAACCTCTGTTCCTCTTGGCGGGCAGGTGTCTGCGCATGAGGTTTATGTAACTGCTCAGGAAGGGCTTTACCGCCTCGAAACTGTTATTACTGTTGCCGCGGAAGAAAAACGGCGCGATAAAGTCGTAGCCCGAGCAATCGGAATTACCTCACCCTGCTTTGAATTTGCGGGGTAGATGCTTCCTGCCTAGGGAAAACTATGAGGCAACAACGTTCTGATCGTAACGTTCGCGGGCGGCGAGAACTGCATCCATATTAGTTTCTGCCCACTGGCGTAAAGCATTCATCGGGGCAATAAGTGTATTACCAAGTGGAGTTAATGAATAATCTACACGTGGTGGCATAGAAGCCGTGACCGCGCGGGTGAGCAGGCCATCGCGCTCCATGGAGCGCAAAGTCTGGGTAAGAACTTTGGGGGATAACCCTTCGATATGATCCTTAATCTCCCCAAAACGAGCACTTGGCTGATCGGCAAGAACAGCAACAATCATAGGAGTCCAGCGGTCCGTAAGATGTCGCAATACAGTACGTGAAGGACACGCGCTAGCCAGAATATTGGCGGGGGCTCCATTACGTGATGTTAGAGTTGCAGCCATAACTACTTTCCAGTCCAAAAATTGAGAAAGTTTCTATAGTTACCTTGAGGTATCTGGTTACTAAAGGATACTATTGTCTCGGAAGCCCGGCAAGCTGGGGGAGTACAAGACAAAAATCCGAGCTGGCGTGTTTGGAAACAGGAAAGGATATACAGATGAACATCGCGGTTATTGGGGCAACCGGTATGGTCGGGGAGCGCACTGTGGCAGAGGCAGTTGCGCGCGGGCATCAGGTCGATGCATACAGCCGTTCTGGTAACGCTGTACCCGGTGCAGAAAGCAAAATCGTTGATCTAGCTAACACCGACGAACTTGTCTCAATCGTTAACGGTCACGACGTTACCATTATTGCTGTTTCTGCCGGTCGCGGTACTTCTGCAGATCCGGTTATCAACGCTCATAAGGCGCTAATTGCAGCCAAGCCTGCTGGCCGTCTACTGATTGTAGGTGGTGCCGGTTCCCTCATGGACGAAAATGGCGTGCGTCTCGTTGATACCGCTGGGTTCCCCGAGGCATACAAAAATGAAGCCAAAGCTTTCTGCCAGATCCTTGAAGAATACCGAGCATCCGACGGGCTAGCTTGGACGTTGCTTTCCCCCGCACCTCTTATCCGTCCCGGTGAGCGCACCGGCAAATACAATGTATCGCTTGACACTCCTGCTGGTACTGAGATTAGTGCTGAAGATTTTGCTGTTGCTCTACTTGATGAAGCGGAAACCCCAAAACATCCCGGTGTTCGCTTTACCGTTGCTCACTAAAATATAGGGTTGGAAATACTAAAATCCGGTACAGCTTCTTACGAAGCTGTACCGGATTTTAGTGTTCACGAAGAATTTACTGATTATGAACCTCTGCTAGCATATTCTTCAAATGGCCCAAAATAGTAAGTGGATCGGAACCAAAACCATCATGATGATGAGTTTTCGAGGTCCATACCTGAGTATTACCAACCCAGCGGGCTGTCTCCATTGAGTTCTCAAAATCCACATAAATATCTGGGTTGTAAGCTGCAGCAACTACCGGAACCTCATTCCGATGCAACTGCTCATGATCGTAGAGTCGACCCCAATCTTTCTTCTCCGCAAGAATCTGCGCAACATCTGCCAGAGTGCGCAGGGCAGGATCTTCTTCGTAGTACCACGGGAAAATGTGCTCGCCCGTGAAGAAGAGAGTATCGGCTTCAGGCGAAAACTCGGGGCGCTGTGCCGCTACCCGTGCCGCTGCCCAATTAGTGGGGGCAGGCGAAGGTGAGAGCTCATAACCCGCAATGCCCGGCAAGGTACCGTCAGCGGGACCATCTGCATAGATAGTCTCATGCATAAGGGCATAGAGAGGATTTGCCAGGAAAGAAACTTCGCTGCTCATAGATGAGAGGAACTGATCTGAGAGGCGATCGTCTCCTTCAGCGAAAGCAGTTTCTAAGAAGTAGTGCAGACCGCGCTCGCGCCAGCGCCCACCTAAATAGTGACCAGCCATCTGAAAACGGTGGTCGGTCAGGCGCTCACCCGTGGGAAGGTACTCTTCGTGGGTGCGCAGATGCTCTGCGATGCGAGTAGCGAGAACTGCATCCTCGGGGAACCACTCATAGTATTCCTTGTTGCGCTCCGCCATACGATCGAAGGTATGCTGGTACACGTTGTCTACTGTGGTGCGAATTGGCGCCAAACCCGCAGTAATCCGCGAATCACGCAGTGATTGTGGGGCGAAGGACAGGTAAGACAGGGTCAAGAATCCGCCGAAGGACTGGCCGGTGGTTGACCACCGCTTGTCCTCACGGTCGGCGAGTAAGACCTCGCGTATAGCTTCCGCATCTGCGATGATGGAGTCTGCTCGAAAAAGCTCAACATATTCGGCCTGAATCTGGGGGGCACCCACCGCTGTAATGTTGCGTGCGGATAGGGGAGAAGACATACCGGTGCCACGCTGATCCAGCAGGATAACGCGGTGAGTTTTAGCCAACTCGGCTATCCACCCGCCAATGGAACCGGTCTTAGGAGAACCAAACCCAGGACCGCCCTGTAGATAGACGATATAGGGACGCTTCTCGACGGGAAGAGTCAGAGTCTCGCTTGTATTGATGACTTCACGAGCAAAAATTTTGATGCTTTGATCTGCAAAACGTGAAGATAGCGCGGCATCACGCCCTTTGGAAAAAATCAGGCCGTGAGTGAGCGGAACCTGAAACCAATGGTCGATAATTTCGTATCCATCATGTTTGATGACAGTGCCTTGGCGGTATTCAACTTGAGGAAGTGCAGAAATGGTCAACGGTGAACCTTCTTTCATACCTATAAACTTATCGTGTGTATAGTCTATCGCGCCCCACCTCTTAAGGCAGAGCGCGATAGTTTTATGGTAGTGCAAGAAGTCAGATTCGCTTACATGTGCGTACTTAATGCGTTAGGAAAGCTTGCACAGCGAAGACTCAGCGGTTCCATTAACACGACGACCTGGGGAACCCGGAGTCGTGCCTGAAGAAATATTAGAGTTATAGACTTGCGAGCTATCTACATATGAACCGCCTGCGCCGCCGCCGCCCGAAAAAGCAGAGGCACCCACAGGAGACCATGTACGGGTAGTCCACGGTCCATATGTTTCACGAGTCCAGCTCTGATCGGTGATGTAGCCGCCCGATGTAGTTACCGAACCTGAACCACCGCCTCCATAACCCCCACCACCGGTTGCGCCGTGGAGAATAGAACATTGGTTAACTTCTTCATCGGATGAATTCGTCGTGTTCACCATGCCGATACCGACTATACCGGAACCCCCAGTACCACCGTTGGAACCATTACCCGTTAGACGTGCATCGTCTCCCATGTTACCCGCAAGGTACTGGTTTATTGTGGAATGCTCGGCATTATTCTCATAGGAAACCGAAGTGATGTTCCGTGTATTAACGGTACCGCCAACAGCGCCGCCAGCACCTCCGCGCCCGTCACGGCCACCAAGTCCACCATTCATTTTGAGTCCGAGACCTGGAAAATAGTGGTATATTTCTTCATAACTACCGCCGTTCGTGTCGCCAGAGCCTCCTGTACCACCATTAGCGACGGTACCCGGAGTGAAATAAAGGGATTTAAAGTCTGCTGGGCGAGGTCCAAGGCTATCTTCTCGCCAGTCCGTATAAAGCGTCTGGCGACCGCCTCCTGCACCGCCACCGCCAGCGATAGCGATAACAGTACCGTTGAGAAGAACCGCAGATGCGCCTCCGCCCGTAGGCGCATAGAACTCCATCAATCCGCCTGGATGCTCCTGAAACCTTTGTACCTGACTATTAGTGCCAATATATGCACCAACATGGGAACCACCGTCTGCCCAACCGCGTCCCGGTGTAGAAGCAGTAGAACCATAAGGGCCGCCTCCACCGGCCACAATGAAGGTGATAACGTCACCTTCATTGACATTGACAGCACCAGAGACTGTGGCTCCCGCACCCCCGATGCCACCTTGGGCAGACCCCTGGTACGAGCCTCCAGAGCCACCGGTAATAGAAAATTTGAAGGCTTTAGTTTTCTTATCTACCGTTACAGTATATGTACGCGACGTACCGTCGGCTGAGGTATTTGCAAAGGCCTGTTCGTAGCCGCCATATTCACATTCCACCGATGATGCGTAAGCGGGAATGGTAGCGCTTGCTGTCACGAGGGGGACAGCCCACGCCGACCCCTGTACAAGAGTTCGACGAGATAAGAAGGGGGAGGAATTTGCTTTCATGGGATTAACTCCTTGAGAAGTTGAATAAAGATTTGCAAAGTGCAGTAAGGAGGACGGAACAATCAACGTATAAGGTGTAGATTCCTAGTTACACGTATTATAGGGAAAGAAATACGGTGCGAAATACGTACAAGTATTTCGCACCGTACTTTATTTACTTGGTCTTCTTGTCTGCTGTGAAATTACGGCATACAACAGCGGTTGCCGCGCCATTCACACGCATACCGGGCTTACCAATGTTGCTACCAATAGTTATATTGGAGTCATAGACGCGAGAGGTATCGACGTAGGACCCTCCACCGCCACCTGCGCCGGAGAACGCCGCTGAGCCAACTGGTGACCAGTATCCCCCCTCGATGTAGTTCCCATCAACCCAACCTGTGACAGAGGCGTAGGATTGATCCGCGCCATAACCGGCAGCAGTAGTCACTGACGCGCTACCGCCGCCGCCGTATCCACCGCCGCCGGTTGAGCCGTGGAGAATGGAACACTGGTTCAGATCACTTGTGCGGTACCAGGTAATAGCCATACCGATACCAACCACGCCTGCACCGCCTTGACCTCCATTATTTCCTTGGGAATTTTTTGTGAGGGTAGCATCGGCACCTGCGTTACCGGCAACGTTTTGGCTGAATAAGTAGCGCTCTTGTGAACCCTCAAAGGAAATAGCACTGTTGCTCTTCGGATCAGACAAAGAACCTGCAGGTGCACCTGCTCCGCCCTGCCCATTACCGCCGCCAAGACCACCGTTCATGTTGAGGGCAGGTCCTGGGAAGAACAAGTAGGTTTCTTGGTAGCTGCCGCCGCGTTCACCCACACGTCCGCCAGAACCGCCGTTTGCCATATCGCCTGTATTAAATTTGAGACCTTTAAAGCTTTCGGGCTGCGGACCGTAAAACTCCTTATTCCAAGAAGTACGCGAAATCTGGCGAGCCCCTGCACCGCCGCCGCCGCCAGCAATAGCAATAGGAGTACCATTCAAGAGGATTGCTGATGCACCGCCGCCAGTAGGACCATATAGCTCGTTTATTAGGCTCTTGCTAGAATGCTCCTTGTACCGCTTCGTGTACTCATTTTCATCCATGATCGCTTCACTATGAGAGCCACCGTCAGCCCAGCCTTTACCCGGTGTAGACGGGGTATTATTATATGGGCCTCCGCCGCCAGCAATGATGAAGGTTACCTCATCGGTTGGGTTAAGATCGAGGGTTCCGGTAACAAGAGCACCAGAACCACCGTGGCCATCGCGGGCATTGCCTTGATAAGTACCACCAGCTCCACCCAAAAGGGTGAAGGTCATGACTTCAATATTGCCAGCGGTGAAGGTGTGGGTTACAGAATCACCGTTTGTCGTAGTGTTAGTGGGTACATCCAGGGTAATACCTGGGGTGCATAGTGATGATGCGAAAGCTGGTACAGAAGCGCTTGCTACGACCATAGGAGTAGCCCACGCAGCACCTTTCACAACGTTGCGGCGAGATATGGAATGCTTCATTGTATCCTTCCAGTGTTTGATATGTGAGTGATATGAAAATCTTAGCGCTATTTTTGACGCACTATCGAATGATGGCATTATCACCACTGTCATTAGTAGGCGATAGGTGTCATTATCCTTGGTATCTCTGCAGATTTATCAGCCAGAGCTGTTAAACCTCTGATATGAAACTGCTCTGCGGAGATGAGAAAGTCCTAAGTTATTTTGTGTAGCGGTGTCTTTCGAGGATAGATATAGTACGATCATTTGAAGCGCATGGATTATTTAAGGATTATAGAGTATTTTCTCTGTGAAATGTATTTCCAAAGTTGAGAATATTATAAAATTCACTATTTTACGTCAATATTGATGTGATATTTACAAATCTCTCAACCTCTTACGGAATGATATCGAGTAAAAATATTAAGAATGTGTCATGTAGTGAATGAGGGAGCATGATGAAATGCATGAGAAGAGATTTTGATATAGGGAGCATCTAGAAATGATTTATTAGTAAAGTTATTTTTGATAAAATTTATGGCTTGCGATACACGCATGAAGTCAGATTCGAAATAGTATTGATGTAAAGTTTTACTTATTTGGGGTATATGAGATAAGGCTTTGCATGGTCAAAATTCTACACATGCAAAGCCTTATCTCTAGAGAGCACCGTAACGCGTAAGCATCATCATATGCTATTCGGCGTTGTCTTTACTTACTCACCTTTATTGTCTTTATTATCCGAGTTTTCTTTCTTGGGGTCCTCGTTGTTGGGGAGGCGGCACCAAGAAAGTTCTGCTACTGCGTTAATACGGCTCAAAGCAGTAGCCGGACGGGTGGCCAGATCCGGTAGGATCTGCCCTTCAAGGAGAGCATCGTCATGGGTTAGGTATGAACCGCCCGCACCCGCGCCGCCAGACACAGCGGCAGCACCAACAGGAGCCCAGCCGCCTCGGTCGTATTTAACCCAGCGCTGATCAGAAGCATAAGCACCTGCGGTTGTTACGGAGCCAGAGCCGCCCCCGCCGTAACCCCCGCCACCGGTTGAGGAGTGCACAAGCGCGCCCTGGTGCAGATATTTGTGGGTAAACTGACGGTTATCGACAAAGGCGCGACCAACTACGCTGCCACCACCTGTGCCGCCGTTATTGCCGAGGCTATTTCTGTCAAGGGTAGCGTCTTCACCCGATTTGCCAGCTACATCCTCGTAAAATACGTCGTTTTCATCGTTAGTTGCAAAAACAATGGAAGCATTGGAATCCATATTGCGCAGACCACCTGTTGCTGCGCCAGCACCACCCTTACCATTCTCTCCCGCAAAACCACCGTTTGCTCTTATGCTGGGACCAGGGAAGAACTTGTAGATCTCAGAGAATGAGCTGCCATTTGCGCCGTTTCCAGCGCCGCCGCTGCCGCCTTGGGCAGCTTCGGTTGTTTCAAGAACGAGAGGGAGAAACTCTTTGGGCTGGGGGCCGGACTGCATATCGTTCCATACGGTGTAGGAGTAGAACCTAGTTCCCGCTCCGCCACCTCCACCGGCGACGGCAATGAGTTTGTCATTGAGGAATACCGCAGATGCGCCACCGCCCGTAGGGCCGTAGTATTCCTCGGCAGTGTTGGGGCCTTCAAAGAATTTAACGGTGCGTGCGTCGGTCGTTTTGTAGGATGGTCCGTGTGAACCGCCGTTAGCCCAGCCCTTACCTGGTTCCGTTGGCTTATCGCGGTTATAGGCGCCGCCCCCAGCAAGAACAAACTTGAGAACGTCATTCTCCTTGACCGCAAGAGTCCCAGTAATGAGTGCGCCTCGGCCGCCGGAACCATGCATTGCAAGACCGCGGTAAGAGCCGCCCACACCGCCAGTAATGCGGAAAGTAACGGTTTCAACACCAGCAGGAATGGTGAAAGCTTCTAGGGTAGATGACCCATCATTAGTGAGGTTCTGGTTAACCGGGACAGAAATGTCGGGAACGCATTTTTCGCGGGATGATGCGTATACAGGAACGGCGGAGCTGGCGATAACAATGGGGGTTGCCCATGTGGTGCCCTGAATAACACGACGTCTAGAAATTGAGCTTGCCACGTATGATAATCCTAAATGTCTGAGATGTAGTGATACTGTCTTTCCCTGTTTGCCTATCAGAGCAAATTCCGGGATGCGTTACTGAGCACAACAGACGCAAAGAATTACATAGGCGAACCTTAATCTGTAATCAACAATATATGTCAGGTATAAGTATATACTTGGCAGAATATATGCTGATATTAAGGTTAGATTCTTGTTATCTGTGTGTTTTGAATCGTAACTGTATCTATAGTTTACGTGGTTGAAGATTGTAGTGGTCGGAAATGCAGAGAGATTTTGGTAGTGCACTTCCATAAAATTTGTTTCAGATCACAAAAAATTTAAGATTTATAGAAGTTTTTGTGATGTAAGATACTAAATATTCTAGAAATTTAGGCACTTTGGCGGAAATTTGTGATTTGTGACATATTTTTCTAAGTAAAGAAACTATTCTTCATATTTGGAAAATGAGCGTGTTCGATAAACGCGGTATGTGGACTATAAGTACATCAAACTACGCAAGCTATTTGCAATGTATGACGGCGCAAAATGATGTGGAAGAGGATAATTTTATAGACGCGGGGGGGCAATCCTACTCTCGATAGTTTAAGGCTATGCGAACTCTATTAGCACTGGAATCGTTTTATTGGATTATGAAATGTTTAAACAATGCATTGAAAGTACGCAGCTGATCGCACATATTTTAGAATTCACCCACACTTAGGATCTTCAGAACTGGGTAACCAGCATCATCGGAGGCAGCAAGAGTTACCTCCGCCCGAATACCCCAGTCGAAGTTGTCCTCAGGATCAGCAAAGGTCTGCTGTACTTTCCATACGCCAGGATGTTCCCGCACATCATCGTCAATTTGAACGAGCTTAGGGGAGCGAGCCTCAGCATCCGTATAGATATCGTCGTAGGCATCAAAATAGTCATCCATCGCATCCGCCCAAGCGTCAGCATCCCATCCTGAGGCCTCATCTAGTTCCCCAAGTATGTTCTCTCGCTCATCGGCGAAAAGCTCCACACGGCGGAAGAGAGCATTGCGTACCATCACCCGGAACGCGCGTACATTCTTCGTGACGGCTGGGGGAGTATCATCCTTAATCTCGGCGGCGGCACGATCGGCTGCCAAGGATGCAGTGTCCTCGCCAGCGGCAAGTTTCTCCCACTCGTCCACCAGCGATGAGTCGGTTTGGCGCACTAGTTCACCCAGCCACTCGATAATCTCCGCAAGATCATCGTTGACGGCCGACTCGGGTACCGTTTGCCGCAGCGCCTTATACGCATCTGAAAGGTAACGTAACAGCACGCCCTCACCACGTTCTAACGCATAGTACTGCACAAAGTCGTTGAAGCCCATAGCGCGCTCGTACATATCACGCACCACAGATTTTGGATGCGGCTCAAAGCGTGCCACCCAGGGTGCCGACTGCTGATACGTAGTGTATGCCTGCTCGATTAACTCAGTGAGAGGCTGAGGGTAGGTTACCTGATCGAGCTCATACATACGCTCGTTATACTCCACACCGTCTGCCTTCAGCTGCGCTGAAAGCTCGTTCTTAACCTTACGCTCCTGTGCATATAGCACCAGGTGAGGCGGTTCCAAAGTTGCCTCAATCAGCGAAAGAACATCTAAAGCATAGTTGGGAGAATCAGGATCCAAAAGTTCAATGGCTGCCACCGCGAATGCCGAAAGTGGCTGATTTAAAGCAAAGTTATCCTGTAAATCTTCGGTAAGCCGCAGGTATGAGCCATGCTCATCTGGGGTATCTGTGCGCTCAATAACCCTGCCGGTCAGTAGTTCCTTATAGATACTGACGGCTTTACGCAAAAGTTCCCGGCGACGCTGCGGAGGCTCGTGATTCTCCTGAAGAATGCGATAGGCTGCGACCACCGGGTTCTGAGGGCGCTGCATCAGGTTCAAAAGCATTGAGTGGGTAATATCGAACGAAGAGGTCAACGGCTCAGGCTCTGCCGCGACCAGCTGATCGAAGGTCTTCTCTGACCAACCCACAAAACCTTCCGGCGCTTTCTTGCGTTTAGACGACAGTGACTGATTAATCTTCTTTGTATCGTCACCGAACTTCGCCTGTGCTTTGGCCAATAGGCGCGCATTTTCTATATCGTGTTCGGGCGCCTGCACCACTACGGTACCAGCGGTATCAAAACCAGCTCGACCGGCACGTCCCGCGATTTGGTGAAATTCACGTGCGCGCAGGCGACGGTTCTTCGACCCATCAAACTTCGACAAGGCCGTG
This sequence comes from Rothia sp. HMSC065G12, assembly GCF_001811455.1. Lineage (NCBI taxonomy): Bacteria > Bacillati > Actinomycetota > Actinomycetes > Micrococcales > Micrococcaceae > Rothia > Rothia sp. HMSC065G12. The sequence goes on from NZ_KV804815.1 coordinate 278,661, forward strand.
ATAAGTACAGTGCGAATAGGCACGTTAATGCCTACGCCCAAGGTATCGGTACCGCAAATAACCTTTAACAACCCAGCCTGCGCAAGCCTCTCCACAAGACGACGATATTTAGGGAGCATTCCCGCATGGTGAATACCGATACCAGCCCGCACCAGTTTATTCAGCGCCTTGCCGAAACCCGGGCCAAACCTGAACTTCGCAATAAGCTGCGCGATCTGCTCTTTCTCCTCCTTTGAAGCAATAGCTACCGACAGCAGCGCGTTTGCCTGTTCCAGGGCGGCCTTCTGCGAAAAATGAACAATGTAGACGGGGGCTTGCTTAGTCTGCACAAGCTCCTGAACCGCTTCCTGAATGGGGTCGGTTGAGTAGTAGAAATGAAGCGGAATTGGACGTTCACTACTGGCAACCAGCACGCTTTCGCGGCCGGTGAGCGTCGTCATCTCTTCCTGGAAGCGCGTGGTGTCGCCTAGGGTCGCGCTCATGAGCAAGAATTGCGCCTGTGGAAGCTCTAAAAGCGGCAGCTGCCATGCCCAGCCGCGTTGTGGGTCAGAGTAGAAATGGAACTCATCCATAATGACTTGGCAGACATCCGCAGACTTACCCTCGCGCAGAGTAATATTCGCCAGGATCTCGGCGGTACAACAGATAATGGGGGCATCCGCGTTAATAGCCGAATCCCCGGTAATCATACCGACATTTTCGGCACCAAAAATCTCGATAAGATCAAAGAACTTCTCGGAAACAAGCGCTTTGATGGGTGCGGTGTAGTAGGAACGCTGCCCAGTCGCCAAACCGGTAAAATGCGCCGCCACCGCCACTGTAGATTTACCCGATCCTGTAGGGGTAGCCAGCACCACGTTATTCCCCGCCGCAATTTCCAAGACAGCTTCATCTTGAGCTGGGTAAAGTGTCATGCCTCGGCTGGAGATCCACCCGATGAACGCCTCATAGATTTCATCCGGGGTGAGCGGATTGCCAGTATAGTCGCGCCGGTTGTAACCGCCGGGATTCTCCGCGAGTTTGAGGGAAAGGTATTCAAGAATGCTCATGGTGCTTCAAGTTTACCGAGTCTAGGGGCAGAGAATTAGCAGAACCCGTCAAAATCAGCGATGCGCACAATATTGGGTAACTATTGCGTTGCGCAAGATATACACGCCGCAGGAAACTTAGGTTATGGTCATTTTTTACGCTAGCAGAAACCCCTCTGACTGTTAGACTTGCGTATAGCGAAGTGCGGTTAGTTTCCCTTCTGATAAGGAGTACGCAATATAGCATGAGAATATCCTTAAAGGACACACAAATAGCGGGATACTGGGCGACCGCAAGGAAAAATACTCTTGATGATTGTGTGTCAGAACTTCACCATTTTATGACCTCGTTTGAGTCATTGTACCCGGGTGGACACTAGCGTATCATGCGTGAAGCTCCTCAGCGGCTAGGGGCCAATGTTGAAAATTCTACTCCCGGACTGACTGATCTGCTACTGGGCCAGCTAGAGGGCGCAAAAACTCCAGACGCAGACGCCTCATTTGGGTACTACTTTAACCTGGAATATCTAGGGCCGCTCCCAATAATTGTCCAAGGATGCGTAGGAATACAAAACGACAATAAGAATTTTAAAAACTATGTCCTTATCAAATTTTGGCGGAGCCCCGAAGTGCCAGAATCTTCAAAGGGAGAACTCACTCTTGAAGCCGGCCACCAACTGCTAGAAACAATTATTCGTTGTTGGTCACCGCACTTAGCCACATGGACGACAACCACTTGGTTACGTGCTGTACCGAAAAGAGAAGCGTATACACCATCTCTAGGATAGAAAACCTATTTCAGCGAACCAGCAGTATGCGAACTAATCAGCGACTTAGGAAAACCCCTGTATCAGGGAATACTTCTTGAAACCTCATCGGATATTCACGATGTCACCCCGGAGAAAATTGTGGCGCTTGCGCAAGAACTATCGAACCGTGGAGTAGAGAATGTACTCTACCGCGGCACATGAACGTATTGAATCAGCATCTTGAGTCTTCGCGCCAAAAATTACTGCGTGACATCCCATGCTGTGTATGTTTCATCTAGATTGTCTACAAAACTATCGTAGCTAGTTTTCTGTAGGCCCTCGTGAAAATAAGCGGTACAGTAGAAAACTATAAAATCTGCAATGCAACATGTCACATATATAAGGTAAATGTGTTAGCCTCAATATTTAATGAAATAGAGGGTATAAGCGAGGCACATATGGCGAACGTGGATGAGCAGCATCACCAAAGAAGTACAGAAGAAGCTCCCACTAGTACAAAGACGACACAGCACCAGCAGAAAAATCCTACACAGTCCTCACAAACTCCCAAGGTAGGTATTTCTGACGATGACCTAAAAAATCGGGTATCTTTACGTGTGAGTGCCCCCGGTTATACATATCCCTGGTACCGTTGGGTTATCCCCATGCTTGGCGAAACTACTGCGGGTATAGGCGCTATCGGCATTCCCGTTGTCGTGGGCACTTTTATCAACCGCCAAATCGCAGGACACACGGCTGATGCCTGGCTGCTGTTTTGGGTCGTTGTCGTCTCCATCGGGTTTATCGCGCTCAACGAATACTTTGGGTGGGGCGCATCCATGAAATTTGGTGCCGAGCTAGACCGCGACTGGCGCACCTATATTAACGCCCTGCTCAACCGCGCAGCGCATAAGAACAATGCGGGTGAGATGGTTACCGTTATGAGCAAAGACGTGCGCCGTATCAGCGCAGTATTCTTCTCAATCCCTCTCTTCACCAACGCCATGATTATCGCAACTTTAGGCGCTATACAGTTGTGGCTCATTAGTCCGCTCACTGCTGCGGTGACTCTTACCGGAACAGCCTTAGTGATATGGGTTCTGGCGAAATACTCCACCTTCATGGAAAGTAAAGTGGGCGTATACCGCGCGAAAGATGGTGAAAATTCTTCGCGTGCCTCAGATATAGCAACGGGACTACGCACCATCACGGGACTGGGCGCTGAACAGCAAATGCGCGAGCGCTATCACCAGGGAGCAGATGATGTTTTCGATGCTCTCATGGAATATGAGAAAACTCATCGCTGGATGTTCCTTATCCGCGTATTCCTCAGCGGAACAGTCACCCTGCTTGGTATTGGTTTCGCGCTGACGGGACATGTTGAGAACGGACGCTGGGTACCTGATGTTCCAGCTGCTTCCCTAGTAACGGTTGCTTCTATTATCGCCATGATGGGTGGGCCCGTCTGGATTTCACAAAACTTTCTCACCGAATGGCGTTACGCCAAGGTGGGGCTGGCTAAAGTTGCTCGGCTTGAAGGGTACGCCGGGGTACGTCAAGGTGTGCTCAAAGAACCGCGAACAGATACCGAACTTGAAGCATATGTGAGCCATGAGAAAGAACACGATATGCCGGTCGTCGATATCCCGCAGGTTCCCGCAAAGGCAAGCAACACGCGCATCGTATACATCAATCCTCGGCATTGGCAGCTGACTGCTCAAGAGTATGCAGAATCGCTTGTCGAACATGTGCGTGCGCTCGCTGCCGAAAAACTGCCGGATAAACAGCGAATTCTACTAAGTGAGCCTAACCCTATGATTTTCGCCGGAACTCTGCGGAATCACCTACGTCTGGGCACCGTACCGCCCGAAGATACTGTGGCTGCGCAAGCGAAAGATGAAGCTCTCCTTCAGATAACAGACTCTAGCGAAATTGCTTACCGTTTGGGTGGGCGAAATCCAGATGAATATTTTGAAGCGCTGATCACTAGCGAAGGGGCTAACCTGTCGGGCGGACAACGCCAACGTTTAGCTCTCGCACGTGCGCTCGCTCAGGACACCCAAATACTCATTTTGACTGAGCCCCTTAATTCTGTGGACGAGCCAAGCCAGAAATATATTTACGACAGACTTGAGGAATGCGTGGGCACGCCTACAGCGCCAGAGCTCTATCCTGGGCTGCTTGCGAGTTTTGAGACTATTTACGTTATTTCGACAACTGCAGAAGTATCTCGGCGTATTGCGCGAGATAACAATATCGAAACCCAGAGGGTAAATCATGTCTAAGTTACCAACCGAACCATCCCGTGTGGTTGTGCAGAAAATGGGTTCCTATATTGTGCGTTATAGAGGGCGTGCGTTCTTCACTTTTATGGTTTATGTGTTGAGCAGCGTCATGGGCGCGGTAGTGCCTCTGCAGATTGGTGCAACTGTTGACGACGTTGTGGCTGGTAAGTATGCGCAATTTCCGTGGAAACCTGTATTGATCATTCTTGCCGCTACTGTTGCTCAAGCCATCGTGATGCTTTTGGCTATGTACAGCGCCGCCCGTCTTGGCGCCCTCGTAACACGCCAAGCAAGTATAGATACCATCGATGCAACTCTAGATCTTGATGCGCGAACCGTCGAGGAATCCGGCAGCGGTGACCTGCTCACACGAGTGACTGATGACCTGTCTTCAGCCTCGAACGCCGTCAGCTTTGACCTGCTCGAAATTCTTTTTGTGATTCTGTATTTCGTAGTTTCTATGGTTTCACTTGCCGCACTCAGCGTACCTCTGAGCGTTATCTTCTTGCCTATGATTATCGGCTTGGGCGTGTTGATGGGATATTTTCTGCCGCGTCTTGCCCGTGAAAATCAGAGCGTGCAGGAGATTACGAGCGAGCTTAATAGCGTGCTGACCGAGAACGTCCGGGGCGCATCCACCATTCGTGAACTTGGGGTGCATGATGCTCGCAACGAAACATTCGAGGCTGATAACGATCGGCGTTATCGGGCTACACTCAAGATGGTGCGTATACGCCAGAATTATTACACGCTTGATGCTCTGAATGCGTGGTTCCCTACCGTTATCTGCTTGCTCTGGGGGTCCTTCTGCGTCATGCAAGGGTGGGCAACCTGGGGTGCCTTGGCGACTGCATCCATTATGGTTTTCAGCTTGAGAACTATGGCGGATATTTTGGGGCATCACGTGGGCAATATACGCATAATGCTGGTTAATATGGGGCGCGTGTTCGGGATTATTAATCTGGCGCAAGTGCAGCGTGCTCGGCGCAAAGATATTCGTAGAGCACAACATCATGAAACTTTGGGGAATACCACACATGTAATCGAGTGCTCCCATGTGTCGTACGGTTATTCTTCAGATGCGCTTGTACTGACTGATATTAATCTAAAGATTGCGCCTGGGGAGTGCTTAGCGTTAGTTGGGCGTTCTGGCTCTGGAAAAACCACGCTTGCAAGGCTCATCGGCGGTTCCTTGAGTGCGCTTGACGGTACAATCCGTGTGCTGGGAAAACCAGTTGGCAATGGGGAATTTCCAACTGACAAGTACGAAGATGGTAGGCCGCGACTACTGGTTTGTACCCAAGAAGCACATATTTTCTTTGGTACCGTTATTGATAATTTCACCGCTGTAGTACCAGAAGCCACCGAGAAACAGATCGGTGAAGCTCTGGATGCTGTTAGCGCTCGTTGGTGGCGTGAGCTTCCCCAAGGGTTGAAGACGCGTATCGGTACGGGAGAGCACGAACTCACCCGTGACCAGATTCAGCAGCTTGCTTTAGCGCGCATCGTCGCGGCAAACCCTCACGCGGTGATTCTTGATGAATCGACCACCCAGCTTGAGCTTGTGGACGCGACCGAATCATTACAGGCCGTGCTCGCGAATCGTGCTGTGTTGATTATCTCGCACGATGCGCGTATCGCATCCCTGGCAGACCGCGCCGTTTTGCTTCAGGAAGGCATGATTACCGCTGAGGGCACGCCCGCTGAGATTTTCGCTCTGACCTAGAAGATGATAGTCAAGAACCGTACACTCTCTGTCCTTCTCGTAGATGGGCACAACGGCACGATAGAGAAGAAAAGTGTACGACGCTCGGACAGGTTATAGAATTGGTTGGGATTTATTTTTTCTTATGGAGCCGCCATTCGGTATCGCCTGCTCCCGAGTCATCGCGATGCCAATGCTGCCCTGTCACCGGGTCAGGCTGCGTTAACTTTGGATTCGGATTATTCCGATCGGGCTCATCCGGATGTGCTGGGCATCCTCGAGCACCAGGGTCTTCGTGGCAGGTTTTACCTACAGAATGCACCTCGGTATCCCACACGCGTACTAGAGTGGGATCACTGCGAACCGTAAGCGAACCAACAATATTCCAGTCCCCACCTTTGAGACGGTACCGACCCTGATAGGTGACAGTAACGTAAGCATGATAGTTGCCGGATTCTTTGAAAGCATAGCTGGTGTCGGTGGGTTTAAAGTTACGTTTGCTCTTGTCCCAGACAGAGCCTTGCGCGGTTCCTGAATCCCGCGTTGTGTACACAGGGTCGCCGGCACCGTACTCATAGGTATAGGCAACGGGAACAGCTTCTATCGTGACTTCTTCATCGAGGATAGTAGTATCACGTGCTTCGGTTTTAACACCGGTCACATAGAAGTTTGTGTTGATCCCGGTATTGACGTGGGGCTCATGCCCGTCGAAATGTAGTGCGGGTTTTGTGGTGGTAAGTTCGGCGAGTTGCTCCCGAACCTGGTGCTCTATCTTTTGGGTGCGAACTTGGGCGTTATCGGCAGTAGGTTCGTTTTCAGGTGTGTTTTGGTCTGCAGGATCGTTGGGAACGCACGCTATACCGCCGTTTCCTGACTGAACGACACCGTATTGTTTATAGTTGCCTGAATCGTCAATGGGTAGGGGCACACGGGCTACTTTACCGGGTTTCCCTTGGTAGATACAGGGCGCATCTTTAGAAGCATTGCCATTGTAGACATCGAAGGTATTTCCTACACTACTCACGGTTGCGGGAGCGTTAGAGCCTGTATCAGGTGTAACTATGGGTGCTTCTTGGCTCTGATATCTGTTAAATTCAGATTGCTCATATTCATTAGGTCCTTGCTGGTCAGGTTTATTGGATGAAGAAGACCGCCCAATGACTGTTATTTTTCCTCCTTTAGCATCGCCAGAATAATCAGTAGCGAAGGCAGACATAGATAGTGTTGGACAGAGAAAGAGCAACGTTGTGACGCAGAAGATGTATTTCTTATTTGACATTGACATCAAGTTTCTCTGTACCAGCAAATGACCAATGGCCATTACTTGTCTGGAATACAACACCAAACTCAAGAATATTGTCGTTTTCTTGAGAAGCGGGGAATGAGAACGTTTTGTACTGCTCGTTATCTAAGATAACGTAATCATTCGAAATTATTCTGCCAACAATGAGGTACACATGATCGCTGGGCGAACGTAAAGTTGAGGGATCGGCGACAATCTTGCGAGTGCCTCCTACGACCCAGCCTCCCTTATCGTACAGACGCTGCATATGGTTACAGAATTTTTCAACTTCTTTGTACCCTGCGGCAGTGTAATCTGCGTAAGTTTGTACATCTCCGGTTTGGGTAGCGTAGTTTCCTAAAGCATTCCAATAATCGATGAAGTGCATAAGCGCCTCCGGTGTCTCAATCCCAATATCTTCGGGCTTTTTGGGCTTGGGGACGTTCTGCGCGGGTCCTTTTTCGTCTGCAGGACGGTACTCACCTTTGGGCGCTTCAGAGCCACCAGAATAACCCTTAGTGAAGGTCGGATGCGCCTGTGCCTCAGGTGAGGCAGATTCGGTACCATGTGGGCTGGAGCGACCGTCTGTAGTGTTGGATGCTTCGGCACGAGCAGGTGCCGTCTCATGTGCTTGCTCTCCGCAAGCGGTCAGGAACTCAGTAACGCAGATCCCCGATGCGAAGGCTATCAAGGCACGACGGTTGAGGACTTTTTGAGGCACACTATTGTGCCTAAGGGCAGGAATGCTCATCAGTGAACTTTCGTGGTTGGGTGAATATACAGCAGGCCGCAGGGGAGCGCGACCCTTTTCAACAGTACTGTTACATGTCAAGAATAAGAAATATTACTTTATAAGAGTTTGAAAATTACCAAAACTTAGAGATATGTGCACGGCAATGACACATAAAGTCCGTGAACCTATTGAGCCCAACAGCATATGCTACAGTGAAAACGCGATATGGGGTGCTCCATTTTGTAACGGATACACAGCACGGCGCTGTTGTCTGGAGCTGAGATATACCCATTGAACCTGCTCTAGTTAGAACTAGCGAAGGGATATCGAACCGTGGCAGAGCAGCCTTAACCTTCTTTCTGAAACACCCGATTCATCATTATCTAGATAGCGTGGTGCGTTTGCAGCGATGCCACGCCCATCCCAAGGAGACTTATAGCTATGACGCTATTAAACACATCTACGCCTCGTGTGCTTTCCATTGCCGGAACCGACCCTACAGGCGGTGCTGGAATCCAGGCTGATCTCAAGTCTATTGCCGCAAGCGGTGGTTACGGTATGTGCGCCACAACCGCGCTTGTCGCACAGAATACACAAGGGGTTCGCAGCATTTTTGCTCCACCTACCGAGTTTTTACAGGAACAGCTTGCGGCAGTTTTCGACGATGTGACTGTGGATGCCGTTAAAATTGGTATGCTCGGCGATGTTGAAACTATCACCACCGTCAAGACCTGGCTTGCAGAACATCCGGTACCAGTGGTGGTACTTGATCCGGTGATGGTTGCCTCCAGCGGCGATCGCCTGATTAGTCAAGACGCTGAGCAGGCACTGCGCGAATTGGTGGCGCAGGCAGATGTTATCACTCCGAATATCGCCGAACTCGCGGTGCTTTGTGAGAGCAACCCTGCCCAGACTTTGAAGGAGGCGCATCACCAGGCGGCTCAGCTCGCGGGGAGCACTGGCACGACCGTGATTGTTAAGGGCGGTCACCTGACGGGGGAGGACGCTGGAAACTCGGCTGTTTTCCCTAATGGAACTCATACACATGTAGCTGTCACCCGCATCCAGACAAAGAATACCCACGGTACCGGGTGCTCGCTCTCATCAAGTCTTGCTACCCGCCTTGGACTTGCTCTTGTGAATGGCAATAATGAGCTGAGTGTACGAGTACTCACGAACGCGCTGGCATGGAGCACCCGGTGGCTCAACGAGGCTATTATCGCGGGTGAGGAACTGCACGTGGGCAGCGGGCAGGGTCACGGACCGGTCGATCATCAGGCACGTGCTCGCCGTTTGGAACATGCAGCCGATACGAAACCGTGGGAGCACTTATACGCTGATAAAAATCTTACGGGCGAGAGCCCCAAGAATTTGGTGAAACCTGCGCAGCGGAAATCCCCAGAGTCGAAGGTAGCCCCGGCGGGTCCGTGGACTGCCGCCCTGTGGCAAGCTACCGGTGATATTTGGTGTGACATTCTCGATTTGCCCTTTATTCGCGGGCTGGGCGACGGCACGCTTGACGAGGATTTATTCGGCTTCTATTTAGACCAAGATGCGCAGTACCTTGCCCAGTATTCTCGCGCCTTAGCTACTCTTTCGGCACGTGCTACCTCACCGCAAGGTCAGGTGCATTGGGCTGCGGGTGCCCAGGCGGCAATTGTTGAGGAATCGCTTTTGCACGATGAATGGTTGGCGGCGCATCCCGCTATTCCTGCGGAGCAGGGGGGTATTCGGCGTGGTGCACCTTCGGCAGTGACAATGGGGTACACGAACTTTTTACGTGCTACTGCTGCTGGCGAGGATTATGTGGTGGGCGCAGCTGCGGCGCTTCCATGCTACTGGCTGTACCTTGAGATCGGTTACCGGCTCTTGGAGAAAACCCACGAGGAACATCCGTATAATGCTTGGATTTCGGTGTATGGCGGCGAAGAGTTCGCTGCAGATGTGCGCCGCTGCGTGGCGGTTGTTGAGGAAGCATTTGAGCAGGCTTCCCCCAGTCAGCGTGTTGCCGCCGCGCAGGCATATATGAGCGCATGCCTATATGAACGTGACTTCTTCGACCAGGCTCATAGAGCGTTGCGGTAAACTCACACCGTCCGGACCCCCACGCGAAAAAGTAAAAAAGGCTCTTTATCCAAATAAAGCGTATTTTTCACCGCTTGATTCGGATAAAGAGCCTTTTTAGCACGTAGAAGGGACTATGCCCCCAGAGCCTCCAGACGCTCAATCAGGCGCTTGCCGTGATCCTCACCGATGGCGCGAGCAACAGCGGGGTTATCGGGGTCGCCGGTTGTGCCGTAGCTGTATAGTGGCTCCTCAAGAGGCATACCGGTAAACGCTGCGGTGTTCTCAAACTCGGTCAACGTGGCAGATACGTCGCGTGGCAGCATGGTGCGGTAGACATCTTCAATAGCGCCAGCGGTTGCGGAGATCAGAAGCTTCTTACCCTGCAAAGCGGTGCCGTTTTCTCCATACGCGAAGCCGTACTCGAAAACGTCGTCAATCCACTGCTTCAGCAGAGAAGAAATTGAATACCACATCACCGGGAACTGCAGAACGATGACGTCTGCTTCCACAAGTGCCTTCTGCTCAGCAGGTACGTCAAACTTACCGTTTACACGCAGCTTGTCGAGCTCACGAATCTTGACGTTATCGCCGAACCGTGCCCGCACGGCATCAAGAATAGCCTTGTTAGCGTTAGAAGTCGTAAGGTCAGGGTGCCCCGAAATAATCAGGATATTAGACATAGTCATCCAATCTAGTAAACATCAGAATCATGAGCTTGTGAGTGCTGATTCAAGTATAAGCTCAAGTTTGCCACCTTCGTATATTAGCACGCTATTCTCTATGTCTGCCTGTGAACATTATGCCGAATCTAATACATACTGCTAACAAGCTTTTAGTTTTCCAGAAGGTGTACGATGCACAACATTACCCATAAAATGCATGATAAATACCTAATGCGATGGAGCCGAAAAAGAAAATAGCAACCGCAATATACTAAGCCCGCAAGGATTCTAACCTAGCGATGAGCTTGGTGCCATGATTCTCACCAATAGCCCGTACCGCTGCGGTATTCCCCGGATCGCTTGATGCGCCATAGCTGAAAATAGGTTCTTCTAACTCCATACCCGTGAAAGCGGCAGTATTCCCAAAATCGGCGTATGTGGTTGTGAGCTCATACGGCAAAGCATCACGGTACATATTCTCGGGAGCTCCCGCAGTCGCAGAAATCAAGAGCTTCTTACCGCGCAGCGCCGTGCCTTGCGAACCGTATACGAAGCCGTACTCGAAAACGTCATCAATCCACTGTTTCAGCAAGCCCGGCACCGAATACCAGTACACAGGGAACTGAAGCACCACGATATCTGCTTCCGCGAGTGCCTTCTGCTCGGCTGAGACATCGAATTTACCATTCACGTACAGTTTGTCGAGTTCACGCATGTTTATCGCATCGCCAAAATGGTTTTTTACGGCATCAAGAACCGTCTTATTTGCGGTGGACTCTGGCAGGTTCGGGTGACCTGAAATAACAAGAATCTTTGACATGATAAATCCAATCTGTGTGCGATAAACAGGAAAGTTAGGAATCCAATATATCGACCCTCAAGTAGAGCTGCTAGGTTCCTTGCTTATTTTCACGATTTCTACGCCCTGAGGTGAATAGGTTAAAGAAATATCCGGAACAAGCTATATTCCCCGAGTCTGTAGGAAAGAACTGTTCCGGATAATTCTGTGATATTTATCGAAGGCTGCTGTTACTTTTCTTCGTGAGAAGCACCCTTCAAAGCCCCCATAAGCGGTCCCACAATATCCAGCGGAAGCGGGAAAACAACCGTCGAATTCTGATCAGCGCCCAACTCCAAGAGAGTCTGCAAATACCGCAACTGTAACGAAGCTGGTGAATCACTGAGAATGTCAGAAGCCTCCTTAAGTTGAGATGAAGCCTCAAGCTCACCACGTGCCGAAATGATCTTGGCGCGGCGTTCACGCTCAGCCTCAGCCTCACGAGCCATTGCGCGCTGCATGGCCTCAGGAATCTCAATATCCTTGATCTCAACCAGCTCGACTTTAATACCCCACGGGCGGGTGCGTGAATCAATAATGCTCTGCAAATCCGCATTCAAATCATCACGATGCGCCAGCAAAGTATCAAGATCCACACGCCCCAGCAGTGAACGTAGTGTAGTCTGAGCGATCTGAGAAGTAGCGATCGGGTAGTTTTCGACCTCAAGTACGGCGTCTTTTGCACTAATCACACGGAAAAGTACTACCGCGTTCACGCGCGCAGGAACGTTATCTTTTGTGATAACTTCCTGCGGGGGAATGGTCAGCGTAATCACACGCATGTCCACGCGCTGCAGAGAATCGATGAGCGGAACCACCAGGTTAATGCCAGGTTTCAGCTCGGAACGTAGATGACCGAAGCGGAAAGAAATACCGCGCTGATATTCAGGGATGACCCGAAGGGTACGAATAATCAGAAAAGCGACGATTACAAGAATCGGAATAACAATCGAAAGAATGGTAAGAGAATCCATCATGTCCTCTAAAGATACGTTGGTAACGGTCAGTGGGAATGACCTGTGTAGATGCGTGCTGAGAAAAAATCTAGATGCGGTGACAATACGCACCCCGATCTCTAGGTTACCAATTCATCAACGACGGTACCTTAGAAACCGGGGCGCGCATCCTCACACTAACGAGAGACTTCTTCGAGATTCTGCTCCTGAATAACCTCTGCGGTAGTTTTATGCAGACGTGGGGTAGAAGTCCCCTCGCCGCTCCACGCCGGACGATCAGGATCAATCTGCGAAGAACGCACAGGCAAAGTTGCAGTAGAGATTATCTGCTTACGAGCATCGTCGGTGCGGCGCTTACGCTCATTGCCAATACCGCCCCACTTGGCGGCAAACCTATCCATCTTAACCGCCACCGATTCATCCGCAGTAGACCCAGGAATATGTTTAGGATCTGCCACAAAGTTCTCAGGCGATTTGATGAGCTTGATGGCTAGGGGATAGGTGAGTGACAAGCAAGCCACAATAACGGCGGCTTCCACCAGCAGCTCCAAGGGAGCATGCCAGGCCAGAGCCGTAGCACCCACGATAATAGGACCGAAAAGCGCAACCGTCACGGCAAGACCGCGATGGAACTTACCCGACTCCGAGTAAGGCCACTCATCAACTTCACGCGTAAGTTCACGCCCATTAGACGAGACGGTGCAAGTGTCCTTAATAGGACAGGTATTGCACACGCTCGGCTTGGCGCGGTAGCGCATCACACGATTATCCGTATCAAACGCTACCGGCCATAGCCACTGATCCTCGGGGCAGAGCCACGCATCGTTACTCTCGTGGTAGGTGAACCCGAAAGTCCGGGATGCCACGAAACGTTGGCTTGTGCGCTTAGCAAGAATATCGAAGCCCCACCCGACGGCGACTAGCCCCAGCGCATAAACGCTGGATAGCCACACCATCAGGGATACTCCGGCAATTTGCTCAGGCATGATAGTCAGCCTCGACGATCGCTACGGTACGGACTGGTCTGTTCGGGAAGCTCGTCAGCAGCCTTAGCACCCGCAAACTCGGCAATACGCTCGTCATCCACCAACTCGTATAGCGGCGGCTCGGGGAGCTCCAGAACAGTTTCTTTGTTCTTCTGTGAGAAGTACGAAGTTATACCCAACCATGCGAGTTTGATCAGCGGGATGATACCAGCCAAGAAGATCACGTCGCCCGGTAAGCGCAGCCAATCCATAATCACAGTTGAACCATCGTGAATAAACGCGAAGGAACGGGCCTCGTAGTAGCCTTCACCCACGGACTTATACAACTGAGCGACACCCAGCGGCAGAAGCGAAATGAAGACCATCCAGATCAGCCCGATGTTCAAGGCCCAGAATGAGAACTTTAGCCCCTTCTCAGGCCATTTATTCTCAGGAATCAGGTAACGCAACGCAAACACCGCGAAGGCCAGTGCCAACATACCGTACACACCCATCATAGAGCCGTGCGCGTGGTTTGCGGTGAGTGCGGTGCCGATTTCGTAGTACGAAACAACCGGCAGGTTGATCAGGAATCCGAAGACACCTGCACCCAAGAAGTTCCAGAAGCCTACAGCAATAAGGAACATCACAGCCCAACGATGCGGGAACGGCTTGGTGCGATTGGAGTACTGGCGAGCCCCCAACTGCATGAAGCCCCACGCCTCAACAGTCAGGAAGGTCAACGGAATAACCTCTGCTGCCGAGAAGAACGCACCGAATGCCATCTGTTCCGAAGGAGTACCAGCGAAGTAGGTGTGGTGCATAGTACCAACCACACCACCGGCGGAGTAGAGCACTGCATCCATCATGATAATGGAGATAGCGATGCGCTCGCGCACCACACCCAAGAGTACGAAGACGTAGGCGACCATCACAGTGGTGAAGAGTTCGAGGAAGTCTTCAACCCACAGGTGTACCACCCAGAAGCGCCAGAACTCGGCGACTGAGAAATGGGTGCGCTGACCAGCGAGCATACCTACGGCGTAGAACATCGGAATTGCTAGACCTGAGAAGAGGAACAACCAAGGCATGGAGGTTTTCTTCCCGCTCTTGAGGCGTGAGCTAAGGGTACGCCAAACAATGACAATCCAGATGAACATACCAGCGGTGAGCAGAATCTGGAAGAAACGCGGCAGATCAAGGTACTCCCACTGCTGCGCAAAGATAGTGTTCTCGGGTATCCAGCCCTTTTGCGAGAACCATTCGTTGAGAAGCGAACCGAGCACCACAATAACCACGGCCACGAAGAGGACGACGGTGAGTAGACCTTGCTTCTTCGGCTCTTTGCGGGTAATAAGCGGGGCAATGAAGATACCACCAGCTAGGAACGCTGCAGCCGTCCAGAAGAGGGAGAGCTGTACGTGCCACGTTCGAGACACGGTGTAGGGCAGTAGCTCACCCATATTGATACCGAAGAACCCGTCTATTTCAACGCGATAGTGCTCGGTGAGAGCGCCCACCAAGGCTTGCAGGAGGAATAGAACAATAATCGTGATGAAGAAGAGTCCAGCTGCCTTCTGGGAGGGGGTGAGCTTAACTTCATCCGGCTGGCGGAAGTCAAGGACTGGGGCTTCTTCGCCATGCCAACCGATGGTGCGCGACCAACGACCATATATGGCAAACAACAAGCCGGTACCGCCAATGAGGGCGATGAGCGATAGAGCCGACCAAACCATGAGGTCTGCAGTAGGTTTATTATCAACGTTTGGTTCTGCGGGCCAGTTATTGGTGTAGGTGTAATCCTGGTTAGGACGCTCGGCGGCCGACGCCCATGCCGTCCACCCAAAGAATGCCGTCAAATCGTGCAGTTCTTCGTCGCTCTTAATAGCGTTAGGGAAAAGACCTAAGGAAGTATCACCACGGGTAAGGGTGTCCTTGTAGTGGTCTGTCATCAAGCTGAAACCCTTGGTCTGTCCTTCGGTCCAGGTAAGGGTTTTGCTGGATTCGTCGTATTTATTCTCGTGACGCCACTCGTTTTTAACGATTTCGCGCGGTTCTTGCTTGCCTTCTGAGCGGTATTTATCAACGGCGGCATCGGTGGTCTTGCGCAGGTACTCTGCGGTGAAATCCGGACCGATGTACGCACCGTGACCCAGAACGGAGCCGTACTGCTGCAAACCGCGGCTCTGATAGAGCTCCTGACCATGCTGAATCTGCTCAGCAGTTGCGATAACTTTACCGTCATTGCCGACGATCTTATCTGGGAGCGGCATAGAGAGCGCGTAGGTGCGCATCGCCAAGACGGCCATGATGGTAAAGCCCAAGAGCATCACAAACGCTACAGCCTGTACCCAGCCTTTTCCAGCGTAGGCACCGACTGCATCCGTGCGGCGGGTGATCTTGGCGATCTCCCCGCGCGTTACGGTTTTCTTAGCCATTTTGATGTGTCTCCAGTGTGCGTGGATTGATTTTTGTTAGTGCTCGCGGTAAGCATCTCCCATAATTAGGAAGCTCACAGAGGCACTTAGTTTTATTCTTGCATTACGAATACGAATTTAGAAAGTTTACAGACACGGTGTCATCATTATGAAAGAAATTACACAGGCAAAGTAAGAATAGTTCTCATATTGTGTATCGTTTGATATAATTTGATATATTAGCTGTGTATTTAGGTGAGCCTTATCTAAGAAATAAGCAAGGGTTTTGTGCTCTAATTCTGGTGGGGTACCGTAAGAATATGCATCTGCTTGAAATAATAAGAAAGTAAAGAAAACACTCCATAGGTTTTCATAATATCTTTGCTGATCCCGAGAAAGTTACTACAAGCGTCAAGCCTATAAAATCCGTATGGAATAATAAAGAACGGAGAAAACCACCAGAACCATAAGGAGTCCGGACATGCTGGCGTACAAGGCAGGGCAAAAAGTAGTAACGGGGCTACTGCGCACTGTATTCAGGGCACGGGTGACCGGGCTTGAGCATTTCCCAAAGAAGGGGCCCGTAATTGTGGCATCTAACCATCTATCCTTCCTCGACTCCATTATTATCTCCGCTATGATGCCCCGCCGAGTAGCATTCCTCGCGAAGGCGGAGTACGTAAATACACCGGGTATTCGAGGCAAGGCCATGAAGGCTTTTTTTGAGGCCGTAGACATTATCCCCGTGAACCGCTCCGACCGTTCGGAATCCCTTAAAGCACTCGATCTAGCTCTTGAAAAACTTGAAGAGGGTAAAGTCTTCGGTATCTACCCTGAAGGTACACGATCTCGTGACGGGTTTTTATACCGCGGCAAAATTGGTGTAGCCTGGCTAGCCCATATGACTGGAGCACCAGTAGTTCCTGTGGGTCTTATCGGAACCGAACGTCTGCAGAAGCCCGGCTCAAATATGATTTACCCTCACCGGTTTACCATCCGCGTGGGGGAACCCATGCATTTTGAGAAGACCGGCGAGAAAATGACCGGTAAACAGCGCCGTCAGACCACCGACCACATCATGGATGCTATCGCTCAGCTCTCGGGCCAAGCCCGGAAGGACGAATACAACGTTTCGCCCTCCGCCGAGCGTGACGCAGGGTAGCGCCTGCCCGTCTAAAAACGAGTACACTTAACCGCGCATCCTGATTATGGATGCGTGGTTATTTTTCAGTACTACACCGTGAGGAGCGTTCGTGGCAGACCCCCAAAGCTATCGCCCAGCCTCCGGCGATATTCCAACGCATCCCGGTGTATACCGTTTTCGTGATTCCCACGGCAGAGTTATATACGTAGGTAAAGCGAAAAACCTGCGCAACCGACTGAACAGCTACTTTGTAGCCCCGGAACGCCTGAGCCCGAAAACCTACGCTATGGTGCATACTGCCGCCAGCGTGGAGTGGACGGTAGTCGGCAGCGAACTTGAATCTCTGCAGCTTGAATATACCTGGATCAAGGAATATAAACCCCGCTTTAACATAGCGTTCCGCGACGATAAATCTTATCCCTACCTTGCAGTCACAATGCGTGATAAATTCCCGCGAGCGCAGGTCATGCGCGGTGATCGTAAAAAAGGTGTGCGGTACTTTGGTCCTTACTCACAGGTATGGGCTATTCGCGAAACTTTGGATGCGCTTCTGCGCGTATTCCCGGTGCGTACCTGCTCGGCGGGAGTCTTTAAACGTGCCGAGGCTTCGGGACGCCCGTGTCTTTTAGGGTATATCGACAAATGCGCAGCACCGTGTGTAGGGCGTGTGAGTCCCGAAGAACACCGTGAACTAGCGGATGGGTTGTGCCGTTTCATGGCAGGGGGTGCCGAAAAATTTATTACCCAGCTTACCCGACGTATGAAAGAAGCTGCAGCCGATATGGACTTCGAACGTGCAGCTGTATTACGTGACGATATTACCGCGTTAACAAAGGCATTTGAACGTAACGCCGTGGTTTTATCGGACTCTGTTGATGCTGATCTTTTCGCCTTTGCTCAGGACGAGCTAGAGGCATCGGTGCAGGTGTTTTTCGTGCGCGGTGGGCGTATTCGCGGACAACGTGGCTGGATTGTTGAGAAGGTTAACGATGGTGGCGAAACCGAGCTGATAGAGCAGCTTCTCGTTCAGGTTTATGGTGAAATGGCGGCAAATATTGCTAGCGCTGCAGCTTTCGACGAAGATTCCGGGTTAGACGCTACACAACATGAGATCCCTCGACAGATTTTAGTTCCTACTATGCCGGAGAATACCCAGCAGCTTCAGGAATGGCTCTCAGGTGTGCGTGGTGCCAAAGTCGATATTGCAGTACCGCAGCGCGGCGATAAAGCGGCACTGATGAAAACGGTCGCCGAGAACGCCCAACATTCCCTGACCCTGCACAAGAGCCGTCGTGCTGGGGATATTACCACCCGTTCAGCGTCGCTCGTGGAACTCCAAGAAGCCTTAGAGCTTCCGGATCCGCTTATGCGCATTGAATGCTACGATATTTCCCACGTGCAAGGTACTAATGTGGTGGCCTCTATGGTGGTCTTTGAAGACGGCATGCCCAGCAAAAGTGCCTACCGTAAATTCTCGATCACAGGGGGTGCTGCTCGCGACGACACCGCCAGTATGTATGACGTCATCACCAGGCGATTTAAACGTTATCTCACCGAGCAGCAGCAACGTGCGGAAACACCTTTGCCCTCGGGAGAAGTTACGGCTGATGAGTCGGTACAAGAACCAGCTAAATTTGCGTATCCGCCGAATCTGGTCTTAGTTGATGGCGGCCCACCTCAAGTTGCAGCCGCTCAGTCCGCCTTGAGTGACCTCGGTATTGAGGATATCTACGTGGTAGGTATCGCAAAGCGCCTCGAAGAGCTGTGGTTACCCGACGATGATTTCCCAGTGATTCTGCCCCGTACCTCTGAAGCGCTATACCTTGTGCAGCGTATTCGCGATGAGGCACACCGTTTTGCTATTACGTTCCACCGCGCAAAACGAGGTAAAGCTATGGTGGCTTCTGCTTTGGACTCTGTGCCCGGATTAGGCAGTGTCAAGCGTGCAGCGCTTATTAAACATTTTGGGTCGGTTGCTAAAGTACGGAATGCCTCGATTAAAGAACTCCAACAGGTTTCAGGCGTGGGGCCTGCGCTCGCACAAAAAGTGCATGACCACCTCAACCAAAAGGAAACTGCCTGAAGTAGCACCCCGGGTATTTATGCACAGATAGCCGTCCGCCATAAGGGGTTGTCTAGTATGATGGAGAACTAGAGACAATTCGTATCAAAGGAGAAACTACATAATGAGTGGCGAATTGCTAAATAAATCGCAAAAACCCCAGATATTGGTAATTACCGGTATTTCAGGCGCAGGTCGTAGCACTGTTGCTAATGTCCTTGAGGATGAGGGCTGGTATGTGATTGATAATATTCCGCCACAAATGCTGGAATCGATCGCGGAACTCGTTACGCAGGATGGTGCCAAAGTTCCGAAGGTTGCACTGGGGATTGACGTACGAGCCCGCGCGGTTTTCGACGACTTACCAGCGGCTATTGAAACTCTTCGCAAATCCGACGTTGATTTCTCGATGCTTTTTCTAGACGCCAAAGATGAAACTATCGTGGCTCGCTATGAGGCACAGCGTCGCCCCCATCCGCTTCAAGGAGAAGGTCGCGTACTTGACGGTATACGTGCCGAACGTTCCCTCTTCGAGGGGCTTCGACTCGCCTCTGATCGCACGATTGATACCACGGGCATGAATGTGCATGAGCTTGCACGCACAGTACGCGAGATGTTTGCTGACGGACCGGATAAAAAACTCAACCTTACTGTCATGAGCTTTGGATTCAAATACGGATCACCCACAGATGCGAACTTCATGGCAGATATGCGCTTTATTCCAAACCCGCACTGGATTCCTGAATTGCGTCCGCTCACCGGACAGGATGCCCCAGTACGTGACTACGTGCTCAGTAACTCTGGGACTGAGGAATTTATCAGCAACTACCTGGAAGCTCTGCGTCCGGTTCTGGAAGGGTACCGTCGCGAAGGAAAATACTACGCCACCATTGCTATAGGATGCACCGGCGGGAAGCATCGCTCGGTCGCTGTCACGGAAGAAATCGCTCGGCGCCTGAGCGCATTTCCCGAAGTTAATGTGCACGTGTTGCATCGTGATAAGGGGCGTGAGTAATGGCACGCATCGGTCATTCACCTGACCTGCCTGTCGGCTCTGATACTCAGGGAATCCCGAAGCTGCCCGCGTTACCAACTCAGGCTTTACGGCTTCTTAAAAGTACTCACCGCGTTACCAAAGTAACAGCTTTGGGGGGCGGGCATGGACTTTACGGTTCGCTGTCCGCGCTTCGGCATGTCACAACAGATCTAACGGCTATAGTAACGGTTGCCGATGACGGGGGTTCATCGGGTCGCTTACGTAAAGAGATGGGCGTACTCCCTCCAGGAGATTTGCGTATGGCTCTCTCGGCCCTTTGCGATGATACCGATTGGGGGCGAACGTGGCGAGACGTTATGCAGCATCGTTTTAGCGCGCCTGAGGGGTATACTGACGAGTTTCCTCTTGAATATCACGCCCTTGGAAACCTGCTTATTACGACGCTCTGGCAGCTTCTTGAAGACCCCGTTGCTGGGCTTGACTGGGCGGGAGCTCTGCTCAACGCTCGTGGTCGGGTGCTTCCTATGGCATTGGATCCTATGGTTATTTATGGTACGGTGCTACGGGAACATGCTGGCGGTGGCATCGAACGGGTGCGTATTAGCGGGCAAGTTAACCTCTCAAAAGAAAAGCAAGTGCACGATATTGGGCTTACTCCCAAAGACGCGCGCCCATGTCCGGAAGCGCTAACCGCTATTGAGGAATCCGATTGGGTAATCTTAGGCCCCGGGTCGTGGCGCACCTCCGTTCTGCCGCACTTGTTGTTAGAAGCACAGCGCGATGTTATCTGTCGTACAGAAGCTATGCGCTGTGTAGTTATGAATCTTTCGGATGACGAAGAAACCGCTGGATTCACTCCAGCCGCACATTTAGCACTCTTGAAACGATACGCCCCGAATCTTCGATTGGACGCGGTCATTGCTGATGACGAAACACCCAAGTCTGTACGTAGCGAACTGGAACGAGAATCAGAATCTATGGGAGCGCGTGTGATGTGGGCACCCGTACGAGCATCAGCTGAAAACAATGTACATAATCCTCTGAAACTTGCAGCGGCGTATCACGAACTATTTTCGTTCAAGTTTTAGAGGTAAGGAGCGTGGAATTTATTTTCTATTTATGCCACCTCACGATACATCGTTTCTCTAAGTAAAGCGTGTAGCATAGCTGAGTGCATTATCAGCACATCACACCATACGAACCTCACGGTGGGAAGGAACAACAATGGCTCTTACCGCGCTCGTTAAGGATGAGCTGGCCAGATACGAAACGAGCAAAGCATCAGTACGTAAGGCGGAAATTTCGACTATTCTGCGCTTTACTGGTGGGTTGCACATTGTTTCTGGGCGGATTGTTGTTGAGGCAGAAGTTGATTCCGAACAGACCGCGTTACGCATGCAGCAGACTATTGCTGAAATATACGGACATGAGGCTGAGATAACGAGCGTCAGCGGTGGTGGTCTGCGCCGCGGCGGGCGTTATATAGTCCGTGTTGATGCCGGGGGAGAAGCACTTGCTCGACAAACCGGTCTTTTAGATTTGCGCGGGCGCCCGGTGCGTGGGTTGCCGCCTGCTGTTGTCAACGGCTCCATTCAGGATGCCGAAGCGGTCATGCGTGGTGCTTTCTTGGCACATGGATCGCTCACAGAACCTGGTCGCTCATCAGCAATCGAATTTACATGCCCGGGGCCGGAAGCAGCGCTTGCTCTTGTGGGAGCGGCCCGGCGTTTGGAAATTATTGCTAAAGCGCGTGAGGTTCGTGGAGTGGATCGTGTTGTGGTCCGCGATGGCGAGACTATAGCCCGGCTTTTGGAGCGTATGGGGGCTCAGGACGCCCTCAAAGCGTGGCGCGAGCAGCGTACCCGTAAGGAAGTTCGGGCGACCGCGAACCGTCTGGCAAACTTTGATGATGCAAATCTGCGTCGTTCTGCTCAGGCAGCTGTGGCTGCGGGTGCCCGTGTAGAACGTGCTTTGGAGATCCTAGGAGACGATGTTCCAGATCATCTGCGTTATGCGGGCGAGCTGCGTGCCATGAATAAGCAAGCCTCTTTGGACGAGCTGGGACGTATGGCAGATCCTCCTCTGACGAAGGATGCGATCGCTGGACGTATTCGTCGTTTGCTAGTCATGGCCGATAAACGTGCAAAAGAACTGGGGATTCCTGGAACTGAACTCCCGAAGTCTTCATAAGTAATTGTCGTGTCAAGGGAGGGTTATCTGGACTCTCTACAGATAACCCGCCCCTTCTGTTGCGCAAAAAATTTTTATAGGCAAGCTAATACTACTGTGATGCGGTGGCGCGTGGGGTCGTGCGCTCTTTTCATAGAAGAGAAGGATCTAACTATAAAGTCTTTAGTATATTTTGTCTTAGTTTGACATCAGTTGCGTTTGAGTAGCTACAACCATATCCCAACATACAGAGCCGCTGAATTCAACGTAAAACAACAGAAAACAAAGGGTTTTTGGTCAATTTCGTAATGTAAATCATAAAAATACCCGATAAAAACACACCCAAACGCACATAAACTAAGGTACGATTATAACAACACCGGCGGACACGCAACCAGCGTGAGACGAAAGACTCTAGAGACTCTTGCATGAGACCCATGAACAATGGCTCTAGTCCGTCAAACTCAATGCACTGACAAGGAGATACTCCAGTGACTGTACGCGTAGCTATCAACGGTTTTGGTCGCATCGGCCGCACTTTCTTCCGCGCCGCGCGCGCTGAGGCTGAGGGCTTTGAGATCGTAGCAATCAACGATCTTACCGACCCGAAGACTCTTGCCAACTTACTTAAGTATGACTCCATTATGGGTCGCCTGGGGGTCGACGTAGAGGTCAAGGATGATGTACTGGTTGTCGACGGCAAGGAAATTAAGATCCTTGCTGAGCGCAATCCCGCAGATCTTCCTTGGAAGGACCTCGGCGTAGATGTTGTGCTTGAGTCCACCGGTTTCTTCACCGAAGGTTCAAAAGCACAGGCGCACATTGATGCCGGCGCTAAGAAGGTTATTATTTCTGCACCCGGTAAGAATATTGACGGTACCTTCGTGATGGGCGTGAACGACGAGCAGTACGATCCGCAGAACCACCACATTGTCTCCAATGCATCCTGCACTACCAACTGCCTGGCTCCTTTGGCAAAGGTTCTCAACGATTCCTTCGGTATTGAAAAGGGCCTGATGACTACTATCCACGCATACACTGCTGACCAGCGTCTGCAGGATGCCCCTCACTCCGACCTGCGTCGTGCACGTGCAGCAGCTGTCAACATGGTTCCCACCTCCACCGGTGCGGCAGCAGCAGTTGGCCTCGTGCTTCCCGAGCTCAAGGGTAAACTGGACGGTTTCGCAGTTCGCGTTCCCACCATTACCGGCTCCATCACCGACCTTACTTTCACCGCATCCCGCGAGGTTACTAAGGAAGAAGTTAATGCGGCTCTGAAGGCTGCAGCTGAGGGTTCGATGAAGGGCATCATCAAGTACAGCGAGGATCCCATCGTTTCGAAGGACATTGAGGGCGAAGGAATCTCCACTATCTTTGATGCGCCGCTGACCAAGGTTATTGGCGACCAGGTGAAGGTTATCGCTTGGTACGACAATGAGTATGGTTATGTATCCCGCTTGGTAATGTTCACCAACAAGGTCGTGGCTTCTCTCTAAGCCTATCTGCGCAAGGATAGCTACTTTACGAGCTGACGAGGAGAACCCCAATTCTACAGCATGTTTTTACCGTAGAGTTGGGGTTTTCTTGTACCACGAAGTAAAGAACAAGGCGTGTATGTCTGGGATATCGGTAGAACTTGCCTAAACCACCATCCGCGCCGCACCAGGCTAAAACTTGGTCATTTCAGCAGACTTACGGCTGTGTGACCACCAGACTTCTGTATTATTGAAAATACACACATCCCCACTAATGTAGGAGGAATTTCCCATGGCTAAGGCACTTGCAGAGCTGCTTGATGAAGGCGTAACGGGGCGTTACGTGCTGGTTCGTTCCGATCTTAACGTTCCCCTAAAAGACGGTGTGGTAACCGATGACGGTCGTGTGCGTGCATCCCTGCCTGTTATTGAAAAATTGGCTAAAGCTGGTGCTCGCGTTATTGTAACCGCGCATCTTGGGCGCCCCAAGGGTCAGGTAGATCCCCAGTATTCGATTGCTCCCGCAGCTGCACGCCTTGCCGAGCTTGCATCCGTTCCTGTAAAGGTAGCGACAGATCTTGTGGGCGAGGACGCAAAGGCGAAGGCTGCGGATCTCAAAGACGGTGAAGTCCTTGTTCTTGAGAACGTGCGTTACGATGCTCGTGAAACTTCTAAGGACGATGCAGAGCGTGGTGCATTTGCAGATGAGCTCGTTGCTCTCACCGGCGGTAAAAATGGCGCATATGTGGATGACGCATTCGGTGCTGTTCACCGCAAGCATGCGTCAGTCTACGATGTGGCAAAGCGTCTTCCTGCCTACCTTGGCGACCTTGTTAAGAAGGAAGTCGATGTTCTCTCAAAGGCTCTTAATAATCCTGAGCGCCCCTTCGTCGTTGTCATGGGCGGTGCGAAGGTCTCTGATAAGCTCGCCGTGATCGACAACCTGATTGGCAAGGCAGACTCCATTCTTATTGGTGGCGGCATGGGATATACTTTCGCCTATGCGCAGGGTTACGAAGTCGGTAATTCCCTGCTTGAAAAAGACCAGGTTGAGACTGTAAAGCGTTATCTAGAAGAAGCTCCCAAGAAGGGAACTGAAATCGTGACCGCTGTTGATGTCGTCTGGGCTGATGACTTCTCGGCAGAGGCTAACACTGAGATTCGACCCGTCGAAGATCTCACCGGCGGTAAGCTTGGTGCTGAAGCAGAAGGTCTGGATATCGGGCCGAAGACTCGTGAGCTTTTCGCAGAAAAAATTAAAAATGCGAAGACTATTTTCTGGAACGGCCCGGTAGGCGTTTTTGAACTTGTTCCCTTTGCAGGTGGTACGAAGGCCGTTGCGGAGGCAATTGTTGAGTCTGATGCATTCTCCATTATCGGTGGTGGCGACTCTGCATCGGCTGTGCGCAACCTTGGCTTTGCTGACGAACAGTTCGGACACATCTCTACGGGTGGCGGTGCATCGCTCGAATACATTGAGGGTAAGACCTTGCCCGGTTTGGACGCTCTAGGCGCATAACTCTTATCGCGCTGCCGCTAGGAAAACGCACCCGGCTCTCAACCTCAAGGACGTGCCGGGTGCGTTCCTATATGCTCATAGATAGATAGCCATAACCCACATCGCAAGGATGCATTCCATGGGATTTTTCTCTAAATACTTTGGTTCCCGCGAAGCTACAACAGTCGCAGACTATGAACGTGAAGTGCGGCAAGAAAGACAGGCATCAGTCCAAAATCTGAAAGAGCCTCGGAAGATGGGCGAAGCTAAAGTCGTATCAGCTTCAGAACATCCGGATTATTCGTATGGTGTCTCTGCTGATAACCCGTCAGAATTTTGGGAGAACTCGGCAGCTGATCGGGACCACAAACTGACTATCACCATGCTGCAAGCACAAAAATCTAGAGATCTTATTCAGACACTAGCAACTGACCTTGAAGATCAGCTGGATGAGCTTCCTAGCCATCTAGAGAAAACCGTGACGGAGCTTCATCAGAAAACCACTCAAGCGCTCCTGAGCTACTACACTTATAACGCTGCATGGGAGATAGACCCACAGAACCCAGAACTTGCTGAATATTATTTTCCGGGGTATCACGCGGCATGCGATACTGTGAAAGTTGCTTACCGGTGTCTGCAGAATAATATCTGGAATACAACTAATATCTTGAGGCAAAAACACAAGATGATACGTATTTTATTTGAACGTGTGCAAGATACGGCGCAGATTATCTCAGAGATCATGCCAGCAGTTATAGATTCCCCGGTAGTTATGGCTCCATCAGACGCATTTCTTATTTCTGTAGAAGAACGCCAGAGCATTCTGGAGACAGGACAGCGTGTCGCCCAAGAAGCGATAGTACGCGCCCAGCACCTTGCACAAAAGGCTGAGTCACAATCTGAAACGGGTCTCTATAACCTAGCACTCGCGTATGAATCAGGTGCTTCAGATCTTGTACTTGCCCTTGAAAACTATGCAGACTGTGCGCGGAAGAGCCAACTGCTGCATGTTGATTTTGTTACTGCATTTCGTCAAGTGGTGAGAATTTTGCGGGAGACATCTGGCGATGAACAGTACGTTCATATACTCGAATATCTAGCGAGATTAGAGTCTATATCGATAAGAGCATTGGAAGATTACTCTCTTGCTGACGACGCTGATACTGTGCTCTACCTTCTGGATCTTGTGCAATCGGATGTTCCCGAACAGGTCTTTACAGAAATTTTGCGCTGTTTGCTTGAACCGTACCGACGCTACCTCACAATGCTGCTGACTCAGTGGGATATCTACGCTCTAGGAAATTTTGCTCCACTTATGATGGCAACCTATGCGATATACACCAATGCGCGTATATGTTATGAGGAAGCCCTGGATGAAGACGGAAGTACCCCACAGGCCTGGAGCCTCGCCCACAGCGCTCATGAAGCGATCGTGATGGCGCATCGTTATGCGTACACTGACTACCGTGAAATGTTTCAAGATTACGATGAAGAAGAACTTGATGCTCTAATATTGCAGAACATGTCGGAAAATACTCGGGAATTCTTCATACAGGAGACAGAACAAATGGCAAACGCCTGGAAACTTGATCTGTAGCTTTTCGGAGTAGGTCTGACTAGCCTAAAAATCCAGATAAAACCTAGAGTATTTAGTGTTTTTGAGTGATCAAACCATTAAAATGGAAGATAGAAATTTCCGAATCTATACCCTGATTTTTCGGGGGATTGGAGCGAAAATATGTCGCGCAAACCGCTGATCGCCGGTAACTGGAAGATGAATCTTAACCATGCTGAAGCCGTTACGCTGGTCCAGAAGCTAGCATGGACTCTTGATGATTCGAATTTTGATTTTACAAAGACTGAAGTAGCGGTATTCCCTCCCTTTACCGATATTCGCTCCGTACAGACCCTCGTTGAAGGCGACAAACTGAGCATTGAATATGGTGGTCAGGATATTTCTGTACATGAATCCGGTGCATACACCGGAGAGATCTCTGGTGCGTTTTTGCAGAAACTTGGTGCGAAATACGTTCTCGTAGGACACTCTGAGCGTCGCACTTACCATCACGAAAGTGATGAACTATGCGCTGCTAAGGTGCAGGCTGCTTACACCTATGATTTGACCCCGGTACTGTGCGTTGGTGAAGCTCTGGAAGTTCGTGAGGCTGGCACTCATGTGGACTTTACCCTTGAGCAGCTTCGCGGTTCTATTGTAGGCTTGAGCGCCAAGCAAGCAGAAACTCTTGTGGTTGCGTATGAACCTGTATGGGCAATTGGCACTGGTAAGGTCGCAACTGCCGATGATGCGCAGGAAATGTCTGCGGCTATACGTGCTGAATTTGAAAAGCTCTACTCTACAGACGTTGCTCAGAAGGTTCGTATTCTCTACGGCGGATCGGTTAAGTCTTCTTCGGCGCCCTCTATTATGGGGAAGGAAGATGTGGATGGTGTGCTGGTAGGTGGCGCTTCCCTTCAGGCTGAAGAGTTTGCAGCAATTGCGCGTTTTGACGCATAGCTAAGCAGCAATTCGTATTAAAGGCGTCTAGCATACGTGTATTCGTGCGCTAGGCGCCTACCATTTTGTGTGATGTTACGAACATGAACAGAAATATTCTCATTCCATATTTAGAAAGGCTGATATTGATGCAGGTTGAGCTCACCAGATTTCGGGTGCGAAAAGGTCAAGAAGAGCGAGCTGTAGAATGGATGCATTTTCTTCGCCAGAATATGGATGCCGTTGAGCAGACTTTAGCGCCCGAGAAAATGTATGTTGAAACGATCTTTTCGGAGGTTCGTGATGGGCATATGTACTTGTACTGGTACAGCGTACAGGGGCAGGGAGCACAACCTGTAGAAGAATCAGAGCACCGGGTGGATAAGGAGCATTTAAGGTTCTGGCGCGAGGTTATTGACCCTACATTTCCGGGAGAAGATCTAACGATGGAGGTTCTGATGATGCTACCAGATGTGCATAAAGTTGTCTTAGGGTAAGAGAACGCAGCCTCGGGGCAAAATATGTGGTACCTAAAATTTTTCTGTAAAAATGTGGAAAGTTAGCGATTTTCGGTATAGATCTACGGCTAATATTATTATAATAATATCTAAAATATAACAAAATGATTAAGGATTTTGAGTTATTTTGATGCAGTTAGCTGTGCTTTATTTAAATTTAATTTAATTAAATATAATTCAAATGGTTTTTGTGTGTTTAAAATGTGTGGTTTTGTGGAGTCTTCGAGATTTGTTACACTTATGCCTAAGCGTTTTAGGAGGGTGAGATATGAAATCACGCAAGTATACGTCTGTTTTTATTGGTTCATTAATTATTTCATTAATATTAGTGGCTCTGGGTTTTGTTCCGGGTTACGAGGCAGTTTCTAAAAACTGGAGGGCGCTGATCGGAACTGACTTCGGTTGGTTTTACCTCCTGCTTGTAACTCTTATAGTATTGGTCTGCGGGTTTTTTGTTTTAAGCCCCATGGGGCAAATTAAGCTTGGAGAGCCTGACTCAAAGCCCGAGTATTCCACTGGTTCGTGGATTGCCATGCTTTTCTCGGCTGGTATGGGTATCGGTCTAGTTTTCTATGGTGCTGCCGAGCCGCTTTCACACTTTGCTAACAAAACTCCGCATGCTGCACCGGAGTCACAGCAAGCAATGGCGGATTCCTTCCAATTTACGTTCTTCCACTGGGGTATACACGCCTGGGCTGTGTACGGTATTGTGGCTATGGCTCTAGCATATTTCGGTTTCCGTAAGGAAGAGAAATATCTTCTTTCTGTCACACTTAAGCCGCTTTTCGGTAAAAAAACCGATGGCTGGCTGGGATATATTATAGATATTGTTACTGTGGTGGCAACCGTTATTGGTGTGGCAACCACGCTTGGCTTCGGTGCTATTCAGATTAATGGTGGGCTGAGCTACCTCACTGATAATGCCATTCCTAATAGCATGGAGGTACGCACTGTTATTATCGTAATAACCACTGCTCTCTTTGTGCTCTCAGCTCTTTCGGGGCTGGGTAAAGGTATTAAAATCCTTTCAAATCTTAATATGATTCTGGCTATCGCACTTCTGGCGATTGCTATTGCGGTTGGCCCTACCGTCAAGATTTTTGACAATATGTCGGAATCCATCGGTCTATACATGCAGAACTTTTTCGAGATGAGTTTCCGAACCGCCGCATTTAATGGTGACGAACGCGCCTGGATTGATACCTGGACCATTTTCTACTGGGCATGGTGGATCTCTTGGTCGCCCTTCGTTGGCCTCTTCATCGCCCGCATCTCCAAAGGCCGTTCAATACGTGAGTTTATTACTGTAGTACTTCTGATACCTACCGTCGTAAGCTTCATCTGGTTCTCCACTTTCGGTACGATGGCTAATACGGTACAGCAGAACGGTCTAGAGAATCTGACGAAACTAGAGGATGAACAACTGCTGTTCGGCACGTTCAAACACTACCCGCTGGGTATGTTAATGTCGATCATCGCAATCATCCTGATCTTTACCTTCTTCATTACCTCCGCAGACTCAGCAACTTATGTGCTCTCAATGCTTTCTGAAGATGGGCGTCTTATCCCCACTAACGGAAAGAAAGTTGTGTGGGGTGTTATCGTCGCGGGTATTGCAACCGTGCTGCTGTATGCTGGCGGGCTAGACGCTCTGCGGAATACGCTGATTATTATTGCGTTACCCTTCGCTGTTGTGATTGCGTTAATCGTGGTGGCGCTAATAGTTGAGGTGTATCACGAGAAGGTTCAGATGGGTCTGTCAATCTCGCCTAAACGGTATCCTGAAAAGGGACAGCCCTTCAAATCTTATGAACCTTACGAGGTTGAAGACTCTGAAAACGATCAGATATCAGAAGAAAAGTCTGAAGCAAAAGTGGTTCAAAAAGAATCATAAATTTTTAGCATCGTAAAATAAAAGACCTTCCCAGGTGTCGGTTATCACTCCTGGGAAGGTCTTTTATTTGTGGAGTAGCAAACTGTAGCTACCCTATAAGCTAAGTTCCTGCATCCCGGAAACTCAACCCGTTAGACTTTAACTATGTTTGCAATTATATCCCTTGTCGTTGCAGGTCTTTTGGCGGTCATAGTGGTCCTCATTATTCGAGGCCGACGAGTCTCTGCGCCTACTGCTGAGACTCCGCAGATCGTGTATTTTGAAAATAAACGTGATAGTTTCCTGGACTGGCTGTACCATCGTACAAGTTCCCCAGAAGTGCCCGTTCAGGTAAAACTACGCGATTGGGTAGACTTGGGATTCTATGCCGAAGGCGGCAACTACTGGGGTGTAGCCCAACAATTTACGTACTATCTTGTTCAGGGCGGTTATGTTTACGCCTACGATACTGAGGGAAATCCACTTGATGCGGGGCGAGCACTGCGAGACCGTCCGGATGCATTTCAGCTTACCCCCAGCGAATATCAGCGGCGTGTCACTCAGTTTAGGCAGTAATTTAGCCCTTCGCTCTACGCGTTATTACGTGTTAGAGAATGACCACAGAGTCTCTATACCGTATAGTTATTAAGGTCTGCCATGGGACAGGCTTTATCATCTACCTATTAGGAAGGCCCGCTGTGGACATCATTATGAATGTGCTTTTGGTAGTCATCGTGATTACCAGCATTATCACCGTGCTTCTGGTGCTCTTGAACCGCGGTCAGGGTGGTGGCTTGTCCGATATGTTTGGTGGCGGTATGACCAGCTCACTGAATTCTTCAGGTATGGCTTCTAAGAACCTAATCCGTCTGACCATTACAGTTACCGTTATTTGGGTTATTGCCGTGGTGCTTTACGGCCTAGCACTACGTTTTAACGGACAGTTCGTCATATAGACTTTATATATTTCAAGAAGCCCCGGCAGGTACATCTGCCGGGGCTTCTTATATGTCCTACTGTAGTAATTATGGAGATTGTCGGTGCATAAGATGACGGAGGATCAAGTCATGACGAGTGTCTGATATAGAGACAAGTAGATAATATTTTCCCTGGGATGACGGAAAAGAGGCCAAAACTTTCGGGGTTCAGGCATAGTAGTGATAAGGCGAAAACTTAGCATATCCAACCACTGAAGGGATCGCCATGGCACAGACTCTAACCTATACATATCTAAACCCTTCTTTACTGCATGAACAAGACGGCAGTCTTGGACTTGCTTTAGCAACTAGCGGTGGCAGCACACCGGAAGGCGCGGCGGCACACCCTTACTTCTTCTCAGGATTCATGGAGCCCCCTGATGTAATCGCGGCGTCGCTATTGGTGGTTGCGCGCGTGGCCCGCACCCGCTACTACACCCCACCCGGCATGGTCGCCGCCATTTTGCGGGCTGCCGACCCGGTAGTGACCAGCACCAGCGAGGGACTCCGGTTTGAATCCTTTAGCGCCTGCTGTGGTGTCTACGCCCGACTTGACGTAGACTCCTCCGCCCTAGATGCCACCTACAGTGCTGTGGGCGTGACAAATGTGGACGTGAATCCGCCGCTTCGCACTGCTTTAGCTTCTCTCCGGGCTGGCGAACCTCTCCACATGGATGTGGGGAATGATGGGGTGCTGACCACCACCCTAGACGGTGAAGTGAAGGAAGATAAAGTGCCCCTGCCAGTACGCTGGCTCAAAGGGTTCGCCGAAACACAGATGCTCTCGTCCCTGATGAAGCCCACTCATTCTCTGGACGGGGCAGCAGCTCGCATGTTCATCCAGGGGCTGCCGCGCCGATCCGCCACGAAAAGCGTCATGTGGGCAACCCGTGCGGTGCGTTCACTGAGGCTGGCTACCCGAGCCACCGTTGGGTCGGTGTGTGTGGCCGGACCGGAGCGGCTGCGGGTGCTTGAGCCGCTCATCCGCTTCATGACCCGTCTGGAAGCATACAGCGAACCGGTCATCTCAGGTAACACCCCGGTGTCAAGCGTGTGGGTGGCCCACTTGCCAGGCGCGCGCCTGAGCATTGGGCTGAGTCCCGAAAAATCACGCGGATTCTCAGGAGAAGGTTCTGTGTTGCAGGCGCTCTCCAATCCGTCAGTTGCTGAAAACGCGGATATGCTTAGTGTGCTTCTCTCCTTTGAGCCGCGTATTGAGGTGCCCGTCATGTCTGCACGTAGCGGGCTGAACGATACTCAAGTACGCGACGCCCTCGCGTTACTGGCATCCTCCGGACAGGTCGGTTTTGATGTGCAGGCAGGGGAGTACTTCCACCGGCCGCTGCCCGTGCAGGCGGATGCTCTGCAGGCTATGCATCCGCGGCTTGTGAGTGCCCAGAAACTTATTGACTCCGGTGCGGTGCGGGATTACGGAGACGGCACCTATCGCGTACAGTCGCGGGACACGTTCTACACGGTAACCCCCGCCGAGAAAATCGAAGAATACCGGTGCACCTGCCCGTGGTGGGTGAAATACCGGGGCACCCGAGGCCCCTGTAAACATGTACTGGCGGTAAGCATTAAACGTCGCGGCGGACTGAATTAGCCTGATACCGGGTTGCATCCGCAAAGAAGCATATTTTCCGTACACACCCAAATATACAAACAGGTAATGATGGACGAGAAGAACTATTCGCAGCACACGAGCCTTGGAGAGCGTCGAGCCCGCCTGCGGGAGCTCATGAAACGTGACGACGCAACCGTTGAGGATTATCACGCGGTGATTAGCGGGGCGGCAGAGGAAGAACGCGCGTCGTTGGCAAGGACGCTATCGCCCACGAAACTTGCGAAAGCCCGAGGGGAGAAAGCAGCTTTGGCCGCATATGCAGTAGGGGCTTTAACCTCTTCGGCTCCGCGTGCGGTAAGGATCATAAGTGAACTTTTTCATCCTCTTCGAGATAAGAATTTTAATATTATTCCTGAGCCGCCTATGCCTGCTACTGAGCAGCTCTGGGAATTCTTAACTCAAGGGGTAATAGAACGATCCGATGAGTGGGTTCTGCATTTTGTTGAAGAATGTTCAGACGATTGGTCCATACGTTCCTGGACACACCTCAATAAACTTATACGTGAACATTCGCTGACGAGCTTATCGCCAGGGTATCTTTGCATGATGATGAATGCCGTCCCACACGTGAGAGAAAAGTCTGCGGAAGAGTATCAGAATATAGAGCAGTTCTTCCGTCACGATCCTGTGCTGCTGGAACGAGAATTTTGGGATGCTTTCACAGCTGAAGGGGTACTCGCACAGTCTAGGTGGGATCCCACCTTGCAGCCGGAATATCGAAGTTCGTCGTCATTTTCGGCTCTTGCTCAGGTCATGTGCGAAACTTTTCCAGATATTCGTCCCAGGTTCTTGGATGAAACGCTCAAAGGGCTCCTGCGCGACTACTCGGCCCACCACGTGCGGCATTTTTATCGGTCCCATGCTGCTCTGCAGCCAATACCTCAAGAAATTAAGGAGCGTTTTGCGCTCTACCTTTCGGTGCTGGGGACGGCGTATAGCCCAGCTATTGCCATGGCGCAAGATCTGCTGGAGCAGGCAGTTTACGAGCTTTCCGACGCGCAAGCACGTGAGTTCATTGAGGTTTCAGTAACAGTGCTGACGCGCACCGAAAAGAAAATTCTGCGCGCTCAGATACGGCTTCTTTCTCTACTGCTTAAAGTCCACCCCGAATGTACTGAACAAGTAAGCCAGACAGTACAGGATGCTTTCAAATCTATGCCCTTGGACCTTCAAGACAAGGCCCAGAAGCTCATCAATGATCCGGTGCGAGAAACACCCACGCACCAGGACGCAGCGGGGAGCATCACGGTACCGGACATCACTCCGAAGGATCGTGAACCGCAGGGGTGCTTGACGCCTCGACCGCCTATTACTACGGATCGGGAACTCATGGAATGCTTGGCAACAACCTTCCAGGGAGGCGATGGCACCGATATTCCGCGTATCCTGGAGTACTTGGAACATGCCGACACTCTAGAAATAAACGATGCAGAGCGGCAGCTTCTCTGGGAAGCTCGTGAACTTCTCATAGAAGAATCATTCGGTATTTATACCCTCTCCAGTCCCAATATCCCGTACCTTGCCATTGCGGCACTCATCAAAAGCGGGCAGATACAACACGCTGATATTGCTAAGATACCGATCATCCCCACCTGGTATACAGAACGTCTCTACCTCAGCGATGAGCACGGGGACCCGGTGATAGTAGATGAACAGACGGCTAAGAAGTATCACCCTCGTCCCTTTAACATAAAAGTTACAGGGACAGAACTTCGTCTCAATGAGCGCGGGCCTCACATGCTGCTGATGGAGCAGTTGTTCGCCCTGATTTTTGCGGGTCAAGACGCAGAAACCAGCGTAGTGGCTGCGCCTTTTGCCCCCCAGCGTGTAGCCCTTGAACGCACTACGGGTACAGTCCTCACCCAGTATTGGGAATCGCTATATCTTGCTCGGGAGCACAGCTTCCCTCTGCAATTCCCGCTGTGGGTTGGAACAGATACGCCCGATGCTGCCGCGCTCTCCGTCGAAGCTGCTGCGTATAACACCAACAGCACGCAAATCGAGTACGTGCACCGTATGGTGGAATCAAAATACTATCCTTCGTACCGCACGGTCATGGGGTGGTACGGCTGGCTGATGCAGAATAACCCAGATATTTTCAGCGCACAGACCATGCCTATTCTTGTGGCAGCTATCCATGCCCATAATGCTTATGGCGCCGATATCATCATGCGCATCCTAGGTGATATGCACCGAGCACTGGGTGCCGCCTCCTACAGCGCACTCGGGCTTGGTGCTAGCGCTAAAACTACCGAGGTGCGCGCCAATGCTGCGGAGGCGCTCGCCTCCCTGGTCGATCGGGGTATGTTCGATACTACTTTATTCGCCAAAGAACTGTATTGGTTGTTAGACCAGCACCACGTGTTGGCTCAACGAATTGAGCAGACATTTAGGGATGCTGCGTCGATTAGCCTCTTGGCGGGCTGGCGGATTATGCAGGTACTAGAAGGCATACTGCCTGCCGTGGGCGAGGTTAACCGGGGCGGTACGCTGGTGCAGCTCTTGGTGCAATTAGCGGGGGAGTACGGGGCGAGTATCGAGATTCCTGAGGCGCTGCAGCCGAAGATGAAAGGCTCAACCGTGCTGGCGAAAAGTCTGCGGGCGCTTGAAAAGCTGCAGCCTCATCCAACCGAGCTTGCGGAGCAGGCCCGAGACCAAGCCCAAGAACTGCTGGACCAACACCGCTGCGCACAACCATAAGTGTAGAAACTGAGAGACTGCTATGACCCCAAAAATACCGCAACCCAGTCTTACGGAACGTCGCGCCCGCCTGCGGGAGCTACTGAAACGTGATGACGCCACCTTCTGGCAGTACCATGAAGTTCTCACCGGCGCCACCGAGGACGAACGCAAGAGCCTTGCACGCACACTCTCCATTAAAAAGCTCATAGACCGCTACAGCCGTGAAGGAACGACCGAGCAGCGGCTTATATGCGTCTACACGGCAGCTGCGCTGGGCGGAATCTTCAACAAACATATGGGTGTTGAGCTCTTAAACCTCATCGACAGGGGATTACCCGGTGAGGCGAACTGGAAGTTTTCAACCGCTGAATCGGAACAATACCTTAGCCAACGCACAGAAGCCATGATGCTTGGACTCAGCGAACGTGATAACACCTGGATAACCAGGTTCGTTAACGAGCGTGGCTATGGCAGGTTTGGTTACGACTTGCCCACGCTCTGGGTGCAGATACATCAGCTTCTTCACGAACGCGGACTTACCAATACCACGCGCTCCTACCTCTGGGGGTTCGTGACGGCCGTTCCTGACATGTACATTGGCTCATCCGAGAATCGGGAAGAGGTTATCTCTTTCTTCAAAAACAACCCTCAGACGTTAGAACACGAAATGTGGGCGTGTTTCACAGATGAAGGGCTTCTTCGGAAAGAGTGGTCAGGGCGTGAAAACGCGGACACGCTCGCTCTCTTCCACATGCTGCAGGAGAATTTTGACGGATTCCGTGACCGCCTGCTTACTGAATGTCTGAAAGCGATGCTCCGCGACTTTTCCGCTAAGAACACCAGTATCTTCCACTACATCTATCGGGGGATGAACCCCACCCCAGACGAGAACCTTGGTAACATCACCCTGCTCACCTCAGTGCTCACCACCGTTCCCTCAACCTCCGTGGGATTGGCTCAAGAAATGTTGATGTCATGCGTCGAAAAGCTGACCGAACCCCAGATTCATGACTTACTTAATGTCTCTCGCACCGTGATGCTTCGCACCGAGAAGAAAATACTCCGGGCGCAGATCGCACTCCTTGGCGCTATTGCTAGAACGCACCCCGAGTATACTCAAGATGTGGACGGCTTGATGAGGGAAACCGCAGAATCTCTACCGCCTGATCTGCAGCCCGCTGCGCAAACACTCATGTCTCCTGCTGAAGCCGCGGCGGATAAAACTAGCGCACCGTCTCACGCGGAGCAAGTAATGGGCAGCGTCATGATTCCCGAGAATCTGCCGCAACTTTTAGAGCAGCACGTTTCAACCCCACAGGTGCATATTTATACTAGTGATGCTGAGTTTATGGATGGTCTTATTCCCTGTCTCCAAGGCACAGGTGACGGTTCGCAGCTCCCGCAACTCATTGATTATTTAGCGCATAATCCTCGCATTACTCTTGATACGGCCCAGCAGGACTTTCTGGCTGAACGATGCGTGAATTCCGGTATCCGCTCGGGTACTCATGCGTTAGGCAACTATCT
The DNA here is from genome assembly GCF_001811455.1 of Rothia sp. HMSC065G12. Taxonomy (NCBI): domain Bacteria; kingdom Bacillati; phylum Actinomycetota; class Actinomycetes; order Micrococcales; family Micrococcaceae; genus Rothia; species Rothia sp. HMSC065G12. Next base: position 315,391 of record NZ_KV804815.1, read on the forward strand.
GACGTACCGGGTAATTGCCCCGCACCGAAAACTTTTTAAAAAACTGCCGCAAGGTTTTACCGGGTACCGGCATGAATTCCATACCGACCCCCAGACTGGCGAAACCATCCAGCCCTACCAGGTTGAGCACACTGGATCTCTGGGGCGTCAAAAACCCCGTATAGAGAAAACGACCACAAATTATCGTGGACCGGCGGGGCTCTGTCAAGAGCAGATTAACTGTTTAGAACATCCAGAAAACCTTGTATTTGCGCCTATACCTCACGCAGAAGAGAGCACCTGGACACGCCATGTTGAACCTCTCACTTACCGCCCGCGTCCTCACAATATGTACGACCAAGCCTATGCTGAGGCTCCCAACGGCAGCCTGATGATGTGGCTTATTGAAGATCACGAACTACCGACCGCACAGATGCCTTTCGCACAGGCGGCTCTGAACACGGCAGGCATTCCGGAAGAGTTTATGCACCGTGCTGTTCAGGCAATCGACGATTTTCACTGTACCCTTATGCAATGGTATGCGTGGCTTCTGCGGAATAACCCCAATACATTGGCAGCGCAGAGCATGCCGTTCGTCACTACAACAGGATTCCAGAAACACGTCAAGGGGCTTGACGCCCTACTGGATACCATCACCCACACACATCAGGTTCTGCAAGACCCCGCCTATTCCGTGTTGGGCTGGCTAACTGGTGCAGCAGCAGCTGAGCACAGGGCTCTCACCGCCGAATCTATTGCCGTTCTTGCGGGTCGTGGAATGCTCAATACTTCTTTACTTGCGGATGAACTGGCCTACCTGCTCCGAGAGGGATGGGTTAAACCGGCCCGGGCAGCCAGCTGTTTACAGGACGCTGCCTCTGTTAGCCCGTTGGCGGGGTGGCGTATTGTGCAGGTGCTAGAGAACATGTTGCCAGCTGTAAGCGATATTAATCGTGGTGGTTCCTTCGTGCAGCTCTTGGTGCAATTAGCGGGGGAGTACGGCGTGAGTGTCGAGGTTCCCGAGGTTTTGCGGCCAAAAATGAAAGGTTCAACCGTGCTAGCCAAAAGCCTGCGGGCGCTTGAAAAGCTGCGACCGCATCCGACCGAGCTCACTGAAAAGCTGCGACCGCATCCGACCGAGCTCGCTGAAAAGGCGCGGCAAGAATCAAGTAACCTCAATACTTTCAATAGGGTGAATGAGACTAGGGACGCGAAATAAAAGTGGGAGTTATAATTCTAAGATTGTAACCCCCACTAGAAAAATTTGTGGGTCCTAAGCTAGCGATTCTTCCGTCGCAAAAATCAGGGTCTGTTTCTGCCCACGAGCCCCGATTGCTGGAGTTTCTAGGAGCATATCGGCAGTAATGTCCTCAGCAGGAACTTGTGCACCCTTGAGAAGACGGGTTGTCGCATCCTGTTTATCACCGCCGGTAATCAAAAAGAAAATATGGCGCGAATTATTGATAACCGGTAGCGTGACAGATACACGTTCGCTAGGTGGCTTAGGGGAATCCTTGACCATTACCGTCACAGCTTTAGCGCCGTCCACAGGATCCTCTGGTAAACCCGTGCCCAGAAGGACTTGCTGCCGATTGGGAAACAGCGAAGCGATGTGACCATCAGGCCCCATCCCTAGGAGCGTAACATCAAAAATGGGGACAGGCCATATATCCGAGCCGCCGCCGCATCCACAACCACCGCATCCGCAGCTGCCTCCAGATTGCTGAGAAGCAGATTCCCCGTGCCCTCCCGCTAATGGAAGCTCGGATGCCCCCTCAGGCATCTCAACACGCACGGGTTCAGCAGAACCCGCAAAATTGCGCATTTCGTAGGCATAGTGCTCGGCAGCAGCTTCAACATCAATCATGACATCGGAAGGACCCATACGATGCGCGTTTTCAACCGGAAAACCAAGATCTACTAAATCTGTGAGAAGCGCCTCGATTGCTTGTCCATCGTTCCGATCCGGATCACGCTCGGGAACAAAGCGTTCATCCGAGAACCAGAAATGAACGCGCGACCAGTCAATATCCTTAACACGTGGAGACTGAGCCCATGCACGAAGAGTAGCAATGCCCATCGTGCCACCTGTAAGAGAGACATGAGCCACGGTACGTTCGGTGAGTACATGCTCAATAACATCTAAGATACGCGTAGTGGCATCAGAGGCAAGCGCCTCCCGAGAAGGATGCGCTATTAAAGTTGGAGTACTCTCACCAATATTGTTGGTCTTAGGCATCAAAAACCTCGGGAAATTCAGAAGTATTAAGGAAAGGTTCAGCATCGCACTGAGCAGGATGCATTTCCAGAGTAGGGAATGCCGACTTTAAAACTTCCCCATACATAGTGTCAGGGTCAAGTCGGCGTAACTCCTCAGAAATACAATCCGCTAGAGTACGAACTGGTAGTGGAATCTGCTGATCAGGTGTATACGGAGTCTCAATAATAGCGATGTTTTTGCCAGGACGGAACATTATCGTTTGTCCATCTTCACGCTCAATAGCTACACGGTAAAGACCCCGTTCTGCTGCGCCGATAGTTGCAAGATGAACCTCAGCCTCGAGTTTCCAGCCAAGCCAAGCGCCAAGGAGCACAACCGAAGGAGACTTCTCAGACCCCCAAACCACTACACGCTTAACAGGGGAGTCAGGCATCTGCTCCAAAAGAGCTGCCAGTTGGGTACGCCACAGCGTCAAACGTGTCCAGGCAAGATCGCTATCTCCAGCCTGATAAACCTTAGAAAGATGCGTAAGAACAGCCATCGGATCATATGCGCGTGCCGAATCTGTGATACGGCGCTGTGCAATCCTACCAATTGAATCCTCACCCGGATTCTCAGGGACGGAATGCGGCCACCACACAACAATAGGAGAATCCGGCAAAAGCAGGCCAGAAATCAACGATTCTGTCGGCGTTGATGCACTACCCCAGCCGCGCAGAATAATAAGCTCAGAAGCGCCGGCCTCTCCACCCACATGAATCTCGGCATCCAGTTGATCGGGCGCACCACTATTATGCGCAATATGCACAATGATCCGGCTCGGATGCTCGTGCGAAGCCCGGATAGCCGCATTAATAGCCTCGCGAGAATGTCCTTTTTCTGCTAGTACCACCAAGGTAAGTACACGGCTGCTGCTAAGACTGCCGTTTGAAGCCAGAAGATCAGAAAGTTCCTTTGAAATAGCAGAAACATTCGTGTGTTGCAGATGCGAAATCACGGGCGCCTCCAGGCACGGTTATCACGCTCAAGCATCTTCTGAGCCGAACGTGGACCCCATGAACCGGATTCATAGGGCTCGGGTTTAATCTTGTTCTCTTCCCAATATTTCTCAAATGGATCCAAGATCTTCCACGAAAGTTCAACCTCCTCGTGGCGAGGGAACAGCGGCGGTTCACCTAAGAGCACATCCAGAATCAAACGTTCATATGCCTCAGGAGATGCTTCGGTGAAGGCGTGTCCATACCCAAAATCCATATTGACGTCGCGGATCTCCATCTGAGTACCGGGAACTTTAGCTGCAAGACGGATCGTCATACCTTCATCAGGCTGCACACGGATCACGATAGCATTCTGTCCTGCAGGAACCTCACTCTCCTTACCAAAGAGACGGTCAGAAGATTTCTTGAAGAGAAGCGCAATCTCAGTTACTCGGCGACCCAGCCGTTTACCCGCACGCAGATAGAACGGAGTTCCTGCCCAGCGGCGGTTGTCAATATTGACTTTAAGAGCCGCAAAAGTTTCTGTGCGTGAGTCCGCAGGAATATCTTTCTCATCAAAGAAACCATTTACATGTTCACCGCCTTGATAACCGGGAGCATACTGGCCGAGCGCGAAAGAATTTTCCAGATCATCAATACGTACCGCTTCCAGTACCTTAGCCTTTTCAGCGCGAAGATGCTTAGAATCAAGGCTAAGGGGTTCCTCCATGGCGGTTAGAGCCAACAGCTGAAGCAGATGGTTTTGAATCACATCGCGTGCAGCGCCCACACCATCATAATAGCCAGCACGAGAACCAATGCCGATATCCTCAGCCATCGTAATCTGCACGTGGTCCACATAATTTGCGTTCCAAACCGGTTCAAACATCTGGTTTGAGAAACGCATCGCTAGAATATTCTGAACGGTCTCTTTACCCAGATAATGGTCAATACGGAACACTGAATCCGGGGGGAATACACGTTCCACAATTCCATTAAGTTCACGCGCTGACTCTAAGTTGTGACCAAACGGCTTCTCAATAACGACACGACGCCACCCGTTCCTGGGATTATTGTTCGCGTTATCGCGTGAGGCTAAACCGTGCTCGGCAAGCTTCGACAGCACCTGTTCGAAAGCCTTCGGCGGAATAGAGAGGTAGAACGCATGGTTCCCTTGGGCGCCAAGTTCATCGAGCTCAGCAAGAGTATTTTTGAGACGTTCAAATGCGGCATCATCATCAAAATTACCGCGAACAAACCGCATACCCTTCTGAAATTGGTTCCAGACATCTTCACGGAATGGGGTACGCGCATTTTCTTCCACAGACTTACGCACATAGTTACGAAAATCATCGTTATCCCACTCGCGGCGCCCATACCCAACAAGACCAAAACTTGGGGGCAACAAACCACGATTCATTAGGTCATAGACCGCAGGGAGCAGTTTCTTGCGGGCAAGATCGCCCGTGACGCCGAAGAACACAAGTGCGGAAGGACCCGCAATACGAGTGAGACGTCGATCGCGCGAATCTCGTAGCGGATTCGACTCATGACCGGTATGCAAGATAGATTCCTTTGATTGCTGATAATGTGCATATTCACCCTGCGATACTTTATGTACCTCTGGGGCACGTATCCCTGCATCTTACCGTTTCAATGGCAAACGAGAGATATCTGACAGCGAGCGCCGGAGCTAATTTTGTGCTATTTATAGCGACAGCGCTCGCCTTATGAACTTTAGAGAACGGGTATAACGAAAAGTTATTCACTAGTCACTAACGTGACTCACTAAGTGCTTTCCGTACGGTCTCCAGAAGCTCTTCCCACGAAACGTCAAACTTTGCAAGACCCTCGGTTTCGAGCTTATCCACAACCTCTACATATGAGATACCCAGACGCTCGATATCGTCCAGAATCTTGTTGGAGTTCGTATACTCACCAGTAACAGTATCTCCCGTAATTTCACCATGGTCAGCAACAGCATTCAGAGTTGCTTCAGGCATGGTATTGACAGTGTGTTTAGCGACCAGACCGCTAACGTAGAGAGTATCTGGAAGCGCCGGATCTTTGACTCCAGTAGATGCCCAGAGCGGGCGCTGAACGTTGGCACCATGAGACGCCAAACGTGCCCAGCGTTCAGAAGAAAACATCTCTTCAAAAACTTCATATGCCAGACGAGCATTTGCCAGACCGGCCTTACCCTTAAGCGCTAAGGCCTCTTCAGTACCGATTTCATTCAGACGGGTATCTACCTCGCTATCTACGCGGGATACGAAGAATGATGCGACCGAATGGATCTTAGAGAGATCCTTACCATTTTTGAGGGCTTCTTCAAGGCCGAGCATGTAAGCGTTAATGACTTCACGATAACGTGTTAGTGAGAAAATGAGAGTCACATTAACGCTGATTCCTGCTGCAAGAGTCATAGCAATAGGCTCCAGACCTTCGACGGTTGCGGGAATCTTGATCATGACATTCTCACGGCCTACACGCTCGTAGAGTTCTCGTGCCATTTTCTGGGTTCCCTCGGCATCGCGGGCAAGGCGGGGATCCACCTCAATAGAAACCCTGCCATCATAGCCCTTGGAAGCAGAATATATGGGCTCGAAGACGACACAAGCGGCGCGTACATCGTCAGTAGTCGTTGCGAAGACAGCTTCTTCAACGTCTGCACCGGATTCGGCAAGCTGACGCATCTGCTCAGCGTAAGCAGCACCTTTTGAAAGCGCACCGGCAAAGATAGTGGGGTTGGTAGTGACACCCACGACGTTCTTAGCGCTGATGAGCTCTGCAAGACTGCCACTGGTAAGACGGTCGCGGGAAAGATCATCAAGCCAAATGGAGACACCAGCGTCAGAGAGCTTTCGAGTTGAAACACTCATGAAATAAAACCTTCAATCTAAATTAGTTAATATGGACGGGTGAGCATTAATGAGCTATGCAAGATGCAACGCATCAGGACTCACCGAAAAACTTTAACTTGCCGACTGACTATTTGACCGCAGCGATAGATTCTTCAGCAGCAGTCACTACGGCTTCAGGGGTAATACCAAACTCACGGTACAAAGTCTTAGCATCAGCAGAAGCCCCAAAGTGCTCAATTGAGACAGCACGTCCTGCAGAACCGAGCAAATCATACCAGCTCACGCCCAAACCGGCTTCAACTGAGACGCGTGCTGCAACCGAGGAAGGCAGAACTGATTCTTGGTATTCGTTTGACTGCTCGTTGAACCATTCGCGGGAAGGCATTGAAACAACTCGAGCTGCAATGCCTTTTTCTGAGAGCTTGTGGCGAGCTTCGAGGGCAATTTCAACTTCGGACCCAGTTGCGATCAGGATGACATCTGGAGTTCCCTCGGTGTCAGCCATAACATAACCTCCGCAGGCAGTACCTTCTGCGGAAGCAAATTTTTCGACTTCAGTATCTGAATGAATATCCTCACGAGCCCAAACCGGTAGGTTCTGGCGAGAAAGTACTAGACCGGCAGGGCGGTCTTTCTTCTCAAGAATGGTGCGCCAAGCAACTGCAGTTTCGTTCGCATCCGCAGGGCGTACAACGTCGAATCCAGGAATTGCGCGCATTGAGCTGAGATGCTCGATCGGCTGGTGGGTAGGCCCGTCTTCGCCGACACCAATGGAGTCGTGAGTCCAGATATACAGCGCTGGTACACCCATGAGAGCTGAAAGTCGGACTGCAGGACGCTGGTAATCCGAGAATACGAAGAACGTCCCAGAGAAAGCACGGGTTGGCGAAGATAGCACGATACCGTTCACAATTGCTGCCGCCCCCTGCTCGCGAATACCGAAATGCAACACACGACCGTAGGGGCTACCTGTCCAATCCTCCGTACTGTGCGAAACCGGGTTGAATGATTCAGCGTTGTTGATAGTGGTGAGGTTAGAACCTGCTAGATCGGCAGATCCACCCCAAAGCTCAGGGAAAGTATCAGCAATAGCATTAATGACTTTGCCGGATGCTGCGCGGGTTGCTAGTGAAGTACCCGGCTCAAAGACAGGGAAAGCAGCCTTATAATCAACTGGCATTTCGCCTGACACCAGGCGGTTGTACAGCTTTGCCCGCTCGGGGTTAGCCTGAGCCCATGCCTCAAATTTTTCATTCCAGACCTTATGCGCAGCAGCCCCGCGTTCACGAAGTTCACGAGTATGCGCCAGAACCTCATCCTCAATGAAGAAGCTCTTTTCGGGGTCAAATCCTAGAACTTTCTTGGTTTCAACGATTTCTTCGGCCCCCAGCTTTGAGCCGTGAACGGACCCAGTATTTTGCTTGTTGGGTGCTGGGTAACCAATGATAGTACGCACCTCAATGAATGAAGGCTTATCCGTGACCGTTTTCGCGCGCTCAATAGCGTTGTAGAGTTCCTGCACATCTTCAACGTAGTTTCCGGTCTTGATCCAGTCCACGCGCTGAACATCCCAGCCGTAGGCCCGGTAACGAGCTGGCACGTCTTCGGTGAATGCAACGTCAGTGTCTTCTTCAATAGAAATATGGTTGCGATCCCAGAGTACGATGAGATTACCCAATTCTTGGTGCCCAGCAAGCGCACTGGCTTCTGCCGTTACGCCTTCCTGAACATCGCCTTCGGAGGCGATACAGTACACATAATGGTCAAAGGGAGAAGCACCAACCGGGGATTCGGGGTCGAAAAGACCACGCATATAACGTTGAGCATATGCAAAACCAACGGCAGAAGCGAGCCCCTGACCCAATGGACCAGTCGTAATTTCTACGCCCTTGGTGTGCTTATATTCGGGATGTCCAGGAGTGAGCGCATCCCATGTGCGAAGAGATTCTAGATCCTCCATCTCAAGACCATACCCACCCATAAATAATTGGGTGTAGAGAGTTAGCGATGTGTGACCGGGGGAGAGGATGAAACGATCGCGACCTTCCCAACGGTCATCGTTGGGGTCTTGGTTCATGACCTTTTGGAAGAGCAGATAGGCAACAGGAGCAAGGCTCATGGCGGTGCCGGGGTGACCTGACCCTACTTTCTCAACCGCATCGGCTGCCAATAAGCGAGCAGTATCAACCGCACGCTGGTCTACCTCAGTCCATTCGAACTTTTTGTTAGGGTTAGTCACGTATTGTCCCTTCGCTTGGTGGTACGTCATGCATGAAGTACACAAACAATAGTAGTCTGTGAACGCTGACTGCAGCAGATATAACTCAAAAGATAGGGTGCGTATTCCATGAGCACTCTCAACGAGTAATCATGTACATAGCATCTATAAATCTATCGTGAAATTCTACCTTCTTAAGGATAGTTCACCATCCTAGCGTTTATAGTATGTTCGCATGGTATTTAGACGACTTATGCCTCACGCTGAACTTACATACATAGGATGCTGTAGCCTAAGCTCCACGTAGATAAGTTTCAAAATAGACCACCCGTATCTTGAGATAGCTGCTTTACTCGCCTCAAGATACGGATGCTCTTAGAAAATAAAAGATTCTAATATAGGCTGCCCAACAAAAGGATCGATTGCCAATGCAATGAAAAGAATCGTTAGGTATGTGATGGACCCGAAAAATACCACCATAGCGGTACGGCTTGTCGCTACCTGCTGGAGAGCTAAATAATGGAGCTTGTGGCAGTGGTAGAGGAACCATGCACCAGCGATAGCCGCGCTAACGCCGTACACCCAGCCCGCGCCTCCAATAGGGATCAGTAGAAGCGAACAGATAACCATAGCCCAGCCGTAGAGTACGACCTGTACAGACACTGTTTGAGCGGGAGCGATAGCACCCAGCATAGGAACACCGGCTGCTTTATAATCCTCCGCGTATTTCATAGAGAGTGGCCAATAGTGCGGAGGAGTCCAGAGGAAAATTACTGTAAAGAGAATTAAAGCTGGCCATTCAATGGTATTGCGAACAGCTGCCCATGCAATTAGAACAGGCATACACCCGGCAATCCCACCCCACACAATATTCTGAGTAGTGCGCTTCTTTAAATACATGGAGTAGAAGACTACATAGAGCAAAATAGCGGCAAGCCCTAAAAGCCCAGAGAGGGGATTTACCATAGTCCACAGATATACGACGGAGATAACAGCAAGTGCCCATGCGAAGACGAGTGCTTCTCGGTCTGTTAGCTCTCCGGTAACTAGGGGGCGTTTTTCGGTTCGCTTCATTTTTCGGTCAATATCACGATCGATATAACAGTTGAAAGCGCAGGAAGCGCCAGCCGCCATGGCTCCGCCAAGAAGCGTATTTATGACTAACCAGAAACTGGGCATGCCGTGTGCCGCAAACATCATTGTAGGGGCGGTTGTTACTAGAAGAAGCTCAATAATTTGGGGCTTTGTCAGGTGAATATACGCTTTTATTTTGCGCCCCAAGGTCATGTCCCTTGTTGCCCGCGGAGTAGGTACAGTCACCTCTGACGCCGCATGCGTGGAGGACGGAACCTCCTGAATTGTGTAACCCTTCATGATGGGCTCCTTGACGTGTGTGCGTGTGCCTAATCTGCGCGTATCAATCTGTGGGGTAGGAGGTACTCACAGATAGGCATACCTTCGGCTCAAAGACGTGCAGGCGCAGGAATGCTCCTTAATAGTGTACGCCTAACCTTAAATAGCTACCAAGGCATGCCAGCAATAAACCCATATATGACATTGTGCGCTTACCGTGGGAATAACTCAGCTCTAAGAAATTGCTAGCCGCTGTTGAGCTAGGGCACGGGCCTTCTGAGAAGATAGGGTCAGCTGCCTTTCGATCAGCGATAGTGATGCCCAGGTAAACATACCCGACCCCAGCATATGCGCCTCAACGAGTAGAGGGGGAAGCCCGGTGTTGTATTGAATATAGCCAATCGCGCCCTGATAGACCATGATTGCTGCCAGTACAAGTAAAGATGATAAGAAAGCACGTGGCATGGCGTACTTCCGTACTAAAACAAACATGATAACCAGCAGAAAAAGAAACGCCCACACTGCCCATGCATGAGCACGGGATACTGCGATAGCGTCGAACTCGTGGCGATGCGTGCGTGGATCACCCGCATGCGGGCCTGTGCCGGTGACTACGGTACCCATAAAAAGTAAGAACGAAACTAACGCCAAATCTATCCAACCAAGTAGGCGGATAACACCACTTTTTTGTGGAGGAAATTCCTTAGTAATATCTTCGCGCTCAGAGATACCTGCCCTAAAATAGCGACGCACACGGTTTACCAAGATTGCTGCTAATCCAATCATGATGGCAGAGGCGAGGTAATGGGCTGTTACCATCCAGGGATTGAGCCGCTGCCATACAGTAACGCCGCCAATAACGGCCTGTAGCGGAATACCCCACAGGAGGAGTAAAGTCAGATTGAAAAGATCGCTATACTTTGATTCGTGTGCTCGTAATCCCGTAAAAAGCTTTGGAAAGATTGCTTTGACGTGGTGCACATCAGGCAGCGCAATTCGGAGAATCGCTAAGAACGCAAGGATAGTGATTACCATGAGCACAAAAGTGAGCATACGGTTACCGAATTCAACGAGCCCATGGATACCGTCGGCAGGGGTAGTTGTCCACTGTTCTGCAGTACACCGAGGCCAGGTATCGCATCCAAGGCCTGATCCCGTAAGGCGCACAACGGCGCCAGTTACGATGAGTAAGAGATTGCTCAGAGCCGTACCCACCGCTGTGTACAAAACCCAGGGGGTGTATTGGATGGGAGATAGTTTATTTTTGAGGGTAACTAGCATAAGAAAAGCCTTTTAAACCGTGTATGCGTTAGGAATGATCGTTGATGGTGCTGGTTGATTCCAGAACTCGTCCCGAAATCCTGAACTTAAGAGCGCTAATCGGACCATTTAAATTTACGTGAAGCAATAAAACCAATCACTAGTGTCCAGACAAGTAGCACAGCATGGGGAAGGGGTAAAAATATATCCTGTAGATAATCACCGCGAATCGCTTCACCTAAAGCGCCTGAAGGCAGGCACAGAATGATAATGCGGTACAGCTCAGGGAAATTATCTATTGGAATAAGGATCCCACCAGCGCTGGCCAGAACAACCCAGGCGATATTCACGATAGCTAAAGTTGCCTCAGCCCTCACCGTCCCAGCAACGAGTAAGCCTAGGGCTGTAAATGCGGCAGCCCCAAGCAATAAAGTACTAAAAGAGCGATACATCGCAAAAATATCCGGACGCCATCCAAGACCGAACCCAACGATAGTGACCATAATAAACTGTATGGCGATAACGGTGATAACTGCCAGCACCTTGCCGATAATAAGCCCGTTGCGTCCTAGAGGGGTGGTAGACAGAAAACGAAGAACACCGTACCGGCGGTCAAAACCAGTGGCAATCCCTTGACCAGAAAGTGCAGTTGAGACAACACAGAGAGCCAGTACCCCCGGCACTGCAACATTGACGCGGGTCGTATTCAACGCATCAGCGTAAGAATCCAGAAAGCTTGTATAGCGAAGTCCAAAAAGCGCCATCACGGGGAAGGCAATATTGAGCATCAGCTGTTCACCATTTTTAAGCATGGCAAGGGTCTCATATTTACCTTGAGCTAGAATACGCTGAAAACTAGAAGCAGCGCGCGGATACGGATACTCGTTACCTTCTGTCATCTGCTGACTATCGGGGGCAGTGGGCAGCTCTGCATTTGTGGGGTTCATCGAATATCACGTCCCGAAATATCCAAGAATACGTCTTCCAAAGTCTTCGGTTCCATCGTGAGAGAGTTAGGCATAAGGTAGTGATGTGCTAGGGCTGTCGTGAAAGCGGAAAGATGTTCGGGTGTAAGGGGACCACGGAGCTCATATTCGCCTAAGCCGCCTAGTGAGTATGGCGTATGCTCTATAAGCTCTACATCCGTACGAAGATGTACAGGCAATAAGTCGTCACGCGTAGGTGAAGGTGCTTCTAACGTGAAATGAAGCCGTACAACCCCGTCTCCTGTTACAAGTTCTGGGACTGTACCTTCACGCGCCGTTTGACCATTATCAATAATATAGACATAATCCGCGAGCTTTTGCGCATCATCAATGAGATGGGTTGTTAAGATAATGGCGACTCCAGCCTCACGCTGCTCACGAATAATGTCAAAGACGACATTGCGAGACTGCGGATCAAGTCCTGCTGATGGTTCGTCTAAAAAGAGTACCGAAGGACGCCCAAGAAGGGCTGCTGCTAATGAGACACGTTGTTTTTGTCCCCCAGAAAGACGCCGAATATTGGTGCCGTTAAAAGCATCTATTCCTAAACGATCTACAAGTTCACCGACAGGATAAGGATTGGCGTACATCTGAGCAACATGTTCAAGAAGTGGTACGGGACGTACGGCATTAGGAAGCCCCCCATCCTGAAGCATGATACCGACGGAGGCCCGCATCTCTGGGGATGCCAGAAGAGGGTCTTCTGAAAGAAGCTGAATAGTGCCGGACGTAGGTTCAGTAAGCCCCTGGGCACATGCAAGAGTTGTAGTCTTACCTGCACCGTTAGCACCCAAGAGTACAACAACCTCGCCGGGATAGACTTGAAGACTTATGTCAGCAACTGCGCGATGCATACCCTGAGCGGTAAGACGTTCAGGGTGTTTCTCGCGGAAAGAACGAGAGGGCTTAAACTCTTTGACGAGATGAGAAATCTTGAGTGCAGGATCGCTGCTAGTACCGCGAGCTGCTGAAATGTCTAATGCGGTAGCTGCTTGGTGTTGATAAGCTTCAGTTTCTGCCACCTCTCTATCTTAAGCCCTCAGAGAGTAATCTCTATGTTTCCCTCTAGCGATAGCATCTTTATGACGCGAGTTAGATCACGTCAAAGTGAGGATATGAACCGCTTAGCACTCTCATGGAAATGCCCGAAGAGCAAAAATACCTAGAGGCCTAAAGGCGGGTATTATCTTTCACCGGTTCTTATGGCTTACCGCAGCTAAGCAAGAGACTAAACGGTGTGGTGTGTGCAAGTAGGAAGACCTTACTAGCCAAGATTGAAGTAATTAGGACATACTTTAGTTGTGTATTCCGTGAACAAGACATCTCATCGAGGGCTTCAACAGCAGCCTTCCTCGCATAAGAAGTCAAGCTCTGGCGCACGTAAAGCGGAAGTTGAAGAACGCACCCGTGACCGGGTTCTTCGTGGTGTCCTGAACCATGGTCCCGTGTCTGCGGCAAGCTTGGGAGAGCTTTTAAGCTTGACCCCCGCCGCTGTGCGTCGGCACCTTGATGCGCTTGAACAAGCAAACATGATTGAAGTTGCTTCTCTCAAACAATATGGGGCAGGTGCGGGGCGCCCAGCTCGACGGTACGTCATCGCACCTCAAGGTCACGAACGTCTAGGAAATGACTATTTGATGATTGCGCGCAACGCTCTTGAAATGTTGCGTGACACCGTTGGGGAGAGCGCACTTGAAACTTTCGCATCCACACGGGCTGCCGAAATGGAGGCACGATACCGCCCTGTTGTGGAAGCGGCAGGGGAGGATGTTGCGGCGCGAGCCCAGGCTCTCGCTGAAGCCATGAGTCGTGATGGGTTTGTGACAACAGCGCAGATTACAGAACCACCTGCCGGTCGGCTCGCGCCGGGGAAATTGCTAGCTAGCATACAGCTCTGCCAAGGGCATTGCCCAATACGCGATCTGGCTGAAGATTTTCAGGTTTTCTGCGAACAAGAGACTGGGATTATTTCTGATCTTCTGGGCGTTGACGTACGTAGGCTATCAACGATGGCTGGAGGGGCTCACGTATGCACAACTCACGTTCCGCTCAATCACTTAACAGAACGTGTGAATTCTGAAAAACCGGAAACATCAGAAAGCATGCGGGGTAATTCGGCACGGTAGAAATTACCCCAACCTAGAGTGTGTTATTCCAAAGACTACCGAGCCCGCATCTGCGGAGCCGGATAAATTTCAATCCATCTAAGAAAGGCCGTAATGACTGAGCAAGTTGAGCAGAGTGCCAACGACACTGTCATTTCAGAGATTCTGGAGTTGAACCCTGAACTCGAGGGCATTGGCAATTACGAGTATGGTTGGGCAGACTCTGACGAGGCGGGCCAGTCCGCTAAGCGTGGTCTGGACGAAGCCGTAGTGCGTGACATCTCTGCGAAGAAGAATGAACCCCAGTGGATGCTGGATATGCGTCTGAAGGCATTGAAGTTTTTCGAGCGTAAGCCGATGCCAACCTGGGGTGCAGATCTTTCTGACATCGATTTCGATAACATCAAATACTTCGTGCGTTCTACCGAAGGTCAGGCTGAGTCTTGGGAAGAGCTTCCTGAAGATATCCGCGTGACATATGAACGTTTGGGTATTCCGGAAGCGGAACGTAACTCATTGGTCGCTGGTGTTGCCGCTCAGTATGAGTCTGAGGTTGTGTACCACCAGATCCGTGAAGACTTGGAGTCTCAAGGCGTTATCTTTGTTGATACCGATACCGGTTTGCGCGATTATCCTGAAATATTTAAGGAATACTTCGCCTCTATTATCCCTATCGGCGATAACAAGTTCTCCGCTCTTAATACTGCGGTGTGGTCTGGCGGATCATTTGTGTATGTTCCGCCGGGGGTACATGTTGAGATCCCCCTGCAGGCATATTTCCGCATTAATACTGAGAACATGGGGCAGTTTGAGCGTACCTTGATCATCGCAGATGAAGGGTCATATGTTCACTATATTGAGGGCTGCACCGCGCCTGTATACCGCTCTGATTCGCTGCACTCAGCAGTTGTCGAGATCGTTCTTAAGAAGAACGCCCGTGTTCGCTACACTACCATTCAGAACTGGTCGAACAACGTGTACAACCTGGTGACTAAACGAGCAGTCGCGCATGAGGGTGCCACTATGGAATGGGTTGATGGTAACATCGGCTCTAAGGTTACTCAGAAGTATCCTGCAGTATATATGGTCGGTGAACACGCCAAGGGCGAGACTCTGTCAATCGCGTTTGCTGGTGAAGGGCAGCATCAGGATACTGGTTCCAAGATGGTGCATATTGCCCCGAATACTTCTTCAACGATTGTTTCGAAGTCCGTGGCTCGTAACGGCGGACGTAGCGCATACCGCGGTCTAGTGCAGGTACGTGAAGGTGCGAAGCACTCGAAATCATCCGTGGTGTGTGATGCTCTCTTGGTTGATACTGTATCGCGTTCAGATACCTACCCCTATGTCGACGTTCGTGAAGATGACGTTACGATGGGGCATGAAGCTACGGTTTCACGCGTTTCTGAAGAACAGCTCTTTTACCTCATGCAGCGTGGGCTGGCCGAGGATGAAGCAATGGCTATGATTGTGCGAGGCTTCGTTGAACCGATTGCTCGTGAGCTGCCCATGGAATACGCACTTGAACTTAACCGCCTCATCGAACTTCAGATGGAAGGATCTGTGGGCTAATGTCGACTAACGAAGAGACCCTGGGATATCACAGCCCAATTATTCCCGGTATGGATCAGGAAGGCGAGAAGCTCGCCTCTGAGCATGTCCATGATGATACTATTTTGCGCGCTACCGAGGAACACCATCAAGGCTCAAACCCTAATAACGTGCAGAAGGTTCTTGACGCTTCCCGCGCAGAACGGAAAACCTCATATAACGTTGAAGACTTTGAGCCACTTACTGGACGCGAGGAAGATTGGCGTTTTACCCCGCTGAAACGTTTGGGCGGTCTTCACCTTGACACTCTGCAGGCACAAGCCCCAGCTCCGAAGATCCAAGCACCTTCTGAAGTTATCCTTGAAGAAGTATCCCGTGAAGATGAGCGCATTGGTACAGCAGGTGTTCCTGAAGACCGTGTAGCTGCAAATGCATGGACTCATTTTAAGACAGCTACTGTGGTGACTATTCCCGCCGAAACCGAGCTTACTGAGCATATCGAAATAGATATTGACGGACAGCATTGTGATGCTGCTACTCAACATATACTGATTGAGGCTAAACCATTCTCAAAAGCGGTTGTTGTAATTCGGCATACCGGATCGGCTGTTCTGGCGCAGAACATAGAATTCCTGATACAAGATTCTGCACAGTTGAGCGTTATTACCCTTCAACAATGGAATGACGATGCGATTCATGCCTCAGCGCAGTATGCCAAGCTAGGACGCGATGCTCGTTTCAAACATGTGTGCGTTTCATTGGGCGGTGATATGGTGCGTGTTACCCCTTCAACGAAATTCACGGAACCGGGCGCTGAGACAGAGATGTACGGTCTTTATTTTGTGGATGCTGGCCAGCACATCGAGTCACGTTTGTTTGTGGATCATTCTGTGCCCAACTGCAAGTCGCGAGTGACTTATAAAGGCGCATTGCAGGGCAAAGCAGCGCACTCCGTATGGGTTGGTGACGTCCTCATTGGTAAAGATGCGGAAGGTACGGATACCTATGAGCTGAACCGTAATCTCCTCTTGGAGATTGGTCCGCGCGCTGATTCCGTACCGAACTTGGAGATCGAGACTGGACGTATTGAAGGTGCCGGTCACGCATCAACAACCGGTCAGCTAGATGATGAGCATCTATGGTACCTGCGGGCTCGTGGTATTCCGGAAGCTGAAGCACGTCGTCTAGTGGTCCGCGGATTCTTAAACGAGATTATCCAGCAGATTCGCGTACCAGAGCTTGAAACAGAACTTACTGATGCCCTTGAAGCAGAGCTTGCTCTCAGCAACAACTAAGCCTTATTAGGAGAAACAATGTCTACCCTTGAAATCAAGGATTTGCACGTCTCGGTCATTCTTGATGATGAAAAAACTAAGCCTATTCTCAAAGGCGTGAACTTAACCATTAACTCGGGCGAAATCCACGCTATTATGGGTCCAAATGGTTCCGGTAAATCTACTCTTGCCTCAACTATTGCCGGTCACCCCAAATACCAGATTGATTCCGGGCAGATACTGCTTGATGGTGACGATATTACCGAGATGAGTGTGGATGAGCGTGCTCGTGCTGGGCTGTTCCTTGCCATGCAGTACCCAGTCGAGATCCCCGGTGTCACGATGTCTAACTTCCTGCGTGCTGCTAAAACTGCTGTGGACGGTAAGGCACCTAACTTACGAACCTGGACCAAAGACGTTAAAGAAGCTATGAACCATCTGGACATTGATCCTGCGTTCGTTGCTCGTAACGTCAATGAAGGTTTCTCCGGCGGTGAGAAGAAACGTCATGAGATTCTGCAGCTGGAGCTTTTGAAGCCCAAGTTCGGTATTCTTGATGAAACTGACTCCGGCCTTGACGTTGATGCTCTTAAAGTCGTGTCTTCCGGCGTGAACCGTGCTCACGAGGAAAATAATATGGGTGTTATGCTGATTACGCACTATACCCGTATCCTGCGTTATATTAAGCCCGAGTTTGTGCATGTTTTTGTAGACGGCAAAATGGTCGATCAGGGCGGTCCTGAACTTGCAGATCGTCTAGAAGAAGAAGGTTATGTAGCATACACTGGGAAGAAATAATCTTATTCAGTACGAACTACTTGTAAGAGGTGCATCATGACTGAGACAGTGCAAGCTCGTCCCTCGCAAGAGGAAATTGAGGAAGTCCTCAAGGAAGTCATTGACCCTGAACTTGGGGTAAATATCGTTGATTTGGGTCTGCTTTATGGCATGCGCTGGGATGATAATGGAGTCCTGATCCTAGATCTAACGCTTACCACAGCTGCATGTCCGCTACAGGACGTTATTGAGGAACAGGTGGAAGCAAATCTCGATAGTGTCGTTACCGAATGGCGCGTGAACTGGGTATGGATGCCCCCGTGGGGGCCCGAACGCATTACTGAGGATGGTCGCGATATGATGCGCGCTCTCGGCTTCAACATTTAGCGTTGCCATACGTTTGTTTTGCTGTAAGGGGTGGGTACCTGGAACATTCCAGGTACCCACCCCTTGATTTATAATTCCACCTGATATTTGTAATACTACTCGTTCATATGTTTTCGGTTACACCTAAGAATCTGAGTGATTTACTGTATTTCTTCGCCAGACGTTTGCGAGTATCTTCGTCAAGGTGGGAAACACGTTCCGGGTCAGTGTTATCGGCAATGTCAGCACGTTTGACCCACAGTGCAATTTCATTAGCGCGAACTCTCGCCATAGATGACTCCAGAGGTTCATACGGACGTTTGGTGAGCGCATCAACGGCATCAATAATGCGGGCTGAAAAGTACCGAGCAAGGTAAGGGAGAGTGACTTCTGTATCCTCTACGGTATCGTGCAATAACGCCACGATCTGTGCTTCTGTGCGAAGCTCTTCAGGGGCAATTTCGCGCACTTTAAAAGCAACCCGTCGTGGATGAGATATATAAGGCCAACCGTTTTTATCGACCTGCCCAAGGTGAGCGTTGTCAGCGATACTATCTGCGAGACGAATCATTTCTTTGAAATATGAATTCATCGTTGTCTCCTTCATCAACGTGATACTTCTAATGTACTCTGTACGTCATTGTGCTGCGTTACTGCTTGTCATACATCAAGATTCTTTGCTTCTAGCTGGTGAGAGTTATCAAACCTCAAAAGACCGGTCTCCAACCCATATATAACTTCCTACTACTGTGCGCCCTACCCCTTGAGCATTGCGCAAGGACGGAACATTGTCGACATGGATTGTTCCCCATAGCATATCTTGAGGATTTACTTGAGGTAATTTGAGGAGGTTTTTAATACCGTGACGTAGAACTGCATTCCCTAGCCCTTGTCTGCGAAAAGGTACATCTAGACATAGCTCTTCGACGCTAAACCCTCTAAGTCCTTGTTCGCCTCTGCGATCTAGAGTCAAAAATCCTGCCGAGGAGTTATCCACTGTAATATGCCAGCCTGTTCCTTGACGTATAGCATCTTCAAATGATTCTTCTCCCTGAGGAGTGGCCCACTCAAAAAGATGGGGGTTCTTAACTGCAATAGATTCATATATGCGCTGCGTTTCGTAACTGGCAGCAGAAGCATCAGCAGGAGAAAGCGGGATGAGCTCTACTCGATCATAATTCTTCGGCCACAAGCGTTTGTCTAACTCACCTAGAGTCCCGGCGACAATGTGCATGTCAATAGTTGTTGCACGAGCACCAGGGACTGAACCAAGGCCACGTACAAGCTGATCTACCTTACCTGGCACAAAGAAACGTGTGCATATAGGACGGAAGCTTTCATAGTGGCGAAGCAAAGATTGGCTTAGAGCTGCGATATAGACTGTAGTACAAGGAATATTCGTAGCTATTACATCTATAAAAGGTCGATTCAGATCTTGCCCACGGTATCGAATTCCTGTAAGCGTTTGGTATGTGGCATGTGAATCTGTTATCGAAAAGAATCTATTGGCCCAGTCTTGTGTGTCTTGCGTAGGCATGTAGTTGAACTGGTTCTGTAGAAGAGGACTTATATGATCTCGATACCCCGCACCAAACTCTAGGGAGGTACGTTCCGTAAAATCTGCTGCGAAGTATTCTGCGCACTGCTGTGAAAGTTCCTCAGCCGAGTAGTACATATGGAAATTCTGAGGGACCCAAGAACGAGGGAGAAAGTCGTGGGCTTGTTCTGCGGGAAGATTTCCTAGTATAAACATAGAGATACCCTAACATATGTGATGTGAAGCATGCTTATATTCAATTTATGAAACTTATTCTGTTTTAAAAGAGATAAAAATCATAGTATATGAATGTCAAATAACAGGTAGTTTTGAAATACTTTGAGGGTATATCATGTGAATTGCTTAAGATGCTTTAGACTCGCCCCAAATCTAGCGTAGAAATCTGTTGTATAAGGCAGAAACTAACCGAAAACTCAGGTAAACTGATGGGAATCAAGCATCGGAGACACCATGGCGGAACTCTACAAGAAGTTCACCTCTTTATATCATTATCCGCACCTGCGGATAGCCCCTGGCGCTCCCAGCAGTTACATTCACCATTTGTATCTTAACCGTTTGGCGGATGGGCGGACCTATGGGTTCACCCCGGTTCTGGTCGTACTTGACGATCTTCTTCTGTCTACTATCCAGAACAATATATCGGCGCGCACGAAAAACCCGCCAGTGAATATTAGCGCTGAGTACGTTAAATCCTATGCTCAAGATATATTGACAGAACACCAAAAACGCCTTGATAAGGATTCATTAGAAATTCTTGTGCGTAAAATATTAGCTCGAGCTGACTCGACTTTATTCGAGAACTATTATGAAGGATTTTTAACGTCGCAGGTAACGGTTCCTCGCGGCATTGCACCTGCTCTACGTGCACCTACCCCTCTGACATTCGTATCAAGCCTAATGAACGAAGATGAGACTCTAGATAATTCAGCTGAAATTATCTTGCTTGAAATTCCTACAGCGTACCCATCAGACGTCTTTGCGTATCTGCCGTTTGGCGGGTGGGAAGACGTCCCAAGTGCGGAAGACATGTTAGCACTCGCGCAGTATTGGTATGAGCGGGATGGTGCTATTCCGGCTGTTATTGCAGCAACCTACCTTGAGTTTTATACTGCAGAGCCAATCACAACATTGCGCGACGCCGAGGTGCTTGCTTTAGAACAGGGGATAATAAGTCGAGCGCTAAAGCCCACAAGTTATGAGGACCTCTCATGTGTCGTGAAGGGGCTTTATAACAAACCTTCGTGGTTCGTATGGTGGGAATAGTTTTGCTTAGCCGGGAATGATGTTGCTGGTGCCGTAAAAGAAAATTCCTTTTAGAGTTCTACGCCTCGTGCGGTTAAAACGTCCCCGGTTATTTGAGCGTATCCTACTGCTTGTACCACAAGAGGTACAAGCAGTCGCCAAGTGGAACGTTTGGGCAAACCGCGTGCGTGAGCAGCTTGTTGTAAAGCTGCCCAATTATCCATAATGGCAGGAATAGATCTTATAACCAGAGCGAGCATCAGTCCTATACGTTTGGGAGATAAGCCTAGAAGTTTAAGCGGTGTGAGTAACCAGATGATTCCATCAAGTAAAAGAGGTAGCGGAGTAGTCGTGAGAAGAATCCGTGAGATTAGGACGGCACCTAGCATGGTGCACATGACGTCTACCGCATTTTGCCACGTGCCCCAAAAGAGATAATAAAGTCCTAAAAGAATTATGAGCCATCGCAGTGTATAGACAATTTCTAAGAGCGTGCGGATGCGCATCCCAGCTGACCAGGACAAGATAAAACAAAAGAACAGAACGTATAGTGTTACTTCCCAACCGGTCACCGCGAGCGCGAGCAGTAAACAAGCGCAGAGGCTGCTTTTGCCCCAAAGCGGTGTGCGATGCAGCATCGAATTTCCCGGAGCGTAGCTTCCAATAAGTAAACTGCCGAGGAACGTCGTATGATGCAACCTATGAGCGGTTCGATTCACGCAGTTATATCCTTTCTAGACTACCTGAGTTGTATATCATACAGAGGGGTTTTCGTTGGGAAAACCTTGTTCACAATATAGACGGTATCGTTGAACCGTCTCGTGCGCTTTGCCATGGTATATAAGCTCTCCATTATGGATAATGATTGCTTCATCGCATGTCTCCGCCAAGTCGAGGTCGTGGGTACTGATAATAAGCATCTGATCGAGACTATTTAGAAGGTTTATCAGCCGTGTTCGATTACGTAGATCAAGAAGAGTCGTAGGCTCATCAAGTAAGAGGATTTGTGGTTCTACCGCTAAAATCCCAGTGAGGGCTACAAGTTGTTTCTCTCCGCTGGAGAGAGAAAAAATGCTCTGATCAGCCTTGTCGTCGAGACCTTGTTGAGCAAGGAGCTTATGTGCTTGCTCTAGGCGTTGAGTCCGGTTGAGAGAGCTATGCCGACGGAGGCTAAGCTCTAGATCTTCGAGGACTGTAGGCATGATAAGCTGCGCATCTGGGTTAGCGAAGAGCATACCTATAGACTGACGAGTTATCTGGGGACGTTCGGAGATATCTACTCCACATACCTTTATGACTCCCTGGGAGGGTCGAGTAATACCGTTAAAAAGCCCTAAAAAGGTTGACTTTCCCATGCCGTTAAGCCCAATAATCGCAGTTTTAGGTGCGGTTAAAGAGACTGATACATGGTCGATAATATTTCGAGTTTGTCCGTGAGCGTCTTCAGCTGACACGGTAACTGCATCAAGTTCAAGGGACGGGGGAGCGGACGGCATCGTTGGCGCTTCGTGCTCAATTTTGGCGCTACTTTTCTTGGAAAAAAACATCCTCAGTTACCTGCGAGATTTTGAGCACACTAACCCAGGAAATGCCCGATGCACAGCAGACGATACGATAGACGCAACGATAGATTTAAGAAGGTCTGGAAGAGCAAATGAAGCCGCGATAACGAACGCATGGGTAAATTCCATATGTCCGTTGGTCATAAGCCCTAAGATACCTCCTGCAGAAATTACAACGAAGCCTACCATAGCGCAGAAGATGCACAGGATAGCGGTAAGCCAGGGGTTGAGCTTTCTGCGGATTACTGTATAAGCTAGCGTCCCAGCCAATAACGCGCCCAGAGGATACGCCAGAAGATAGCCACCGGTTGGCGTCGCAAGCGTACCAAACCCTGAAGCACCTTTAGCAAAGATTGGTAGCCCTAGGCACCCTAACAGTACGTAGAGGAGAGTTGCTATAAAAGCTCGAAAACCACCGAGTACTAGAGCGGTGGTGTAGATAGCGAAAGGGCCAAGAGCTAAAGGAATCGGGACACCTGGGATTGGTAGTGCCAAAGGACTAAGAACCGCGATAAATGCTGCGAAGACTGCTATAAGAGCTATATTGCGCCCTGGTGATTGATCTGGGGCATAAGAGTTAGGCACGAGAGTTGATCCTTAAAAATATGAAGTCGTGTGTGGCTGATTATGACGTTCGGTGTCAAAATCGAGGGTAGTACCGCCCTCGACGCCGCTGGGGTCTTATATATATTCTTATACCTTCCTACCATAGAAAACGCATTATGTAATATATATGACGTTTTACGGAGACTATCGGGTGTCAGCGTCTTCTAGCGTAACTCACGTAGAATAGATGGATTGTTTAAACTCCTCATTCACTAACTGTTTTGTTGATCCTCGGAAGGGACATGTTGTGATTTCAGTACAGAATTTAGAGCTCCGCGCGGGTGCCCGTCTGTTAATGGAAGATGTAACCTTTCGGGTAGATAAGGGGGACAAGATCGGTTTAGTGGGGCGTAATGGGGCCGGGAAAACCACTATGACAAAAGTCTTGGCGGGATTAGCTCTACCAGCAGAAGGTACAGTCACCCGGTCCGGCTCTATCGGATACCTTCCTCAAGACCCCAAAGTCGATGATATGACTCAACTGGCGCGTGACCGTATTCTTTCAGCCCGCGGACTTGACGGAGTAGCCAGGAAAATGCGCCAAGCTCAAGAAGATATGGCGAGTGAAGATGAGAGCATACGTACAAAGGGTATGCGGCGCTATGATCGTCTTGAGACTGAGTTTATTGCTGGCGGCGGCTATGCCGCAGAATCTGAAGCCGCAGTTATAACCTCCAACTTGGATCTGCCTGAACGAGTACTCGCGCGACCTCTTGAGACTCTATCTGGTGGGCAGCGTCGTCGTGTGGAGTTAGCACGTATCTTGTTTTCAGCTGCCGATACGATGCTACTTGATGAACCAACAAACCATTTGGATGCGGACTCCATTTTATGGTTGCGTGAGTTCCTGAAAAATTTTTCGGGTGGTTTGCTGGTTATTAGCCACGATGTTGAGCTTATGGAGTTGGTAGTTAACCGTGTATTTTATCTTGATGCAAATCGTTGCGTGATTGACCAGTACAACATGGGGTGGAAGAACTATCTGAGCCAGCGTGAGCAAGATGAACATCGTCGTAAGCGTGAGCGCGCTAATGCTCAGAAGAAAGCTCAAGCACTCATGGAACAGGCTAATAAAATGCGGGCAAAGGCAACTAAAGCCGTGGCGGCTCAGCAGATGATAAAGCGTGCTGAACGTATGATGCGGGGTCTGGAAGACGAACGCCAAACAGATAAAGTTGCTGCTATCCGATTTCCTAAACCTGCCCCGTGCGGTAAGACGCCGCTGTCTGCACAAAGTCTTTCAAAATCCTACGGCTCACTTGAAATTTTTACCGATGTTGATCTGGCTATTGACCGTGGTTCTCGTGTTGTCGTCTTGGGGCTAAATGGTGCTGGTAAAACTACTTTGCTACGTATGTTGGCTGGCAACACTGCTCCCGACACCGGTAGAGTTGTCTATGGGCATGGAGCTAAGATCGGGTATTTCGCGCAGGAACATGAGATTCTCGATGGTGAGCGAACTGTTTTAGAAAATATGAAATCCGCCGCGCCGGATCTTGACGATACGCGGGTACGCACTATCCTCGGATCATTCCTTTTCTCTGGTGACGATGTGGAGAAACCAGCAGGTGTACTTTCCGGAGGAGAGAAAACTCGTCTTTCATTAGCAACTTTAGTCGCTTCGAGCGCCAATATACTTCTCTTGGATGAACCGACTAACAACCTTGATCCTGCATCTCGTAAAGAGATTCTGAACGCGCTCAAAGCTTATAAAGGCGCTATCGTTATGGTATCCCACGACGAAGGAGCTGTGGAGGCTCTAAACCCCGAACGTGTTCTTTTGCTTCCGGACGCAGTTGAAGACCTCTGGTCGAAGGAGTATCAGGATCTTATCTCACTTGCCTAGACGCAATCTGCTCTTAGGACAAGGAAAAGGTGTTTACCTAGCATCTGTATGTGATGTAACGCGTGGGAATGCTCCTAACCTTTGTGGGTATAGGTGTGTATGTAAACTGGCGCATAAGTGAAAGTGCTATGAAACTTTGAATATATCCTTAGAGCTTTCGCATATTATGTTGGCTATGTGGGATTTTCTGGCTAGAAGACACCCTCTTTACTTGATTTAATGATATATTGTGTGGATTTTATAAAAATATAGTGTGTATCTGCCTACATTGTGGGTTTTTGGCTGGAAAACCAATACATGAGCGGGTTAGACTTGAGTTGTTCCCGCAAATGCGAGGATGCAAAAGCACAGATTTTCGACTCTGACGAGCCGGATTAGCGCAGGTAGAGAGATTCTATCTGCTCGTAAAAGGAGAACAGCCTATGCATAACACTGAGTACGAAAAGTACCCCACCTCCGGTGAAGAGAACGTCGAGGTTGACGTCTTCTGGCCCATCCAGGACGCTTAAGTCTTGGCAAGACTGAGGTAAAAAGGTTTTATCTCCCGCTCCTAACCATATGGTTAGGAGCGGGAGATTCTTTGTTTGATGCTCAAGAAATAATAAAGTTATGGAGTGGGTAAGGGCAGAAACCTAAAAGAGCTGCCGTGTACCAAACGATATAACAGGTTAGGCAGAGAATAAGGACCTTTTCCCGGATGCTTCCTGCATCACCTAAAAGTGGGAGTGCCATGTAGCCGCTTTTCTTCCAGAGGGAAGAGGCAACAAGTGGTTTAACCGTAATGGGATATAGCGGGAGAACACCTCGGGTGGTCAGTGCGTCACCTATAACATGTAAGGTTGCGCCCACTGAAATGGCCCAGGGAAGAAGCTCTAAAGAATGAGTGGTATACGCAGCATAGCCTAGGGCGCAAGCCCCAATCCAACCTCCTGGAGCTCCTAAAATCCGCAAAGCCAGACCTCCTGAGAATGCGGCGAGAGCAAGGGACAACCACGGAATACTTTGGTAAGTGAGTGTACTGCCAAAGTATGCGATAGCCCAGAACGCGATGATCCCTAAAATTGAGTGCGTTCCCTTTCGGTGCCCTCCACTGATAAGGCCTACAACCCGGGCAATCCAACCTGATACAGGAGGTATAGAACGAGCGATAGAACCATTATGGTGATCGATATCTGGTAATACTCCTGCGCCAGCACAGGCAAGGGTTGTAACAATGAGGGTAGGAGTATTAGGGGTTTGGATTACACCAAGTTCTGAGAGAACCAACCAGCCAGCGGCAGCGCTGACGGTATGAGAATAACCCATCATGTGTGACGAAACCCCTCGTATTATTTCGAAACTATATATGAGATCTTAGATCCAGTATACAGGGAAAATTCGAAAAAGGTTTCGATTTTTATGGTGGGTTACTTCCATATCCCTGCAGGAAAGCCTGGCGGTTACGGCCGTTCTAACCTGTCCAGGAAAGCGTCTTCTTCCTCTTCATCGGTCAGACGCGAGTGTTTCTTGGCAGGGCGGGGGCGTACAATAGATTTCATATGAGAAGGCATATCGTCGATCATATCCATCTTGCGAAGCACAACGGTTTCATCCTCATGCCCAATATAACTGCCATCCTCGGCATAGAACTGCCTATAATAGCGTTCTAGCTCCTGGGCTACCTGAGCATCTAATTCATCATTACGAACTTTTTGCCGTGCACTCCAGGCATAAACAGCATAAATAAGAACTGCAAAAGCATACCATTGCATAGAATAGGACAGATTAGGTCCATTATCGAGTTCAGGTTCGGATTTCTGTACAGGCCGTTGCACAGGCGTAGGTTCTTCAGAGTCCAGCAGACCGTAAGCCCCAGCGGCGACAGGTAAATGCGTACGTTCGCTGATTTCCTGAAGGTTGATAGACGCGACTTGGCCTTCGGGAGCATCCTTACCTGTAGCGCTCTCTCCTTGGTGGACTCGCGCCACAACAATAACATCATTTGCTGGTGGCGCAGGGACTTCGGTGCTGGGGCGTGAAGCATCTGAAGAACTCGCCGACATCCAACCCCTATTGATAATGACTATTTCACCAGTATCTGCACGAAAAGGGACCAATACTTCGAATCCATTTTGTCCCTGATAAGGACGGTTGCGTACCAGTAGCTGTTGATCGGTGATATACCGACCACGAAGGGATACAGGGTGCCACTGCGCCCCCGAATCAAAGTCTTGAAAAATTGTAGGATGGTCTTGGAAGCTATAGGGAGTTGCGTGATAATTCTGCACGATTAGTGAGTTGCGCCAATCTAAAGCCTCTTTTCGGCTCATCTGCCAACCAGCTAGATAAACACAGATTATCGAGAAAATAATGCACAGCACGAAAGAGCCTATCCACTTACCCGTGAAGAGAAAACGGTATGCACCCATAGCGAATTCCTCATGCCTTTCGAAGCTGATATGAGCCTATAAAAATAGATGTGTATATAGAGACG
>NZ_KV804815.1:342708-500298 GCF_001811455.1 Rothia sp. HMSC065G12
AGCCTATAAAAATAGATGTGTATATAGAGACGGTGGTGTACCTGTATTACTTATGGTAGGGGAGAACGCTCGGACAATACAGTGATATGGCGCTTACGTCCCTATCTCTAACTATGGCTGAAATAGAGTTTATGAAGCTAGGACTTTTGGGGAAACGGTAGGGTCTGTTTCCAAAGCTCCCTCTCCCGTAAATAATTCTCAAGCCAATGAACGTGCTCATGACAAGCCAACCAGATCTTGCGGCGCTCAGGAGTGTGGACCTTCGGGTTATTCCAGAGAATCTGGTATGTTGCCTCGTTGTGGCAGCCTTTACGTGAACAAATATCCAAGCTAGGGGAGGAGCTCCCCGCTAAAGAGCCCAGAAGATCCACTGACACCTCCATCTTTATATTGCGCGTAACGGTATTTATACCTGTTGAAACTATATTTCAGAAATATCTATGACATCAGTCCGATTATAAGGCGATGAAGAATCCGCATCTTGTGCGTAGCAATGAGAGTTCTCAGAGGCGTCGGACTCATTATCTGCAGTAGATGTATTCGACGCTGCTCCTGTTTCTAAAGCTCGCCGATGATGCTCAGGCAAATAGGCAGTAAATCCACTCGATTCCTGTTTTGACTCACCATTCGCAAGTACTACGGCCACCCAAGGCAACAGTACTGCACCTGCGACGCATATCCAGCGCAGGGTACCATCTGTAAATACAGCGCCTACAATACAAACTACACGAATCGCCATTTTGAGGATGTAGTCTCGAGCACGTTTATCTACACGCTCCGATAACGGAGCAGAAGCATTACTGATTTCGTATGTCACTAAAGAGTCTTCAAATCGTTCTGCGACATCAACTGTAGATAAGTAGTAACCATGGGCCGCGAGGTCTTCGGCTGTCCAGTGCTTTTCAGCAGTCATTGACACACCTCCCTCAGAATTACAGTAACGAACTCTCTATGATAGACGTTTTAGCTTCGATTCACATGGTGGTAATTACCTGTACTGATTAGTCTAAACCTTCTATTCCTTATGGTGTTAAGTGTTGCAAGAACAGATGCTCACCACATCATATAGATAACGGGCTAGAATAGGTATGACCAGTAACCCCAAATTTATAGGGAAAATAATGAGTGATAACACCCCCAAGACCGTTCTTGTTACCGGTGGTAATCGTGGTATCGGCTACAAGATCGCGCAGGAGTTTAAAGCATCAGGGCACAATGTTTGTGTGACCTACCGTAGCGGGGAAGCGCCCACAGAGTTCTTTGCCGTTAAAGCTGACGTCCGAGACGCAGACAGCATTAATGAAGCTTTTAAAACTATTGAAGCGGAATACGGTCCTGTAGAAATCCTTGTGGCGAATGCAGGTATTACTCGTGACATGCTGCTTATGCGCATGAAGGAAACGGATTTCATGGATGTTATCGATACCAACCTCACTGGCTCTTTTCGTGTAGCACAGCGTGCGATCAAAGGTATGATCAAACTCAAACGAGGCCGTATTATCCTCGTCTCCTCTGTTGTAGGGCTATATGGTTCTCCAGGACAGGTTAACTACTCATCGTCTAAAGCGGCTCTTGTTGGTATGGCTCGTTCCATCACCCGTGAGCTCGGAGGTCGAAATATTACGGCAAATGTTGTAGCACCGGGATTTATTAACACCGATATGACCGATAGCCTGCCTGAGGAAACCAAAGAGAATTACCTGAAAACTATCCCGGCAGGACGTTTTGCCGACCCTGCTGAGGTAGCACGGGTTATTCGCTGGTTAGCTTCGTCAGAGGCAGATTACATCTCAGGCGCCGTTATCCCTGTAGACGGCGGTCTAGGTATGGGACACTAGGTTTTTCCTATCACATGCTATAAACGTCCTACTTTCAGAAAGCACAGAACCAACAAAGGAAAATGTATGTCACAGCTCGCCGGTAAAACCGTTATTATCACAGGGTCTTCACGAGGTGTAGGTGCAGATACTGCCCAAATCCTAGCGGCTCAAGGGGCAAACATCATAGTTAACTATCGCTCCAAAGCCCCTCGAGCCAATAAGGTCGTCAAAGCTATCGAAGAAGCTGGCGGACACGCGACCGCCATACAAGCAGACGTAACTAAGTCTGAAGACCTCACAAACCTTGTGAATGTTGCTATCGAAACCTACGGCTCCTTGGATTATCTCATCTTGAATGCATCGGGCGGTATGGAAACTGGTATGGGTGAAGACTACGCAATGCGTCTCAACCGAGATGCACAGCTTAACCTTGCACGACTTGCAGCCGAAAAAATGCCCAACGGAGGACGCATCGTCTTCGTCACCAGTCACCAGGCACACTTTATCCGCGAAGTTGAAACCCTGGCAGAATACCAGTCGGTTGCAGAGTCCAAACGAGCAGGGGAAGATGCGCTCATCACCGAAATACCTGCGCTCACTGAGAAAGGAATTTCACTTGTCGTCGTATCAGCTGACATGATTGAAGGAACTGTGACTGCAACTTTGCTTAACCGCCTGCATCCTGGGGCTCTCGAATATCGTCGAGAGACAGCAGGTAGGCTCTACACTGTCAACGAGTTTGCCCATGAGGTAGCTGCCATGGTTACCGCAGATGTTCAGACTGGACACGTTGAGCTGGTCGGTGGAGCCCGCGGGTTCATCGATTAGAAGTACGTATAGAGCGAAGAAGCAGGACCCCAAAGGGTTTGCTCCTTCCCACATAGGTAGAGATCATATCGTAGAAGAGAATAACCATGAGCACTGTACTTAATCTTCAAAACGTGAGCGTCATGCGCGGCGGTCGCAATATTCTCGATAACGTTTCCTGGATTGTCAATGAAGGCGAACGTTGGGTTGTCTTGGGTCCAAATGGTGCCGGAAAATCAACACTTTTATCGGTCGCAGCGGCGCGTTTGCACCCTACCGTCGGACAAGTAGAGATCTTAGACGAGACTCTCGGCTCCGTGGATGTTTTTGAGCTTCGCCCGCGTATCGGGCTGTCATCGGGAGCAACCGCCACACAGATCCCTGACCGAGAGAAAGTTTCTGATGCTGTCATGACGGCCGCGTATGCTGTTTCAGGACGTTGGAAAGAGGAGTACGATGCTCTTGACGATGACCGTGCCCAAGAACTTCTTCAAGACTGGGGCGTAGATGCTTTGGCAGAGCGTCAATTCGGTTCACTTTCTGATGGTGAGCGCAAACGCACTCTTATTGCACGTGCTCTCATGACCGACCCCGAGCTCTTATTACTTGATGAGCCTGGAGCTGGTATGGATATCGCCGGACGTGAGGACTTAGTAGAGAGGCTTACAACACTTGCAGTTGATCCTTACGCACCAGCTACAGTACTTATCACACACCACCTTGAAGAGATTCCTGCAGGATTCACACACGCGCTCATGCTCCGCGATGGTCGTGTGGTAGCGTCTGGACCTATTGCTCAGACCATCACAGAAAATAATCTCGCATTAACATATGCGATGGATCTAGCTTTAACAGCCACTCCTACAGGGCGCTACAGCGCTTTTAAACGCTAAGCTTTATCTTTCTCCCACCATATACGTACATGGTGGGAGAAAGTTTATGACCAGTAGTGTCTTTATGAAGAAGAAACAATTATCACCCCAAGAACTGCAAGCACGGGCAGAACGAGTGTACGCAGTATCGTCTGTGGTGCCATTAGCTCAAGCGCCTGAACAAACACTTCGTTACTATACCCACCTGACTGATGTGAAATTACGCTCTGCTCTCGAACCCGACTGGGGCATTTATATTGCAGAGTCATCAAAAGTGGTCCGGCGTGCTTTACATGCAGGACACCGCCCCCTCTCATTCCTTATGAGCGAGAAATGGGCAGATGATCTTTCTGACGTACTGACGAAGTATAATAACATTCCTGCCTTTGTGGGATCGGAAGAAGAACTTGAACGAATAACTGGCTTTCATCTGCATCGCGGAGCTTTAGCAGCAATGGCGCGCCCTGCTCCTCAAACCGTAGAAGATATTATTTACGGGGCTCACCGCGTCGCAATCTTAGAAGATATTGTGGACCACACGAATGTTGGGGCTATATTTCGTTCCGCAGCGGCGCTAGGCGTAGACGCTGTGCTAGTTACTCCACGATGCGCTGACCCGCTGTATAGGCGCTCTATCCGCGTTTCTATGGGAACTGTATTTCAAGTACCTTGGGCCAGAATTACCCGCTGGCCAAAAGACCTGGAAATTCTACACGAGCACGGATTTGAAAGTGCCGCACTTGCACTAGATGAGGACTCTCTTACCTTGGGGCAACTTTCAGCACGCCAGGATAAGAAGTTAGCTTTAATCCTAGGAACAGAAGGACACGGACTCTCACCGCATACATTGGCGCAGACAAAACACACGGTTATGATTCCCATGACCCACGGCGTCGATTCTTTGAACGTGGCAGCTGCGTCAGCTGTTGCGTTTTGGGAAACGAGGCTGCGTTCGTAACAACAAGCCCTCTAAGAACCTAGCGTTACCTCTTTAAAGGTGGTATCCTTGGTGGTTGGCTGTGCATTTTAAGCCGGTCTATGGTGCGCTCTGCGTGCATCGTAAAACCTACTCCATCTATTTAGGGTTACTGGCAAAATCCAGTGACAGAAGAAGGTAATTAAGCATGAAGGCAGATATCCACCCGGAGTACCGTCCGGTACTATTCCGTGACCTTGCATCCGGTAAAGTTTTCTTGACTCGTTCCACGATGACTTCGGATAAAACCGAGAAGTGGGAAGACGGTAACGAATACCCCATCGTTGAGGTCGAGATCTCCTCTGAGTCGCATCCGTTCTACACCGGTAAGCAGCGTATCATGGACTCCGCAGGTCGCGTCGAACGCTTCAACGCACGTTTTGCAAACTTTGGTAAGAAAGCGTAAAACGTAGAATGCAATAAAGAACACACCCCGTAATATAGATTAAAAATCTGATACGGGGTGTGTTTTTATTTTCTACCGTTACAATGTGAAGGTAACTCACTTTGTAGCGGTATTCTTATGCGGGTTATGCCGTTATCACATCACTCGAAGGAAACAAACCCATGAGCGAAGCGCTCGCTGAAAAACCCCGTCGAAAGACTCTTAAACGGGTGCTAATTATTCTTGCTATCCTTATTCTTACTCTTATCATCGGAGTGGGGATTTACCTGTGGAGCATTGGGCATACCTGGGACTCCAAGACTCAAAAATTTGATTCCATTACGAATTCACAAGGAGATTTAGACTCTTTAAGAAAAAACCTGGGAGACCCGAATAATGATCCAAATATTGTGGGTCCCGATGGTAAAACGGCAGATTCTCTTGCTAATGACCTTGACAAGAATGGTAACGGAATTCTTGACTCCTTAGAGGGTGGTAAGACGCGTCAGGTCGTAAAAGGCGAAGGAACTAATATTCTTCTTCTTGGTAGCGATCAACGTTCAGGGCAAGAAGCTGCAACAGTTAGTGGGGCTCGGGCAGATACTATTATGCTGATGCACATTCCTAAAAATGGGGAAGGCGTTTATTTAGTTTCTATCATGCGTGATTCGTGGGTAAGTATCCCCGGGTATGGAAACGCGAAGGTGAATGCAGCTCTCAACTATGGAGGCATTAGCTTACAAATTGAGACCATTGAACAACTAATTGGTGTCAAGATTGACCATGTAGCAGAAATAGACTTTGATGGGTTTAAAGGGCTTACTAACGCTCTAGGTGGCGTTGATGTTCAAGTTCCTTTTGCTTTCCAAACAGGCGTTTGGAACTTTACACCGGGTACCATGCATATGGATGGCAGCACTGCTTTAGCGTTTGTGCGTGAGCGGTATTCCTTTGCATCGGGTGATTATCAGCGTGTACGTAATCAACGTGCATATTTACGTGGACTCTATACGACCATCCAAAAACAGGGGTTTTTGGGTAACATCACTAATTTTAAGAATATGGTGGATGCCTTTAGCGGCTACGTCAAGGTTGATAGTGGTTTAGGCTCTGGTGAGATTCTTCGGATTGCGGCACCTGTCATTAATGGTGGTTCGGCTGCTTTACATATGACGACACTTCCTAACGCAGGCCCTGGCTGGTCTTATGATGGTCAATCAATCATTATTATTAATCAGCCTGCTGTTGATTCGTTGACGGAGGCTTTGAAAGCTGATCGTATGCAGGATTTTATGAATACTTATGGGTCTGACTAGGTATGTCTATATACGGGTCTATAGATCCTGCAGATAAAATTTGGGGTAGTCAGCACGTCAGATACTGTGCTGACTACCCCAAATTTATCCGTATAACGCTATTAATGTTGCACGTGTGTTCTAGCTGGTATAGGAGTTACGGTAACAGTCTGGGATGCATGTTCTTCAGCAGCCAGTCTGAGTAACCGACGACCAAAATACAGAGCAACCGAGTAGAGAGCTCCGCCCATAATTGCTATGAGGACTCCAAGAAGAACACGCCAAATTGCAATTGCCAAGCCAACTATAAGAAGGGTTATACCTATAATTTTGACGAGGGTAAGCAAGCGCGTGTGTTCTTCAGGAAGATCATCGAAAGATACGGGTTTAGCTGCTTTCTCTGGGATAACTTCGTGTGCCGTGATCGCCTCGCTGACTCCGTTTTTTCCTGCAACAGAGGTGATAAATCCGCGAATCTTCTGAGGAAGAATATGCTTCCCTTGAGTGTTTTCCGCTTCAGCTGGGACAAAAGCATCAGGAACCTCATACTTCTTGGCCTCAGGTAGGAGCTCAGGTACATCGTTGGGTAAATCTTTGTACCACTGTTCTGGGATATTCTCTGACCGCACCGCCTGAATAGTTAATGAAAGCTCGAGCCTGTTACCACGTATCGTGCCCCAGACATTGGTGAGTTTGTCATGTTTCGCAGCATGTTCAATGACAGGAATAAACTGTTCTGATATTTGGGAGCTTAAACGTCCTACATGGGTATCCTCATGGAAAACTTCTACCGAACTGACCATGTGCCCATCTGGGTTTTTAACCTGTTGTACTTCAAGTCTTAAAATTACCCGTCCTTCACCTGTCGGCGGCAAAATACTGTGAAGATATTCAGCGTGTCCACTCTCGTCAAGCACCTTGATTGAAGGACCTTGAGGAAGAATAGCTGCTCGCGCTGAGGCATGGTTGAGAGGAAACAGCAAGGTCGGTGACGACAGAAAGAGTTTTCCTACACTTTTAATGTGCGGTCCGCTATCAGCTCGTAGAGCAATAGCATTGAGTTGCAGCTGTGCTGTAGGAGAGAAACCGGAAGCAACAACGCGGGTAATCGCGTTCCAATAGTTTGCAGAATCGTCACGACTTAAACGTCCCACTTTATGATCCCCAACGTATACAGCAATGCTGTTTGCCTCGTAGGGGTTATCAGGTTCTGGAACAAGGCGAGCCTTGCCTTGCCAGGACTGTTCACGGTTGACATGGAGCTCTTGAAAGACTTGTAGAGTCTCAGCCTCATAGTAGTTGTCGGTGACAATTGTGAGGGTTCCACGGTCGCCGAGAGCATAATCGACCAAAGCAAACTCCTTAGGTGGTGATGAATATGTTCTAATTCTCTCACGTTTTTGGGAATAACTAGTACCCTACACGTAAAGTAACTTTTGGGTGACGTTTAAGGAATTGATGAATGTGGTCAAAATCTTGCTTCACGTTAATGAAACCTATAGATAGGCTACAGCCCAGTACAGCGGCGTGAAGAAGAGATACTGTACCAGGCTGTAATGCCTAGAAAGTGCTAGTCGGATAAAGAACTATTGAATTGCTGACCGATCATATTCCGATGCGCATTATCTTGTGCCTCCAAAATGAGCCGACGTAGTGCGGAGGGGGCTGATGGATTCTTGCGTAACCATTCTTGGGCTAGAGCAACTGAAGGATTATCGCTAACCCCGGTTCCTTCAGCGGATCCGTAATTGTAGAGCGAACGAGGGTATAAACCGCGAACTATACGAGTGGCCATACCAATGGAACGGGTGTCCCACATTGATAGGAGCGAATCGAAGAAAGGCTTATAGTAAGGAGTTCGCAGCCCAACATCCCCTCGCAAGAAACCATTTGCTGTTGAGGTCAAGGCGTCGTTGGATAATGAAGAATCTTCCATGATGCGTTTATAAGCGGCTGCTTTGTGGTCGGCATCAGGAATAGCCGCTATCGCATATGCGTAGCCATTCTTTGAGATTGATGACGGATTATACTGTGCAGCTCGGTCTAAATCAGCAACAGTAACAAGGTTACGCCCCGCCAGGGTACCCAAAGCACTCCACCCAAGATTCTGATCGTAGGGGATACCAGTCGCATCGGCAATATCTCCCACAGTATCTTCAAAAGCCCCTCGGGCGATATCGCGGCAGAGATCTTCACCTTGAGTTGAGTAGGAAGAAATAGAGATAAGCCCCCGAAGCAATATGAGCTGCGTATCGGAGCCAGGTTTGGCGGCAGCGAGCGCTTTCGAGAAAGACTCATAGAGAGCATCATACAAAGGCTGTCGAGACTTGGGGGCACCAAAATTAGTAATAGCGTTTTGGCTGTTCGACACCATACTTCCCAAAAGAGATGCACTGCTCTCACGGGATACGTTCCGTACTACCGCGTCTACGAAAGTGGCAACGGGAAGTCTGGAATCGCGCACGCTTTCCCAGAGAGACCCCCAGATAAGACCGCGAGAAAGAGATGATTCAAGAGTGGATACTCCTGCAATTGCCGCTTGAAGACCATCCTCATCGGTGAGCATGATTTTTGCGTAGGTGTGGTCTTCTGCATTGAGCATAAGTAAGTCAGCTTCACCTACAGTCTTCTTATGCTCTTGGGGCAAAGAGACACGATACTCTGCGATAGGATCGGCAGGGTATTCAAGGGAGAGAGTGCCTGTTGAGACAAGTTTTCCTTCTTGAAGGATAAAAGTTTCAAGCTTTACCACATGCGGGCGACCGATACCGGCTGGCTGAGTGTCGGGTAGCTGCTGAGTGAGGTACAAATCCTGGAGCTTACCATCTTCGCGGTAGACACGTCGAGTACCGAGGGTAGATAGACCAGAAGTCTGTAACCACGCTTGAGACCAGGTCTGCATATCGCGACCTGAAACCTCATTAAGTACATCAAGGAAGTCTTGAAGTGAGGTGTTCCCCCAAGCAAAACGTTTGAAATAGACGCGTGCCGCTTCGATAAAGGTATCAAAGCCTACATAGGAAACAAGCTGCTTCAAGGTGGAGGCACCCTTGGCGTAAGTTATGCCATCGAAATTTTGGGCTGCAGCTTCCAAATGAGGTATATCCGCGACAATGGGATGCGTCGTAGGAAGCTGATCTTGCAGATATGCCCAAGATTTACGGTGATTCGCGAATGTTACCCAAGCATCGTTAAAACCATTAGCTTCGATAGCACCTAGAGCACCCATGAAATCAGCAAATGACTCTTTAAGCCAGAGATCATCCCACCATTTCATAGTGACAAGATCTCCAAACCACATATGTGCCATCTCATGGCAGATAGTGTTTGCGCGACCTTCAAGATCATCTTCGGTAGCACCAGAGACAAAAATGAAATCCTCAGTGAATGTTACGAGACCGGGGTTCTCCATCGCGCCGATGTTATATTCGGGGACGAACGCCTGTTCGTACTTCGGGTAAGGGTAGGGATAGTCAAAGAGATCCTGGAAGAAATCTAAGCCGTTCTTAGTGACTCGGAAGATATTATCGTAGTCAAAATGGGGTTTTAGAGAATGGCGGCAGTACGCCACTAAAGGAATATCGCCGCTGTTAGTAATACTCTGGGGTTTATAGGTATCGGTGACTGTGAAGTATTCACCTGCTAACACTGCGGTAATGTAGGTAGAAATTCGCTCGGTAGGAGCAAAAACGCGCTTAACGATATTTGAGTCAGTCGGGTCGGACACCTCAGATTCTAGAACCCCGTTCGAGCTGACAACCCAGTCTCGTGGGGCTGTGATTCGGAAATTAAAAACAGCTTTCAGATCGGGTTGCTCAAAGTTGGGGAATACACGACGGCAATCGGCGGGCTCATATTGGGTGTAAAGATATACACGCCCATCCGAAGGATCAATATAGCGGTGCAGACCTTCTCCCGACCGTGAATAGTATGAACGCCCGTGAACAGTAAGTTCGTTTTCCTCGGCAAGCTCGGGCAGCATGATGCGTGAGCCATCAACAACCTTGTTGAGGTCAAGCTGCGCGCCATTAAGCCTAACAGAATCGATAGAGTGGTGAATATAATCAATGAAAGTCTGGGCACCAGGCTTATGGGATTTAAACTTAACGGTTGTAACTGTAGGGTATGTCTCGAAATTTTCATCCTTGGCATGGGTCAAATCAAGGTGAACATGATATGAGTCTACGGTAATGAGCGCTGACCGTTCTGCAGCTTCTTCGCGTGAGAGGTTCTCGTTATTCATAGTTTCTATTCTAAACTCTCACATGCAGTACTTCATGGACGTGACCCGAACACTGTACTGTATGTTACTAGAAAGGAACATGGGGAGTACTAAA
Source organism: Rothia sp. HMSC065G12 (assembly GCF_001811455.1). NCBI lineage: Bacteria > Bacillati > Actinomycetota > Actinomycetes > Micrococcales > Micrococcaceae > Rothia > Rothia sp. HMSC065G12. The sequence goes on from NZ_KV804815.1 coordinate 353,201, forward strand.
TGTTTAAAAGTGACGGATAACACGTTATATAGATTTGCCTGCTTGTACTTGCCAACCGTATAGTATTACTTGTTGCTTTGAGCAGGCAAAGCCCTCTCAAAGGTAACCTGCGCGGGTGGCGGAATAGGCAGACGCGCTAGCTTGAGGTGCTAGTCCTCGTATTAGAGGGTGGGGGTTCAAGTCCCCCCTCGCGCACATTATAAAGGGTCTCTGATAAACATCAGAGGCCCTTTTCTATTTCACTTTTCCGCAAATAATTGAGCGCCCTATACTCTGACAGACAGAATATAAGGCGCTCGCGACTTGCCTGTAAGGCTACAAGAAAGTTACCTAGGGCAAAAGCTGCGGATCGGTAGTGACGAGGATCTTTACGGCAGTCTCGTTGTGGTTAATCAACGTATCAAATCCCTTGTCAATGAGGTCTTCAAGAGGAATCCTGCCAGTAATGAACGGCTTGAGGTTAATCTTGCCTGACTCTACAAGCTTGATAGTTTCCGGGTGGCTGTTCACGTATGCAATGGTTCCTCGAATATCAAGCTCCTTAAGCACGACCTTCTGAACATCCAACGATGCTGGTTTACCCCAAATTGATACGATCACGGCTTTACCGGTAGGCTTGAGTGCATCCAGAATGAGGTCTAGTGCAGGCTGTACAGAGGTGCATTCAAAGGCTACGTCTACACCCTTATCATCGGTCAGCTTATGAATTTCTGCTAGGACGTCAACCTCAGCAGGGGAGAAGGCATAGTCTGCAACTCCAGAATCCAATGCTTTCTGACGGCGTAGCGAGGACAGCTCAGAGATAATGACCTTCGCCCCCTTAGCTTTAAGCACGGCGGAGGTAAGCAGGCCAATGGGACCAGCACCAGTCACTAGCGCAAAGTCACCGTCTTTGATTTCTCCGGCGCGCTCAACTGCATGATAACCGACGCTCAAAGGCTCAATCAGTGCAGCTTCATCTAACGGAAGGTCTTTAGAGATCTTGTGAACCCAACGGCGTTTTACAGATACCTTCTCTGATAGTCCGCCTCCACGGCCAGCAAGACCAATAAAGTTCATGTTCTTAGAAAGATGATAGGTCTTCGAATTTGGGCCGACATCTACAGAGTCTGCAATAATGTATGGCTCAACCACAACATGATCTCCGACTTCAAGATCGGAAATGCCTTCGCCTAAAGCTTCTACGATGCCTGAGAATTCGTGACCAAGGGTTACAGGAGAATCTTCTCCTGAGATTGGATGCGGATGCCCATGTTTAGGGCAGAAAATAGGTCCATCAAGATACTCGTGCAAATCAGTGCCACAGATACCACACCATGCTACTTTGACCAACACTTCACCGGGTTGTACTTCGGGGGTGGGTATGTCCTCAATGCGAATGTCATTACGGTCGTAAAAACGAGCTGCCTTCATGGGATAGACTCCTTTACCTTTGAGGCTCTATATGATGCGCCTAATGCTGAATACTCTGTTGTTATCACGCAAACCGACCTGTTACAGCACTAGGTTAGTTAAGCGCAGGCTCGATAGCCTACATCTATAACACTACTCTTCCATGCCAATGTTTACTAGGAAACATAGAAAAAATACTTTATATGACATAAACGCGTAGTTTCAGCCCAAATATCGTATAAACCCACCAAAATTACCAAACTTGTAGCCCACTACCAGACAATGTACGAAAACTACTCTTCGCAATAGTATTCTAGCTGTGAGTTCCTCTAGATATGTTTGGGCTTGGGAGGTTCCTTGCCCCCCCCCCAGAAATAAGGGTTAAATTATGTGATATTAACCAAAAAGTCGTAAAGCCCTTATATGGCTTCTTGGGAGAAAAATATGGTCTTCTAGTAAAAACTCACATAAAAAATCGTGAAAAGAGCAACTAAACCAACATAAACCCCAAAGAACAAGGCATAATAGATAATGGGAACTTCAGAAGACACTCCGTGCTTCTGCCCACATATCAGACAAATCAACAACCCCAAGACAGGGCGGCGACCCAATGAACAACGTAAAATCTACCACTAAACTCGGCATCATCGGCGCAGGCGGTGTCGGATCTGCAACCGCATACGCAGCAACCCTACGTGGCTCTGCAAATGAAATCGTCCTTTACGACATTGACGGCAAACGAGCACACGCTGAAGCCCTCGATATCGCCCACGGTTCTATGTTCGCCCATGAAGCGCAGCTCACCGGCGGAGACGACCTCGAAATCCTGCGTGACTGCGACATGATCATCATTACCGCAGGTGCCCGCCAAGAGCCCGGGCAGCCCCGCCTCGAACTCGCAGGAGCAAACGTACGCATCCTCGAAAAATTACTGCCAAACCTCATGGAAATGTCACCCAACGCAATTTACATGCTGGTTACCAACCCCTGCGACGTACTCACTGTTGTCGCCCAGAAGATCACCGGGCTACCCTCACACCGAGTACTATCCTCCGGTACCGTACTCGATTCTTCTCGACTGCGCTGGCTCGTCGCCAGCAAAGCCGGAGTCTCCATCAAGAGCGTTCACGCAAATATCATTGGCGAACACGGGGACTCGGAGTTCCCTGTCTGGTCGGCAGCTAACATCGGCATGGTACCCCTCATTGACTGGGAATACAACGGCACCAAAGTATTTACTGAAGAAGTACGTGCAGAACTAGCGCACGAAGCCATGCGTGCAGCATACAAAGTCATTGAAGGTAAAGGATCCACCAACTACGCCATCGGTGTTTCCTCGGCACGAATTGCAGAAGGCTTCCTCCGAGATCAGAACGCCGTACTGCCAATCTCCACCATTGCAGCAGGCGAACTCTACGGCTTCAAAGACGTAGCACTGTCCCTACCCTCCGTCGTAAACTACGAAGGCGTACAGCGAGTCCTCAGCGTTCCCATGAACGACGAAGAACACAATAAGCTACGCGCCTCCGCAGAAGCAATCCGCGCATCCCTGGAAACCCTAGGATTCTAAAGAACATTCCTAAAACACCCTTCTAAACGCGTGCCCAAACACACTGGGTACGCGTTTGTCATACCTTCACAATATGACACTCTCCAACCACAATAGCCATAAAAGATAGTAGACTAGACACATGAGCACTGACCCCCGCACCGAACTCACTCGTCTACTCGACGCCCTCGAAACACACCTTGACGCCGTCACCCACCGCACCCGCGAACACGACCCCGTAATCGACGAAGCCTATGTCGAAATTGCAAACGCTTTTGAAGCCTACGAAAATGCCCTCTTCGAAGTACATAACGAAGTAACACCTCTTAGCGTCTACGGAGATGACGACGAAAACTTCGACGAATTCCTCACCGACACCGACGACGAAGACGACGATATCGAATACGAAAAAAACTAACCACACAACCAAACCCTCAGGCCCCGCATCCTAGCCACCCGCCAGAATGCGGGGTTTCTCTTCACACACCACAAACATAAAACCATGAGCACCCCAAAACACCTCCGAGACCACGCCCTCGTCCTCCGCGCCCAAAACCTAGGCGAAGCAGACCGCATCATTATCATGCTCACCCAAAACAACGGAGTCATCCACGCCGTTGCCAAATCAATCCGCAAACCAAACTCAAAATTCGGTGCTCGGCTAGAACCCTACATGCACACCGACCTGTCCTTCACCCGAGGCAAAACAAACCTCCACACCATATCCCAAGCCGCAACCATACATGCCTATACAGCGACCCTCATGGGTAACTACAACGCCTACACTGCCGCAAACACCATCGCTGAGGTCGCAGAAACACTTAACACCAACAGTACCCCCCACGACACCAACCCACACTACCACCTCACTCACGGAGCAATCGCCACACTAGCTCATAACAAACACACACCACAGCGCATCCTCACAAGCTATATCTTACGTGCCATGAAACTCGCAGGCTGGCTCATCTTCACTGCCACCTGCACACACTGCAATCAACCCATCACCACTGGGTACCACCCAGCAGGCACACGTGGCATAACAGGAACCCTCTGCAAAACTTGCGCCCACCAAAATGACACCCCCACAACACCCATAACACCCACCGAATACAACTACATACAAGCTCTCTATAAAGGGAACTGGGACACTATAGATAAAGTCTCACCTCTCACTGCACGCAAAATACTCAACCTCACCCTACACACCACCCAAAACTACCTCGAAACCCCCCTCAAGACCCTCACCTACCTCGAACTAGAAACCTAAAAAACACCATCAAACACGGTAAAATACTGTATTAACACACCATCAACCCGGAAAGAATCCCATGCCACAAAAACCACCGGCACACCCCTCCGGAACAACTCCACCACCCATACCCAAAAAATTCATTCCTCAACACGTTGCTGTTGTCATGGACGGCAACGGACGCTGGGCCAATGAACGCGGACTCCCACGCAATGAAGGACACCGAGCAGGCGAAGCAGCCCTCCTCGATATCGTTGCAGGAGCCATAGAAATGGGCATACCCTATATCAGTGCCTATGCCTTCTCCACAGAAAACTGGAAACGCTCACCCAGCGAAGTATCCTTCATCATGCGGTTCTCCACCGAAGTCCTTAACCGACAACTCGAAACCCTCAAATCCTGGGGAGTACGCATCCGCTGGGCAGGGCGCCGCCCCAAACTCTGGAAAAACGTTATCTCACAACTCGAACAATGCGAACGCGAAACCATCAATAACACCACCTGCACCCTCACTATGTGCGTTAACTATGGAGGACGCGCAGAAATCGCAGACGCAGCCGCAACCATTGCACAAGACGTACAAGCAGGCATCCTCAAACCCTCATCTATCACAGAAAAAACCTTCCAAAAATACCTCGATGAACCAGACCTACCAGACGTCGACCTCTTCCTCCGATCATCAGGCGAACAACGAATATCCAACTTCCTCCTCTGGCAAAGCGCCTACGCCGAATTCGTCTTCATGAACGTACTCTGGCCAGATGTAGACCGCCTAACCCTCTACGAAGCCGTCGAAGAATACGCCAGCCGCGACCGCCGATACGGAGGCGCCACCGACAAAATTCCTAACCCCAAAAACTAACACCACACCACAAGGAGCAAATAATGCGACTATACCCAACCTTCTTCAAAATCTTCTTCGCAGGCATGGATCCCGAAAAAGCACACCACATTGGTTTCTGGGGAATACAAACCCTCAAAAACCTAGGTATTACTCGCATCCTCAAAAGCTACCTTCAACCCAATCCCGGCCTCCGCACCACAGCCATGGGACTCACCTTCCCTTCACCCTTCGGACTAGCCGCAGGCTTCGACAAAGGTGGGAAAGGTATCGCAGCCCTTGCAGGACTAGGATTCGGACACATCGAAATCGGCACCATCACCGGACAGGCACAACCTGGTAACCCACAACCACGTTTATTCCGCCTCATCGAAGATAAAGCAGTCATTAATCGTATGGGATTCAACAACGACGGTGCCGCAGCCGCAGGACCCCGAGTCGCATCAGCACGTGCCGATCTAGAAACCGAATACCGTCCCGAGAAACGCCCCATCATCGGCGTCAACATAGGAAAAACAAAGATTGTAGAACTAGAAAACGCCATAGAAGACTACCTAATATCAACACGTACCCTAGCCCCACAAGCAGACTACCTCGTCGTCAACGTAAGCTCCCCCAACACCCCAGGACTACGTACACTGCAATCCATCGCAACACTCCGCCCACTCCTACAAGCCGTACGAGAAGAAGCAAACCGAGTCTCACCCCACCGCCACGTGCCTCTCACCGTTAAAATCGCTCCAGACCTTGTAGACGAAGACATAACAGCTGTCGCTCGCCTAGCCCAAGAACTAAAGCTTGACGGGATCATCGCAACCAACACCACAATCGCACGCGAAGGCTTAGGACTTCACACCACCAAAGAAAAAATTAACGCTATAGGCGCAGGAGGACTCTCAGGAGAACCACTTAAAACCCGATCACTCGAAGTCCTACACCTCCTCAAGAAAGAAATAGGCAACAAACTAGCCCTCATCTCTGTTGGAGGAGTAACCAACGCCCAAGACGTACAAGAACGACTAGACGCAGGCGCAGACCTTGTCCAAGGATATACCGCCTTCCTCTACGAAGGCCCCTTATGGGCCGCCCACATCAACCGAGGACTCTACAAAATCCGTCGCTCGCACCAAAAATAAACCTCACAAAAAGGGTGAGAAACCAAACACGGTTTCCCACCCCAGAAATCATTAAAGACACAGTATTTACTTTGGATACTCCCCATACTTAACAAGAGGATAAGGTCGCCGCATCCGACGAATCATCATCACACGGTTGAACGCATACATACCACTACCACGCTGTACCTCGCCAAACTTAGCAATAACCATCTGTTTAAGCTTGCGCCACATTAACCAGTAATCAATAACCCACAACAGCATCAGAGCATACATGCCATACATAGTCCCGTAGTAGACAGGAGCAGCAGCTACGCCAAAACCGCTCACGACCCACGACGCAACAAGAAAAACAATGAGCAAAATAAGCATTATATCGCCCAAATTCCGGCGAGCATCAATATAGTCGCGAATGTACCGCCGCTGAGGCCCCTTATCCACTATCGGTAGATACTTCTCATCGCCAGTACGCATAGCCTCCCGCTGCCGTGCCCTAAGCTCAGCAGCAGCCTCACGATCAGCAGTCTTCGCCGCGCCACGATCAGCACCGACTATAGGCCTCCTTCGCGCCGCAACTTGCTCTTTACGAGACGGTGTAGGACGCCCTTTCTTCGGCGTGAACTTAGAGTTCTCAGGAACCTCATGCTGTTTCTCTTCTTCAGGCTCGACAGCAGCCTCCTGCGGAGCCTTACCTTTTTTACGACCAAACACCCTACTAGAATAACCAAAAATAATTTCCTACGCCGAATACCAAGACCAAAAAATAAAAAAGTATGCGCCACCCCTGTATAAAGCGTATTGTTAGACGCATGGCCAATTTTCCTCATAAATTCCCAGAACATGATGCGCTCACAGAGGCGCTTGAAGCCCATTTTGATGAATATCTTACTGAGCTGAAGGATCTAGTCTCTATCCCATCCATCGCGTGGGAAGCTTTTGATCTAGCCCAGGTCCAACGAAGCGCTGAAGCTGTGTACGAGCTTGCGAAACGGTCAGGTTTTCAAGAGGTAAAAATCCTTTCTGCGTCGTACCACGATGAAACGGGGGAGACACATCAAGGTATGCCAGCGGTAATTGCCACTAAACCAGCTGTTTCAGGGTATCCCACAATCCTGTTATACGCTCACCATGATGTACAGCCTCCTGGCGATAACACGCAGTGGGAAACTGACCCGTTTACCGCAGTTCAGAAAGGCGCTCGCCTCTATGGCCGCGGTGCTGCAGACGATAAAGCAGGGGTTATCACCCATATGGCTGCTTTCCGTTTAGTATCGGAAGTATTAGGCCATGATTTCAACGTTGGCGTAAAGATCTTTATCGAAGGGGAAGAAGAAGTAGGGTCACCCTCTTTCCGCGAATTCTTAGCTGCCTACCAGAGGGACCTAACCGCTGATTATATTGTGGTAGCAGATTCTGCCAACTGGCGAGCTGGAGTTCCGGCATTAACTACCTCATTACGTGGCGTAGCTAGCGGGGATATTGAAGTTCGAACTGGTAATCACGCAGTACACTCTGGTATCTTTGGAGGCCCTTTTCTAGACGCACATACGGTATTAGCCCGTCTGCTGGGTACTTTTCATGATGACGAAGGTGCAGTTGTTGTAGAAGGCCTGTACCGTGGTGAAGACCCTAAGGTCGAATATCCTGAACATGAATTCCGCGCAGATGCTGGAATCTTAGACCAGATGCCTCTAGCAGGATATGGATCAATTACATCTCGGCTCTGGCAGCAACCTGCACTTTCCGTTATAGGTATGGATATTCCGTCAATTGCCCATTCTTCAAATACCCTTGCTGTTACTTCGCGAGCTCGTATTAGTGTCCGGCTGGCTCCTGGTGATTCTCCCGAAAATGCGCACAAAGTTCTGGCAGACCATATAAAGAAGCATGCACCTTATAACGCGCAAGTTAGCTATACTCCTGTCGACTCAGGGTTACCCTTTGCCACAGATGTTGAGCAGGATGGAGCTCAAATCACCTTGTCAGCAATGGCTCAAGCTTGGGGTATATCTCCTGTGCAGACAGGCATAGGAGGCTCAATACCTTTTATAGCGGATTTGAAGGAGAACTTCCCCGACGCCCAGATTCTAGTAACTGGTGTTGAAGACCCAGACACCCGGGCACATAGCGCCAACGAATCGCTGTATGTACCTGATTTTAAACGAGGAATTTTAGCGGAGGCACTGATATTGAGTGCTCTCAGCAGGAGTAAGTAGATTAGGAAAGGAAAGCAACTCAAGGAATATACCTCACACACTAAGTACAGAATTCTACAAAGTTGGTATTCTGGACGTAAGAGACCTTGATGCCCTTAGTGAACTTGTGAGTCCGCTGTTGTCGTGAAGAAGTAGGACAGCGTAATCTGACTTTACGAAGGGGGATATTGTCAGGAAAGGATAAACATGACTGAGACTGTAACTGAGCTACCAACACACGGGGTTAACCTTACTGAAGTTGCTCAGAATAAGGTACGTACTTTGCTCGAACAAGAAGGACGTACCGATTTGCGCCTCCGGATTGCTGTACAGCCCGGTGGCTGTTCCGGGCTAATCTATCAGCTCTACTTCGATGAGCGAGTACTTGATGGTGACGCAGTGCGTGATTATGACGGTGTGCAGGTTATCGTAGATAAAATGAGTGCCCCTTATCTAGATGGCTCAACGATTGATTTTGAAGACACGATTGAGAAACAAGGATTCTCAATTGATAATCCGAACGCGGCAGGATCATGTGCCTGTGGCGACTCTTTCCATTAGGAGCATTGATATAACAGAACCCCTAAAAAACCAACTTTAGGGGTTCTGTTACGTTAAAATTCAGTAATTTTCCAGGAAACTTACAATTTCAGTGACAGAGTGTCACCGTAAGAGCAGAATTCGCGGTAAGCTCTAAGGGATAAGTTTTTTATAATTGCCTCAGGTTTACCTGTAGACCTGAGCACTAGCACACACTGCAAGAACAGGAAGGGCCGTCTGTGAGTTCGCAATATCGAACCGGCAGTCGTCGTAAGCGTGCAAGTCTTGTTGGCCTCGGGACTACAGCGACGCTGCTGATGACTGGTTGTTCAATGGATAAGGCAGCTGTAGGCTGGTTACCTACAAAAGCTGGGCATCCGGCTACTGATAATGCCGAGAACCTCATGCATCTCTGGGTAGGCACTTGGAGTGCAGCTCTTGTTGTCGGTCTTATTACTTGGGGCTTGATGCTATGGTGCATCATTGCCTACCGTAGGCGTAAGAACGAAAGTGGCTATCCTCGTCAGCTCAGCTATCACCTGCCTCTGGAAATTTTTTATACTTTCGTTCCAGTCGTCTTGATCGTCAGTATGTTTACGTTTTCAGACCGAGTCGAGCGTCAAGTAACTGGTCCTAAAACTGGTGCCGATCGACAGGTCACTGTTGAAGTGTATGGCAAACAATGGGCCTGGGATTTCAACTACACAGATGAAAACGTGCATGTAACTGGTGTACAAGCTCACCTTGATGGTTCACCAGGTAAAGAAGCAGAACTTCCAACGCTTTATCTGCCCGTTAACTCAAATGTTGACGTAGTCCTCAAATCGCGTGATGTGATCCATTCGTTCTGGGTTCCGGCTTTCCTAGAGAAACGGGATACGATCCCTGGTATGACGAACCATATTCATATCACTACCAAAGAAATTGGTGATTATAAGGGTAAATGCGCTGAACTTTGCGGTGAGTACCACTCTGAGATGTTGTTTAATGTCAAGGTGGTCTCACAGGAAGACTACGACAACTACATCAATTCCCTTAAGCAAAATCCCGAGAATCAGGGTATCGCTGGGGACGAATACAACCGTAATCCCAACCAGAACGCGACTCCGCGTCCCGCTAACCAATAAAGGGGTGAAATAGACGTGACTACCCTCGAATATTCAACTGAGAGTGCAACGGCTGTTGCGCCGCGCGTGGTTCCTAAGTCCAAGGGACGCATCTTTGTCAATTGGATTACTTCCACGGACCACAAGACCATTGGGTACATGTACCTGATCTCTGCCTTCATCTTCTTCTGCATGGGCGGAACTATGGCTCTGCTGATGCGTATTGAGCTTTTTGAGCCCGGTATGCAGATCCTACAGACGAAGGAGCAATTTAACCAGCTCTTTACGATGCACGGTACCCTTATGCTTCTCATGTTCGGCACCCCTTTGTTCACCGGTTTGGCGAACGTGCTTATCCCGCTCCAAATTGGTGCTCCCGATGTGGCATTCCCTCGCTTAAACGCATTGGCTTTTTGGTTCTTCCTTTTTGGGTCGCTAGTAGCGATTGCAGGTTTTATTACCCCACAAGGTGCAGCCTCTTTCGGCTGGTTTGCATACGTCCCACTAAATAGCACTACTTACAGCCCGTCTGTCGGTGGTGATTTATGGGTCTTTGGTCTTGCGTTGCAGGGGTTCGGCACAATTATGGGTGCGGTTAACTTCATTACTACAATTGTGGCAATGCGCGCCCCTGGCATGACTATGTGGCGTATGTCTGTGTTTACGTGGACAACTCTGATTACTTCAATCTTGATTATTATGATCTTCCCGCCTCTGGCATCCGCTTTGTTTGCTCTAGGTATGGATCGCCGATTCGGAGGACATATTTTTGATCCAGAAAATGGGGGAGCGGTGCTCTGGCAGCACTTGTTCTGGTTCTTCGGGCACCCTGAGGTGTATGTGCTTGCGCTACCTTTCTTTGGTGTGACTTCGGAGATTATCCCTGTATTCTCACGTAAACCCATTTTTGGTTACAAAGGTCTTGTTACAGCGACCATTGCTATTGCGGGCCTGTCTGTAACTGTGTGGGCGCACCATATGTACGTAACTGGAGCGATTATGCTTCCGTTCTTCTCGTTCATGACCATGATGATTGGTGTTCCAACCGGCGTGAAGTTTTTCAACTGGATTGGGACTATGTGGCAGGGGTCCATTACGTTTGAAACTCCATTATTGTGGATCTATGGATTCTTAGTAACCTTCCTCTTTGGAGGTCTGACGGGTATTATCCTGGCTACTCCGCCTCTAGACTTCCATATCTCGGATACTTACTTCGTGGTTGCACACTTCCACTACGTGATTTTTGGAACCATTGTTTTTGGTATGTTTGGTGCATTCTACTTCTGGTGGCCAAAATTCACTGGCAAGATGCTCAACGAACGGATCGGTAAGATTCACTTCTGGCTGGTATTCTTCGGGTTCCACGCGACCTTCTTGATTCAGCACTGGGTTGGCGTTGATGGTATGCCTCGTCGATACGCTGACTATCTGCCCGAAGACGGTTTCACCTGGATGAACCAGTTCTCAACTGTTGGATCCATGATTCTTGCCGTTTCAATGATTCCCTGGTTCTGGAATGTTTACATTACTGCTCGGTATGCTCCGAAAGTCGAGGTAGACGATCCCTGGGGATTCGGCGGATCTCTCGAATGGGCGACTTCTTGTCCTCCGCCCCGCCACAACTTTACTGCATTGCCTCGTATCCGTTCCGAACGCCCGGCTCTAGACCTACATCATCCCGAGCTTTCAACGAATCATGATGTTGCCGCTGCAGCTCTTGCAGCACAGAAGGGAGAGTAAACCGTGAAAGTTCTCGGGAAGGTCTTCCTGTACCTTGGTATATTCTTTACTCCTGTTGGAATTATTTATGGGTTTATGACCAATTTTGATGAGTGGGCCGGGTTTCCCGCGCTCCTCGTGACGGCGCTCATGTGCTTCTTCTTGGCTTTCTTCCTCATGTTTACTGAAAAGAAGCTAGGAAGCCAACCCATGGATAACTACACGGGTGAAATCGCTGAGAGTGCTGGTGAGTATGGGTTCTACTCACCATGGTCTTGGTGGCCGTTCATGATCGGTTTAACGTGCATGATTGTTGTTCTTGGGGCAGCGATTGCTTGGTGGGTACTAATTCTTGCGTTGCCTATCGTAGCAGTCGCCGTTATCGGGTGGGTATATGAATACAACCGCGGTGATCACGCACACTAATCATATACAGTAAAAGGTGGGGTTACATCATCTATACGGATGATGTAACCCCACCTTTTCTATATTCCAGAGATTCTCGAATAAAGTTCTATCTGCCCCAGATATGTACTAAAAAGGGAGGTAAGAAAAAGCTAGTTGGATTAATTGTCTGTATTGGCAGTTTATCTGAGGATCATCGAAGCAGCGAGGTGCCTATCGCACGATAATAGTTTTTGCAGAGGCAGTTTCGCTCGCTTATCAGTACGCTCGGCTCGAAAGAAAAGACGGCAATTTTATGCTCGCAGAAGTGCTCTCTCTGCAAGAATTCTAGAGTCTCAACCTCAAACCTAGGTTATTGCTACTTTTATCTGTTAATCCGCTAGGCTCCTTCCTGCCTCTAAGACCAGCGGCATGATAGTTTGTGTAAATTTCAGGGACGGGGTGCGCTTAGCACATATGAAGTTATTCCATTATGGCATCAGGTATATAGCGATCGCTGATAAGTAAGCAAAGATTCTTAGTTTCAGGAATAGGGCATGCTGCTTATGAGAATTTTTCATGAGAAAGTCTGGACTCCTGGCCTTAGAAGATGGATATGATATTGGGTCAACAGCAACATTGCTGGAAGAGATACATGCGGTACAAACGTTGAGGGTTGGTCCCACAGTTTTGTGGCACCAACCCTCAAGTAAACTTATGAAGTTGTAACTTTAGCCCTTAATCTCGGGGCTATCAAAGGAAGCTCCCTCAACCCTTTGAGCTTCATTATGTTCATGATGAGCTTCTTCTAGCTCAGTAGGAGTTACAGGAAGAACACGATCAGTAAAGAACAACTTCGATAAGGTGCCTCGTGCTTTCTCAAGCATTGTAACCTTCCCCTTAGCATTGGGGCGTGCAGGTATTACATCTGGTGAATCGAAACTAACTAGCTTGTACCGACGATACTCGTCAAGAGGCCTGTGCACCTCAATAAACTCACCATGGGGGAGTTGCACCACTTGACCAGTTTCGATGCCATGAAGCACTAGCTCACGATCTTTACGCTGCAAGGAGAGGCAAATCCTTCGGGTAATCTCGAAACCAAGGATGGGTCCAAGGAAGAAGAGCGCACGCAATACATAAGCTACATCATTTAGCGAGACGTGGAAATGTGTTGCGATCAAATCAGAAGATGCCGCGATCATCAAAACTGAGTAGTAGATGATACCGGCAACACCGGCGCCTGTACGGAATGGAGCGTTACGCGGGCGATCAAGAATATTATGAACCCGATTATCTTTGGTGACCCAACGTTCGATCCAAGGCCACGTGAATAAGAATCCCATCAAGACGCCTGCGAGTGCAAAAGGCAGTAGGACATTCAGAACCCATGTTCCACCGATTTGCCATTCCCATGACCATGGCCAAACACCAGGCCATAGACGTAATGCACCGTCACCAAAGCCTACGTACCAGTCAGGCTGAGTACCTGCTTGAACTGGAGATGGATCGTAGGGACCATAGTTCCATATTGCGTTAATAGTGAAGGTGGAAGCTAAGAAAGCGATGATACCGAAAACTATGAAGAAGAAACCGCCTGCTTTTGCAGCATAAACCGGACCTACAGGAAAACCAACAACGTTATTGTTGGTACGACCTGGCCCTGGATATTGGGTGTGTTTATGCAGGACAACCATGAACATATGTAGTCCAACGCACAACAACAGAACTGCCGGAATGATCATAATATGCAGGCTGTATAGGCGGCTAATAATGTGTTCACCTGGGAACTCGCCTCCGAAGAAGAAAAGCGAGAGGTATGTACCTACAAGCGGAACTGCGACCATAATGCCATCGACAATTCGCAAACCGTTACCAGAGAGCACATCATCGGGGAGGGAATACCCAGTAAAGCCCGCCATAATACCCGTGACAAAGAGGACGCAACCTACAACCCAATTCAGCTCACGTGGACGACGGAAAGCCCCTGTAAAGAAGACACGAAGCATGTGGATACAGATGGCCAACATAAACATGAGAGCCGCCCAGTGGTGAATCTGACGGATCAACAGGCCTCCGCGAATATCAAAAGAGATATCTAAAGTAGACGCAAACGCAACAGACATTTCTGTACCCTTCATGGGTACATATGAACCGTCATAGGTAACTGCAGCGGTTGATGGGTTAAACCAGAATGTTAAAAAAGTTCCTGAAATAAGGAGCACTACAAAGCTGTATAGAGCCACCTCACCGAACATAAAGGACCAGTGATCTGGAAAGATTTTTCGGCCAAATTCTTTAACAACCCCAGACATGCCAACACGCGTATCAACAAAATTCGCGATACGCCCAGCGTTGCTTTTAGGTTTGTACTCGTAGCCAGTTGTTGTAGACATTACTTATTTCGCCTCCTTCTCACGCTCTGCACGCATTTCTTCGACGTGCTGACCGCGTTCCCAATACGCGGGACCAACTGGCTCATGGAAGTCACTCTGAGCCACAAGATAACCATTATCATCGACTGTAATCGGCAACTGTGGGAGTGCGTGACCTGCAGGGCCGAATACAACCTTGCATTCATCTGCCGCATCAAAAGTAGACTGATGGCACGGGCACAGCAGATGGTGCGTTCGCTGCTCGTACAGCGCGATGGGACATCCAACGTGTGTACAGACCTTCGAATAAGCGACTATACCGTCAACGTGCCAGTTTTTGCGTTCTTCCGAAATCTTCATCTCATTGGGGTCAAGACGCATCAACAAGACAACTGCTTTAGCTTTTTCCTCTAGATAGCCATTTTCATGGCTGAGGGACGTGATGGTCTCCGGCAGAACGTGATAAGCGGATCCGATCGTAACGTCAGAAGCTTTAATCGGAGTCCCAGAAGGGTCGCGTACAAGACGGACACCCTGATCCCACATTGTGTGTTTAAGAACGGCAGGATCATTCGGCCCCAGATCGCGCAGGAACGTAATAAAAGTTAACGGAGCCAGAATAACTGAGCCAATGAGAGTATTGCGCAGGAGAGGACGGCGTTTAATACCTGACTCATCAATAATAGTTTCGATGATTTCTTCTGCCTCGGCGCGATCCTCTTCAGGACGCAAATCGTGCCGCTCCTCAACGAGTTCATGGTCAGGCATAAGCGTACGTGCCCAATGAACAACTCCAATACCAATGCCGAACATAGCGAATGCTATACCTAAACCAAGCAAGAGGTTCTGCAGCTGCAGTTTACTGGTAGGCTCCGTATTGTTTACATCAAAGAAGTTACCTTCAACTGATATACCGAAATACGCGACCCAGAATAACAAAGAGCCGAGCATTGATAGTACAAAGAGTAGAATAACTTGGCGCTCAGCACCTTTAGCACGCTTCGAATCCACATCTGTCAGACGTGGACGATGTGGGGGCAGCCCAGGATTCTGAAACTGCTCCTTTGAATCCTCTGAAGAGGTAACTACGGTAACGCTCTGAGCGTCTTGACCGTCACGATGGTTTCCCATGTGTTGCCTCAAATCTTTTCCGATACGAATAGTATGTGCGTATTTATGCTGAGCGAGAGGTCAGCCAAATAACAAAGATAAGCACGATCCCTAGACCGACGCTCCAAATCAACAGACCTTCAGCGACAGGACCTAGAGAGCCTAGCTTAAGACCACCAGGGGAAACATTTTTTTCCTGTGCTTTCAAATAGGTGATAACATCACGCTTCTCTTGCGGGGTAAGGTTTGCGTCGTTGAAAACAGGCATATTTTGAGGTCCAGTTTCCATGGCTTCATAGATATGTTGTTCGCTAACACCCATGAGAGAAGGAGCAAACTTCCCTCGGGTAAGAGCACCACCCGCACCAGCCGCGTTATGACACATTGCGCAGTTGGCTAGGAAGACACGGGCGCCATTTGCGGCATCGCCTTTGGTGGTATCTAGATTCTCTGCTTCAGGTATTGCAGGACCGGCGCCCAACGAAGCAACATATGCAGAGAGCTGCTTCGTCTGTTCCTCGTTGAACTGACCAGGTTTGACTTGAGCCTGTGTACCTTGCATCTGCATAGGCATGCGGCCGGTACCAACCTGAAAATCAACTGCGGCTGCACCAACACCGATGAGCGAAGGACCATCAGCGGTGCCTTCAGCGTTCATTCCATGGCAGGTTGCACAGTTGGCTTGGAAGAGTTTTTGACCAGCGTTTACATCATCTTGAGTGTATGCATGGCTTGACTCGGCCTTGGCCTGATTGGTGGCAGTGGCAACTGTGTAGAGACCACCAGTAAGGATGAGAGCCAACGCAAGCAACACAATAGCTGCAAGCGGGTGACGCCGCTTCTGTGAAAGTGCCTTCACGTCTTTTGTTCCTTGTGTGTGCTAGTAAAAATGGATACGGACGGGGCGAGAGTGTTGGACTGTTATTTGACGAAGTACACTACGGCAAATAGAGCGAGCCACACGACATCTACAAAGTGCCAGTAGTACGAGACAACGATTGCACTAGTTGCTTCGTAATGACCAAATCGCTTAGCGACAAATGCGCGACCAATGATCAGGAGGAAAGCTACTAGACCAGCTGTCACGTGTAACGCATGGAACCCTGTTGTGATGTAGAAAGCGGATCCGTAAGCGCTAGATGCAATGGTTACGCCTTCTGAAACCAAGGTTGCGTACTCATAAGCCTGACCGCAGACGAAGATTGCGCCCATGATGAAAGTCAACACAAACCATTCAGCCATGCCCCATGCCTTAATATTCAGCAAAGAACCGGAGCGGCGTGGTTTGAGCTGTTCTGCGGCAAATACGCCCATCTGGCATGTCACAGAACTCAGCACAAGAACGATTGTGTTGATAAAAGCGAAGGGAACGTTAAGGATATGTACATTATCAGCCCAAATGTCAGGACGTGATGCCTTAAGGGTGAAGTACATAGCAAAAAGCCCGGCAAAGAACATCAGCTCTGATGCCAACCACACGACGGTACCAATGGCGACCGTGTTGGGTCGGTTAAGAGCCGGATGTGCCGGCCTGCTGGGGTTATTGGTTACAGTTGTCACATAGACATTATGTCGCTAAAACTTGCGAAGAGCGAATACATAACCTCTTAAATCTTGCGGTGTGTTGGGAAAATCCTTAGAGTTCCCTGTAAACTAGCGGTTTTCACGAGATTTGTGCGACACGCTCTATGTGTAATGTTTTGGTAAGTTCGTGGGGGAGAGAAGCCTCAAAGCTGTGGCACCCTATGCGCTGGCAGCAGATGAATCCTGCAGGAAGGTTAAAATCGGGAGTATGGATATAACTGCACATGAGTCATTAACCTGGAAATACATTTTGAATCAGCTCATCTCTGGGCAGGATCTCGGTTCTCGTCATGTGGACTGGGCTATGGATGAAATTATGACTGGTTCAACGCCTGAACCTATACTTGCTTCCTTCCTGACATCGCTCCACATGAAGGGGGAGACCTCTGAAGAGTTAGGCGCCCTTGCGCGAGGAATGCTTGCAAAAGCTGAAACTATTGATCTTGACGTACACGCGGTTGATATTGTAGGCACTGGCGGAGATCAGCAGAATACCGTCAATATATCCACCATGGCAGCCTTGGTTATTGCTGGTACAGGTGCGACAGTTGTTAAACATGGTAACCGGGCGTCAACCTCTAAATCAGGGTCGGCAGATGTCTTGGAGGCGCTAGGTATTCAGCTAGATATGCCGATTAAGTCTGTTGCCGCGTGCGCTCGGCAAGTAGGAATCACCTTTCTATTTGCAATGACTTTTCATCCCTCTATGCGGTTCGTAGGGCCAACTCGAAAAATATTAGGTATACCAACGGCTTTTAACTACCTAGGACCCATGACAAACCCTGCGCGAGTGTCATCATCTGCAATTGGGGTAGCTAATCCGCAGATGGTAGAAAAGATGGCTTGGGTTTTCGCGAATCGAGGCGACCATGCCCTTGTATTCCGGGGGGATGATGGGCTTGATGAATTGACAATTGCTACAACTTCCCAGATCTGGGAAGCAAGTGGGGGTACTCTTCAGAAATATGTCTTTAATCCCGAAGGCTATGGGATTGAGCGTTCTTCATTAGATAACCTGCGAGGGGGAGATGCTGAGTATAACGCCAGTGTGTTTCGCGCAGTATTAGCTGGGGAGGGCGAGTCGGCAAAAGACTCGTTGCATGCAATTCGTAATGCAGTTCTTATTAATGCGGCGGCCGGTCTGATAGCTTACCGAAAAAACGACGGCAGGAGCTTTGAGGAACGGTACACAGAAGCTTTGGCGGATGCGCGCCAATCTATTGATACTGGGGCAGCAGCTCAAGTTTTGAACGCTTGGGTAGAGTTTAGCCACCTGGTGGTAGAAACCCCGAGTCCGTAAAGCGCCTATTCATGTAAATAGAAGATTTTGGTGTATCTGTAGCTTTACTGGACATTGAGGAGAAAGAAGCTGCTGGGGTGAAACCGTCTTTACGAGGGCGCACTGGCAGCTAATCCGGTTCAATTGCACGGAAGGTTGAGTGGCTGGGGTGTGGTTTTCTGACTCTACTTTACATAATGTATATTATCGGCTATTTGTAGTGTTGTGAGTTTGTGTGAGTAAACTCTTTGATTGGTGATGCACCTCATGGAATAATGTTTGTATAGCTTGGGCGCTCTATACGTTGGATCATTGTGCCTACGATGAGGAGGAAAATATGGATTGGCTCTTTAACAGCCCATGGACATTTTGGCTGATACTAGCTTTGCTCTTTGCGATAATTGAGATGCTGTCTCTAGATCTCTTTTTCTTGATGCTTTCCCTATCTGCCCTCATCACATCGGCTATTTCACCATTGATCGAACATTTTTTCGCTCGAGGAATAGTTTTCGCGGTTTTGTGTATCCTTTTTGTGCTTATTCTACGTCCGCCTCTTCTGAAACGCCTCAACCGCTCTGCCGGAAATACTGTTACAAATGCCAAAGCTCTTCGGGGTAAAACTGTTCTTGTGACAGAGGATGTCACTGCTGAGTCTGGTTTAGTGCGTCTTGAAGGCGAAATTTGGACAGCACGCACTTCAGGAGCTCCTATCCCTTCCGGCTCCTACGCCCAGGTCGAAACTATTAACGGTGCTACAGCGTTTGTGTACCCGCATGTATCAACTTTGCCAGAAGGATCAGCTGTTACCCCTGAAGCTGAATAAAATGTTCCATCTACGCCCCTAAATTTTGTTATTAATCACCGAAAAGAAAGTAGGTAATGAAGATATGGTCCCAGTTATTCTTCTTGTGATTCTCTTCATTTTTGTTCTTATCTTGTTGGCTAAAACCATCCGGGTGATTCCTCAAGGTCGAGCAGGAATCGTTGAGCGTCTTGGTAAGTTCCGAACCGTGCTAGAACCCGGTTTGCATATGGTGGTACCGATTATTGACCGCGTGCTGCCTCTAATTGATGTCCGTGAGCAGGTTGTCTCGTTCCCTTCGCAGTCCGTGATTACCGAAGATAACCTTGTGGTTGGGATCGATACCGTTGTTTACTTTCAGGTAACAAGCCCCAAGGACGCAACCTATGAAATTACGAACTATATTCGTGCTGTTGACGAGCTCACCAGTGCGACCCTCCGTAACGTAGTCGGTGGTCTAAACCTTGAGCAGACCTTGACCTCTCGCGATCAAATCAACGCGGAATTGCGTGGAGTTCTTGATGCTACAACCGGCCGTTGGGGACTACGAGTATCTCGTGTCGATATTAAAGAAATTCAGCCTCCACACTCTATCCAGGACTCAATGGAGAAGCAGATGCGTGCAGAGCGTGATCGTCGTGCTGCCATTCTGACGGCCGAAGGTCAGAAGCAGTCAGATATTCTGACGGCTGAAGGTGAATCTAGGGCTGCTATCCTTCGCGCGGAAGCTGAAAAACAGGCTCAGATTCTTCGAGCTGAAGGTGACGCTCAATCTGCAATCCTTCGAGCTGACGGTGAAGCTGAAGCTGTTCATAAGGTATTCGAAGCCATCCATCAATCTAACCCGAGCCAACAGCTACTCACCTATCAGTATCTGCAAACCTTGCCCAAACTTGCTGACGGCCAAGCTAATAAACTCTGGTTTATCCCCACAGAACTTGGCGATGCTCTACGAGGTCTTGGTAACGCATTCGGCAATTTGCCGGTATCGGACATAAACGATGGATCGACAAAAGCAGCGTATACAAAGCCTGATACTTTTGAGAACCCATCTCAAGGATATGGCTTCAATAGTTAAGATAGTTTAGCTTGACTTCGCGAATAGCTGTCTCTAATAGTTGGGCGGCGGAGAATATTCTCGATATAATGGATGTTTTAGACGTTCGAGGGAATAGCTCTCCCCCGCCCAACGTTATGCAGCCGCTGAGTATCTGCGGAAACCCTTTCTGGAGTCTGGAGGAATTGTGAGCGATCGTAGCCTGCGTGGTATGCGTCTTGGAACTCAATCTATGGAAACCGAGTCCAATGTACAGCCTGCACCCCGTCAACGTGTAGAGTACCGAACCACTGATGGTGACCGCGTATTTGTGACCTTTGCTGCTGAAGCTGAAATTCCACAGGTCTGGGTTGCTAAAACTGGCAAAGAAGCATATCTTGTCAACGGCGAGAGTGACGCCCAGAATGACGATGATAAGCCAGCTCGTACACACTGGGACATGCTAATGGAACGACGTAGCGTTGAAGAGTTAGAGAAGACTCTAGAAGATCGGTTGGAATACTACCGTTCTCATTATGCACTGTAGGATACATTCATAATGCATAAGGGAGAGGAACCCTTTTAGAGGCTCCTCTCCCTTTCTTGTGCACATGAGAAATAACTAGTCAATCATATGCTCTACCTCCATCGGGACCTCGCCTTTGAAGAAGGCAGGACGGAGGCAACGTTGATACACCATAACGCAAATTCCTAAGAGAAGAATCGCGACACTTAAGCAGAAAACTAGCCCGACTCCCCCAATTTCAGACCCCGAGCCATGATGGGGATCCATGGAATCATAGGTCGTCTGGATGAAGAAAACAAGAAGCATAATGCCTCCCAAAAGGGGAAACAAAAACTTGTTCACAAATGATTTAAAGCCTGATGAGAAGACCACCTTCCGAAAATACCATACACAGGCAAATGCCGTCACGCCGTAGTATAAACAGACCATCAAACTCAAAGCGGAGATAGTATCCCAAAGCACAGAGGTTGAAATAAAACGCATAAGAACGTAGAACAAGGTAGCAATCAGACAGGAAGCGATGGTCGCATAACTAGGTGATTGGTACTTTGGGCTAATACTCGCAAACTTAGGCCCGAGTGCCTTGTAATATCCCATGGCTAGCAATGTTCGAGCTGGTGAAACTGCCGTGGATTGTAAAGAAGCTAAGGCCGAAATAAGAACTGCGAAAGACATAATAATTCCGAGAGAACCTAGTACAGGCCCCGAAAGAACAGCAAAAATATTCTCCTGGTTATCAGAGTTTCCTAGACCCAGACCTTCTGAGGACGTACCCGCAAATGCCAAAGTGCCCACAGAGATTAACAGGTACAGTAGAACTACTGTGAGGATAGTGCCAACAGCTGCATGACCGCTAGTTGTATGCTCGCCTTCTGTTTCTTCATTCATGGTGAGGACAGCGTCCCAACCCCAATATATGAAGAAGACAAGAGATATGCCGGAAGAGAAAGCTGAGAATGACTCGATTCCGAAGGGGTTAAACCATTCAAGAGTCGGAGCAAGGTTAGCAAACCCAGTATTTGTGACCGCTTTATAGAGGGCGACACCCGCAAAAATAGCGAGTACGACAAGCTGGAAAATAATGAAAACAGTTTGGATTTTCTGAGTCGCATCCAGCCCGCGGTATGTGATGTAACACCCGAAACCCATCAAGGTTAAGAATGTGCCGATATTGATAAAGGTATTACTTGAAAGAGTCGCTAGATCTGGGTTAGAAAAAACCTGAGACAAAGCCAGGTAAAAGAAATCTACAGCTATACCTGCGAGGTTTGAGAGAACCAAGATGGTAGCTGCTAATAATGCCCAGCCTCCGAGCCAACCAACCCACGGACCAAATGCTTTGGTTGTCCAGGTGAATGTTGTTCCCGCATCCGGCATAGCAGCGTTAAGCTCTCGGTAGCCAATAGCTACCAATAGCATAGGGATAAACCCAACGAGAAAGATCGCGGGCATGTGCTCCCCCGCTACAGCTCCTACAGGACCCAGGGCCCCCGATAATGAGTATGCGGGTGCTACCACAGAGATACCAATAATAATGGAGCCAAAAAGAGATACAGATCCGGAAGATAATCCCTTTTTGTTAGCGGCGCTTGTATCAATAGCACCGTGGGGGTTATTTGATGCAGAATCTTTGGCTAGACTCTGACCTTTATGTAACTTGTGGGGTTGATTATTCTGAGACAAGGTGCTCTCCCTCTATCGGAGTGTCGTCGCCAGACGGTGTGTGCTTATAGCGACCTGCTCAATATGCGATTTAGTCTAATTGATCCAGAACAGTAGTAAAATCACCTGAATTTTTGTCTACAAGGTGTGCGCATAATAGCTATAGGTAAATAACTGGCGCATGTGTGGAGTAGGATTAGCTGTGACAAGAGCCCCGATCGTTATATGAGATATGACCGGGGCCCTGTAAGCCTCCAAAAAATTATGAAACGCTTCGAATACCTTCGATAAGAATATTCATTGACTGTTTTAGGAGCTCGTCACTGATAGTAAGCGGAGGAAGCAGACGAATAATGTTGCCGTAAGTACCACAAGTAAGAATAAGTACTCCTCGTTGCTGACAGTAAGCAGCAATATCCTTGGCCGCCGTGGGATGCGGGGCTTTAGAAATAGAGTCTGCTACGAACTCCAGTGCGAGCATAGCACCACGTCCGCGGAAATCCCCTACAATGTCTAGCTCATCAACAAGCGGGGCTAACGCTGCTGTCACCAGTTTCTCAATATGCAGAGCTCGTGCGTTCAAATCAAGATCCTGCATAGTTTCAATAGCCGCAAGAGCAGCCGCACAAGATACAGGATTACCACCGTATGTTCCGCCTAATCCTCCTGGCTGAACTTTATCAAAAAGCTCTGCCCGACCAGTGACGGCTGAAAGCGGCATACCACCAGCAATGCCCTTAGCAGTGGTGACCAAATCGGGTTCAATGCCCTCGTACTCACTCGCAAACCATTTGCCAGTGCGGCAGAAACCAGTTTGTACTTCATCAGCGATAAAGACGATACCTTTTTCGCGTGCCCATGCAACCAGCGTTGGTAAGAAACCATCGGCGGGAACAATGAACCCTCCTTCACCCTGGATAGGCTCGATGAGAATTGCGGCTACGTATTCTGAACCAATTTGCTTCTCGATCATGTTGATGGTGCGTTGAGCTGCCTCTTTACCATCCATGCTCTGATCGTCCCGGTAAGGGTAGCTCATAGGAGCACGATAGATTTCAGGAGCAAAAGGACCAAAGCCTTTCTTATATGGTGCTACTTTTGCAGTCAACGCCATTGTTAAATTGGTCCGCCCATGGTAGGCATGATCAAAAACAACTACGGCATTGCGACCGGTAGCTGCACGAGCAATTTTTACAGCATTTTCGACTGCCTCCGCACCAGAGTTGAAAAGTACTGAGCGTTTCTCAAAGCGTCCGGGTATTAGCTCGTTTAGTTTTTCAGAAACTGCGATATACCCCTCATAAGGAGTAACCATAAAACAGGTGTGGGTGAAGTGTGTGACCGATTCTTGAACTGCTTGTACCACCTTGGGAGCTGATGCACCAACAGTTGTGACTGCGATACCCGCTCCCAAATCAGCCAACGAGTTACCATCAACATCAATAATGACGCCACCGTCTGCATCAGCCGCGTAAACTGGGAGCCCCGAAGCGACAGATGCAGGAACAGCTTGTGAGCGACGATGTGCAAGAGCACGTGATGAGGGGCCGGGAAACTCTCCAGTAAGTTTTATCTCTTGAGGAAGACGATACATCTCTACCATGAGACTACCTTTCAAAGGAAAACGTAGCATAAGCTACATGGATAATATGTGAATTGTGAAGAGACGGTACAGCACCTAGACAACAGAGCTGTACCGCTCCACAAGCTCTTCTCTAACGTGTGATGACGCAGGAGCTCTTTTTGCCGAATTGAGCTTGGAGAAGCTGTTCTTTATGCGCTCAAATCACTCATGACGTGTTTAACACGTGTGTATTCTTCAACGGAATACAGGGAAAGATCCTTACCGTAACCCGAGTATTTGAATCCGCCATGAGGCATTTCAGCAGTCAGAAGTACGTGTGTATTAATCCAAACTGCTCCGAAATCAAGATCGCGAGAAACTCGCATAGCAGTACCATGATTTGACGTCCAAACTGATGACGCCAACGCATAATTTACATCGTTAGCAAGCTCAACGGCTTCTGCCTCTGTAGTAAATTTTTGGAGCGTAAGAACTGGTCCGAAGGTCTCTTCCTGGACAACGGCATCGTCTTGATTGACTCCGCTCAGCACCGTAGGTTCCACAAAAAAGCCACGGGTGCCGCACTGTTTGCCACCGGTTTCAACTGTGACATGTTCAGGGAGGCTGTTGAGCTTATTCATGACGGTCTTAAAGTGGTTGATGTTGTTCAACGGACCGTAGAAGTTCTTTGAATCGTCTTCGTGCCCAGTAGCTGTGTCTTTTGCGGCAGCTACCAGCAGATCTCGGAACTTGTCGTAAACGCTGTCTTGAACGAGTACGCGAGTGACTGCTGTACAATCCTGACCAGCATTGAAATAACCGAAATCTGCGAGCATGCGCGCGGTACGAGGCAAATCCGCATCTGCAAAAACAACTGCTGGTGCTTTACCGCCAAGTTCCAAATGAGAACGTTTCAGACCAGCTGCAGCGCCGGTGGCAACCGCCTGACCTGCGCGTACTGATCCGGTAATAGAAACCATGGCAGGAGCCGGGTGCCCTACCATAGCTTCACCAGTTTTACCGGTTCCCAGCACAACGTTGACAACACCTGCGGGGTATATTTCCCCTATAAGCCTTGCCAACTCGAGGGTGGATTCTGGTGTGGTGTCAGATGGCTTGAGAACTACAGTATTCCCGGCAGCGAGCGCGGGCCCCAGCTTCCATAATGCCATCATGAGGGGATAGTTCCAGGGGGTTACTTGGGCGACGACGCCGATGGGTTCGCGCCGTACGTATGAGGTATGTCCTTCCATGTATTCGGTTGCTGCTTTTCCTTCTAGGGTGCGTGCTGCCCCTGCGAAGAAGCGTAGCTGGTTGGCGCCGACGAGGACTTCTTCGTCACGGATGAGTTCTCGGGGCTGACCGGTGTTGCGGTGTTGGGATTCAACGAGTACGTCGACGTTTTCTTCGAGCGCGTCTGCGAGTTTGAGGAGAAGTAGCTGGCGATCTGAAGGGGTCGTATGCTTCCACGTTTTGAATGCGTCTTGAGCCGCATGCATGGCGGTGTTGACGTCGTCGTCAGTGGATATTGGTGCTTGTGCTATGACTTCGCCGGTTACGGGGTATACGATGTCGAGTACCTCATCAGAGGTGGAATCGACGAACTTGCCGTTGATGAAATTCTTCAAGCGCTTCATAACGTTCTCCTTTGGGGTTGGACTTATGTAGGTTTGTAAGTTTGTGTGTGCTCGTTTTTCCTTGTGGGAAGGTAAAACGAACCCTTCGAGAAATTGTTGTGTTGTGCGTATCTTGGATGGTTTTTGGGTGGTTTAGCTGGCGTATGGGTCTTTGATGCCGATGTATTGTGTGTAGGTGTATTCGGCGATGCCTTCGGCGGCTCCTTCCCGTCCTAGTCCGGAGTGTTTAACGCCTCCGAATGGGGCTGCAGCGTTTGACATGATGCCGATGTTGAGGCCTGTCATGCCGACTTCTAGGCGGTCTAGTGTTCGCAGGGCACGGGATGTATCTGTTGTGTAGACGTAGGATGCTAGCCCGTATTCTGTGTTGTTGGCAAGTTGGATTGCTTCTTCTTCGGTAGAAAAGGTGATGATGGGTGCTACAGGGCCAAAGATTTCTTCTTGGATGACGCGTGCATCGTGAGGAACGTTGATGAGGACTGTGGGTTGGTAGAAGTATCCGGGACCGTTTTGGGGATAACCGCCGACCAGAGCTTGGGCACCTCGGTCGAGAGCATCTTGTACAAGTTCGTGGATGGAATCTACTGCTTTCTGTTCTATGAGGGGGCCACAGGTGGTGTCTGGGTTTAGACCGTTGCCGGTTTTGAGATTTGCGATTTTTGTCGCTAGTTTGGTGGAAAATTCTTCGGCACGAGATTCGTGGACTAGGAATCGGTTTGCGGCGGTACATGCTTCGCCCATGTTGCGCATTTTTGCTCCCATGGCGCCTTCAACGGCTTCGTCGATATTTGCGTCTTCGAAGACGATGAAGGGGGCGTTTCCACCAAGCTCCATGGAGGTGCGTAGAACATTTTGCGCGGCTGATTTTAGAAGGGCTTTGCCAACGGGGGTGGAGCCGGTGAATGAGAGTTTGCGCAGGCGTGAGTCTGCAAGGAGAGGATCTGAGACGGCTGATGCAGTTGCTGATGCAACTACGTTGAGTACTCCTGCTGGTAGCCCTGCATCGAGCATGGTTTGTGCGAAGTATTGCGCGGTTAGGGGTGTGAGCCGTGCAGGTTTGAGGATCATTGTACATCCTGCTGCTATTGCAGCTCCGGCTTTGCGTGTTGCCATGGCTAGTGGGAAGTTCCATGGGGTGATGAGTAGGCATGGTCCTACAGGCTTATGCTTTACCAGTATTTGGTTTTTACCTTCGGGCGTGGGCTGGTAGCGTCCGTAGTCGCGTACTGTTTCTTCGGAGAACCATCGTAAAAATTCGGCTCCGTAGACTACTTCTCCTCGTGATTCTGCGAGGGGTTTTCCCATTTCGAGGGTCATGAGGGTGGCGAATTCTTCGGAGCGATCGGTGATGAGGTCGTATGCCTGTCGTAGTATTTCTGCACGTTCACGCGGCGGCGTGTGTGCCCATTGGTCTTGAACCTGGCATGCTGCGTCTAGGGCCGCTATTGCGTCTTCAGGTGTTGCTGATGCTAAGGTCGTGAGCTTTTCTTCGGTCGCTGGGTTTAGGACATCGAATGTCTCCCCTGCGAATCCTTCACGCCATGTGTCTCCGATGAGTAGCCCAGTGGGTATTTTGTTGATAAGTTCTTGAAGATGTTGTTCCATTGTTTTCCTTTTCTTGGGATGATCGTACGGCGGTGTATATCACGTGAGGAGCCGGGCTATTGTTTGATGATGGGGATTGAGCCTGTCCATGGCTGCTGCTGGGAGCCTTTGCGTCCAGGGTGGTAGTCGCGTGGTACTACGACGAGGGGAATAGGAAGTTTGGTCATGATTTTTGCGGTTGTTGAGCTTAGGAAGAGTTCCCCGCGTTGGGCTAGTTTGGAGGATCCGGCCATTAGCACGGAGTCTTCGTTCCAGTGCACAGAATCGACCGCTTCTACTATGGTAGTTCCTGCGCCTACGGCGATGCTTAGCTGTTGCGGGTTTATTGGTTTGACTGCGGATTGGTCTACGAGGTCTTGGATGATGCTGCGATAGGTTGTATCGTCTAGGTCTTTTCCTTCTTCGTAGAGTGAGACTAGACGTACTGGTATGCCTGTTCGGTTTTGGGTTGCTATGGCTTCTTCGACAAGGTTTATGGAGTCGATGTCTGGGGATACGGCGCAGTCGAACTGTTTGATCGTGTGTGAAGCGCTGTATTTACGTGGTGCTAGAGCGACGGGAATGCGTGAACGGTGTAGAAGAGCGTTCCCAACTGCGCCTAGTGAGTGCCAAAGCCAATTTCCGGTGTTACCGCCGCCCACTATGATGAGTCCGGCGTCTATGGCGTCAGCTAGTTCTAGTAGGCCACTGACTGCTGATTCGGCGCGGCGTAGGTGGAAGCGGGCGATTACTTGGGCGGGCACGTAATGTTGTGCTTCTTCAAGCCATTGAACGGCTTGCTTTTGGAGTAAGTCTTCAAAGTTGGATCGTGGCGCTGCGAGGCGAGGGTTTTGCGGTTTAATGACATATACTACATCTAGCTCTGCGCCCAGGGAGCGAGCTAGTACGACTCCCAGTTGGAGAGCTGAACGGCCCCGTGCATCGGGCGAATATCCTACGACGTATTTCATGTTTCCCATCCGTATTTTGGGGAGCTTTACTGGGTGTGTCATTCTTTGGTTCACCCAGTAAAGCTGCCCGTATGTGCGTTACGATGCGAATGAACTTATTTGAGTTTTGCAGCTAGCAGTTTTGCTGTTTTTTCTCCCATGCGTATAGCACCATCGACATGCTGGTAGCCTTCGGCAGCAATGTCTGAGCAAGACCAGTAGATTGGTCCTACTGGGGTTTCTTGGTCTGCGCCGTAGCGATGCAGTCCCCCAAGATCATAGCTGGCTGCGTATGCACCACGAGTCCATTCTTCGGCACCCCAATCTGATTCGTAGTACACCACGGGATTTTTTGTTTCTTCTCCGAGCATTTGCGCCATGGAGTCTAGGATGCGTTCTTTGCGTTCCTCGGCGCTGATGGTGAACATTTCATCCGCTGCTTCATCGGAGACGAACCCTACTAGAGTGCCGCGAGCTTCTTCTTCCCCAGTTGCTGGGTCGTAGTTAGTGTTGTCGTAAATCTCTTGTACCAGGTTGTTCGCGGCAAAACAGGTTCCTGAGAGACCCTTGTCCCGCCAGAACGGCGTGGGGTAAACAGCATGCACCTTGATAACCAAACCAAGGGACTGGTGCTGATGCATTTGATGCTGTCGGCGATCTAGCGGCGGCACAAAATGGATACGTGAATATAGGTTCGGAGGAACCGCAACAACAGCGTACTTTGCTCGAACAATGATGTTTTTTTCAGGTGAGGCCTCTCCATCTTCGGAGAAGGCTTCAGCTTCAGCAAGTACGGGATACTCTCCGTCTTCTTGCCAACGTAGAACGCGGACTGGGTGTTCAAGAATTATATTCTCTTGTCCCACTTTTTCTGCGAGGGCTAAGGAGACGGACTGCATGCCACCCAGAACACGTTTGTCGAGAATAAAATCTTCATCGACAAGGTTAGAGAACGATCCTGCAGATGCAGCCATAAGTACTGCCTGTAAAGCTGAAAATGCGTGAGCCGGTTTAGTGAGCATACCACCAGCAATGAAGAGCCCAATATTGTTGCATGCTTCTTCGTCGTTGGATTGTTCGCGGAGCCAATGGTGAAAGCTAATTGTATCGAGTTCGCGTGCCTTGGTGTGCGCCCAAGGTTTCTCGGCCCCGATCTCTGCTGCAAGCTCATCTAAAATTCCGATGAGCCGTTCCATTTCTCGTTGAGTGTGCTCGTTGGCAGGAAACATGTCTCCGTTGTACCGGTGCATGGTACCGTCAGGATCACGATAGAGATTCTCACCTTCACGGTAACGAGAGAAGGTCTTAAGTCCGAGCTCTTCAACGAGTTCGGTGAGAACAGTCTGATCGGGGGAAATCCATTGTCCACCGATTTCAAGGAATGCGCCGTCAATATGGTTGTTCCACGTGCGCCCGCCTACACGTTCACGTGCTTCAAGGACTGCAACGGTATGTCCTGCTTGCTGCAGTCGGTATGCTGCAGTGAGTCCGGAAGGACCTGCGCCGATAATTACGACGTCGCGGGTCATTTCATTCGTAGTTTCGTTCTTGGTCGTCATGGTTAAAACCTTTCGCTCAAAGAATCACAAAACGAATTGTGTTCGTTTTAGTGTATCCCAGAACACAGAAATTACAAATCTAGGGGCATTTATGAAGCGTAAAATTTCTGGTGGCATGTTTTATAACTGCTCACAGACGGGACGGCAGTACACGCCGAAGGCAAAGAAATAGTAAAGGATTTATCGTGATCTCTTCCCCCATGCGACGCGCTGGACGTCCCTCTTCGACAGTGTTAAGCGCATCCAAAATTGTGCGGTCAGCACGTAGACTTTTGGCCGATCAAGGAAATTTCACTATGAGCGCACTTGCTCAGAAGCTAGGCGTCGCCCCCTCTTCCTTATACAATCACTTTCAGTCTCGTGACGAAGTGCTGGGAGCTATAAGCGATGCGGTCATCAATGACATTACGCTTGAGCCCCTGACACGAGCGACTAAAATTCTTAACGAGCAGCACCTATCCCCCACTGAAAAGCTAGAACTCTGGACTGAATCTTTGAGTCTGTGGGGGAAGTCTTATCGAGACGCGTTCAGTGAGAGCACCGATTTGGTAACAGCGCTCGCATTGACCCCGATCGATCGGGCCCCTCAAACGTTACATATGTATGACGTCCTCATTCAGACGTTAAGAGCTTTTGGGTGTCCAGAATATAAAACTTTAAATGTTATTGAATCTTTAGAGGCATTCCTGCTGGGATCCGCAGTAGACGCCCACGCGCCCGAATCTATCTTTAACCCTGCGGCTTCAGCAGATGAGTATCCGTATTTACAAGACGCATATATAGCGATGCAGCGTAGCTCGCAGACTCCAGCAGAGAACGCATTTAGCTTAGGACTCGAAGCGATTCTTCATGGTCTGGCGCGTACAGCTATACAGGAATACAACACGAATACAGAGTGACATTATACAAAAGTGCCCGAACTATCAAAGGGTAGTTCGGGCACTTATTCTTGTGAAGTTTAGTTATTTGCCTAGCTTCTGTTTGAGCTTATTGATGCGGTTGGAAACGCCCCAAGTCGTCACTTTACGCATAGAATCAAAAATTATATTTCCGGTCATCTTTGATGCTCCGACCTCACGCTCAACAAAGGTAATAGGAACCTCAACAATTTTGAGCCCTGCTTGCTCAGAACGCCAAGCGAGGTCTACCTGAAAGACATAGCCCTTAGATTCAATGCCTTCAAGATTCAAACGTTGTAGTGCTTCACGCCTATATGCGCGGAAACCTGCTGTGATGTCTTTGATCGCAGTCCCTAGAACAACCCGCGTATAAATATTTGCTCCGCGAGAAAGAATTTGGCGTTGAATGGGCCAGTTTTCTGTTTTTCCGCCGGGTACATAACGGGAGCCAATAGCTAAATCTGCCCCAGCTTCAACAGCATGTACTAGCGATGGCAACTGCTCGGGCTGGTGAGAACAATCAGCGTCCATCTCAATAAGGACTTCATATCCCTCATTTAGACCCCAATCAAACCCAGCAAGATAAGCTCCACCAAGACCGTCCTTCACAGTACGGTGAAGAACGTGAATCTGTGAATCTTGCTCAGCCATAGTATCCGCAATCTGACCTGTACCGTCAGGGCTATTGTCGTCAACAACTAGAATATCGACGTCGGGTGCTGCCTTACGAAGACGTTCAACAACAACGGGTAAGTTTTCCTTCTCGTTATACGTCGGAATAACGGTCAGTACACGCATAATAATTCCCTTGTTTTCCTTTGTTAGAGTGAAGGTAGGGTCTAGGTTTACTAGTATAACCGGCGAAATACGGCGTAAGGGCGTATTCTGCAGATGCACGGTATATTTTCAGGTAACTTTTACGAGCTAGGAAACGTATTATTCCCCTCCCCTAGTGTACATGCGATCTAATACGGGCAATGGCACATCTGAAGCAAGAACCGGTAAAAGTGGAATACGAGCACGGGGATCAGTACTCCACGAGGCTATGCGAGAATCCGGGGCTTGGACCATAAGCTCAGTGACGTTCCAGAGCGCTATATTCGCTGGTGTATCAGGGAGTATTTGGCCCGCAAAGGGGTTCTCGTCGTGGGCTAGCCGGTAGACTCCTCGCGTAAGTGCTGCGAAACCACTGCGTGCTGAAATACCATCTGCCGGTTTTATAAGGGCTGAGATGAGCTCCCATCCAAGAGGCGCTTCAACAAGAGATGAGTCTGACCCTAGCGCGAACGCGGTACCAGCTGCATTCGCCCGGTGGGCTAACTTTGCAGTCTCAGTATCAAAGGTTGCTTGGATACCTAAGTTGATCCGTGCATCTGCGAGATCCTGAAGACGTTGATCATCAATGACTCCATGAACCATATCAAGCCGGATGTTAAGCCAAGGATGCTGTTCTCTAACGGCTAGCGCATAGCTAAAGGCATTAGTGAAACTATCTTGGGTGTTGATAGAGAGCACAAGACCGCGTTCTGCTGCTTCGGAGGCCAAAGTAGGTAGGTGGTCTAGATTTGTGGCGTGAAATCCAGTGAGTGCTATAGATGATTTATTGAGCAGGTCTTGGGCTGTGGTGACGAGCTCAGCGTACGATGCGGAGGTCGCTTGTGGCTCTGGGATTATGAAGAATCGTACGTCTGGGGCTGTTGCGTGTGTTGTATAAAACGTGTCGAGTGATGCGCGTAGGGTCGGGATGTCTCGTATTGTTCCTGCGAGTGTGTGGGTATGGTATCCCTGGGTATGTGTTCTGAGGAAGTACTCGTAGAGTGTTTTTTCGCTGTGGTTGTTTATGGGGGCGAAGGCACGTGCGAAGGTGGGCGTGATGAGTTTGCCGTTTAGATCGATAGCTCGCATGCGTTCGTCCGTGATGGAGCGAGCTCCCGCATCTGAGCCTATCCAGGTTACGGTACCGTTTTCGGTGAGGAGCGCTGTGGCGTAGGGGTCGGCGGGGCTGTAGATGCTCCCGTTGGTATAGATATAGATGCTCATGTTCTTTCCAGCGGTTTTAGGAGTCTAGTGCGATGACTCCGCGGCGGATGAGGGCTATGGCTTTTTCGCAGCTTGCTCGTAGGTTTGGGCTTATGGTGGGTATATGGGTGATCTGGTCGAGGGCATCGATGACTTGTTTTGCCCAGCGTACGAAGTCGCCGGCGGCGAGGTCGGTATCTTCGAGTACTTTTGCGAGGTGCATACCGCGAGCCCAGCGGTAGATAGGGGTGACGAGGCCTAGGTCGCAGGGTGGGGTTTGATCTAGTTCGTGACGTTCTTCGTGAACGTTGAGACGGTCTAGTTCGCGGTTGATGGTCGCGATAGACACTTGTAATGAAGGGTGCGGGTAGCGTGGGAGAATTTCGATGGTTTCCTTTTTGCCCTGGTATGTGAGCGCGGCTATGGTTGCTGCTATAGCCGCAGGATCCAGATCAGTGAGGAAGCCTTTTTCGAGACAAATAGAGGTGAGGAGGTCTTTTTCTCCGTAGAGTTTGCGCAGGGCTTCCCCCTTCGTCGTTAGCTTGAGCCCGTTATGGGAGTCAGCAGTAACGTAGCCGTATTCAGTGAGGAGCTTTGCGATGCGGTTGAATACCTGAGCAATAGTGTTGGTGCGTCGGGTAATTTGGCGGCGTAGTCCTTCTGTTTCTGCGTTGAGTTTGCGCCATCGTTCTGCCCAGCGTGCATGGGTTTCCCGGTCAGAGCACCCGTGGCAGGGGTGGTTACGTAGTTGGGTGCGTAGTGTGTCGAGTTTTTCTTGGGCATCGTTATGACGTGTGGCGATGGGGGTATTACCGAGTTTGCGGGGTGGTCGTTCATCGATGAGCGCTTGACGCATCCGTGAGGTGGTGTCGCGGCGTTCTTTGGGTGTTTTAAGGGTTATTTTCTTGGGGATCTTAATGTAGGAGACGGGTTCAATGAGCCCCGTGAAATCACGTGCGCTTGCGGTGCGCTGCTGATTGTCTTCGGTAAGGATACCAATGCGTGGGTCTGCATTGGATTCGGCACGGGTGATGACGATAGCGTAGCCGCGGGAGCGTCCGTAAGGTATGTGAATGATGTCTCCGGACATAAGTTCTTGGATGCTTTGGTGAGCTTGGGCGCGTGCATGTTGTTGGTTGGCTTTGCGGGTTTTTTTCTCTAGATCTTTGATGTTTTGCCGCAGGCGCATGTATTCTGTGAAGTCTCCAAGGTGGCACTGCATGGAGTCTCGGTATCCTTCGAGCGCGTTTTCGTTTTTACGTACTCGTGCAGCTGTTCCTACAACTGATTTATCTGCTTGGAATTGGGCAAAGGATGATTCGAGGATTTTGCGGGTTCGTTCGGCGCCATAGGCTGCGATGAGGTTCGCAGCCATGTTGTAGGTGGGGCGGAATGATGAGTTAAGGGGGTATGTGCGAGTGGATGCGAGGGTGGCAACCTGTTCTGGTACAAGACCTGGACGCCAGAGGACTACGGCGTGTCCTTCAAGATCGATTCCGCGGCGCCCTGCCCGCCCGGTAAGTTGGGTGTATTCTCCGGGGGTGATATCGACGTGGGTTTCACCGTTGAACTTGGTGAGTTTTTCGAGGATGACGGTGCGGGCTGGCATGTTGATGCCGAGCGCGAGGGTTTCGGTGGCAAAGACTAGTTTGATGAGCCCCTGTGCAAAAAGTGTCTCAACAACTTCTTTGAAGAGCGGTAGCAGACCTGCATGGTGGGCTGCCACCCCGCGGATGAGTCCGTCTCGCCATTCGTAATATCCAAGGGCATGAAGGTCTCGGTTATCAAGGTGTGCAGTGGTTTCTGCAATATAGGCACGGATGGTTTGCTGCTGTTCCTCGGTGGTGAGGACGATATTCGCGTTGACGCATTGGGTAACGGCGTCATCACATGCTGCCCGTGAAAAGATGAAGCATATGGCAGGCAATAGCCCTTGCTTGTCTAGGATACGGGCCATTTCAGGGCGAGATATGCGGTGCGGACGCAGAACGTCGGTGTCTTGGGTGAAGGTTTTATGACGGGATCGTTCGAGTGCATGTGTGTGTTTGTCATGCCGGTTGCTGCCGCGTCGGAAGCGCTCGCGTTTGGGTGCATTGTGCCGAGGGGTGTGCCGGCGAAAGCCTGGCCGCAGTTGTTTGAGGAGCGGGTTAATGCGTAGCCCCGCGGGAGCGTTTTGGGGTGATTTTGTGTGGTTTTTACGACGTTTTGTAGGTGAAGCCTCTTTCTGAGAAGTTTCATCGGGTACGAAGAGGTCGATGACACGGTTTCCTACCATGAGGTGCTGCCAGAGCGGGACGGGGCGGTGCTCAGAGAGGATAACATCAGTATCACCCCGTACGGTATCTAGCCATGCTCCGAATTCTTCGACGTTGGATACAGTCGCAGAGAGTGAGATGACAGTGACATGTTCGGGAAGGTGAATAATAGCTTCTTCCCAGACTGCTCCACGGAACCGGTCGGCGAGATAGTGTACTTCGTCCATGATGACGTATCCCAGACCGATGAGGGTCGTAGATTCGGCGTAGAGCATGTTGCGAAGGACTTCGGTAGTCATGACGACGATGGGGGCTTCGGTATTGATGCTGGTGTCACCAGTGAGCAGACCCACGCTTTCTTCACCATATTCACGCACAAAGTCATGGTATTTCTGGTTGCTGAGTGCTTTGATAGGGGTTGTGTAGAACGCTTTTGTTCCAGTTTGGAGGGCAAGGTAGATGCCGAATTCTCCGACAACTGTTTTACCAGAACCAGTAGGCGCAGCGACAAGGACTGAATGTTCAGCTTCGACGGATTGGCATGCCTGACGTTGGAAACTGTCAAGAGGAAACCCGAGATTCTTTTCGAACTTACTAAGCGCTGTTTTTGCGTGAGCGTTACGTTCTTGCGCGGCCTGATACTGCGCAAAGTAGCTCGGGCGGTCGTTCGAGCCGTGAGTGGTTTCTTGGGGGTTTTCAGCCATAATTCTAGTGTACCTGCGCCTAAAAATCCTCCGTCTTGAGTAGACGGAGGATTCTGGAGTTTTACTTTTGGGAGGGTTCCTCTTCAAGCTGTCCTAGCTTTTCAAGGTCTTCAGCGCTGGTGGCCGTATTGAGCTCGGTCTCTGTAAGACCCTTTGCTAGTTTAGCTTCGCAGCGGTCGCGCCGTTTATCGTTGAGCAAGCATATTGCTATGGCGAGGAAGAAGAAAGTTAGGAGCGGAATCATCAGGTAGAACATCATCATAATATCCGTCCCGGGAGCTGTCATGGCTGCGATGAGCGCTACTAGAACCACGATCCACCGCCAAGATTTGAGGATAGTTTTACCCCGGATAACCCCCAGCATGTTCAACCCCACGAGGATGACGGGGATAATAAATGCTAGCGAGAAGAAGAAAATAAACTTAACGATGAAGGAAATATAGGTTGGAGCGTCAATGACGTTCGAGCCGCCGGGCGGGGTGAACATTGTGAGTGCACGAACAACGCCGGGCAGACTATACCAAGAGATGAAGACACCGCAGGCAAAAGCAAAGATTGAGCCGCTGAGGAAACCAAAGAGGTATTTTTTCTCTTTGGTATGCAGCGCCGGAAGTAAGAAGCGCAGTCCTTGATAGAGCCAAACGGGTGCAGCAAGTCCAAGACCGATGTACGTACCCACGCGAATGAGCTGGTCAAAGGGTGAAGAAATTGAGCCGTAGTTTAAGGTTGCAAAGCGGTTATCTGCTGCGTTGATTTGCTTGAGAGGCTCAGAGATTGCATCAATAAAGGGCTGGTACAAGAAAATAACGGAAAGTACGGCGGCGATAGCAGTTGCAATAGCCGCTTTAATGAAGCGGTCACGAAACTCACGCAGATGTTCCTTCAGCTCCATACGGGCTTCAGGATTTAGTTTGCGGTTGCGTACATCCTGATCCGGTTTTGCCATCGTTTTCCTCGTTTTATTCTAAGCTCCGCCTCATACCTGTTATTCAAAAATTATCGATATGGGTAGATAAACTACTGGACAACCCGTGCCACCAGAGAGGCGGTTGCACGGGTTGTGTTGTTGTACTGAAAATTAGTTTTCAGACTTTTCGGACTTAGCTTTGTTGTCGACAACCTCAGCGGTGACAACATCGTCCTTATCGTCTTCCTTCTTACTATCGCTCTTCATACCCTCGACTTCGGACTTGAAGATACGCATCGACTGACCAAGACTACGTGCCATACCTGGGAGCTTGGGAGCACCAAAGAGCAGAACGATGAGGAGGATGACTACGATAATAGTTGCCGGGTGACTGAACAACTGACCCATAAGGTATGAACCTTTCTGTGCTTAGAGCAGGTCTCCGATATTTTGAGGTTGGCCGAGTCGATCTCGTCGGGAGACCCGTCGCTTGATTCGCTCAGACCTGCGTGTCTGTTTTCCATGTTCGTATTCATTGTACGCCGTGGTTACTGGGGTAAAAATCCCTAGGCTTTGCTCGGCAGGCAATTTTCGGCGGGTATTCGCTTGCGCTTCATCGAAACGAGTTTCGATGGATTCCATCCATGTTGCTACAAGATCGAGTAACATGAAGCCCCGTGTGAGTGCACGATATACGAACCACGCTAAAAACGCTAGAGAACCTATCGTTAAGGTGCCCCATAGTAATACCCAAAACCACCACGGCATAGGAATTATTATACAAGGTTGTTATTCTACTTATAGATGTCTGGGCGTGTCTTTCGCAGATATCTATGCTAGAAGCGACATCAGACGATCTTTAAGTAGAGACCGTACAGGTTCTGGCTCAAGAATCTCTAGAGCACCTCCATACGCTACAACGAAATGCAATATTTGCTCAAGACCTGCCTCGCTTTCACCAGGATAGTAGTGCAGCTCATGGTAAATCAAGGGCGTTTCAGGTTTAGAAGGCTGGGATCGTGAAACGTGAGTACTCCGCCGTTTCAAAGCACGGATAGTACTCTCTCGCCGCTCTGTTCTGAGACTTTCAACGTGGATTTTGACTCGAACATAAGGGTGTTCTGTATTTGTCTGTTGCTGCCGAGACCAAAGATGCGGGGTGTTGGGAATCTTAGCGGCGACGGCCTGATGGCTTTTACCGCCAAGCCGCGCATTTCTAATGCGGTCAAAAGCAAAATTTCGCCAGGCATTAGAATCGGCAGCTTCACGCCACAGCCCATGCAGATAAAAACGATTATTTTCAAAGATCAGTGAGCAAGTATCAACGGTGCGCTGCACCCCTGCATAGTCAAAAATAAGGGTTCGTTTCTGAGAGACTGCCCGATGTATTAAAGGAATAAGATGGTGTTCAGGAGCGAAAATTAGGCTTCCGCGCAAGCGCTCAGCATCCTTTGGGTAGCTCACCAACAGCAGCTCACGAATTTTGGAAACGCGTGCATCGTCTGGGTAGAGAACCTCAGCAGCTGACATCGAAAAGAAGAGCATGGCACGCTCTAAAGCTGACAGAGGAACGCCCTGATAAATCAGATCGTCACATGAATAGGTTAGCTCGGCGTATAGTTCACGACCCTGACGAGGCGGAAAGACTATAGGGACTGCAAGATCCAACTCTGCAGCTCCATAGTCCTCGCATACGTCGGTAAAATCACTGACAAGGTTGCTTTTAGACTTGCCGTTATCCACTTGTAGAAGTGAAGTCGCTGGTTTAAAAGGAACGCCCCCTTCGAACCAAGCCGCATCGTCTTGGCTTAGACGATGTAGTACCAAGAGCATGTCAATAAAACGGTCTGTATCATCATCGCGTTCACGGCGAGAATTTTTACGCCATGCTTCGGGCAAAACAGCCTTGTGATGATGGGTAGAAAGCAAACGTTCCACCAGGTTGTGCTGAGCTCGGTATGCATCCCGGGCCCGTTGAAGGTCTTTGCCCGAAAAATCTGCGGACGATTTTGGGACCAGTATTTTCAATCCGCGTGCGGTGGCTTTCACCGCAGTTTCTCGAACACCATATGAGTCAAGAAGCAGCTGCTCATGTGAATCTAAAGACAAGGCGGGCACGGTACGGGCATAGCCCTGAAGGTTTTCAGAAAGCATAGTTTGAAAATCAAATGTTTCACCAGGCCGAACAAAACTTTCTTGCTGCTGTTGACTACCGTTGATGCGCATACTCTGAATGCGCTCAAAACGGTGAATATACGCACGATTCGGTTCTTCCTCCGGAGCCTCAGAACCCTCGCGAGAGGGATAGTGCGCCGCAAAATACCAATTGCCGTAACGATACCCTATCCCCCACACGGACAGATTCTCGCTATGGCGAGTATTGAAGTCCCCATAGTCCATATCAATGGTTTTATGCTCGCTAAAGGCACTAAAAATCTCTTCTAGATGGGAATCATCACTTAGACGTATACGCTGGAGCGGTTCCTCTAGTTCCTCTAAACGTATAGAAGCTGAGAGCGTGGGAACGCTAAGAACGATCTTACGCATCATACGATGTGCAGAGCTCTCAAGCTCGGTACCTTCCCAGGCACGGCACAGGCTCATGAGAAATTGTGCGTCCTCTAACGTAAGTTCCCAATCAAGAAGCGGATTAGGGGCCGGAGTATACACATAGTAGCTTTTGCCGTCACGTTCAACATGCTTAAACGTGATACCAGCATCACGCAAACAGTCCTTTGCACGCTCAAACTTTTTAGCGATGGTCTCAGCTTTTCGTTTATTCCCCGAGCCAAAGATGGTGTATTCGTCTAAACCGTATACTTCTAAAAACTCTGCGCGAGAAATACCGCGCCGCGAGCTATTGCATAGCCGATGATAAATCCTAATCAACGATGAACTAGACGAAACATCTCGCGCTTTTGTTGCCATACATCCATCATACGGGGATATATAAAACCTTAAACAACTCAGGGGCTGCTGTATTCATACCCGTAAATTACGACAGCAGCCCCAAAGTTTAAGATTTTCTAGCTAACGTCTACCAAATCCACTACAAAGATCAGGGATTCACCAGGTTTAATGACCGATCCTGCGCCGCGGTCACCGTAGGCCATGCTTGCAGGAATTTCGAGGCGACGCCGACCGCCAACCTTCATGCCTAACAGTCCTTCATCCCAACCGCGGATAACCTGCCCCACGCCAACCTGGAACGGAAGCGGCTCGCCGCGGTTCCAGGAAGCATCGAATTCCTCACCAGTGGAAAAAGCAACACCTACATAGTGCGCCAAGACACGAGAACCGGGAACAGCCTCAGCCCCCTTACCTTCGATAAGATCTTGGATAACAAGTTCGGTCGGGGCATCGCCCTCGGGAAAATCAATTTCCGGCTTTTCTCGATCAAGCTTACGCTGGCCAAAAGACATAATATGTTTCCTTTTCTCTCAAGTGCCCTACCGAAGACGGGTACAGCGCTTATCGGCAGAGCTCGAATAGAATTTACTGTTTGGTGGGATCAGCCGTAGGCGCCAAGCTAGAGGGGATAGCTGTGGGGGAAGCTGAAGAAGACTCCTTGGTCTGCTGAGAAGGCTGCGCTGAAGCGTGGGCTGGGCTCATGGGAACAGTCGCTAAGATATCGACAACAAATACTAGGGTTCCCTTGGGTCCACCATTCTGTCCCTCTTCCCCATAAGCAAGTTCAGCAGGAACAACAAGCTCAACTCGAGAACCTACTTTCTTACCCTTTAAGCCCTGTTTCCAACCCTTAATAACTCCGTTAAGCTGGAAATTTGCGACCTGTTTATCGTAGTTCCCATCAAAGACCTTACCATCAGACCACTGAGCGCCAATATAACGCACATACACTGCATCGTTCTCATTGACTTCGGCACCGGTACCAGTAATCAAATCTTGAGCAACAAGCTCATGCGGAGCCTCTCCCCTATCATCTGCGAACTTCAGCTCTGCCTTACCCGTAGTCTCATTCAGAGAGAAGGCAGGAAGCTTCGGATTGGGAGTTTGCTCAGTACCCTGAGCATATTTAGGAAGATCCTTTTCTGTGGGAAGCTTCCGAGCTACGGTATAAACCTCAAGATTGGTTGGTGCACCAGCTTCGACAGTTGGTCGTACTGAGGAAGCAGACTGCTGTTGCTGCTGCTCGTGGGACACGTTCGTACTATATACAAAAGAACCACCAACCTTCATCTTCTTCATAACTTCGTAAATAGTGGGTTGTATCGTTTTTAATCGACCAACTTGAATGGGTATAGATTGCTCATTTTCGTTATAAGAACTGCCTACCAACGAACCATTTTCACCATTAAAAATTGAAGCATTGACGAGAACAGTATCGCTATCCTGAAGGGAGTCACCTGTACCTTCATCCAGTACCCTGGCAACTTCCCGATCTGTAGAAAAAGGTGTAGAAAAAGATACAGCGGGAACCTGAGTTCCGCCCTTAAGATCTACCTGTACTTTGTCAAGTGCTTCTGAGCTACTCACAGTGTTTTCACTAGTAGAAGCGGACGGCGAAGATTCGTTTTGACCCGAGTCACCAGCGCCGCAAGCGCTTAGCAACATCGAAAGAGTGAGTACTGAAGCAGCCAAGGCTTTTTTCGACACAAAGGTTCCTTCCCTAGGTTTTCTTTATTTCGGAGTTGAACGTTTAAGATACGCCGAAATTATGTGATGCTCTATAACTCAATATTAAACGGGCGAAAACCCGACAAATACAACGGTGTAGAGCAAATCAATAAGAACATAAAACATACGTAAAGTATCAAACCCTAGAATAAAAAGCTAGTTGTAGAACCATATTGTGGAACATTACACCAAAGGCGGAACGGACTGAGGCGGGTTCTTATGGCGAAGCATCTCAAGAACCTTTGTGAGTTCGGAGCTCTCCGTCTGAAAAGGATCTTTAAATACTAGGGTGTGCTGTGGGTATGCGTTGAGTTTAAGGTGTACCCAATCTACGGTAGACTGTTCCCCCGCATCTTTAGCCGCCTCTACAAACTGTGAACGTAGTCGTGCGCGGGTTGCCG
The DNA here is from genome assembly GCF_001811455.1 of Rothia sp. HMSC065G12. Lineage (NCBI taxonomy): Bacteria > Bacillati > Actinomycetota > Actinomycetes > Micrococcales > Micrococcaceae > Rothia > Rothia sp. HMSC065G12. The sequence goes on from NZ_KV804815.1 coordinate 394,785, forward strand.
GAGGCTCCTGCATCGCGCGCTGTGCGGCATCAGGCGGGAGGATAGTTGTGATGGCTCCACGCCGGACTAGAGCATGGTAAACCCCGCGGTGGGGGTCAATATCATGGTAAGCAAGATCAAGCTGTTGGATGCGAGCGCTTGCATAGTCTGTCGGAGTTCCAGCCGCGTTGCTACGGGCGATGTATGCGTCTAGGAGTTTCTTTTTGATAGCCCAGTCGATTTCGGTGTCAATACTGCTGTAGTCACCAGTTTCGATGGCGTCGAGGGTGCGCTGCCAGAGGTCTAGTGCGTAATCGACGCGATGGTGGTGGGCCCCGTATTGCGTGATGTATTGGCGGGCGGCGTCGAGGTAGTGCTTTTGAACGCTTAGAGCTGTGTAGCGTTGTCCGTCTGTGGTTTCAAAAGCTGCGGTTCCGGTGAGGTCGTGGCTGATGGTGCGTAGAGCTTGCGGAACCGATGCGAGTTCTAAGCTGGTAACAGGAAATCGGTCTTCGAGCATGCGTAGCACAAGGTCGGTGCTGATTATTTTGAGCAGTACCGTGGGTTCCGCCATATTGGAGTCGCCGTTGATGACATGCATACGGCGGTATCGTGAGGCATCGGCGTGGGGTTCATCGCGGGTGTTAATGAGGGGTCGGGTGCGGGAGGTTGAGGTGCTTGCTGCTTCCCAGATATGGTCTGCTCGCTGTGAGAACGAGTATGAAGGTATGCCTGTAGTGGCTTGTGGATCTGTTGAACCTTGTAGGGGCCCTCCGTTGGGGTGGGTTTTCCCTGCGCCTACAAGGATTTGGCGGGTGACGAGGAATGGTACGAGTTGTTTAACGAGGGTAGGAAATTCGAGTTTGCGGCTAATGAGGTAGTTTTCGTGGCTGCCGTATGAATTGCCGGCGGAGTCTACATTGTTTTTGAAAAGGTAGATCGTGCCGTTGAGAGGACGATCGTGGTGTGTGCTCAATTGCTCTTGGGCTTGTTGCGCTAGTTGAGCGAAGAGGAGCTCGCCCGCGCGTTCTTGGGCGAGGAGTTCGTCGATGGTGGCGCATTCGGCGGTGGCATATTCAGGGTGTGAACCTACATCGAGGTAGAGCCGTCCACCGTTGGGCAGGAAAACGTTAGTAGAGCGCCATTCATCAAGGACGGGCTTGAAGAGCGCTGCAGCTGTTTCTTCGACGCTGAGCCGTCCTAGCCCCTGGGGTACGTAGCTAAGTCCGAATTCGCTTTCTATGCCAAATATGCGTTGTTCCATGGTGTGTTTCTAGTAAGGGGACGAAAGTGCTTTGAGCAAGTCTTTGAGTTACTGACCGCCCTTTTGGACGAATCCGGTGACGAATTCTTCGGCGTTTTCGGCGAGCAGCCCGTCGATTTCGTCGAGGATATCGTCGACTTCGCTTATGTCATGTACAACGGTCGTGTCTTGTTGGGTGAGGGATTCCTCCTGTTCAGTGAGTTCTTCGTGGTACTGGAGCTCTGAAGCGTGGATGCGTTCACGTGACATGTTTTCTCCTAAAGGTCTTTATGGGGTGTCGTGTTCTGTTGGAGGAGTTGAAGCAGTTCGTCGGAGTGGGTAACTCGTGGTAAGAGCGGGTCTACTTCAGATTGAGTGTAGCGTGTGGGCTCAGGCATGACGAGTCGGGTAAGTTCGTGGGAGTAACGCCCTCGGCAAGATACGGTATCCCAGTTGATACCAATGATTTCATCGGGCCATCGGCTCATCAGGGTTCCTCGGAGATAAGCACGGGTGTCTGATGGTGGGGTGTGGGCGGCGTCTTCAATGTCTTGAGGTGTGAAGAGGGTGCACATCCGACCACGCGCTACGAGGCGGTGGTAAAGACCCCGTGTAGGATCTATATCTGCATAGTGTATGTCAAGGGCTTTGAGCTTTGCATCGGTATAGGGAACACCTTTGGCCACATAGCTGCTGACGAGCGCATATTTAGCGACCCAGTCGAGACGATCTGCAAGTGCGAGAGGATTTGTTTCTAGAGCATCGAGTGTTTCTTCCCAGAGGGCGAGTATTTGTTGGGTGTCGTTATCGACTCCGGTGGGGTTCTCTTGTTCGTGGCTTTTACAGGCGTTGAGGTATGCGCGTTGAATTTCTAGAGCTGTGGCGAATTTGGTGGTGCTGTCAGAATCTTCTGTGAGCGGGAGCTGAGCACTGAGTGATAGGTCGTGGCTGGTGGTGTGTAACGCTGTTACTGGGTCGGCGAGGTGTAGGTTTGGGGCGCGTCCGGATTCTATGAGGTTTAGTACTAGAGTGGCTGTGCCGAATTTAAGGAGGTTTGAATAGTGGGAAAGGTTGGCGTCTGCAGGGATGACGTGCAGACGACGGTAGCGCTCGGAGTTGGCGTGGGGTTCATCGCGGGTGTTAACGATGGGCCGTCGAATAGTTGTTTCGAGCCCGACAGGGCGTTCAAAGAAGTCGGCTCGTGAGCTGATTTGGAATCCTGGAATTTCGCCGTTAACACCTATGCCTACGCGGCCTGCCCCGGTATAGATGATGCGTGTTGCAAAGAAGGTTAGGAGTGTGCTGGCAACGTCTTCGAAAGGGATATCGCGGCTGATGAGGTAGTTTTCGTGTGCACCGTAGGATTGTCCCTTGGAATCGGTGTTGTTTTTGTAGAGTTTGATGGTTGGTAGGTTATCATCGGTGTGGTGCGCTACTTCGGTGATGGAATCGTAGGCTATTTTGTCGCCCGCAGCATCGTAAAGTACTGCTTGGAGCGGGGTGAGTACTTCGGGGGATGAGTATTCGGGATGGGCGTGGTCGACGTAGAGTCGGGCGCCGTTGGCGAGCATGGCGTTCATGGTGACTCGGTCCCAGTCGAGGCGTTCCGGGTAGCCTCCTCGTCCGTGGATGAGCTCTTGGGATCCGTCAATTCCTGCTTCTCGTAGGGCTTCAAGCGCTATATCTTCGCTTGTGAGTTCTCGACGGGTGTGTGTGAGTTGTGAGGAGTGTGCCTCTTGTTCTTTGACGGTGTGTCCGAAGGCGTCAGTGAGCGGGGACTCGGATTCTGTAGACCAGTACGTGCGCTGTGCTTTTTGCGCGTTATCCTCAATGGTCCGGCGTAGAGATTCTGTGCGCTTCGCTTCCAGTTTTTCGTACGTATTGACCACGATAGCGGAGAGTATCGTGGGGTTTGTGTCAGGGGCATCCGGGGATATGACACCGTATTCGGTTTCTGCTCCCATGATGCGGTGAATACCGTAGACGGGCTGGAACATGAGGTTACTTTCTTGGAACGATTAAGGTGTAGTGGCGGTATGTGGCGGCGTGATGGAAAGAATCCTGCCTCGTATTCCGCGTACGGTGAGTGCATCTTCAACATCAGGTAGGGGCGGCAGCTCAACTTGATCTTCAAATTCTGCGCGTACCGCTTCGAGAAGGTGTCTTGTGGTAATACCTTCTGGTTGGGGTTCATGGGCAATACCGGTGGGAGGTGAGCTTGTGTAGCTGAGGTGTTCCTTGATGGCATACTTTTTAGCGCGATCCACAATGTTGCGGATAACGGCGCCAGAGACAAAGTCACCGCGATATAGGGTCTCTTCGTGCAGGCGGGGATTATCTGCTGTGTTAATACCCTGGTCCAAAGTTGCTGCTACATAGGCGTTAGCGGAAGTACGAGCATAAAGCTGCGCGACGGCAGCAGAGATCATGGCTGCTAGCGTCGCCTCTGCCGAACCGTGCTTGGCGACTTCGTGGGGATCTAGAGGCAGATCGTCCGTGAGATATAGCCCGAAAATCTCGGTAGCTCCAGAGGCATCTGGACGGTTAATACGGATTTTCAGGTCGAGGCGCCCTGGGCGCATAACTGCAGCGTCAATGAGGTCTTCACGGTTTGTGGCGCCGATGACGATAACGTTCTGTAAGGATTCAACGCCGTCGATTTCAGCAAGAAGCTGTGGAACGATGGTGGTTTCTATATCTGAAGAACGCCCCGTGCCACGGGTACGGAATAGTGACTCCATTTCGTCGAAGAACACAACGACTGGGTGACCAGCTTGGGCTTTTTCCCGCGCCGCCACGAAAATATCACGGATCTGCCGTTCGGTCTCTCCCACGAATTTATCGAGGAGCTCTGGGCCTTTGATATTAAGGAAATAACCGCGAGTATTTGTACCTGGGTTTAACGCGGCAGCACGCGCCGCCAGTGAGTTTGCCACAGCTTTGGCGATCATGGTCTTACCGTTTCCGGGCGGTCCGTAGAGCAATATACCTTTGGGCGGTGCCAAATGGTAACGCTCGAAAATCTCTGGGTGCAGATAAGGCAGCTCAACGGCATCGCGGATCTGCTCAATTTGCGCTCCGAGGCCACCAATATCTTCGTAAGAAATATCCGGAATCTCTTCGAGAACGAGTTCTTGAGAGCGGCTTGCCGGAACTATCCCGGTAACCATCCGGATGCGGCTATCTAGGGTAACTGCATCGCCTGTGCGCAGAGTGCCGGCATCAAGCTCCCCTGAGACACGGGCAACTTGCTGAGCACCAGAAGCAGTATCGATGAGCACTTTCTGGGGATTCAGAACCTCACGAATCGTCACAACGTCCCCATAGGATTCATATCCAAGGGATAGAACAGCTTCAGACTGTTCATTGAGGAGCACCGTCATACCCGGTGCCAAGTTTTTACGGTCCAAAAGTGGGGAGAGAGGAACGCGCATAAGACGTCCCCCAACCTGAACGTCAAGGTAATCTTCAACTTCAGCGGGGGTTTTATCGTCAACAGCCTGCGCATAGGTCATACGCTGTCCCGTACTGACCGCAAGAATAATTCCTGAATTCAACGGGGGCATGATCTCTTGCGCTAGTGAAGCCCGTAGCCGCTCAATCTCATATTTGAAGTGAGTAAGTGCCTCAACCAATTTACGATTTTTCTCAGAAGCGGCTCGTAACTGCCGGTTCATATTAGTGCGAGTCGACTCAGCAGCACTTACACGCCTCAGTAAAGCCTCATACTCTTGGGGGCTTACAGCGCGAGAAGAAGGAATCGGATTCTGGCTCTGAGCTGCAGAATAATGCGGCGCGGGGCTTGGCTGACGAGCCGACGACTTGGGATCTGAAGACGATTCCCGAGACGGATTTATATGTTCAGGCGTCAAATCCTTTTCCTCTCATCAGCAAACTTGTCATGGACGGTGTTTTTGCCCACCGCTGCGGGCCAGAAATATTGGTCAAGCCTACTCGGGTTTATCTAAACCATTGGGTATAGAAGTTTCTTCCTGAGATTCAGCTACAGCCACCCGATGGGCATGCACTGCATGCTCCGCAAGATTTTTAGCGTCCCGTAGGGCACGGCGCACCTTCTTATCAGTAACCTCTCGCTCCCCCACATTCATCGGAATCCAGGCATTCATATCATCATCGGTGAAGTCGTTTTTAGAAGCCCGACGCTTCGGAGAAAGACGAACTGCACCATCTGCAAGGCGCCGGGCTACGATCAGAAAAGCTGTATGCGCAACCATCCGGTGATCTGGACGAACCGCTAACCCCTCAACATGCCAGCCGCGTACCATAGTTTCATCGCACTCAGGCTCTGTAAAACGACCATCCGCACGCAGCCCTTCCACCAGCCGAGACATTTGGGTTACCGTTGCCACATAACAAATTAACACCCCACCCGGTGCAAGAGCCTGCGCAACAGCATCCAAACATTCCCAAGGCGCAAGCATATCAAGTACCACACGATCGACACTGCCGGGCTGCTCAACTTCGGGAAGTCTCTCTTGGAGATCGCCAATGCTCAGCTTCCACGCTGGATGCGTTCCCCCGAACATAGTCTCAATATTTGCACGCGCGACCTCAGCGAATTCTTCGCGACGTTCAAAAGAATGCACACAGCCATCATCGCCTACAGCTCGCAATAAAGCGATAGAAAGAGCACCGGAACCAACACCGGCTTCGACAACACGAGCCCCCGGAAAAATATCGGCCTTCACAATAATCTGAGCGGCATCTTTGGGGTACACCACGGCAGCACCACGCGGCATAGACAACACAAAATCTTTGTACAGAGGGCGCAGCGCCTGATAAAGAAAACCGTGAGTGTTCTCAATAACAGTTCCTTCAGGCGCACCGATGAGTTCATCGTGTTTGAGGAACCCTCGATGTGAATGGTACTCCCCACCTTGCTGCAGAGTGATGGTGGTGATGCGACCACGCTCGTCGGTTAATTGCACGCGCTCGCCGGGGCGGAATGAACCACGGCGGTTAATGGCACCGGTGGGAGTGGTCATATGCTGTGTGTCTCCTTGTCACGTAGTTTATTTCTATTCTACCGGTTCTATGGATAAACAAAGGTTCCCATATCAAGACTCAAAGCTTAGTACGGGAACCAGTCGTTCATAGTAGAACCTGTTTTAGAGCACAACTCCTAGGCGTGCTGAGAGCGTGTCTCGAATAAGTTCTCCGCCGCCACAAGGCTCAGCGTTACCATCGCGCACCTGCTCAAGAGCCGAAATAGCCCAAGCGTCAAGTGCCATGAGCGCACCTGATGTTTTCAGATCATTCGCCAGATACTCCCGTACCTTCTCTAGCGCCTGTTCAGCCGCAGATGAATCAGTACCGTTAGCGCTTTCAACCGCCTGACGGTAAAGATCTAGGCGAGCCTGAGCCTTCTTAAGATCCTCATCAGTCCAGAACCAATCTTCACGGTAGTGGTGATCCATAATAGTGAGTCGGATCGTATTGGGGTCAACACCCGCTGCACGAAGTTTAGAAACCAGCACGAGGTTACCGCGGGATTTACTCATCTTATGACCATCAAGTCCCACCATCCCAGTGTGCGCATAGTGCAAAGCATGTGGGCGGTTCGAGACGGCCCATGAATGTCCGGCGCCCAAATCATGGTGCGGGAATTTTAGATCGGAACCACCTGCTTGAACCGTCAGCGGACCATCTATAAATTTACGAGCAATCATCGTGCATTCAATATGCCAGCCGGGACGGCCCTCCCCTAGAGAGCCTGCATCCCACGAAGGCTCACCTTCACGCTTAATACGCCACAAAAGCGGGTCTAAAGGGTCACGCTTGCCCGAACGCTCAGGGTCTCCCCCACGTTCAGAGAAAATATCGAGCATCTCATCGCGGCTCATGTGGCTGACTTCGCCAGGAGTCCAGGAATATCCGTCCTCATTCTGTGGAAGTGCCTGTACCGCCTTTAGATCAAGATAGATATCACCGCCGGGGTGCTGCACACCCTTTTCATCGACATACCCCGCCACACGATACGCCAGGGAACGTTCAACAAGATCCTCAATCACCGGGAAAAGCCATTGAATGGATTCAACGACGCCCACATAATGATCAGGCGGAAGCACATGAAGCGCCTCCATATCGGTCCTGAAAAGTTCAGTCTGCTCTTCGGCAAGTTCTTGCCAATCAACGCCAGTAGCAGTGGCACGCTCTAATAGTGGGTCGTCCACATCAGTCACATTTTGTACATAAGTGACAGTTACCCCGGCATCACGCCAGGCACGATTGAGCACATCAAAAGCAACATAGGTTGAAGCATGGCCCATATGCGTTGCATCGTACGGGGTTATCCCGCAGACATACAACCCTGCGTGTTGGGGCTCTTGAAGCTGAACCACAGTGCCCGTCGAAGTATCAAAGATCTGCGGTAGTGGTGCCGACCCCGGCAGAGACGGAACTGTGGGCGTATCCCAAGCTCGCATAGGGCTTCCTTTCAACGACCAAAAATCTACCTACAAGCATACCCGCCCAGCTCAACCTAGCGGACGGGTATAACATGGTGAACGCTCAAAGCGTACTACGACGTAATAAAGCCTGTACCCAGGCCTACGAAAATTAGCGTGCCCAGAATAATGCGGTACCACACGAAAATACTGTATGACCGAGTCGATACGTACTTGAGGAACCAACCGATGATCAAATAACCAACGACAAAAGCAATCACAGTTGCGATGAGCGTGGAGAGCAAACCGTAATACTCTAGGTGTTCTTGACCGATAACCACTTTACTGGCCTTATAAAGCCCAGACATATACACAGCAGGCATCGCCAGCAGGAATGAGTAGCGGGCTGCAGCCTCACGAGTGTATCCCATGAACAAGCCAGCCATAATGGTGCCGCCCGAGCGAGAAACACCTGGGATAAGAGCTAAGGATTGTGCCAAACCATAGACTAGACCATGATTCATATTGAGGTCTTTAAGCTCTCGTTGTTCCTTACCGAAACGATCGGCCACCGCAAGGAAGACAGCAAAAACGATCAGAAGCGCCCCGACAATCCACAAAGACCTGAACGAGGTGTCGATGTAGTCTTCCAAGAGGAAACCCAGAACACCAATGGGGATTGAACCAATAATAATGAGCCATCCCATACGTGCATCAGGGTCATCTCGCTTGACTTTACCGGTGAGCGAACCGAACCAGGCACGAATAATACGCACAATATCACGCCAGAAAAAGACTAGAACCGCCGTCTCAGTCCCCAACTGGGTAATAGCGGTAAAAGCGGCACCAGGATCAACATTTTCGGGCAACAGTTGACCGACAATGCGCAAATGGGCAGACGACGAGATCGGAAGGAACTCGGTAAGGCCCTGTACGAAACCTAGAATAATTGCTTGAATATACTCCACGATAATCAAGAATACCGTACCTGATAACGCATGTCTGGGTTTGTGAACCGTCGTCCTCACGCGTTCCCTAACAAACAGCAGGGTTCTAGCAGCACATGTACCACTAGAACCCCGTGTTTACAGGCAGGATTTACCTTTAGATGGATGATGAATGCGCTTCATCACGCAACGCACGGTTCACAGCTGAAACCATAGCCTTCAGCGCTGCACGAGTGGTCGAGTCATCCACCCCGATGCCCCAAAGCACACGCGCATCAATAGCAACCTCAATATAGCAGGCAGCGTTTGCGGTTGAACTGGAGGACATGGTGTGTTCAGAATAATCGAGCACACGCAGATCTACGCCTTCGTCACGAAGAATACTCTGAAGCGCATCCACGGGACCAGTTCCCGTACCGGTACGGGTAAAGAGATGACCATCAATATTCAGCCCTACGCGAAGGGATGTCGAGCCCGTGTCAGCAGACTCAATATTGATCGACTCAATACGATACTTACCCCAACGAGGCTGATCATCAGGAGCAGGCAAGTATTCATCCGTGAAAATATTCCACAGATTTTGCGAGGTCATCTCGCCGCCGTCGGCATCAGTACGAGCCTGCACAATCTGTGAGAACTCAACCTGGGCACGCTTGGGCAAATCCAGGCCGTAATCCTTCTTCAGCAGATATGCAACACCGCCCTTACCAGACTGCGAATTCACGCGGATAATGGCTTCATAGGTGCGTCCCAAATCTCGTGGATCGATAGGAAGGTACGGAACTTCCCAGAAAACCTCGTCCACAGTCTTACCCTGCTCGGCCGCACTAGTTTCAAGAGCTTCAAAACCCTTCTTGATAGCGTCTTGATGCGAGCCAGAGAAAGCGGTAAACACCAGATCGCCGCCATAGGGGGAACGCTCATGAACCGGCATCTGGTTACAATATTCAACGGTTTTGCGGATTTCATCAATATTAGAGAAATCAATCTGAGGATCGATCCCCTGGGTATAGAGATTCAAGCCCAGAGTAACCAGATCGACATTACCGGTGCGCTCCCCATTGCCGAAAAGACACCCCTCAATGCGGTCAGCACCCGCCAAATATCCTAATTCGGCGGCGGCAACACCCGTACCACGGTCGTTATGGGGGTGTAGGGACAAAACGATGTGGTCACGGTTATTGAGATGACGGTTCATCCATTCCACAGAGTCTGCGTAAACATTAGGCGTTGCCATCTCAACGGTAGCAGGCAGGTTTACGATGAGCTCGCGACCATTGACGCCGACCTCAAGCTCATCTGCGACGGCATTACATACGCGCGCCGCATACTCAAGTTCGGTCCCCGTAAAAGATTCCGGCGAGTACTCATACAGAACCTTGGTATCCGTAATCATTTGCTCTTCGTATTTCTTACACAGGCGTGCACCCTGCAGAGCAATATCCAAGATACCGTCTTCATCTTGACGGAATACTACGCGGCGCTGCAGCACAGAAGTTGAATTATAAAAATGAACAATGGCTCGAGGAGCGCCTTCGATGGCTTCAAAGGTACGAGCAATCAGATGCTCTCGTGCCTGTACCAAAACCTGAATGGTGACATCTTCCGGAATATGTCCGTCTTCTACCAGAGTGCGCACAAAATCAAAATCAGTTTGTGAAGCTGAGGGAAAACCAACCTCAATTTCTTTGTACCCCATACGAACGAGTAAATCGAACATCGCCAGTTTGCGTTTTGTGTCCATGGGATCGACCAATGCTTGGTTGCCGTCACGCAAATCAACTGCACACCAACGTGGCGCTTGAGTAGCTACATGTGAAGGCCAAGTACGATCCGGCAGATCGACTTTAATCTGCTCGTGAAAAGGACGATACTTATGTACTGGCATGGACGAAGGCTGCTGGAAGTTTTGCATACTAAATTCCTTGAGAATCGTGCCTTGAAATTAGGCTCATAAACGGGTGTGATAAATCGCGAAAATGCGCCGCACAAAATACCCGGAACGGGTGCGGAAATAACTAAGCCCCGTTCCGGCGAATAAGGAGAAGCAGATGCGAAACTGCACAGTCGCCGAGAGTCTTCATACCTCAACGCTACCACGAGACAGAAGAGGAGCTATTTCCCAACACTCCTATCGTCCATCATATGGAATAGAAATTTTCCAAGACGTACCTGCCTGAAACAGAAGCGGGAGGTGCAGCCTAAGGTTTTAAACCTTAGGCTGCACCTCCCGTAAGGTAGGCGTCAAAGCCTTACTACATTAGTAAGCAAATGCATGCTGGCAGGTGGCCTGATCAGCAGTCTGACCGGCAGCTCCACCCGCGATCTGCGAATCTTGTTTCTCCATCGCATCGCCACTGGGGAAATCGGTGCCGATGGTAAGCGTTACGCCGATAACCTGAGCGTTCGGCTCTACCCGCGTGATATTCATCTTTGCAGCAATTTCGCGCGCCTCAGCTTCGTAACCCTCGCCATAAGAAATTGTGGTGGTAGAAACAGATTCGGCAGTACTTGCCGGGGTTACACTTGTGTATCCAAGATTACCGATGATACGAGCAAGGGCTGCAGCACGACCGTCAATGCCCGTAGCGTTATACACGGTGATAGGTATCGACTTATCAAGCTGTGCAGGTGCACTATCGCCTTGCTTCGCTTCTTCAACCTTCAACGACTTATCATCACGAAGGCGCTGGAACACCGACTGTGCCTCAGAGGTAAGCTGCAGGCGGTTGGGATCTTGGTTCCACGGCTCGGTTGGGATAGTTGCAAAAACCACCTCGGACAGGTCGATGCCGCCAATAGTCGCACCAATACCGGCAATCTCGTTGGGATTGCCCAGATCATCATCAACCGTGACGTTCTGGGTGATAGCCTCCGCAATATTCAAAAGTTTATTTGGATTATCGAGTGTTCCCTCGGCCTTGACCTTACGAAGCAGAGCTGACAAGAATCCCTGTTGAGCTTGAATACGACCAATATCAGAGCCATCACCAAAGCCGTGGCGTGAACGCAGGAACGCAAGCGCCTGCTCTCCCTCGACCTTCGAGTTGCCAGCGGGTAGATTCAATCCGCTGTACTCGTCATTGACGGGGTTATCTACACAAACTTCAACGCCGCCTACTACGCGAGAGAGTTCTTTAACAGCATTGAAATCTACCAGCATGAAGTGGTCAATGTGTACGCCCGTGAGTTTGCTGATAGTAGCTGCCGTACATCCCGGACCGCCGCGTGCCAATGATTCATTGATTTGTATATCATCCTCAGCTTCATAGGCTTTATTAGTCTTGGGGTCGGTGCATTTTGGGATCGAAACCACCAAGTCACGAGGAAAGGACAGCACATTTACGTTCTTACGATCTGCGCTGATCTGCAGGAGCATCATCACATCGGAACGAGCTTCTGAGTTGCGGTCATCATCGTTCCCGTAGGCGCCATTATTACCTTTACGGGTATCCGATCCGATAATCAGAATGTCGAGTGCACCATTCTCAACTGCACCCGTAAAGTCACTAATATTTAGCGGCTCAGTATGCAAGTTTGCGCGCAGACGTAGCAGAATAGCTCCGCCGAAGCCCATGAGGACAACCAACATGCAGACGCTCAAGAGCGCAATCCACTTGTTACGCGCCGACTTCATGATGCCGTGGCGCATATGGCGACCACTACTCTTCATAGAAGGTGCCTGAGGCATACCAACTCTCTTTCTATGTATCAGGACCGCTTAAAAACCTAAACGATTCAGCGCTCGGGGATCAGATTGCCACTCTTTAGCTACCTTGACATGAATATTGAGGTATGCACGAGTGCCTAGCATAGCCTCAATCTGCTCACGCGCTTGTGTACCAATCTTCCGAAGATGAGAACCACCCTTGCCGATAATAATGTACTTTTGCGATTCGCGTTCCACAAACAGGTTAACATGTACATCCAGCAAGGGGTTATCTTTTGAACGGCCTTCTCGAAAGTTCATTTCCTCAACAGTGACGGCAATAGAATGAGGCAGTTCTTCACGCGCGCCTTCTAAAGCGGCCTCACGCACAAATTCTGCGATCATGGTAGCTTCAGGTTCGTCTGTAAGTTCACCCTCAGGATAGAGCGGAGGTGAAACCGGCATGTAACTTGCCAAAACGTCAGCAACGGCATCGACTTGAAAGTGCTGTACCGCTGAAACCGGGATAATATCAGCCCAACCACCCTGACCATCATGGACTGTGGGCTCATAATTTTTGCCAGTTCGTCGTTGAGCTGCGGGACCTGAACCTTTGGCAAAAGGTATATTTTTATTGTCTTTTTTGCTACGCGATACACGATTCTCACGATGCACAGCTCGGCGGGCTCGATCAGCGCGTTCTGCGCTCATTACCTCTTCACCAAGAGCCTGCACCTTTATAAGCTGTTCGGAGAGCTGGTCGCTACCGACAGTATCAGACTTTGTGACTATTGCCACGACAGGTTTATTACTTGAAGCCACCAACTGAGAAGCAATATAACGGTCACCGGGACCAATTTTCTCGTTTGCTGGGATGCAAAACCCCAGGACATCCACTTGAGAAAGAGTGCCCGCAACAAGATCATTAAGTCGCTCCCCCAAAAGGGTACGAGGGCGGTGAATACCTGGAGTATCAACAAGGATCAGCTGATAATCGTCTCGATGCACAATACCGCGAATCGTGTGGCGTGTTGTTTGGGGGCGACTTGATGTAATCGCCACCTTCTGCCCTACCAAAGCATTCGTAAGGGTCGATTTTCCAGCGTTGGGACGCCCTACTAAAGATACAAACCCTGCACGATAATGCTCAGGGAAAGCATGCTGAGCAGAGCCGCCACGTTCGATATCCATGATTCCTCGTTTCTGATGAAATGCTAAGCGTATAAAAATTAGTTAAATGTTTGCTAAGAAGAAGATGAATCTAGCGGCGTATTGAAACCTGCGCCTTGCGGTGAGTTTGATTCTTCGCCTAAGTGAGGCTGCGGTTCTTGACGGTACACTCGCAACATATCGACTTGATGGCGCCGCCCGCTGCTACCAATGGCACGAATGGTAATACCCTCAACCGTGACTTCAGACCCCACGATAGGTACTTTTCCTAGGTGCTTCGCTAACAAACCGCCTACGGTATCTACATCTTCATCGTCAAGGTCAATCCCAAAAATTTCTCCAAGATCTTCAACGCTTAGACGCGCCGACACTTTGAAGCTTCCATCTTCCTGAAGGGAATACTCAGGTTTCTCGTTGTCATATTCGTCCGAAATATCGCCAACGAGCTCTTCGATAAGATCCTCAAGCGTGACCATACCGGCGGTACCGCCATACTCATCAACCACGACGGCAACGTGCGTTGATTCCCGTTGCATTTGTCGCAAAAGATCCATAACTTTCTTCGATTCAGGCTCAAAACGTGCCTCACGCATAAGAGAGATAATGCTAGGATCTGGCGCATCACCGCGGCTATGGGCAAGATGAGCCTGCATGCAGTCCTTGAGATATAGGATGCCAAGCACATCGTCGTTTGATTCCCCAATCACCGGCATACGCGAATATCCCGAACGCAGAAAAAGGCTAAGCGCGTTCTCGATACTCTCATTAGCCTCAACAGTCAACATATCTGTGCGCGGCACCATAATAGAGCGGATGCGCGTATCATCAAGCTCGAAAACCGACTGAACAATCTGTGCCTCATCATCTTCAATAGTCTCAGCATCAGAGGCACGATCCAGGAACTCGCGAAGCTCATCTTCGGCAAAAACACCGGCGGGACCATCTAAAACACGCTGTGGTGCTGCCTTATGTACAAGTGCATCAAGAAAAGACGATAACCACCCGAGAGTAATCGCGGTGAAATGTACAGGAGCAGCAAGACCTTTTAACATCACGACCGCGCGGTTACGGCCTAAAGCCCGGGCCAACACCGTAAGCAGCGGATATCCCACTAACGCGACACATGCCAGAGTAATAAGCCCAGCCAGCCAGTGATGCTCGACTATGTTAAGGATAGCGACCATAAAGGCAAGAGTAGCCACCCCGGTCGTAAGAACCCGCGCCAACCGCAAGGGATGCGTATACCGCTCGTCATTTCCGGTACTTGCTTCGGTCAAAACCCGTGCAAAAACACTATGTGGGTGTTCTTGTGCGACTTCCTCTGCCTCAGTGCGTGGTAAATAGACAAAGGCGGTTTCCGCAACAGTGATTGTAAACGCTAAAACCGTTGCGATTAGAGCAAGGATAAAGAGTAATAGCCCAGCCATAAATACCCCTAATGTCGGGTCTCGACGGGGGCAGCGCGTCCCAAGAAGCCTTCAAGTAAAGAGCGTTGAAGCCTAAACATTTCAGCTTCTTCCTGTGCAGTCCCATGATCATACCCCAAACAATGGAGAATCCCATGCGTTGTCAGCAGACATAGCTCATCAAGCGTGGAATGCCCGGCGTCAGCACCCTGACGAGCCGCAACCGGCGGGCAGAGCACAATATCGCCCAGCATACCCTGGGTAAGCTCATCTTCAGTGCCGGGAACAAGCTCATCCATTGGAAAGCTCATGACATCGGTTGCCCCAGGTAAGTCCATCCATTCCAGATGAATCTTCTCCATCTGCTTCTCCCCAACAACGGCGATAGAGAGATAAGTATCTTTGCTTATGAAAAGCTTCGCGAAGATGTAATCCACCAGCTTGCTGAGAAATTCGGTATCTACTGACGCAAAAGCATCATGAACAAGCTGAGTCGTGACGTTACCAGGCTTCTCATTAATAATGTCCTCAACATGAAAATCAAGTACAGCCACTAGCGTTGTCCACCCTTCTGCTGTGACTGGTTCTCCCCAGACTCACCACCGTTAATTCCGGCTCGATCCAAAAGTTTCTCAGCCGCAGCTTCAATCGTGGCGCGCTTAACTTTACGATTACGTTTACGTTCCATAGCCTTTTGATCTTCGCCCCACTGATCGTACGCGGAGACAATGTTAGACACTAGACTATGGCGCACAACATCAGATGAATCCAGGGTGCTAAAAACAATGTCATCAACCCCGGTCAAAATATTACGCACCTGTTTAAGCCCCGAAGCTTGACCACCCGGCAAATCAACCTGTGTAATATCGCCGGTGATTACCATCTTGGAGCCAAAACCTAAACGAGTCAGGAACATCTTCATCTGTTCAGCCGTCGTGTTCTGTGCTTCATCAAGGATGACGAAAGCGTCATTCAATGTACGCCCGCGCATATATGCGAGGGGTGCAACCTCAATTGTTCCTGCCTCCATAAGCTTAGGGATAGCCGCCGGTTCAAGCATGTCGTGTAGAGCATCATAGAGAGGACGCAAATAAGGGTCAATCTTATCGTTGAGAGTTCCCGGTAAAAAGCCTAGACGCTCGCCTGCTTCTACTGCGGGGCGAGTTAAGACAATTCGGTTAACCTCGCGGCTTTGTAGGGCTTGCACTGCTTTTGCCATAGCCAAATATGTTTTACCGGTACCAGCGGGACCAATGCCGAAGACAACAGTATTTGCGTCAATAGCATCCACATATTTTTTCTGGTTTACCGTCTTCGGGCGAATCGTCGTACCGCGTGTTGAAAGAATACTCGCTGAGAGCGTATGCGCTGGATTTGAAAGTTCATCACCGAGCATACCCATCAGACGATGGATAACTTGTACTGTAATCTGTGTACCGTGACTAGCGAGTACACGGAGTTCATTGAGAAGCTTCGCAACCGTGGTAACAGATACGGACGGACCGGAAATAAGAAGATCAAGATCCTTGGGACGAATTGAAATATTGTCGAAATAGTCCTCAACAATAGTGAGATGCGCGTCTTGAGGGCCAAGAACCGCTATCATCTCTGCGGCGCTTTTGAAAGATACGGTACGTGCCGTTGAGAGGGGTCGTGAGGTAGTCGTCAAAAGTAAGCTCCTTGGCTTGTTGGTTCTTAAATAAGTGTAACGTTACTTACCAGCGTCCCAACACTACGTTGATAGTGCACAGTGCTGCGGCACCAGCAGTGGAGGCTCGCAGAATTTCAGTTCCTAACAGTGCCTTGTACGCACCCGCCCGCGTGAAAAGTTCGATTTCCCGTTCGGTGATGCCTCCTTCAGGTCCTACAAGAATATAAATTCTGGTGGGATTATCAGGGCTGTACCCAATCTTTCGCAGATATTCGCTTAAGGGTTCAGTGGCCTGTTCATGCAGAATATAGACATACGCTCCCTGATCCGTGAGCTCGCGTATGTGTTCTGCGAGTTCCTGCGAAGAATACAGCTCTTCCACGGTAGGAATGAGCGCTCGACGCGATTGCTTAGCGGCGGCAGAGACAGTATTTTGCCACTTTTGGTGAGCTTTAGTAGCGCGTTCCCCTTTCCACCGCACGATAGAGCGATCGGCACTCCACGGGATAACGCTCCGAATTCCAAGTTCGGTGCCGGTCTCAATTGCCAATATGTCTCGGTTATCTTTGGCGAGTGCCTGCACAAGGGAAACTGAGAGGCTGTTATCATCCTTATCTAGGTTTTGGACTGTAACTTCAAGTCCTTCAGAGGAAATCGCTGAAACAATACCGTGGATACGATGCCCTTGGCCGTCTGCAAGGTCAAGGTTCTCCCCTATAGCTAAGCGTTTCACCTTGGCGTGATGCGCTTCCGGACCAGTTAGAGTAAATGTACTCCCTGCCGTGCAGCTGGCTAGCTCTTTGGCGGTAATGTAGAAAATGGGGGCGCTCATAAGATCCTTGATAAAGCTGTATCCGAAGTGTTTCATCTTACCGTACTAGGATTTTCAGAACACTTCGGATACAAAGAATGTTGTCTATTTAAATTGGTCTTTGAGTCGCGAAAAAAGACCATGTTTTTGTTTGACGTGGGTGCCTTCGTGCAAGTCTTCTCCACGAAGTTCAGCGAATTTTTGGAGCAACTCACGTTGTTCGGAGTTTACATTGGTCGGTGTTGTGACCTGAATACGTACCTGTAGGTCTCCGCGTTTATCGGAGTGAAGGCGGGTAACACCTAAGCCGTTCAAAGTTACGATGTCGCCGCTTTGTGCGCCTTCAGGGATGGTGATCTCTTGAACCCCATCGAAGGTTTCTAAGGGTACGGTGGTTCCTAAAACGGCTGCGACCATAGGAATATTCACCGTTGTGGTGAGATTATCACCATCGCGAACAAAGTATTTATCGCGCTTAACGTTGAGATCAATATAAAGATCGCCATTGGGACCACCATTGAGTCCAGCTTCGCCTTTACCTCGCAGACGTATGCGGGCTCCGTCATTAACACCGGCGGGAACGGTGAAGGTCAGCGGGAGTTTTTCGCCCACACGGCCCTGTCCGTGGCATTCTGGGCAGCGGTGTTTGATGACGGTGCCATATCCCTGACAGCTGGGGCACTCTACCTGCTGCATGACGGTTCCTAGGATGGATTGAACACGGCGCTGCATGAATCCCTGGCCATGACAGGTCTCACAGGTTTCGGGGTGGGTTCCGGGAGCGGTTCCTTCACCTTCACAGGATTTACAAGTGACGGCCGTGTTAAGCTCTACAGTCTTTTCGACGCCAAAAACTGCGTCTTTAAGGGATATCGAGACGTTGATAAGTGCGTCTTGTCCCTGGCGTACGCGGGATGCGGGACCGCTTTGTCCACCGCCTCCGGTAAACATATCGAAAAGGTCTTGGAACCCGAAACTTCCTGAGCCAAAGCCGCCGAACCCTCCTGCGCCTCCAGGGAATCCTGCACGACCCTGTTCATCGCCGGTAGCGTCGTAATTACGGCGTTTCTCGTTATCTGAGAGTACTTCGTAGGCGAGGGTTACACGTTTGAATTCCTCAGCTGCCTCTTCGGATGGGTTAACGTCGGGGTGCAGTTGACGCGCCTTTTTACGGTACGCTTTTTTGATCTCTTCGGGGCTTGCATCCTTCGAGACTCCAAGAGTTGAGTAGTGATCGCTCACGTGTTTCTTCTATCCTTTTCGTACCGGAGTGCTCCGGATATGGTGTCAATATAAAATCGGTAAGTTTACGGGGTTCTGAGGAATTACTCGCACGATGTCATGATGCTCGTGTGCCTAAGACATGACCTAGATAGCGAGCTACCGCGTTCACCGCCGCAATGTTACCACGGTAATCCATGCGGACTGGACCCACCACGCCAAGTTTTGCCGTATGCTTCCCCAAGGCGCCTTCATTATCTGGTAAATGTTGTTTGCCGTATGAAACTACAACGGGTGAATCGTATTCACCAGTGACAATAGAAGCTCCTTGAAGCGCTTGCTCCGTATTCTCGTGACCGATCCTTACACTGTACCCGGCTTCTTGAACCGATGCGTGAGACAGCACGCGAAGCAGCGTAACTTGTTCTTCGAGCGCATCCAAAATGGGAGCTATGCTCGCCGAGAAGTCGTCGTGACTTCGTGCTAGGTTTGAGGTGCCAGAGATCGCGAAGCGAATATCTCGTTCAAAATAAGGTTGTGCTCGCAGATGATCCACGATAGCTTCGGTAAGCTCCGGAGAACGACCTCGCAACGCTGGATGATGCGCTTCTGGCAGCAATGCACTTATGTTTTCGAAGGGTAAACCCTGAAGCATTTTAAGCAGGTTTTCTTTAATCGCTGCAAGAGCTGACACAGTTTCATCATGCGATAAGGCTGTAGTCTCCGGCAATATCACGGTAACCCGGTGGATTGTGCCAAGATCACTGATAAGCAATGCTAAAAGCGTGCGTGAATCTAGGGGTACGAACTCAAGATGCAAGAGAGTTCCAGCGTTACGTGTTGGGTACTGGATAAGTGCTACCTGATGCGTGAGATGCGCAAGTGTTCGGGTGGCGGCTTCAATCATGTCTTCTACGCTGTGTGCGCTTTCAAGAATTTGCCGTAACGCCGAAACTTGGGTTGCAGAGAGAGCACGCGGCGCGGTTAGAGCATCGACGAAGAACCTGTATCCCTGTTCTGTAGGAATACGCCCAGCGCTGGCGTGCGGTGCGCTCAAAAGTCCCTGTTCTTCTAAAGCTGCCATATCATTGCGTATCGTGGCACTGGATACTTGAAGATGGTGGCGCTGTGCCAGCGTCTTTGAACCTATGGGTTCGCCTGTGCGCACGTAGTCTTCAACGATTGCCTGCAGTATGCGCATGCGGCGTTCGTGTGACATGGTACTCCTTGCGACCCTATCGGTGGTTAACAATCTGGAAAAGCATAATCTGGCACTCTTGTTGAGAGAGTGCTAAAAACTACTTTTATCATAGCCGGGTAACCCCTAACGGTACTAGTCTTTCGCCAGAAGCGAGTTATCAATACTTTAGAATTGGATGGGTTCTGCCAGAAGCTAACCTGCGGAAACCAGGCAATATCCGTGGTGCCGTTGTACGAAGGATGCAAGATATGAGTGAACGATACGCTTGGGGTGCACAAGATCTATCACGTGCCTCAATAAATAACAGGCCTGCTTCTCCTCGTCGGGTCGAGCTAAAACGCGGGATGGTCCTTGAGGATCTTAACGGGTGGGTTGGCGAAGTAGTGCGTGCCGAACGTATCGGTGGAGAAATATTTTTCGGGCTTGAAGACGCTCACGGACGGGTCAAAAATTTTCCTTTAGGAATCGGGTACTTTCTTGAGGGCGAACCGGTTGAGATTGTTGCCCCAACACCACGAAAGACCTCAGGGCGCAAAATTTCTCGTTCTGGTTCGGTAGCAGTTGAAAACGCTCCAGCACGGGTGGCGCGCGCATCCAGAATCTGGGTTGAGGGGCTTCATGATGCGGAACTCGTCGAGAAAGTGTGGGGCCATGATCTGCGGGTTGAAGGTATTGTGGTCGAGCCCCTTCATGGTGTTGATGATTTAGCAACTGCCGTTGAAGAGTTCTCCCCCGGTCCAGAGCGACGACTTGGAATTCTTGTGGATCATCTTCTGAAAGGCACCAAGGAAGAACGTGTTGTGGCGGAGGCTTTAGCTGTTCCCGGCGCTGCTGGAAATATTAAGATTGTGGGGCACCCTTTCATTGATATTTGGCAGGCCGTCAAGCCGCAGGTTCTCGGAATTCCGGCATGGCCGCAGGTGCCTCGAGGTGAGGACTGGAAGAAAGGAATTCTACGTCGGTTGGGACAGCCACATCAAAACCAGGAAGACGTGGCAAACGCCTGGAAACGTATTCTTTCCCGAGTTGACTCTTATTCTGATCTTGATCCTACGCTGCTAGGACCTGTTGAGTCGCTCATTGATTTTCTGACTGAATAAGGTAATGTGAGTAGCTCAGGTTGTCTATGCCGCGCCTCTGGCAAGGCGTTCGGTAAAACACGTTACAATAAATAAGGATTTTAGGTTGTACAGGTGCACCAACTGAGGCATGTGTACGGCAGAGCAAAATAGACGAGTAATAATCAGGATTTCTGTGGTTCAAGATACTCGCCCGGAGGGGCATAAACGAAACATTACACCTTTGCCTGTGTCGCAGGACCGGAGCATGGCGACTTTTGCTCACTTTAGCGGCATCATCGGGTTTTTGCCTGCCGCTGCTATCTACTATTTGTATCGTGACCGCGCCCCCTTCACTGAGCAAGAGTCACGTGAAGCCATGAACTTTACGCTTCTGCCTTCAATCATGATTCTTGTTCTTCTCATTTTGAGCTTCGTGCCCGGCATGGCAAGCCTCATGATGTTCTTTACTGCTATTCTGTGGCTTTATATGGCGATCAGTTCCGTAATTGCGGGCATCTACGCCGCTCAAGGAGAACCTCATAGGTACAAGCTCAACCTGCGTATCCTTGACCTTTTCCTCAAGCCTGCTGAAGACTTCAAAGAAAAGAAGAAGCAGCACCGAGAAGAAATGGAAGGGCAACAGCAACAACAGGCAGCCGAGCGCCGCGTATAAACAGACTTATACATCGTATAAGGCAAGGCATCCAGGGTCACTATTTCGATATGGAATATGTGGCCCTTTATTTTTACGCGCATATTACATACCACATAAAACACCTGTTAACGATTGAAGGCCCCTGATACACAAGGGACCTTCAACCGTATTCACTCAACTTCAGCAAAGACGACAACACGCTGTAACATATACCGTCCTGCCAATATAAACTCTACCTTAGTTTCAACCTAATGTCTAGTAATTCAATTATTTTATCCTGAAAGTTAAGGCAATTATATTTTTGGGGTAAGTATTCTCGCATATTTTACGAGACATTTATTTTATATCTGGAAGTAATTCTCGAGTAACAGCATCACCTAAAAGTCGCCCCTGCAGTGTGAGTTTTACCGAAGCATCAGGGTTGGGCGCACCAGTATTTGTAAAAATGTCGGGTTCAATGAGACCTTGCGAGAGCAACCACCGTAAAGAAGACCCCAGGTCAGCGGCAGGATGCACGGCTAGAAGCTCGTGCATAGGCAGCCCCTCACGTACTCGAATCAACAGCATAATCGTCTCAAAAGAACGAGAATCTGAGTCTAAAATCTCTCGCGCTGCGGCCGGCGACTGCCCAGCTCGAACGCGATGCGCATAGGGAACGGGATGTTTAATATTCCACCACCGGGTACCGTTTATATGTGAATGTGCTCCCGGTCCTATTCCCCACCAGTCTTGATTACGCCAATACGCCATATTATGGTCACTTCGAGTATGCTCAGACCGAGAATAATTCGAGACCTCATACCACCGATATCCGGCTTGCATGAGAAGATCTTCTGCACGCAAATACATATCTGCCATGAGGTCATCATCAGGCATTGTATATTCACCGCGCCGAATTTGTGCGGCAAGTTTAGTACCGTCTTCAACAATCAAAGAATATGCAGAAATGTGGTCTGGCTGATAAGAAATCGCCGCTTGCACACTTTGCTCCCACTGCTCCAGCGTTTCTGACGGAGAGCCATAAATTAAATCTATCGATACTTGAAGACCAATATCTCGCGCCCACGCCACAACTTTAGGAACATTTTCGGGCGTATGGGTACGGTCAAGAACTTTCAAAACCTCGGGCACAACAGATTGCATACCAAAAGAAACACGCGTAAATCCGCCGTCTTTTAACGTCTGCAGATCCTCATAGGTGACAGAGTCAGGATTAGCCTCGGTGGTGACCTCAGCACCATCTTCGATACCGAAAATATCAATTGCAGTTCTCAGGATGCGCACCAAATCATACGCAGGGAGTTTCGTGGGCGTACCCCCGCCGAAGAATACCGTATGCAACGGCCGCTTTACCACCCCGGATGCTTCAAGAGCGCGAGCGGCAAAGAAAATCTCAGCTGTAGCATCGTCCGCATACGTACCCAGCCCTATCCCGTCACCAAAATCTTCGGTGGCATAAGTGTTGAAATCACAATACCCACATCGCACTGAGCAGAACGGAATATGTACATAGAGGCTAAAATCACGGTTTTGGCACCCGTGCGCACACGAGGCTGGGATGCGTCCATCACGCGGCGCGGGCGCGCCAACCGGTTGCGCGGGTGCCATACGATGCCTCCTTCATGAGAATCTAGCCGAGTGCATGTGCGTAAAAATGATGGGTAGAGACGCTCTTTTCTTGGAGTCAGGTCTCTACCCGCAAGAAAGACGGTAAAGATTTACTTCTTTTTGTCTTTCTTCTCTTTCTCTTCGCCCGAAGATAGGGCGGCGATGAATGCCTCTTGCGGTACCTCGACGCGGCCGACCATCTTCATGCGCTTCTTGCCTTCCTTCTGCTTTTCCAGCAGCTTGCGCTTACGCGAAATATCGCCACCGTAGCATTTTGACAGCACGTCCTTGCGCATAGCGCGGATATTCTCGCGGGCAATGATGCGAGAACCAATAGCAGCCTGAATAGGAACCTCAAATTGCTGACGAGGTATTAGCTCACGGAGTTTACTCGTCATCATCAAACCGTACGAATAGGCCTTGTCGCGATGGGTAATAGCCGAGAAAGCATCCACTTTCTCACCCTGAAGCAGGATATCGACCTTCACCAGGTCAGCCTCTTCCTCACCATCGAACTTCCAGTCCAAGGATGCATACCCACGAGTACGGGACTTGAGCTGATCGAAGAAATCAAAGACAATCTCGGCCAGCGGCAGGCGGTACCGCATCTCAACGCGATCCTCAGATAGGTAGTCCATGCCGCCCATTTGCCCGCGGCGCGACTGGCACAACTCCATGATCGCCCCAATATAGTCGCTGGGGGCAATAATCGTACATGCCACCATCGGTTCACGAATGGTTGCGACCTTACCCTCGGGGAACTCGCTTGGATTAGTCACGCGCTTTGCATTACCCGATTCGTCCACAACATCGTAGATAACGTTGGGGGCGGTCGAAATAAGGTCGAGATTGAACTCGCGTTCCAAGCGTTCGCGCACGATTTCAAGGTGCAGCAGGCCTAAGAAGCCACACCGGAAACCAAACCCGAGTGCTGCAGAAGTTTCGGGTTCGTAGACAAGCGCAGCATCGTTGAGCTTGAGCTTGTCTAGGGCATCTCGCAACGCCGGATAATCTGAACCATCAATAGGAAATAGCCCAGAGAACACCATAGGTTTCGGGTCTTCATAGCCGCCTAGGGATTCTGCAGCAGGTTTGACGGCAGAGGTTACGGTATCGCCCACGCGGGACTGCCGAACGTCCTTCACGCCAGTGATCAAATAGCCCACTTCACCTACGCTCAGCCCTTTGGAGGGAATGGGGTCGGGTGAAATTACCCCAATCTCAAGCAGATCGTGTTCTGCTCCGGTAGACATCATCTTGATTTTCTGGCGCGGTTCAAGTTTTCCATCTACGACACGCACATAGGTGACCACTCCGCGGTAGGAATCGTACACCGAGTCAAAAATCATGGCGCGGGCAGGCGCATTCGCTTGGCCAACGGGCGCGGGTATACCTTCGACAATACGATCCAGTAGAGCTTCTACACCCTCACCGGTTTTACCCGAAACCCGCAGAACCTCCTCAGGTTCGCAACCAATAAGGTTTGCCAGCTCCTCAGCATATTTATCGGGCATAGCGGCGGGCAAGTCGATCTTATTCAGGACGGGAATAATCGTAAGATCGTTCTCCATCGCTAAGTAAAGGTTGGCGAGAGTTTGGGCTTCAATCCCCTGTGCTGCATCAACAAGAAGCAGAGCGCCTTCGCATGCGGCAAGTGAGCGAGAGACTTCATAGGTGAAGTCAACGTGTCCCGGAGTATCAATCATATTGAGTGCATAGGAAGTACCGTCGATCTCCCATGGCATACGTACTGCCTGGGATTTAATGGTGATGCCTCGTTCACGCTCAATATCCATGCGGTCAAGGTATTGTGCCTTCATATCGCGCGGCGCGACAACGCCAGTTGCCTGAAGCATACGGTCAGCGAGCGTGGATTTTCCGTGATCGATATGTGCAATAATGCAGAAGTTGCGAATAATCGCGGGGTCGGTAGCCGCCGGTATTGGCGGATTTTTCGACAGAGGAGCCACTCGCATATTCCTTTCATGGAGGTTCATCAGGCAGCTGGCACAATTATCTTTTATTTTCCCATAATGCACGCTGGAAGCGCGAACCGGCACGGCTGGCGGGCACAAAGAATTCCCCGCCGGGAGAGAACCGACGGGGAAACCTTATCACTTCGCAATGCGCCTCATACAGAGGCTGACATTAGGAAAGTTTGTTAACCAGATGCGCTAGACCGGACTTCTTGTTAGCAGCGTTCTTCTTGTGCAGAACACCCTTAGAAACAGCCTTATCCAGCTTGCGGCTCACAAAACGCAGTGCCTCTTCGGCAGCTTCCTTGTTCTGTGCCTCAACAGCTTCCTTAACCCGGCGGGTTGCGGTCTTCAGCTCAGATTTAATAGCGTTGTTACGCAGACGAGCCTTCTCGTTGGTGAGGATGCGCTTTTTCTGGGACTTGATATTAGCCACGATTAAACTTTCTGTTTGTCTTATTGGTCGGTGAGGGCTATGCTGACCGATCATCGACTGAGCGGCGTGGGGATGCCTATGGCAACCGGCCAGCAGTGCCTGATGACCACCAGACACTCAACCACAAATCATAGCAGATAAGTGCCTGTAAGAATACCTTTTATTTCAAGGATGATATATGATTTTCGCGCTTTTGAGATAGGTACAATCTCGGACTAACGGCGGTTGTAGGCTTGTTCGATAAGGCGGAAAGTCTCGTGAGGCATAATTGCCCCTTCACGGCGCATGTTCTCAGGACGCACCCGTAGGACGCGATTGAGTTTGACCTCGGAAGCCCGACCCTGGGAATCCCAAGAGCCTGAACCAATATCTAGATAATTAGAATCTGCATGATCGCGGTTGTTGTGGTCTTTGCTGGTCATCATGAAGGCAAGCAGGTATTCCCCGTCACGCCCTACAAGGATGACCGGGCGGTCTTTCCCCTGAGTATGGTCTTCTTCGTAAGGAACCCAAGTCCACACGATCTCACCAGGATCTGGATCGCCGTCCAATGAGGGAGAATACTCAAAGTCAATAGACCCGCGATAGTCTCCTGGATAGTCTGAGCCCTGTCCCTGCGAACTCTGCTGTTGAGAGGGCGCAGACTTAGAAGCACCGGGGCCTGGTTTCGGCGCATTTGATGTCTGAGGTTGTTCAGAATCGTGGTTGGTCTGTGCTTGCGACTGTTGTGCATTATCGCGCAGAGCATCTTCTGCTGCTTTCCGAAGCGAAGGCAAAACGGCGAAGAATGCTTTTTTCAGTGTTTGTAGCATGGAGTCCATTATGCCTTATGACGCAAATCTTTCCCTAGCTCATATATGAGCAAAATAAAAATGCATTTATGAGCGGTTATGAGGCAACGCAATGGCAAGTACCGCGCGTTCAACCGCATATACTGGGTCTAGTCCCTCCCCCTTGAGCTGTGCGTCGGCATCAGCAAGTAGCTGCACGATACGGGCGATCTGTTCCCCGGTGAAACGCCTTCCGTCGCGTTGTGCCTGTTCAACCTGCCACGGAGCCATACCTACCTCACGGGCAAGTTCCTGGGCACTGGCACGCACATGATGCACGCGGGCAATATTGCGAATACGCATGGCAAGTGCCCCCAACAGAGGGATAGGTTCTGTTCCCGTTGCTAAAGCATGTCGTAAAAGCCTAAGCGCTTCTGCTGCGTTTCCCGTAACGGCGGCGTCTCCCACCCGAAAAGCAGTAACTTCGGTTCGCCCGCCATAGTAACGGTTCACGATCTCTTCGGTAATATTTCCCGCAATATCTGCTTGAAGTTGAGCACAGGCAGAGGCAAGTTCGGCGGTGTCGTTGGTAGCGGCTACGAGTAGGCGGAGGGCCCCGGGATCGATAGTGCGTTTAGCCTCTCGGAATTCACTGGTGACAAATTCCGTTTTTTCGCGCTCGGCTTTGAGCGGTTTACAGGGAATAAGAACGTGGTTTTTACGTATGGCATCAATGAGTTTTTTGCCGCGATTGCCGCCAGAATGCTGCATAATGAGCATAATGTCGGATTCTGGGGCAGCAATGTAGCTGAGAACATCGTTAAGGAAGTCTTCACTCATGGTGGCGACGTTGTCAGCATCTATTATTTTGGCAGTCCCGAAGAGCGACGGGCTCGCGAGGAGAGTGAGTTCCCCCGCAGTGTAGGTGGAAGCGTTGATGGTGACTAGGTCTGCATTTGGATAGGTGCTATAAAAAGCGGTGCGCAGACGTTCACGTGCTCGTGAAGCGAAATACTCTTCGGAACCGTGGAGCATGATGACCGGTGCGGGATCTACGGTGCGCCATGCGTTATCAAGCGTTTTATTAGCGCGTTGGCCGCGGTAGTTGCCGCGTGATGAGCTTCCCCTGGGAGTCACGGTACCTCATTGCTCGTTCGGTGTGTTGCTGTTTCTATCATACCGAAGTGTCTTTGACCGATTTGGTGCGTTGGTGATTGACGGCGCGTGCTGGTTGCATGCTGAGTACCGGGTATACGTACATAATCGAGGTGAAGCTCGCGCTTGTAAATACGGTAATCCCAGAGCCATATCAGCAGGCTACCCGCAAAGACAGTAACTCCAGCAAAAGCTACAGATGCCAGAGTAACATCTACATCGAGTGGATTTGCGGGTGCGTGTGCAAAATATTTCGCTATGTATTCGATGCCCTGTACCGGTATTCTACCGAGAATAAGAGCAATATCCGTGATGGCCGTGAAGTTGATGCTGTAGCTCAGGAACGCGGCAAGACCAGCAAACATGGTGATCGCGGTTAGTGGAGCGGCGAGCATATTTGCGGGAATGGTATAGAGCGGTATTTTGCCGCTGATACCTAAAATAACAGGGGTACACCAGAGCGAGGCGCTGGCGGAAGCTGCTATAAGTTCGGCGAGGGTGTGCGGTAGGACGCGCATCAAGAGACGCGTGAGTGAGGGTCCGAGCGCTATCAGCGATGCCGTAGCCACGGTGGAGAGCATAAAGCCGAGGTCACCGGCGAGTTTCGGCGCAGCGATGAGGCAGAACACGATAGTGGTGGCGAGCGCGCTAAGAGTATTTCTCCCGGTGCCGCGGAGCATCGCCAAAGCTCCTAGTGACCCCATGAGAATAGAGCGGATTACGGATCCCTCAAAAGTGAGAATCGTGGAGTAGAGAACGACGGCGGTAATACCCATTCCGATCATAAGGCGGCGTGGAACGCGCACGAGAATTCCAAAACGGTAGCCAGCCATGAAAATGATGGCGATATTTGCTCCAGAGACTGCGGTAAGGTGACTGAGCCCGCTAAGCTTATAGTTTTCCTTACTGGTGTTGGGCATTGCGGAGTCATCGCCATAGGCGGTACCTAGAAGTAACGCCGTGGTTTCGGCATCGAGGTGTCGGCGGGCATAATCGCGCATCCTAGTGTTTAGGGCGCGTGTGTGCTCAAGATTTTGGTTCGGTTGAGGGAATATGCTTGCACCTTTGAGGAATGCGGTGGTGCCTTTATTTTCAAGGGTTCCGAGCGCGTTAACCCGGGTTCCGGGGTTAAGCTGCTGTTTTTGTGTGTTGCTGTAAATACGAATATCTTCATGAATTGGTGCTCGAAGACTACGGTATTGAGCCGTGTCGGTGCTGAGAATGATCATATTCGTATGCGAGTCAAGAGGGCGTATTTCCCTGATGACTCCGGTTATACGTAACGAGGTTCCTTCAGCATCTCTTAGGGTCGTGCGGCTGGAATCCGTTCCGGTCAGCATGAGCAGGACAGCTTGCAGAGTCACCAAGAGCATAATGAACATGAACTGCCCGAGGATAGGACAAAGAATATGGGCGATTTTGCGTCCATAGAAGGTATTAAGCGTTATGGTGATTATTCCAAGCAGGCTAATAGCCACTAAAACGCAGTATTTATAGGGCTGAAAAGTACCGTGATACATGGCGGCCAGCGTGAAAATCCAGAGTACGACCGCCGAGACTATAAGCCGTATATCAAGGTGAATAATGGCACTAACAGCGCGAAACCATTCGTGGTTATGGTCGCGGCGATAGCGCATCCACTCGGTACGGGCGAAATTTCGGGTGAGATATGGTTTGAGCTTAGGCGGAATGTGCAGAAAACTCATGATGCGGCTCATTACCTATATTGTTTGACGCTAACGGATTTAGACTGTGACGAGCGGGCGCAACGAACTCATGAGAGAGGGACCGATGCCAGGTACTGCATCCAGCTCATCAACACTTTTGAAGCCTCCGTGAGCATCACGCCAAGAAATAATGCGGGCGGCTAGAGAAGGACCAATGCGCGGCAAAGTCTGCAGCTGCTCAGCAGTCGCAGTATTCAGGTTGATAGGAGAACCCGGTGCGCCCTGCTGCCCAGTGCCCGCAGAAGATTTCGGTGCCGCAGGATTTTGCGCGGCTCCCGGAGAACCGTTGGGTGAAGCACTGTTTCCTCCGGCTGGTGCGGCAAGTACCGGTGCAGCGGTCTCCCCTGTCTTAGGGATATAAAGCTGTGTGCCGTCGCTAAGGCTGCCCGCGAGGTTTACCCGGTTGAGGTCGGCATCCGGGGTTGCGCCTCCTGCGGCTTCAAGGGCATCAATGGCGCGGGCATCAGCAGGGAGCGTTTGCACGCCAGGAGTTTTGACTGCTCCAGCTATATGCACTCGAATAGTGCCATTCTTATTCGGAATTTTATTCTGCGCAGATGAATCCGAAGGGGTGGCACTCGGAATTACGGATGAGCTAGCCCCTGGCGCCGCCACCTGGGCGCTACTGGTAGACTCTTCGTTTGCTTGCGGAGTGGGTGTAAATCCTAGCAACCCCCAGAGAATAATTCCTAGAACGCCCAAGGCTAAAACGAAGACGGCATAGGGCGGAACCTTCCACCGAAAAGCACGGGTTTTCGCTGGTGTTTCCCATTCGTCCCATTCATCCTGAATGAGCTCTTCGGGCATATTCTCACGCTGTGCAATAACGTGAGTAGTGCGCTCGCCGCGCTGTTCATTGGCAGGGTTGTGCGCAGGTTTTACCGCGGAGATCTGCTGCTGTGTGCCCTCGTAGTAGCTTTCCGCCAAATCGTCTGGTTCGGTGCTATGAGTGGCGCGTTGTCTAGCTCGTCTTAAAAGCTGTTCAGATGCCGACTCATGCTGCTCATACACGGTTTGTTCGTAAGAATCTGAGTAGAGTCTTCGAGGGCTCTTCCCCACCGAGGCAGAAGAAGCAGACCCTTCCGCAAAATCATCATGCGGCATAAGGCGTTCTGTGGGCTCGTCATCCCAGATCCCATAGGGGCTTTGCTTCTCTGTCTGAGCTTCCTGTGCTGGTACCGACGTCTCAGCTCTTTCGGGTAGCGTCTGCATAGAAGAGCTTAGTGGGTGAAATGCTTGGTGGGCGTTATCGCGGGTCATAGTGCAAGCCTAGCCGCGTGCTTATGCCCCTGCCGGGCGGTTCCTATATTCTGTGGATAACTATCCGAGCGGGACATAAAAACCGGCTATCCACAGGGATTGCGCCAATTTTTGCGGGTGAATCGGGTAATTTTAGCGGCTACACAAAGAAAAATGACATTCTCACATCGCATGGCTAATAGATGACAGCGGCAAGTGCACCCAGTCCGGAATGCGCCGCCAATACGGGCGGGAGAGAGCTAAGAACCGCATCCGAAGCGAAGGCTCCCAACGAATCTTGCAAGGCTTTAGCCTCCGCAAAGTTACCCATATGGTGAAGCGCCACCACATGACCGGTTGGCCGCACGCCGTGCTGCGCAGCCGCAGCTGCAGGATGCTTTTTTACCGATTGGTGCTTAGTACAAACGTCACGAATAATCTGCGTGAGGCGTTCTTTCGCGCGCGTTGCGGTACGGGGGCGCTCAACATAGGTCAGTTTTCCATCCGCGACCGTGCCGATAGGCTTGATCTGGAACATCTGCCCGACCATCGCCAACGCGGGCGAGACACGACCCCCGCGGCGAAGCGCATCGAGAGTAGGAATGTAGAAATAAATGTCGGTCTCGGCGCATATACCGGTAACTACTTCGGCAAGTTCCTCAGGACTATCGCAAATATCGGCTACATCATGGGCATGCAGCGCCGCATGCCCATAGGCTCCGGCGACGGTACGGGAATCAAGTACGGTCACTCGCGCTTTAGAAAGCTGCGCACCCACTCGCGCTGACTCAACGGTTCCAGAGAGCTCTCCCGAGAGGTGTATCGACAGAATATGCTCGTACCCTTCATCAACGAGGGCATCGTAGGTATCGGCAAAGACACCGGGGGCAGGGCCGGAGGTATTGACCGTATTTCCGAGGACATGCGCCATTAAAATGGCTTCGTCAATTTCCTCGAGGCTAAGACCGGTTAAATCGCGGGTATTCGTCTCGGTTCGTGTGCCCCTGATGCCTGCGCGTGCGGGCGTCTCTTGAACGGATACCGGCATGGGTACCACAGCAAACCCACCGCGTTCTTGACGCTCCTTAAGAATTTCAGGAGCAATAGCAGCGGCTGAGTCTGTCACAACAGCGATGCGTCCCATAAGGCACCCTCCTGAATCTTAAAAATACGGCAATTTGCAATAACCGACTTTCTCATCATAGCTAAAAAGAATGGTGCCGCCGGAAGCAAAACCCGAAAAGTTTTCTTCCGGCGGCACCGCATCAACGTTCTGAAAACTCTAGATGACGATATTCACCAGTTTGGGGACTCGCACAATCACCTTACGGATTTCGGAGCCTTCCACCAGCTTCGCGATAGTCTCGTCCTCCAGGGCTTGTTTTTCAAGCTCAGCTTCAGAAATATCCTTTGATACCTCAAGGCGCGCCTTCACTTTGCCCTTGATCTGCACGATTGCGGTGACGGTATCATCCACGAGCAGGGATTCATCTACCTGCGGGAAACCTGCGGTCAGCACCGGGTTATCGTATCCCAGCGCGTGCCACATGTCCTCGGCGGTGTACGGCGCGTAGAGTGACAACAAGATCGCAATAGTTTCGGCGGCTTCGCGCACCGCAGGGTCCGCTCCCCCAGGGCCCGAATCGATAGCCTTACGGGTAGCATTCACCAGCTCCATAGTCTTGGCGACCACCACGTTGAACTTACCCGAGTCAAGAAGCTGCTTCACATCATGTATGGTACGCGCCACCAGCTTGTGCAGGTTCGCATCGCCGGATGCCGCATCCACACCAGGTTCGGAGGTAACGTCCTGAGCAATACGCCATGCGCGCGCCAAGAACTTCTGCGAACCGGCGGGCGAAACATCCGCCCAGTCCACATCATCTTCGGGCGGCGAAGCGAAGATCATGGTAGTGCGCACTGCATCCACACCGAACTTATCAAGCTGCTCACCCAGGTTTACACCATTGCCCAGCGATTTCGACATGGCCTTACCGCCGTTGAGAACCTGACCCTGATTCATGAGAGCTTTGAACGGCTCGCCGTGCTCAATCAGCCCCAAATCACGAATAACTTTCGTGAAGAAACGCGCATACAGCAGGTGCAGAATCGCGTGTTCCACACCGCCCACGTACATATTGACCGCGCCCCATTCCCTGATCGCCTGCGGGTCGAAGGGGCCTTCGGCGTAACGGGGCGAAACATAGCGCAGGAAGTACCAGGAAGAATCCACGAAGGTATCCATCGTGTCGGAATCGCGGCGGGCGCTCTTACCGCACTGTGGGCAGGGAACTATAGCCCAATCATCGGCGGCAGCAAGGGGCGACTGTCCCTTGGGCGCCAGCTGCTCGCCACGCAGATTATCCGGCAACAGAACCGGCAGCTGTTCTTCAGGAACCAGCACCTCGCCACAGTCCTCACAGTGAATCACGGGAATAGGCGTGCCCCAGAAACGCTGGCGCGAGAGCAACCAGTCGCGCAGGCGGTAAATAACCTTACCTTCGCCGGTGCCGGCAGCCTCAACCAGCTCGGTAGCCTTCGCAATAGCCTCTGCCTTAGGAAGTCCGGTTAGCTCACCGGAGTTAATGAGTACCCCATCGCCCGCAGTGGCGATACCCGACTCGGCAGGGTCTTCCTCGCCCTCAACATCGAGCACCGTCACGATCGGCAGGTCGAATTTCTTGGCGAAGTCAAGGTCACGCTGATCGTGCGCGGGCACCGCCATAATAGCGCCGGTACCATAATCGGCAAGCACATAATCTGAAGCCCACACCGGCAACTTTGCGCCGTTCAGCGGGTTGATTGCGTAACGCCCAGTAAACATACCGGTCTTTTCACGCTCGGAAGACTGGCGGTCAATATCGCTGAGCGCCTTAATCTGCTCGCGGTAGTCCTCTAGCGCCTGTGCCTGTTCGGGTGCCACAATCTGCTCGGCAAAGGTCGAGTCAGCGGCAACAACAATAAAGGTTGAACCGTAGAGGGTATCTGGGCGGGTGGTGAAGACCGTGAAGGATTCGGCAGGCTGTGCCTCGGTAGCCTCAATCTCGAAGCGAACCTCAGCACCTTCGGAACGCCCAATCCAGTTCCGCTGCATCAGCAAAACACGTTCGGGCCATTTGCCCTCAAGCTGCTCCATATCGTCAAGAAGCTGCTGGGCGTAATCAGTAATCTTGAAGTACCACTGATTTAGCGACTTCTTAGTAACCGTGGTGCCGCATCGTTCACAGGCACCGTTAACCACCTGCTCGTTCGCGAGCACGGTCTGATCTTTGGGGCACCAGTTCACCATCGAGTCTTTGCGGTAGGCCAAGCCCTTCTTATAGAACTGCTCAAAAAGCCACTGGGTCCACTTATAGTATTCGGGGTCTGAGGTGTGCAGGCGTCGATCCCAATCCACGGCGATAGCGTAACGTTTAAAAGATTCTGCCTGCGTGTCAATATTCTTGTAGGTCCACTCTTTTGGGTGGGTACCGTTCTTGATAGCAGCGTTTTCTGCGGGCAAACCGAAGGAATCCCAACCGATAGGGTGCAGAACATCGTAGCCGCACTGCTTGTAGTAGCGGGCATTCATGTCTCCAATAGCAAACGCTTCTGCGTGGCCCATATGCAGGTCACCTGAGGGGTACGGAAACATGTCTAGCACATAGCGGCGACCTTTCGCGGCGTTGCCGGTTGGTTTGAAGACACCCGTTTCTTCCCAGTAAGGGCGCCATTTCGCTTCCTGTGCACGGAAGTCATACGCATTCTCGATGCGTTCGGTCTCTACCTCAGCAGACACTACTACGATTCCTTTGACGTTTGATTTTCGCTAACCAACCTATTCTAGCGTGTACCCACAAAGGTTTCTTGATGTATTCATAAACTTACGAGTTCCCGTTTCATATCGTGGATGCGCCTCACCGCCCGCGCCCGCTTCGCCTTCGTTGCCGCCAGAGCAACCCCGCGCGCGTAAACCATTTTTAGCCGTATACGACGAAAAACTCTGAATATTGTTTGACTTTTCATCTAAATCTCCAGCACCTACACAGAAATTCCACGTACACTGAGAGAAATCATTGCGTGTGTAAGCCGGTTTACGCACGCCCTCCGTGAATCTCCCGCAGGGAT
The DNA here is from genome assembly GCF_001811455.1 of Rothia sp. HMSC065G12. Classification (NCBI taxonomy): domain Bacteria; kingdom Bacillati; phylum Actinomycetota; class Actinomycetes; order Micrococcales; family Micrococcaceae; genus Rothia; species Rothia sp. HMSC065G12. The sequence goes on from NZ_KV804815.1 coordinate 429,204, forward strand.
TTACAGCGACCGAGCCCGCAACACACGAAAGGCACCCGCCGTGACATCACCCAGTACCGTTCTTGAAGGTGTGCCGGGGGCACTCATCCCGGGCACTAGATTTGAAATAGAGCTGTTTGGGGCAACTACACGGTATTGGCAGTATGGTGCGGGCATGGGCCCCGGCGTTTTTCCTGTCGAAAGCTCTCCAAAGATCCTGCTGATTCACGGGTTCCGCGGCGATCATCACGGGCTTGAGATTATTGCGAACAGGCTTCTGAAGCTTTTACCCGAAGCTAGTATTATCAGCCCTGACTTACCGGGTTTTGGGCGTTCAGAAGACCTGCCCATGACTGTTTCTTTGCAGGGCTATACCGCATGGCTGCACGCGCTTATTGAGCAGATAAACCCTGCATGCCCTGATGGCTCTGATATTCACGTGGTAGGACACTCGTTTGGATCTATCGTAACCGCCGCTTATGCCGCCGAATATCCACATGGACTTGACCGCCTAACGCTCATTAACCCCATTAGCGAGCCCGCACTTGAAGGGTCACAGAAGATTGCCTCGCGGGCGGCATCGTTCTACTATCGCGTGGGCGCTGCGCTTCCCGAAAAAATTGGTTATCCATTGCTGCGTTCACAGCTGATTACCCGTGTGACGAGCGAGTTGATGATGCGCACCCGCGAACCCGCCATGCGCCGCTTTATCAATAACCAGCACGCCGCCTATTTTGGGTCTTTCGGCTCGCGTAAGGGTGTTTTGCAGGCTTATGAGGTTTCGATTTCGGCAACCGCTGCCGAGTTTGCCCCGCAGATTCGGGTTCCCGTGCAGATGCTTGTTGCTGAAGATGATGATTTGGGTACCCCACAGACGGCACGCGCCATGTTTGCCGCGCTTGAGGGGCGCCCGCACTCCCCTGGTGAACGTTTTGAGATGATTCCTGAGGTTGGGCATTTGATTCATTATGAGACGCCTACATTGGCGGCAGGTTTGATTGCAGAATTCACGCACGAAGATTTTACGGTGTAATCCCAAGGAGAATCCTATGAAACTTATGGTTGACGCCCGTTATACACGCATTGGCTTTCACGACGGCATTAGCCGGTATACCGCTTCGCTTTTGGGCGCGTTGAAGGATTTGATGGATTCCGGTGCTCCTGAGGTTGCCGATCTGCAGTTGGTGATGGTGATTAGTGATGAACGCCAGCTGCAGATGCTGCCTGATCTGCCGCATGTGAATATTTGTTCGCCGACCGGCCCCTTAGAACCGACTGCTGCCCTTCAGCTCAATAAGTACAACCCTGATGTGGTGTTTTCCCCTATGCAGACTATTGGTTCGGTGGGGCGCAAGTTCAAGCTGGTGCTGACCCTGCATGACCTGATTTATTATGCGCACCCGACTCCTCCGGGGTTTTTGCCTGCACCGGTGCGTGCTGGGTGGCGGCTATTCCATAAGAGCTATACACCGCAGCGCATGCTGCTGAACCGGGCAGATGCCGTGGTGACGGTTTCGGAGTCTACGGCGCGGTTGATTCGTGAGCACCGGCTGACGGAGAAGCCGCTACATGTGGTGCCGAATGCCCCGCAGCCGGGGTCTGTGGTGAGCGAGGATGAGGCTCTGCACCGTGCAAAGTCACGGGCTGAGGGCGCGAGCAGGCACCTGGTGTATATGGGCTCGTTCATGCCGTATAAGAATGTGGAGACTCTGCTGTATGCCATGCGTGAGCTGCCGGGGTACACGCTACATCTGCTGTCGAAGATGCCGGATGCGCGCCGCGCCGAGCTCGAAGATCAGGAGTTACTCTCTCCCCTGGCAGCAAGCTCGAACGTGGTGGTGCACAACGGGGTTTCCGATGAAGAGTATGCGGAACTGTTAGAGTCTGCGCATGCACTGGTGACAGCCTCTCGGGCTGAGGGGTATGGGCTGCCCGTGGTGGAGGCTCAAGCGGCGGGCTGCCCCGCCGTGATTAGCGATATCGATATTTTCCGCGAGATCGCCCCGCACGCCGTTTTCGCTCCTGTCACAGAGGATCCACAGGCGGATGCGCCCGCCTGGGCTGAGGCAATCTGCTCCCTCGAAGACGATGCGGTACGCGACCGCGTCATCCTCGAAGGCTTGCAGGATGCTTCACACTATTCCTGGCGGGATTCGGCGTTGAAGCTGGTGAGGGTTTTGAAGGGGCTATAGAAGAGTTGTCCCATAAGTAAAATGATAACTACCATATTTAGATTTTTAATAAACCCCAGCGTTTATATATAATTATAAAGTATGTTATATAGCAAATAAATAAAATACAAATATACAAACTATAAGCAGGTACCATTCCCTGCATTAATAGCAGCATAATTGGGGCTATTATAGGAAAATATAGACATTTATTTATAAGTTTTCCAGAATATCCTACTAAAATTGCAGAAGAAAAAATGTATGCTACATATGAAATTAAAGCATAAATTCCCATTACATTCTTATCATACCCGTCGAAAACATTATAAAGTACGTAATTGCCGGAAAACATACTTAATGAAAATATTGCTAAGATTAATAGAAGAATAATTACTTTTAATGAAGGCTTTATTGCCTTCAGTAAAGAACTATTCTTATCTGTTAACGCCCTATAGTATACGTACTTATCTGAAATATCAATATTAATATGATTACGTACGAGTTTAAGGTTTCCTAAACTACTAATAATAGTTACAGGAATATAGAGGAGTATACACATTGAAAACACGGAACCAATAAAAGCAAGATATAATTCAGTAAATGATTTATCATTTATTCGCACATCGTAAAAATAGAATGCTAACATAACCATAAAAGGAGTGGAAGAGATATATAAAAAATTTCTTCTTCGGAGAGAGTGTTTATATATAGATTCTTCCACAGACCTATCAGGCTTAGTGCAACGATAGATATATTCAGATACTACATAGGGAACTGAGGAATAGTCTTTAAAATAATTAAGATGGACTGTTAAAGGGCTTCCGGGAATTCCTACTGGTCTTATGCTAGGATATTTTTTACTATCGTTACTATTCTTATGTAGAAAATATAGAGGAGATAAACGCCCTACTATATCATGTACGGATGAGTATTCTTCCCATACCTTTATATCTAAAGGATTAATGGTAATTTTGAGTATAATTTTACTAAATATATAAATAACTGTATGTGCAAGCATTAATATAGCTAGGAATAAGCTGAATTTAATTATATCTACCCAACCAATAAAATTAATAGCTCCTGAGGCATTCATGGACTGAGCCCCCAGTGCGCCGAGAAACATTTGAATGGGATTTAAATCAACTATAATAATCTTTATCAACTGATAAAATAGATATATAGAAGAATCTCCAAGGAATAACGTTCCCAAAATCACCAATGAGATAAATAGCAAAAATAAAAACCAACTATAAATGATCCTTTTCATAGATGCTTCTTTTAATATAGTTATTGGTATAATACCGCTACCTACACAGAACAGTCTATGTACCTTCTTGGCTTCTGGTGACTTATTTTCTAATAATTTATACGCAAGGTAACCACCTTGAGAGTGAGCTACTATAGATATCTTTTTTACTGTCTTTGGAAATAAAGATATATCTTTACGTATTCCTTCCTCTATATCTAGTAATTCCTTCTTTCCCTCTACCGCAATACGTATGTAATTAAACAATTTTATAATAGCTATAAAAGCTAGAATAATCAGAACCAGTAGTATCAAGTATACAATTAGAATAGAGGTATTAGAATACTCTCCTCTAAATATATAACGTATAGTTAATATAGGGATAGATGATAGAGACAAGCCTATGGTTATTCTGATTAGAATTCTAAATATTTTAGACAGAGTATTTTTACTCGATAAATCTCTCCAATCATAGAAAAAGAAAATTAGAATTAATGGTATTCTGATCAAAAGCCACAGTATTTTTTGTTTAGAAGCATTTTTAAAAGTATTATTATCTGACCAGTGACTTTCTCGGATATATACTTTTTTATAAGGAGATGAGAATCCGCAATCTATAACATATTCTTTACTTGTTTTCTTAAGGGGGTATTCACTTTGCCGAAAATTTTCAGAACTAGCTAGATTTGCAATTTCACCTGCAATTACTTTTCCTTGCTTGCGTAAAGTGCTACCCCTTTTTCTGTTGCCTATACCATGTATTAATAAAATGCCATGATCAGGCTTTTCTATATTTAATGACTTCTTACCTTTGCTCCTACTCATCCTTACCTTCCATCTGAATATAGAATCCTCTTCCATGATGTCCAACTAACGTACAAAGTATCGAAAGTTCACGTAGGAATCAAGAAAAAACTCATATAAGCATGAAATATTTCTATAACTTTTAGAGTAAAGTAAATGCTATCTTGTATAAAGCTTAGTGATTAGACGACATCCAACCCATCGCATCGAACCTGCACCGCTCCGACACGCTTAAGCGCTGATAGTGCCGCACGCACGGAGCGTAACTCGTGGGTGACCTGCGGTGCTTGAGCGTAGGAGAAGAAGAGAATAGCGCGCCAGTCGCCGGGAACCGCATTCTCGGTTCCTGGGGGTGAAAACTCAGATATATCGCCCTCTCCCCCGCTCTCGGTACCGGCATGCACAGGCTGGTGCGCAAAGAAATCTTCGTCCAGCGGTATAGGCCCGGTCACCCGAACTCCTTCCGGCAGGTACAGCTCCGCCAGGAATGCCTGAACATCGTCCTCGGTACCCGTAATGGCCGCCGTGCGTACCGCCGGGGGCAAACCGATCTGCGACCGCTCATCCAGCTCATACAGGGCAAACCAGGTGGGATCCCACCGAACCAACGCCTGCTCCACCGGCGATGGCGAGGCAGTCGTCACTACAACCCCACCCTGAGCCGCAGAACGCACCAGCGCGGCCGCGTTAAACCAGCGCCGCAATGCGGCCTCCGGGGCACGCAAAGAATCAAAACGAAGCATCGCATCCGCGTCCAAAAGCAACGCCGCCGCATAACCGCCAAACGCTACCGGCTCAGCCCCCGGGGTCGCCACCACCAGCGCAGATTCGGCACCCACCGAAGCGCGCACATGGTCCCCCACCGAAGAAATTACCGGAACGCCCCGGAAGGCGCGCCCCAGCTCCTCTGCGGTGCGCAAAGCCCCCACAGTACCCGAACGCCACTGATCATACCCGCACTCTGCACACCGCCACTGCTGTGCCAAACGCCCGCACCACGAACAACTCGGCACCGAAGCACTCGCCGCCAACGAGAGCGGCCCCCGACACGTATTACAGCGCGCAGGCATGCGGCACCGCTGGCACGAAAACGACGGAACATACCCGGCGCGGGCAACCTGCACCAGCACTGGGCCATGCTGCAGAGCCACACGCGCACGCTCAAACGCCAACCGAGGAATACGTGCCACAGCCGCCAACGGGTCACGCGCCAACTGATAGTCATTACCCGTCGAAAAAATGCGCGGCGAAAACTCGTGCACTATCGCCCGAGGTGCCCGCACATGCGAAGCCCACCGGGTGCGTACCAATCGTGCCGACTCGCTGCTCATTGCGTAACCGGCGAACAGTGCCGCCGCATCCGTTGCCTGGGCACGCAATAACAGCACATCGCGCGCATGGCAATAGGGCGAACGGCGCTCCACAAGCGAAGAATCGCCGTCATCCCAGCACACCACCAGCCCCAAATTAGCAACCGGGGCATAGGCTGCCGCACGAGTACCAATCACAATAGGCACCAGCCCCAGGCGCGCTTTCAAATAGGCGTGATACCGGCTATGCGGTTTATCGCTCGAACTCAACCGAACATAAGCGCCTGCTGGCACCCGACGTTTCAGCGCGGACTCAAGCCTATCGAGGGTCTTCTGGTCGGGAGCCACCGCTAAGGCACCACGGCCATTCGCAGCCGCCGTCACCACGGCAATAGCCAGCAGTTCAGCCCAATCGAACTCAGGATGCGCGGGCAGCACATTTATAACCGCGCGCGCTGGAGACCCAGCCGCTAGATCCTCTAAAAACTCAGCGCCATTCTCATAATCGCTAAAGGCACGGGAGTCTTCTGCCGAAACCTGGGCGGCAGGAGGGTGAATCTGGTAGGGCGCGAAACCGCCCAAGAGGAAACCACGAATATCATCGGTCAAAGAGGGCGAACCACTGGTCGGTGCTTCTTCAGGAGCTTCTTCCTGCGGCTCGTGGTCGGTATCTGAGTCATCTTCGGCGACCGATTCAGAAGTGCTATCTTCCGCCTTATCGGCGGTTTCATCAGATCCTTGCGGCAGACCCATGAGCTCGGAAAACGTAGGCAAAAACTGTGCATACTGTTTATCAAGAGATGCCACGCGCGGCGTCACCGCAAGCCGCAAAACATTCGCCACGGTTGAGGCATACCGATCGGCAAGCGCCTCTGCAAGATCAAAAATCTCGGCAGAAACCGCAGGAATCCTCGACAGGACCGATAAAAGCGGCTGCAGACCCTTAGCAACATCGGTCGTTTCGGCGCGCTCCGCGATAAAACCCGTAACCCGCTGCGAACCGAACCGCACACGCACACGAGCGCCGGGAACCGCATCTTCGCTCAGCTCAGCGGGAACCTGGTAGTCAAAGGTACGGTCAAGATGCGGCAGCGTATTATCCAACCGAACCCGCGCCACCGGGTACGGTACCCCGCTCTGGGCAAGCCGCTGGTGTACATCAACCGGCTCAGGCTCGGGAGGAATCAGGGCATCGCGGAGAGCAGGAAATCCCTGCAACAGATCAGGCTGTTGCAGGGATTCCTGCTGAGCGGGCTCAGAAGCCGAAACGTTCATCGACGAAGTATCGGTAGGGTTCTGAGCATCCGCGTCATTGGGCTGCATACTCGCAGGTTCACGCATTAGGATGCTGAAACCGCCGAACGCAGAGCCTCAACACGGTCCAAGCGCTCCCACGTAAACTCGGGTTCATTGCGGCCAAAGTGACCGTGAGCCGCGGTCTTTTTATAGACGGGTCGGCGCAAATCAAGGTCATTGATAATAGCCAACGGACGCAGGTCAAAGACCTCACGCACAGCCTTCTCAATCTTGAGGGGATCAACCTTTTCGGTTCCGAAAGTCTCGACGTACAGACCCACAGGTGCCGCCTGCCCAATAGCGTAAGCGACCTGAACCTCGGCACGGTCGGCAAGACCAGCGCCCACAATATTCTTGGCGACCCAACGCATAGCGTATGCCGCAGAACGATCAACCTTCGAGGGATCCTTGCCCGAGAACGCGCCGCCGCCGTGACGAGCCGAACCGCCATAGGTATCAACAATAATCTTGCGACCGGTCAAACCGGCATCGCCTACGGGACCGCCCTGCACAAAACGACCGGCAGGGTTCACAATAAACTTCGTGTTCGAGCTATCAAACTCGGCGGCATCCAGCACCGGAGTAATCACGTGTTTGATAATATCCGCACGCAAATCCGCTAAATCGTAATCGGCGGTGTGCTGGCTAGAAACCACCACGGTATCAACCGAAACAGGCTTATTATCGGCGTCATACCCCAAAGTGACCTGAGTTTTGCCGTCCGGGCGCAGGTTCACCAGCGTACCGTTTTTACGAACATTCGTCAGACGTTCCGAGAGACGATGCGCCAGCCAAATCGGTGCGGGCATCAATACGTTCGTCTCGTTCGAAGCGTACCCGAACATAATGCCCTGGTCGCCCGCACCCTGGCGGTCATAATCATCAACCGCGATACCACTGCGAGCCTCTAAAGACTCATACACACCAGCATTAATATCGGGTGACTGCTCGCCAATCGATACCGATACGCCGCAGAATTCACCATCGAAACCGCGGGTCGATGAATCGTAGCCAATACCTAGAATAGTTTCACGAACGATCGATGGAATCTCAACATAGCTTGAGGTTGTCACCTCGCCAGCAACATGAACCTGTCCGGTTGTTACCATTGTTTCGACAGCAACGTTCGCGGTGGAATCCTGCGCGATAATGCCGTCAAGAATCGCATCAGAAATCTGGTCACAAATTTTATCAGGATGCCCTTCAGTCACCGACTCGCTGGTGAAAAGGCGTAGATGATTATTACTCACGGTTTCTACTCTACTAGGTTTGGGGCACGCGGGATACAGTACCCAAGGATGTGAACTCGTGTATCAATTATGACAGAACGTTACACGGGTTCGGAGGGAGGGAGTCACAAACTTAATCGGCTCGTATTTCTGCTTTTCTCAGGGCTTTACATACTGTGCAAGAGTGCGCAATATCTGATCGGAAACGACCTGTTTAGAGCCTGAAAAAACAGGTTCCCGATCTGTGAACGAAGAGAGCAACGTAATCGTATTATCATCGGTTCCGAAACCCTGGTTTACGCCCACCGTGTTGAGAGCCAGAAAATCACAACCCTTACGCGCCAGCTTCTCGCGCCCAAGCTCAAGCGGAGTTCGCTCAGCTGACCCAGTCTCTGCGGCAAAACCCACAATCAAGTGCGCACCGGCACCTGTCTTCTGTCGAAGCTCCACGACTTCACGCAGAATATCCGGGTTGCGTACCAGCTGAATCGTGGGAGCGTCCGAAGAATCTGCGGTCTTCTTAATCTTGTACTCGGCGTATTCGGCAGGCCGAAAATCTGCAACCGCTGCAGACATAATAAGCATATCGGCGTTGTTCTGAGCTTCCAGCACGGCATCGCGTAGTTCACGGGCGCTCACTACTCGGGTTACCTGTACTCCCTCGGGCGCGGGGACTTCAAGGTTAGCGCCGATTAGATGCACCGATGCCCCTAGATCACGCGCAGCCTGGGCCAAAGCTACACCCTGTTTACCTGTTGAGCGGTTACCCAAAAAACGCACCGGATCCAAGGCCTCACGGGTGCCTCCCGCCGTAATCACGATGCGTTTCCCCGCCAAAATTCCAGGCTCAGGCTCAATACCTAATGCAAATGAGCTGCTAGGCTCTTCCGCCGAGCCAGCATTTACCAGGCGTGTGGGCGTATATCCCGGAATCTGCGAAGGATGCTGCTCCCCCTTCGGAAACTCAGCAATTACGCACTGCGCCGCCTCAAAAATATCTTCCGGCTCCGGCATGCGGCCCACACCCGAATCGGGACCCGTTAGACGCCCAATCGCCGGTTCAATCACGTGATACCCAAGTTCGCGCAAAGCCTGCACATTCGTTTGCGTTGCTGGATGTTCCCACATCTGAGTGTGCATAGCGGGAGCCATAATCACCGGTGCATGGGTAGTCAGTACTGTAGCAGAAAGCAAATCATCGCAGCGCCCCGCCGCCAACCGAGACATCAAATCGGCGGTCGCCGGTGCTATAACAATCGCATCCGCTAGCTCGGCCTGGCGAACATGGTTAACCTCAGGAACACGCTCAAAAACGCTCGTGGAAACCGGGTTGCCGCTCAGGGCCTCGAAGGTAGCTTTACCCACAAACTCCAGGGCAGCTTCGGTGGGCATGGCAATAACCTCATGCCCATCTTTTGCGAAAAGACGAAGGAGCATTACCGCTTTATATGCGGCAATGCCCCCTCCAATACCAACGATAATGCGCATGGTATTTACAAACGTTCCTTACTCAGCGGAGTCGTCAATAACAACCTCTTCAAGAGCAATAACCTCTTCGGTACCGGCAGGAATATATTCCTCCTCGATAGCACCGAAATCGGCGTCGCCCAGACCCAAGGATGTGAATTCCTCAGGAACCAGGTAACCATCTTCGTTGAAGTGCCCATCCGGCACGTGATCGGCAACAATCTGATCTGCCATAATTTCACGCATTGCAACCGAAAGAGCCTTGTCATTAGCCTCAGACTCAACCAGAGGACCAACGTGGTCGCCCGCACTCTCCTGCAGATTCGCGTAATAAGCGTTAATCTGGCGAGCACGACGAGCACCGAAAATCACCAGCCCGTACTTAGACTCAGCCTTCTGAATCAGCGCATCCGCGCTGGGGTTCACAATCCCCTCGGGAGCTACGCCATCAACGAAGTTGTAGTCTTCGTGCTCTTTGATTTCGTTTACCACAGAAACTCCAATATGTTGTCTTTGTACACTGCTGACATTCATGTACACGAACTCAGCCAAAACTAAAGCAATATTCTACCGCTAAACTCGGTAAAAATCACGTACCTTAACGAGAAAGCACAGTAATACCCGGCACGCCGCCAAAATACGTACCCTATGCTTCAGCAGATTCAGCACCCACGATGTGCACAATCTCCTGCGCTGCGCGCTCTACCGAATCATTGACCACGGTTACGTCGAACTCGCTTTCAGCCTCAAGCTCGATTTTGGCGGTCTCAAGACGCCGCTGCTGTTCCTGCTCCGATTCAGTACCGCGCCCTACCAATCGAGACACAAGCTCATCCCAGCTGGGCGGTGCCAAGAAAATCAGCTGTGCCTCCGGCATAGACTCCCGAATCTGCCGAGCCCCTTGAAGATCAATCTCAAGGATTACCGGGCGACCAGCATTTAGAGCTTCCTGAACCTTAGCACGCGGAGTACCGTATTTATTCTTACCGTGCACTACCGCATACTCAAGCATCTGTCCGTCAGCGATCATCTGATCAAATTCCTCATGCGAGACAAAATAGTAGTGCACCCCCTCTTCTTCGCCGGGGCGAGGGTCACGAGTAGTTGCCGAAACGGAAAACCAGACGTTCGGATAGTGCTCACGAATATACTGGCAGACGGTTCCCTTACCCACGGCAGTGGGACCAGCCAGAACGGTAAGTCTAGGTTGAGCAGTCATCGGGTTCTTCCTACGGTGTGATGTAATAATGCGTATTTTATTCGGCGGCGAGAACTATCGACCGCTGCGGCGGCGTGTATGCCGAACATTGCGGTTAAAATACTCCACCATTTTACGGCGTTGATGCACACCAAGACCGCCCAAACGACGGGTCGGCGCGATCTGCAGTTCTTCCATAATTTTCTCGGCACGCACAGCACCAATTCCCGGAAGGGCACGGAGCATTTGATCCACAGGCATCTTTGCAAGAGCTTGGTCGTCATCGACCAGATCGAGTACCTGACGTACCGACAGCTCACGGGTAGAAAGTGCCTGCTTAACTTCCTGGCGGCGAGTACGGGCAAGCAACGCCTTTTCACGTGCTGATGCACGCACCTCATCGGTTAGCGGCGTAATCGGCATGGGGTCTCCCATCAAGCGATATATGTATATAAATCAGCGTTCTTACGTTTTCTAACTTAGCATGTTGCACTGTAAAACGATGAACCGAGGTTCGTAACGTAAAGCCTTTCAGGCTCAACACAGCGCAATGGCGCACAGAGCAGATAAACTCTGTACGCCACTACGCAATCACAACGAGTTACGATGTGCCACGTGCACGCACTAAATCGTCACGTGCACTCTGCGCCGCCCGCGCCAGGTCAGTCGGCTGCGGACCTGCAGAGAGCACGCCACGGCTGGAATTCACCAAAACCTGATATTCAACACCTGCAAAAATTCGGTATAGGTCCTCAGCGCTAGCCCCTTGGGCACCATATCCCGGCGAAAGAATGGGACCGTTGAAAGTGGTGCTCAGGTCTATCGCCAATTCCTTGAGGGCCTCCCCCACGGTGGCACCCACAACTAGACCACATGAACCCATGCGTTCCCAAGTTTGCGCAGTGTTCTCTGCAGTGGCTGCGGCAATAACCTGCTTCGCTACTGCTCCGGTATCTTCTGCTTTGCCCACATGCTGCACACTCTTACCCTCAGGGTTTGAGGTCAGCGCCAGCACGAAAGTTCCACGCTGGTTCGCAGTTGCCGCATCCAGCGCTGGGCGAAGCGACTCGAAGCCCAAATATGGGCTTAGCGTGACCGAATCCGTGCCGAGTGGTGAAGAGGTACCGAGCCAAGCATCCGCATAGGCTTTCATAGTCGAGCCAATATCACCGCGTTTTGCATCCGCCACGATTAGAACCCGGTCTTCGGCGGCGCGAGCAAAGAGCTCTTCCAACACGGCAAGACCTGCGGAACCGTGGCGCTCAAACAGGGCAACCTGGGGTTTGAGCGCTGCGGCGTAGGGGGCGCATCCTTCGTAGACATTCATAGCGAAAGTACGCAGAGATTCGGCAGAATCTTCCAGTCCCCACGCCTGCAGCAGGTTCGGATGTGGGTCAATACCCACACACAACGGACCGTATTCGTCCATCGCAGCCGCAAGACGATCACCGAAGGGGATCACGAAAGTTCCCCCTCACGCACCTGTTCGCCCTTGTCCTGCCCCTGCTCGCCGGTGCTGGCGGTCCGCAAGAACTCACCATGTTCTTGCAGATTTATAATCTCCCAGCTACGCTCGCGCAGCGCAGTGATAGCCTGAACAGCAGCCGCGAACTCCGAAATCGTGGTCATCACAGGGCACCCGACACTGACCGCCGCCGCACGGATCTCGTAACCATCGCTACGAGCAGCACCACCGGCAGGCGTATTCAAAATCAGATCAATTTCGCCGTTGCGCACCATATCAACGATCGAATGCTGACCGTTTGCTTCCGCAAACTTGGATGCAACCGTTGAGTTCACGCCATTGCGACGAAGCACATCTGCAGTGCCGCCGGTAGAGACAATCTCGAAGCCCAGCTGTTCAAGCATCTTGGCATAGATAATCACATTGCGCTTATCATGGTTAGCCACCGAAACGAAGACCTTGCCCTCGGTCGGTAGCGGTGACCCCGCACCTGCCTGGGCTTTCGCAAAGGCAGTGTCGTAGAGGGTATCAAGACCCATGACTTCGCCGGTCGAGCGCATTTCGGGACTAAGTAGGGAATCAACCACCACACCCTCAGGAGTGCGGAAGCGGCTAAACGGAAGAACCGCTGCCTTAACTGCAATTGCAGTATTCTGCGGCAGGGATGCACCATCCATGTTCTTAGGCAAGTATCCCTCTGCCTTCAGTTCAGCAATACTCTTCCCCAAACCGATCATCACGGCAGCCTTTGCCAGCTGCACGCCGGTTGCCTTTGAGACAAACGGTACGGTGCGAGACGCACGTGGGTTTGCCTCAATCACGAACAGATTCTCGGAGACGTAGGCAAATTGAATATTAATCAGGCCCCGCACTCCGGTACCACGCGCAATAGCCTCGGTTGCTTCTTTAACCTTGGCGATCACATCGGGACCCAAGGTAATTGGTGGCAAGGTGCAGGAGGAATCGCCTGAGTGAATGCCAGCCTCTTCAATATGTTCCATGACACCGCCCAAGTAGAGCTCGGTGCCGTCAAAGAGCGCATCCACATCAATCTCAATAGCGTCTTCCAGGAACTTATCGATAAGTGCTGGCTGAGAGGGAGAAACCTCGGTCGCATTTTCAAGGTAGCGTGCAAGATTTGCTTCGTCATAGACGATCTCCATACCGCGCCCGCCCAGCACATAGGAAGGACGGACCAACACCGGGTACCCAATCTCATCGGCAACACGTTTGGCGCCCTCGAAGGTATATGCGGTACCATTCTTCGGCGAAATCAAACCGCCTTCCTCCAGCACGCGCGCAAACTCGCCGCGATCCTCAGCAAGGTCAATAGCTTCGGGAGTAGTACCCAAAATCGGGACCCCAGCATCTTTGAGGGCTTTCGCAAGCTTTAGTGGAGTCTGTCCGCCCAACTGCACGAAAACGCCCAACAAGCCGCCCGTGCGGCGCTCTGATTCAACAATTTCGAGCACATCTTCCAACGTCAGCGGCTCAAAATACAGGCGAGTCGAAACATCGTAGTCAGTTGAAACAGTCTCCGGGTTACAGTTCACCATAACCGTCTCGTACCCCAGAGAACGCAGCACCAGAGAAGCGTGCACGCAAGAATAATCAAACTCGATACCCTGGCCAATGCGGTTCGGCCCCGACCCCAAAATCATGATGGAGGGAGTCTCATGGTGAGCGACCTCATCCTCAGAATCATAACTAGAGTAGTGATAGGGGGTAAACGCCTCGAACTCAGCGGCACAAGTATCAACAGTCTTGAATACGGGGCGAATACCTAGGGCATGGCGCACACCGCGCACAACGTCCTCAGAAGATCCGATAATCTCTGCGATTTGCGGGTCAGAAAAGCCGTGGCGTTTTGCCAGCTGCAGGATTTCAGGGGTCAAGTTATCGCGATTTTCCCGCACAATCCCGGCGACTTCATTCAGCAGCACCAGCTGATCTAAGAACCATGGATCAATCTTGGTGGCTTCAAAAACCTGCGCAATAGATGCGCCCGCCAAAAGTGCCTGCTGCACCTGATAGATACGCTGCGTGGTGGGTATCTTGGTCTTCTCGATAAGCGCGTCAAGTTCTTCGGCATTCAGTTGCTGCTTCGTGAACGAGAAAGAAGCACCTTTCTGCTCTAGAGAGCGCATAGCCTTCTGGAGTGCTTCGGTGAAGTTACGGCCCAGCGCCATTGCTTCACCCACCGATTTCATGGTGGTTGTGAGAGTCGGATCAGCGGCCGGGAACTTCTCAAATGCAAAACGTGGTACCTTGACGACCACATAGTCGAGGGTCGGTTCAAAGGATGCGGGCGTCTTCTGAGTAATGTCGTTCGGAATCTCATCCAGGGTGTACCCCAGCGAAAGTTTGGTCGCAATTTTAGCGATCGGGAACCCGGTTGCTTTAGACGCAAGCGCTGAAGAGCGTGAAACGCGTGGGTTCATTTCGATAACGATGATGCGCCCGGTCTTAGGGTCTACGGCAAACTGAATATTGCATCCGCCGGTATCAACCCCAACTTCGCGGATCACGTTGATAGCGATATCGCGAAGTTTTTGGTACTCACGGTCGGTGAGGGTGAGGGCAGGCGCTACCGTGATGGAGTCGCCGGTGTGCACGCCGACCGGGTCGAAGTTTTCAATCGAGCAGACGACCACGACGTTGTCATTTTTGTCGCGCATCATTTCGAGTTCGTATTCTTTCCAGCCAAGAATAGATTCTTCGAGCAGAACCTCGGAGGTAGGCGAATACTGGATGCCTGCACCGGCAATGCGGTAAAGATCTTCTTCGTTGTAGGCCATACCAGAGCCAAGTCCGCCCATGGTGAAGGAAGGACGCACGACCATGGGGTAACCGAGCTCTTTGGCCGCTTCAAGAGCTTCCGGCATGGAGTGCACAATGATCGAACGCGCCGATTCGCCGCCCGCGCGCTCTACCACGCCTTTGAACGCTTCACGATCTTCGCCCAGATTTATGGCTTCGATATTTGCGCCAATGAGTTCAACATCATATTCGCACAGAGTTCCCTGCTTATCGAGAGCGATAGCGGCGTTGAGCGCAGTCTGCCCGCCCAAGGTAGGAAGAATGGCGTCTGGACGTTCTTTTTCGATAATCTTAGCGATGACTTCGGGGGTAATCGGCTCAATATAGGTGGCATCTGCAAACTCAGGGTCGGTCATAATGGTCGCCGGATTGGAGTTTACGAGGACAACACGCACACCTTCTTCTTTGAGCACGCGTAGAGCCTGAGTGCCGGAGTAATCGAATTCGGCTGCCTGACCGATGACGATCGGACCTGAGCCGATGACAAGGACGCTGTTAAGGTCGGTACGACGTGGCATTTAGGCTTCCTTTGCAGTCTTCTTGGTGGAGGTCATGAGGTCAATAAAACGGTCGAAAAGATATGCGGAGTCGTGCGGACCTGCGGCTGCCTCCGGGTGGTATTGAACCGAGAACGCGGGAATATCTTTGCAGGTTAGCCCCTCGACCACGTTATCATTCAGCCCCACATGGGAAACCATGACCTCGCCGAATTCGGAGTTGGGGGCGGTTACGTATTCACCGATAGGCGCATCGACGGCGAACCCGTGATTTTGGGCGGTTATTTCAACTTTGCCGGTGGTTTTATCCATGACGGGCTGATTGATACCGCGGTGTCCAAAGGGCAGCTTGTAGGTCCCGAACCCGAGCGCACGGCCGAGAAGCTGATTGCCAAAGCAGATACCGAAGAACGGGGTGCCCTGGCGCAGTACACCCTGCAGGAGTTCAACCTGTTCGTCAGCAGTCGCCGGGTCGCCGGGACCATTGGAGAAAAATACGCCGTCTGGGCGAAGCGTATTTACGGTCTCAAGGGTTGTGTTTGCGGGCAGTACATGTACACGCACGCCGCGTTCCGCGAAACGCTGCGGGGTCATAGATTTGATGCCAAGATCGAGTGCAGCAATGGTAGCAACCGGCGGAACGAACCAGCCGTATTGGTGAGGTTCAACTGTGTAGGCTTCCGTCACGGAAACGGTATCGGCAAGTTTACGGCCCGCCATCGGCTCGGAGGCGCGCACCGCTTCCAAAAGTTCGGCTTCGGGGCGATTGGCGTGACGTCCCGAAAAAATGCCTGCACGCATTGAACCGCTGGAGCGTAGGCGGCGAGTCAGCGCACGAGTATCAATGCCTTGAATGCCCACGATACTTTGGGTCCTGAGCTCGTCATCCAGGGTACGTTCTGCACGCCAGTTGGAGGCAACACGTGCGGCATCTCGTACCACGTACCCGGCAACCCAAATTTTGCGGGATTCTGCATCTACCTTGTTCACACCGGTGTTACCGATATGAGGCGCGGTCTGCACCACGATTTGCCCAGCGTAGGATGGGTCGGTCAGCGTTTCTTGGTAGCCGGTCATGCCGGTGGAAAATACTGCTTCGCCTAAGGATGCGCCAATTGCTCCATACCCATAGCCTCGGTAGATGGTGCCGTCCTCAAGAACGAGTAACGCGCGGTCCGTGCCCAAAGCACCGGAACGTGTCATCTCAGTCATGCTCTTACTTTCCTTTTCTCGGTGGTCTGTTCCCCTGCTTGTGCCCGTTATAAGTGGAACACTGTGTGCAGGAAATTCTTGGTATGCCGTTCGCAATTAGCGGGCATTTTGTGGGTGAGTTGTCTGTGTATTAGTGATGTGCTGTCTCTTCCAGCCCCCATTTTTCGGGGCTATCGACCGCATCCGGCGAGATCTCACGAAGCTTCTCAAGTGCGATTTTTTTCTGATCGGCATAGCGAGTGCGAAATCCGGTCTGCACGCGGTGACCGTCAAGAGTCCAACCGATCACGATAAGTCCGTCACGTTCTACAACCTTGCCGATCATTCCCTGCCCGGTGGTAATGACCGCAAGTTTCTTTGCGGGAATCCACAGGTCTTTAGCCCCGTTGCGGGTGAAAATAATGCCGTCCGAGTAGATCAGGAGCGTGGATTTTGTTTTGAACCCTAGCTGGTCGAATCCCACACGGTTCAGTTCATCACCGAATATCGTAGTGCTCACATACTCCCCCTCAAACGCCGCCTCGGCTTCAAACCCGTCGTAGCGTGCGGGAACGTCTTTGAGCGAACCGAACATCGTGGACTGCCGCTTGAGCCGGGATTTCCAACCGCGCCAAATACCAAAGAAGCACAGTGCCACCACGGCAACGCAGATAAGGGTGGGAATCAGTTTTTCCACGGTTCTTCTTTCTTCTCGGTTTATTGCGGTGGTTTTACCCCTATATTGGGAACGATCAAGCCTGCCGGCGAGGACTCGCGAGCTCGCCGTTCAAAACGGTTGGATGCCCCGCGTAAAAGGTTGCACGCACAACACCGGGAACCTCCATCCCGCGATACGGGTTGTTCTTGCCCTTCGTGGCCTGATCCTCAGGCTTAATCGCACGGCTAGCCTTCGGATCAACCAACACGATATTTGCTGGTTCACCTTCGGCAAGCGGACGGCCCTGCTCAGCATCCAGGCTGCCAATTTTCGCCGGAGTTTCGCTCATAATCCGTGCGACATCGGCCCAGGTAATATGCCCCGGCTCCACAAGAGTCATCTGAATAATCGAGAGTGCCTGCTCAAGACCGGTCATGCCGTTTGCAGCACACGCCCATTCACATTCTTTGCTTTCTGCCGGATGCGGTGCATGGTCGGTACCAATAACATCAATAATGCCGTCGGCAACAGCTTGGCGCAGAGCAAGCACATCCTCTTCGGTACGTAAAGGCGGGTTCACCTTAAAAATCGGGTCGTAGGTGCGTGCCTTTTCATCGGTCAGAATCAGGTGATGCGGGGTGGCTTCGGCGGTTACCTGCACGCCGCGAGATTTAGCCCAGCGCACAACCTCTACAGAGCCTTTAGTCGAGAGGTGGCAAATATGCAGACGTGAATTCAAATGCTCAGCCAGCAGAACATCGCGGGCGATAATAGCTTCTTCCGCGACAGCGGGCCAGCCGGTAAGCCCCAGGTCGGCTGAAACCTTGCCTTCGTTCATCTGAGCGCCCTCAGTTAGGCGGGGCTCCTGCGCATGCTGGGCGATCACACCGTCAAAAGTCTTTACGTATTCAAGAGCACGGCGCATAATCGCCGGATCGTAGACGCACATGCCGTCATCCGAGAACACACGAACCTTCGCCTCAGAGGTCGCCATAGAACCAATGTCCGAGAGGAATTCACCTTTCAACCCAACTGTCACCGAGCCGATGGGCTGCACTCGGCACCAACCAGACTCTTTACCCAGACGGTCAACCTGCTCAACTACAGCTGCAGTATCTGCAACGGGAAGTGAGTTCGCCATCGCAAAAACAGCCGTGTAGCCGCCTAAAGCCGCCGCGCGAGTACCGGTCTCAACGGTTTCAGAAGCCTCATATCCTGGCTGGCGCAGGTGAGTATGAATATCGACCAGACCCGGAAGAGCAATCTGACCAGAAGCATCAACGACCTGAGCGTCTGCGGCTTCTATATCTTGACCGATACGCGCAATTTTGCCATCCTCAATCAGGATATCGGCAACGCGCTCACCCAGCAGGGAGGCGCCTTTAATAAGGTACGTGCTCATGTGTATTCCTTCTTTCGGATAGCGTTAAGATTCGTCGCCGGAGTATAGTTTCTCGCTTGACCCGTCAGTCAAGAGCAGGTACAGCACCGCCATGCGAACCGCCACGCCGTTACTGACCTGGCGCAACACCCAGGCGTTCTGAGAATCGGCGGCTTCGGCGCACAGCTCCAGCCCTCGGTTCATGGGACCGGGATGCAGAATTGCGATTTCTTGAGGCTGCGCCAGCAGATTCTCGAAACGTTCTTTGGTGAGTCCCCACAGGGCGGTATATTCCTCTGCTGAGGGAAAGTAAGCGGCGTTCATACGCTCTTTTTGGATGCGCAGCATCATCACCGCGTCAGGTTTTGTAGCGATTGCGTCATCGAAATCGTGGAAAACCTCAAGTCCCCAATCCTGCTTCCAACGCTCAGTATGCACAGGCAAAAGCGTAGGCGGAGCCACAAAAGCGACATCAGCCCCCAGATTTTTTAGCAACCACAGATTCGACCGCGCCACGCGAGAGTGCAGAATATCCCCCACGATCAGCACACGCATGCCGTTTAAATCGGTTCCTCGCGGTGATTCCAGACCATCACGCTGAGCCTTAAACTGGCGCATCGAAACCGCATCTAAAAGAGCCTGCGTTGGATGCGCATGCGTGCCGTCCCCCGCATTCAGCACGGGAATATTGGTCCATCCGGCCTCGGCAAGACGCTGCGGAGCCCCCGAAGCCGAATGACGAATCACGAAGGCATCCGCACTAATCGCTTTGAGAGTCTGAGCAGTGTCTTTGAGGGATTCTCCCTTAGAAACCGATGAACCACGCGCAGCAAAATTGGTGATATCGGCGCCCAGACGTTTCTCTGCGGATTCGAAGGACAGTCTGGTACGCGTTGAGTCTTCAAAGAAAAGGTTGACTACAGTCTTGCCGGCAAGCACATTGAGCTTCCGGTTTTCTGCCTTAACCTGTGCCATATAGTCTGCAACGTCGAGTATTTCAATGGCCTGAGTTCGTGTGAGATCGCGAGTGTCAAGCAGATGTTTCATGAAATCTGTCCTTCCAGCTGAATGATATCAACGCGGTCTGTGGCGTTATCCGTTTCTTCGAGTACCACACGAACCTTCTCTAAGGCACTGGTCGGAAGGTTTTTCCCCACGTGGTCGGCGCGAATTGGGAGTTGCCGGTGCCCGCGATCAACTAACACGGCAAGACGCACCAGAGCCGGACGTCCGTATTCGTTAAGGGCGTCCAAGGCGGCCCGAACAGTGCGGCCGGAGTACAGAACATCATCGACGAGAACCACATTTTTGCCGTCGAGACCCCCCACCGGGATCAAGGACTCCCCCGCGCTGCGGTTTTCATATTCCTCATCGGTGAGGTCATCGCGATACGAGGTAATATCGAGAGCGCCCAGGCCATTTTTGAGATCAAAATTTGAGTCATTCGTCTGGATGCGCTGTGCCAGACGCTGTGCTAACGGGTATCCACGAGACCGAATACCTAAAAGCACTAGGTTATCAGTTCCCTTATTAGACTCAAGAATTTCAAAAGCAATACGTGTAAGAGCGCGACGGATCTCATCGTCGCTAAGGATAGTGTGCCCTTCATTGGGCGTTTTTATTGGCGCGCCTATGGGATGCGCACCAGGCTCATAGGGTACAGATGTCCCCGACACAGCCGACTCCTTCCCCGCCTCACGGGACGGATTTAAAGGTCTGTTGCTTTTACCAAGACTACCATACGTACCACGCAGTTCAGGGGTATGTGTTTCTGAAGTTTTAATTTTTTTTTGGAGTCAAAAATCCTCTATATATCATGCAATAAACGCTCATGTTCCCTGAACAAAGACTCATAAAACGTCGAGAGTCCATTATGCTAGTAAAAGCATCACCGATAGTACAACCACACCGAGGACTGCATCATGGAAGATCTCTTTGAGGGCCTGGTAAGAATTATCTTTGGGATTCTTGCAGCCCCTATCGTTTTCGTGGCGCACCGCTACTTTAAGCGCCGCAACCGAATGCGCACCCGGCAGCTTACGGAGCTTGGCTTTGCTTCTTCCACTCAGGTGATTCGGCATACTCTTGGAGAGACTCAACGCAACTCATACTTCTCGGTTATCGGTGCAGTCCTCTTCGGACTATGTACTCTCATCATGGCATGGATTTGGGTATCTTCCTCTTTTGACACTATCGCTACTGTCCTACTGAGCGTCGTTGCTCTATGCACTCTTATCTTCATCTGGTACTACCGCCGATCCTACGTTGAGTTCAGGCTATACGAGTTTATGAGATCCCGACTTGGCGAGGGCGTTATCACTCTTGACTATGCTGATATTGATGCCTATACATTTACCTACAATAAGTTTGAAACCGCTCTTAAAATCACCACGGTATCCGGCATATCATTTGAGCTCGATCCCGCTATTCAAGACTGCCGTTACCTCTGTGCCATGATCGCTATGCGTATGCGTTCTAATCGTTGGCCCGATCCGTCCTCAGACCGTGATATGAGCGTTGTGCTTCATATGATGCGCACACAACACTGGCTCAAGTTCCTACTGCACGTACGTGAAGGGTCTAACCTTGCTGTTAATAATCTCGCTTCTACCCAGCATCGCAATACTCGGTACACCCATGAGGGCAGCGAACTTTTTGAAGAGGCTAAACGCCAGCTCGGGTTCTATGCATAACCCGGCTTGATCCATATGAATGTATACTAAAAGCCGCCTCAAACCCCTAAAAAGCAGGGGTTTGAGGCGGCTTTATAACTGAGCCGTTTAAGCAAGCAGAGTCGGTTTTACCTGGCGCAGCTTATCCAAAAGACCGTTAACAAATTTCGGTGAATCGTTTGTAGAGAGCACACGCGCCAAACCGGTTGCCTCCGAGATAGCAACCGCATCTGGAACATCATCATTATAGAGAAGTTCCCACGCGCCGATCCGCAAAATTACGCGGTCGACAGCTGGCATACGCTCAAACGACCAGTCACGCGCATAGGTCTCAAGGTATTCTCGAATCTCGTCATCATGTTCACGTACGCCGCGCACGATCTCTTCGGCATAGGCCGAGATCTGAGCGGCAGTATGCAGACGGCGTCGCTTCAGCACATCAATAATGTCTTCTTGACGCTGATCGGCTTCAAAAAGTACCTCGACGGCACGTAAGCGGGCTTTGGTACGAGAGTTCATTAGTCGTTAACACGGCCCAGGTAATCGCCGGTACGGGTATCAACCTTCACCTTGGTGCCTGTCTCCAGGAATAGTGGAACCTGAATTTCATAGCCGGTCTCAAGAGTTGCAGGCTTATTGCCACCAGTGGAACGGTCACCCTGCAGGCCAGGCTCGGTGTAGGTAATTTCAAGAACAACAGAGGCAGGAAGCTCAACATATAGCGGAGTACCCTCATAGAGGGCTACAGTCGCGGTCTGCGACTCCAGCATGTAGTTAGCAGCATCGCCCACCACAGCTGCAGGAACATTAATCTGATCATAGGTCTTCAGATCCATGAAGACGTAGTCTTCGCCGTCCTGGTAGAGATACTGATAGTCGGAACGATCAACAGTAGCAGTCTCAATCTTAGCGCCAGCATTGAAAGTGCGGTCGACAACCTTACCGGAGGTTACGTTACGCAACTTGGTACGCACAAACGCACCACCCTTACCGGGCTTTACATGCTGGAACTCAACAACGGACCACAGACCGCCATCAATCTTGAGGATTGCACCGTTTTTAATATCAGTGGTAGATGCCATGCGGCTCTCCTTCGTATTGTCGACGCTTACACACAACACGATGCGTGTTGCCGCAGGCGCTAAGTTATCAATGAGCAAATAATGTCGCCCTTTAGTTTACACTATGGCACCGCTACTATGACATATCTAAGTAAAATTCCCATCACGTTCTGCATGTTTGACTGCCTAGACATGGGTACCCCCTGTAAAAGCACCTAAATTGCAGTTAGTTATTCGGCGATTTCTTGGTATGTCATATACAGGATGGAGTCATCGGGAACCTCATAAACACGCGGTTTACCCAGTTCTTCCAAAACGATAAAACGCAAAAGCGAGCCGCGCGCTTTTTTATCCCGGCGCATAGTTTCGAGAAGCTCTTTCCAGCGATCCCCCCGGTATCCCACTGGAAGATTCAAAGATTTGAGAATGGCACGGGTGCGATCAACAATTGTTTCATTAAGATACCCAGCGGCAAGCGCGAGCTCGGCCGCATACACCATCCCCACCGCAACGGCTGCGCCGTGGCGCCACTGGTATCGCTCGGCACGTTCAATAGCGTGCCCTAAGGTATGCCCGTAATTGAGAATTTCGCGGCGACCGGATTCGCGCAGGTCTTCAGAAACAACCTCCGCTTTCACCCGAACGGCACGCTCAATCAGGTCACGCACTATTGACGACTGAGAATCCCGAATCTTTTCTGGGTTAGCCTCAATACTGTCAAGAATCTGTGGGTCAGCAATGAACCCACACTTTACGACCTCCGTCATACCTGTTAAAAGCTCATGCTCCGGCAAGGTACGCAGCGTACCAATCTCGCAGAGCACTGCAGAAGGTGGCCAAAATGCCCCCACAAGATTCTTTCCCTCGGCGGTGTTAATACCTGTTTTTCCTCCCACAGCGGCATCGACCATGCCAAGAAGAGTGGTCGGAATGTGAATCACACGTACCCCGCGCAGCCAGGTTGCCGCCACAAAACCGGCAACATCAGTAATGGCTCCGCCGCCCACTGAAATAATTGCATCCGTGCGTGTAAAGTCGTTCTGACCTAAAACCTGCCAGCAAAATGCGGCCACTTGATGGTGCTTAGCTTCTTCAGCATCAGGAATTTCAGCGCTAAAAGACTGGTAGCCAACTTTACGCAGATCTTCCATAACAAGCTCGCCGGTAGCCCGTAGGGCGCGCGGGTGGATCACCAAGATTTTATGCGCTGTGTTACCTAGAATATCGGGGATTTTCTTAAGCAAATTATGCCCCACCAGAACATCGTAGTTCTCGCGTGGTGAGCTGCCTGTGACGGGTATATAGGTAATGTCTTCCTCACCGGAAGCTCCGAAAGTTGGAGCTATAGAGGTTTCGGACTCAGCGGCGTGATGTGACTGTTCAATCATGAGAGTGTTCCTTTCGGAAGGCAAGAACAAAGTTCTGAATTTCGGCGGTCATAACGCTAATATTTTTTTCTCCACGCGCATCCAAAGTATGCTGTGCAAGTTCCTCGTACCGGTGCTGCCTATGCTCAAAAATCTCAGACCAGCGCTCTACCGGGTTAGGCTCTAGAAGCGGGCGGGTTTTATTGCCGGTAATGCGCGGCTCAACCGTATCTACATCGACCAGAATGTAAACCACGCATTCGTCACGCAAAAGGTCAGCAACCGCATCAGTCATAGGGGCACCGCCGCCCAGCGAAAAAACTGTGTTGCGATAGGTTGGCGAGGTCAGCACATCTTCAATAGTCTTGCGTTCAAGTTCCCGAAAATAGGCTTCACCAAAGATTTCAAAAATCTCGGACACCTCACCATAACGTTCCACAATCAGCTGGTCGGCGTCAAGAAACTCATAGCCGTAAAACCGCGCAAAATGGGTGCCAATATAGGTTTTTCCCGCCGCCATAGGACCGATAAGAACTACCGGACGGGCACGTTCGGCAAATTCTTCCTGAAGCTCACGTACCTGCTGCGGATGTATGCGAAGGGTATTTTCCTCGCTTTTCTCCTTAGAGATGCTTTCGCGCTCTGATTCTAAACTAGCAACGCCGTGCCTCAGGTGTGCAGCCCGTGCCATACGCGCTGTAATCGCGGCAAAACTTGCGGATTCATGCGGCTGTTCAGACACAGGTGCCCGTTCCAAGTCATCATTTTTACGTGAAGCCTGTTCCGCAACGACGCGCGGGCGCGCGAAGATTGCGGGCGTCGGTATAGTGTCTGATTGCTGACCGCGTGCAGCCTTGTTCGTCTCCAATACTTCAGACTCTTCAGGAACTTGAGGACTCCCCTGTTCGTCCTGCGGTTTATGAGGTTCTACAGTAAAGCCTGCTAATTTTTCACGAAAAACGCTTGAAGCGAGAGGGGCCGGTGTGGCCGAATCAGATGAAGCATATACCCGTACCTTCGATGCAGCACGCGGGGCAGCTTTCCCAAATTTCCCAAAAACTGTGAGTGGGCTGGGAACAGCCGCTTTGCGAGCAGAATGAAGTTCTTGAGTGTGTGAGCCTACCTCATGCTGTTCAGCCGTGTTCTCCTCAGGTTCCGAAAGCTTTGACTGCGGGCGCGAGGCATTCCCCTCTCGGGCACGGCGCGCTGCTTCCGCTATGCGAGAGAAAGGGTTCGTCTCCGACGATGCGCGCCCGGAAGGCGCTGGATCCTCAGCAGCCACAGTCTAGGAATCCCATCCCGCAACATTAGATTCCCAAGCCAACGATTCGGGAATCTCTGCCAGATAAGAGTCCATATTTCGACGTGTCTCGCCGATGGAATCGCCACCGAATTTCTCCAGTGCTGCCTGTGCGACTACAAGGGCGACCATAGCCTCCGCCACCACACCGGCGGCTGGTACAGCACATACATCAGATCGCTGATGATGCGCCTTCGCGGGTTCCCCGGTTGAAGTATCAATAGTTTTGAGTGCCTTGGGAACAGTAGCGATGGGCTTCATAGCGGCACGAACACGCACAAGATCGCCTATACTCATACCACCTTCAATGCCGCCGGCTCGATTCGTATCACGAGTCACGCCATGTTCACCAACCGAAATCTCATCGTGTGCGGCGGTACCAGGACGGTCTGCAGTCGCAAAGCCATCGCCAACTTCGACACCCTTAATAGCTTGAATCCCCATCAGGGCCGCGGCAAGGCGGGCATCCAGACGACGGTCCCAATGCACATATGACCCGAGTCCTGGGGGCATACCATAAGCCAAAACCTCGACGACACCGCCAAGTGTTTCTCCATCTTTGTGCGCCTCATCAACCCGGGCGACCATAGCATCTGAAGTAGCTTTATCGAAGCACCGAAGAGGATCAGCGTCAAGAGCAGCAACATCACGGGGAGCAGGCACCGACGCTCCATCGGGCGCGTGTACTCCGCCCACTGCAACAGTATGCGATACAAGCTCAACACCAAGTGCTTTTAAAACCTGAGCTGCGACCACACCCAGAGCTACCCGAGTCGCAGTTTCGCGTGCCGATGCGCGTTCAAGAACAGGACGAGCCTCCGCAAAGTTATATTTCTGCATACCCGTAAAATCCGCGTGACCGGGGCGCGGGCGTGTCAGGGCAGCATTGCGGGCACGCCCTTCAATAAGTGCGGGATCTACCGGATCTGAGCTCATGACATCAACCCATTTAGGCCATTCAGTATTCGCGATTTCAAGTGCTACGGGGCCACCCTGCGTCAGGCCGTGCCGCACCCCGCCCAGAATACGTACTTTATCTTCTTCAAACTTCATACGAGCGCCGCGGCCGTACCCTAGACGGCGGCGAGCCAGCGCATCACGCACCATCTCGCTGGTAAGCTTCACGCCGGCGGGGACTCCTTCGATAATACCGACCAGCGCTTCACCGTGAGACTCCCCCGCGGTCAGCCAACGTAGCTCCATGTATTTCCTCATCTCCGTTTTGCCGTCTTGAGAGTTTCGGCACCGTCAAAGTTTGAATCTGTATATAAATTCTAACGTCTCTTTTAACACACAATGTCAGGAAGCTGTTCACGCGGAGCAAGATTTACAGCGGCACACATCGCATTGAGCACATCAAGCTCGTGCGGGAGATGCTGATCTATAGCATGCCCGGTAAAAACGCGTACCTGGTCGAGAGCCTGATAGAGAAGCATTTCAAGGCCCGATACGACGCGCCCGCCGCACCGCTCCCAAATCTGCGCTAGCTGAGACGGCCACGGATCATAAGCTACATCCAGTAGAACAGCGTACGGGTAGACCTTGTGTATGTTTTCAGTAAAATCATCCGCAGCATGAGCGGGGAGAGTCGAGATCACCGAGTAATACGCGGCGCAGTCTTCCGGAAACCGGGCAAGAGGCTCTGTCTGGACCTCAAGACTTAGACGTTTTGCTGCGTCATATATGGTAGAGAGCTTATGCAGTGAGCGCGCATACACCGTCACACGAGTGTACCCCAAACGGTGTAAGGCGGCTAGAGCAGAAACAGCGGTTGCGCCGCCGCCCAGGATAGCCGGTTGTGTCGTTGCTTGGTGAGTTTCAAGCCCAGCATGTAGAAGTGCATTGACGATGCCGCCGACATCTGTATTATGACCACGCGGCAACGGTACTTCGGTATCTTCCGTCTTTCTCCAGAAAACGGTGTTAACCGCCCCAGTCACCTGGGCCAAAGCGGTTGTTGAGTGAAGATACCGAATAATATCGGTCTTGAGCGGCATTGTGACCGAAAACCCGCAGATTGCTTCTCCGGCCTCTGCCTCATCCATGAGAGCCGGAAGATCCGCGGAGAGTGTGTCACGACGGGCATACGCAATGTTCTCTTTGAGTACCTGGTACGCAGCGGTATGTAAAACTGGCGAGAGCGAATGCGCTATAGGATGCCCCAGCACATAGGCTCGTCGTGCTGCCGCTGCCTTAGTCATGGTATTCCCTTCCCACGAGATGCCGTCTAGATTGTCCGTCACTTTACGCACATAAACGGAACGGATGCTCCTTCCAGTTTAGTGGAAGGAGCATCCGTTCCGTCTTACGAAGAACCGTACAGAACCTACAAATACGGTGCCTCAGTACTGACCATGCAGTATCTTACTTACAGCGACCTGAGTGTTCCTCACACCACTGGTTGTACTCGTCAACGTACTTCTGGTGTTCCTTATAGGTGCGCGAGTACTTCGTCTCACCCGTGTCAAGGTCAACTGTTACCCAGTAGTAGTATGGGTTGTTCTCGGGATTTGCTACCGCTTTGATTGAGGATAACCCTGGCGATGCAATCGGGCCTGCCGGCAACCCTGTATTTGCATAGGTGTTGTACTTATTATTCTTATCTGCCTTTTGCTCTTCCGTGAGGTGATATGAACGTACGCCCAAGCCATAGGTCACGGTAGCATCGGACTGAATCAAACCGTTAGTCTCCCCCTTGGGGTTATTGAGGCGGTTATTGATAATGCCCGCAACGGCCACATAGTCCTTAGGCTGTGCTTCAAGCTCCACGATAGAAGCCTTAGTCAGGACCTCAAAGGTTCGTTGGTCTCCGCTAACTCCTGCTTCCTGCAAATCAGCCTTTGTTCGCGAAACCATAGCCTCAATAATTTTCTTGGCGTCGGTCCCTTCCTTCGGAATTCGGTATTCGCCCGGGTGCAGCCAGCCTTCCATAGAGGGGAAGTTCTTCGGGATACCGTATTCTTCGGGGTGAGACATAGCAGCTTCAATATCGCGACGACTTATCTTGCCTTCGGTAGCTTTAGCGATAATATCGACCGTCTCGTTCATACGCTTACCCTGCTGAACCGCGATATAGAAAATATTATTATCGCTATCTACCAGGTTCTTCACGACCGAAGAGCTGCTCATTTGCTTCTGCAACTCATAGGTACCAGCCTTAAGAGTTTTACCGTTAGCCTCTTTCTGGTACACGTCAATAAACTTGCCGGGATCGGCAATAATGTCTTTTTCTTTGAGCGCCTGCGCAATCTGCGCGGTACTCTCACCCTGCTCAATCGTAAAGCTTACCGGCTCGCCATTTCCCGACCCCGAGTAGTCACGATTTTTGAAGGGGTTAATGTCGTAACGCTGCACGAAGACCACCCCAAGCACAATAAGTACCACGGCAAAGACGCTCAAAGCTGTTGCCATGATGGTGTGGCGGCGACGCTTACGTGCGCGTAGCTCCCTAGCGGTTACCACCTCATCCTCAAGGGTGATACCGCGAATGCCAGCCTGGCTTTCGGCGAGTGTCGGACTGAGAAGCTCGCTTAAGCTACTCTCTCGCGTCCGCTGTTTTGTAGGTTCTTCGGTCACTGAAGGTTCTCCGTTTCGTTGACGGGGCCGTCTATAGTCTCTTGCAGATGGGAATCTTCGCGGGGTGATTCATACACCAGATATCCAGCGACAGCTTGCCCAGCTTTAAGAGCATCCAGACTGTACTGCAATATGTTAACAGCAGCAACCTGGTCAACCATAGTCTTGAAATTTCGGCTGGATACACCAGCCTCGTGGAGGGAACGATGCGCACTCACCGTGGTGAGACGCTCATCGACCAGCCAAATGTTGATGTGTGTATTTCCTTCTGCATCCAATTCAGAGCGCAAAGCGTGGGCGTAATCCCGTGCCATGCGGGTGGAGTCCGACTCTCCTCCCCGCATGGTTTTGGGAAGCCCCACAAAGATCTCTTTCACGTCGTTAACCTCCACAAGTTTGCGGAGAACTCGACGGTCCGAGTTCTTCTTGCTGTCACGACGGAGTGTCTTGAGCGGAGTCGCCAGAATGCCGTCTGGATCGCTCAATGACGTGCCAACGCGGGCATTACCCACGTCAACACCCATCCGTACTCCTCGTTGAAATTCAGTCAAGTTATGCCTGCGCTATCGCGTTGCGAATAGCATCCAGTGCTTCTGAAACCTTCGAAGCATCCTGTCCGCCACCTTGTGCAACATCGTCTTTACCGCCGCCACCGCCGCCGAGTACACCTGCTGCGAGTCGCACCAAGGCACCGGCTTTAATGCCAGCTTCACGGGCACCTTCATTTGTGGCGACAAGAATAACCGGGCGACCATTGGTCACGCCAGTCACCGCCACAACGGCAGCTTCAGAGCCGAAGCGTGAACGTAAATCTAACGCTAGCGAACGAACACCGTTGGCGTCCAGCTCTCCCGCATGATGTGTAAGAACTCGTACGCTGCCGATGGTTTGCGCGTTTTCTAAAAGCTTACCAGCCTCAGCCTGAAGCTTCTCGCGGCGCAGCTTTTCAAGTTCTTTCTCAGCTGACTTTAGTTTCGCCAACGTCTGGTTAATTTTCTCGGGTAGCTCGGACGAAGACTGCACCTTCATCATGCCGGTCAGCTGATTGACTAGGGTACGCTCAGCGGCAAGATGCTCGAAAGAATTCATACCGACCAGTGCCTCAACGCGGCGGTTACCCGAGCCCACAGACTGTTCGGTGAGCAGAGTCAGAGAACCAATCTCAGATGAAGTTCCTACGTGGGTACCGCCACAAAGCTCACGCGAAAACTCTCCACCGATTTCGACCATACGCACAATGTTGCCGTACTTCTCGCCGAAGAGGCTCATAGCGCCTAGGGCTTTAGCCTCGGCAAGAGGCATCTCACGCGCAATAACTTCGTGGTTATCCCGGATAGCAAGGTTTGCTACCTCCTCGACTTCACGCTTAGCGGAGTCAGATAGGCTCTCACCCCATGCGAAGTCAAAACGCAGGTAGCCTTCCTTATTGAAGGAACCACGCTGAGTTGCCTCATTACCCAATACCTGGTGCAAAGCCGCATGAACAATATGGGTACCCGAATGTGCTTTTTCACCGTCTCGACGTCGCTGCACATCAACCTGCGCCACAACCTCAGCGCCCGGATGTGCTTCACCTTCACGAACAACGGCGCGGTGAACGCTCAAGCCCTTGACAGGCTGCTGCACGTCCTGAACATCAATCACGAAACCGTTTCCAGTAATCACGCCGGTATCAGCTGCCTGTCCGCCGCCCTCCGCATAGAACGGGGTTTCATCCAAAACAACCTCGATCTTATCGCCCGCTTTAGCTACGGGAACGGAAACCCCATCCTTCAGCAAAGCACGAAGATGAGTCTCAGTGCGAAGTTCGGTGTACCCGGTAAAGATAGAACCACGTTCATCCACGAGCTTACGAAGCTCAGAGAGGTCTGCGAAAGAACCTTTTTTAGCCTTAGCATCAGCCTGAGCACGGTGACGCTGCTCAGCCATCAGTTCGCGGAACGCCTTCTCATCAACCTTTACGCCTGCTTCAGCGGCCATTTCAAGGGTCAGGTCGATTGGGAATCCGTAGGTATCGTGCAGTGCGAATGCTTCTGCCCCAGAAACAGAGTTTGACCCGTCTTTCTTAGCCGTAGCAACGGCTTCTTCCAAACGCTCAGTGCCGGTTTCAATCGTATGCAAGAATGCCTTTTCCTCGGCATAAGCGATGCGGGAAATACGCTCGAAATCATCCGCCACGTAGGGGAAAGCACCAGCCATCGCATCGCGAGAAGCGGGGAATAGGATAGGCAGGCACGGTTCAGTAACGCCCAGCAGACGCATCGCACGAATAGCGCGGCGCATCAGGCGGCGTAGAATATAGCCGCGTCCTTCGTTGGAGGGAGTCACACCATCGGCAATCAGCATGAGAGAAGAGCGAATATGGTCCGCGACCACACGCATGCGCACATCGTCTTCATACCCCGGATCTTCGGGAGATTCAGAGCCGTGGTATTTTTTCCCGGAGAGCTTCGAAGCGGCGTCAAGTACCGGGCGCACCTGATCGGTTTCGTAGAAGTTTTCAACACCCTGCAGAAGCATCGCCAAACGCTCAACGCCTAAACCGGTATCGATATTCTTCTTGGGCAATTCACCCAGAATCTCGAAGTCTTCCTTACCGATCCCTTCACCACGCTGATACTGCATGAACACAAGGTTCCAGATCTCAATATAGCGATCGTCGTCTACCGCCGGACCGCCTTCTTTGCCGTATGCGGGTCCGCGGTCGTAGAAAATTTCGGAATCGGGGCCTGCAGGACCAGGCTGACCTGTAGACCAGTAGTTTTCCTTCATGCCCATGCGTTGAATACGTTCTTCTGGGAATCCTACGGTTTTAGTCCATACGTCGAAGGCTTCGTTGTCTCCTTCGTAAATGGTCACCCACAGACGTTCCGGATCTAACCCGTAACCGCCTTTATCCTGGCTAGCAGTGAGTAGTTCGTAGGCGAAAGGAATAGCTTGCTCTTTGAAATAGTCGCCGAATGAAAAGTTACCCGCCATCTGGAAGAAGGTGCCATGACGGGCGGTCTTACCTACTTCTTCAATGTCGAGGGTACGAATACACTTCTGAACGCTTGTTGCACGCGAGAACGGAGGGGTCTCTCGTCCAAGAAAATAAGGGATAAATGGCACCATACCCGCAATGGTAAACATGGCACCGGGTTCGTTTGAGATGAGTGATGCAGAAGGCACCACGGTATGTCCGCGCTTCTCGAAAAATTCGATCCAGCGCTTAGAAATTTCCTGTGAGAGCATCGCTTTCCTTAGACAATTCTGTGTGAAATTCTACGAAATCTATCAAGTTCGTCATGCCGTCATTACGGCTACGTTACAGTACCGGCTAGTTAAAGAAATCTTCACCCAGCTCTCGGTCACGTTGGATGCGGGCGGAGCGAAGTTCCTCCTCTGTAGCGGCAATCCGCGATTCCACGTCGAGCAGTTCCCGCTCGGCAGCAGCCCGATTTGTGGAAGCAATTTCTTGCTCACTCATCTGACGGTCCCAGGTATCTATAGAACCAGGACGTATATCCTGTTTCTGTCGCTCAACTTTAGCATGAAGTTCAGCTTCTTTTTCCTGCATGCCTTCACGAACACGCGCAGCAAATTCGACAGCTTTAAGCGCATAGGGTTGAAGAGGCTTACCAACGGGTGAATCGAAAAACTTTCCCACCTGTGACTCCGGGTTAAGAGCGAGTGTACCCTGTTGGTACTGAACAAGAGCGCCTGTTTTCTTTTCGGGCGATGCGCTGGCACGTTTTGACGCGAAATAGCCTACCGCTGCGCCCGCTCCCACAAGAAGAACTGACCGAAATAAACCCAATTACTGTTCACCTCCCTGTGAAGTACCAGCTGCACGATCGTCGTCACCAGGCTTCTTACCGCGGAATGCCTGACGGACACCGTATGAGAACGAAGCAACTTTAATAAGGGGCTGCCCCACAGTTGAGGTCACCAAAGAAGACAGGGCAGAAACGTTCGCGGAAGCATCGGATACGTTAGAGGTGATACCGTCTACCTTCTCAAGCTGCTCATTCGTGGTAACGACTGTTTTAGTAACTTCGTCGATCAAAGGTGATGTGCTCTGGTTGAGCGAACGAATGGTCACGATAAGTTCATCGAAAACTTTAGTCAGGCGAATAATAGGTAAAGCAAGTAACGCCACAAGAATTGCGAAAACACCAGCAGCTATCAGACCTGCAATGTCTCCACCACTCATCACGACCTCTTTCCTATATCAACCAGTAAAACACAGTGAGCGCCCGCGAGAAACAAGTTTTGAAGCGAGCACACAGAAAAACCGTACCCACGGCTTACTCCATCATAAATGAAAAACCTTGTGCATGCCCATTTTGAACGCCGCTTGTCGTCAAAATATACAGCTCTACCAGGGGTTTTATAAAAAATTTACACTTACTGCGGTATCTCGTTACAGTTCAGATTCCACGTTTATTACCCTCATCAAACTCTATAAGACATGCATAAGATGCAACATCAAGGAATAATCCTCAGGTTTAGTCATACACCACCGACCTGAATTTTGGGTTCCGAAGCAAGTAAACACCTTCAATAAATGTTGTACCGTCTATTAAACCGGTAATAGCTCACAAGACATCATGCAATAAAAATAACCCCTCCTACAGCCGAACCGTAGGTAGGGGTTACCTTCTCGAAAATTCGAGATTATGCTAGGCGTGAGTAGTACTCAACAACCAGCTGCTCATCGCAGACCACAGGGATCTCTTCGCGCTTGGGGGCTCGTTCGAGCTTAGCGTGCAGCTTCTCGATTTCGACGTTCAGGTATGCCGGAACCTCAGGCAGAACTGCCTGGTTCTCGCCCGCAGCTGCGACCTGGAAAGGAGTGGTCTTCTCAGACTTCGGGTGAACGTGAATCAGCTGACCGGGCTTGACGCGGAACGAAGGACGATCCACGCGCACACCGTCAACCATAATGTGACGGTGTACAACCATCTGACGAGCCTGTGCAATGGTGCGAGCAAAGCCCGAACGCAGAACCAGAGCGTCAAGACGGGTCTCAAGGTGCTCAACCAGGTTCTTACCGGTCTGACCCTCGACACGTTTTGCTTCAAGGTATGCGCGGCGCATCTGTGCCTCACGAATGTTGTACTGAGCGCGCAGACGCTGCTTTTCCTTCAGCTGGGTAGCGTAGTTAGAATCAGCCTTCTTGCGGGCACGACCATGCTGACCGGGGCCATAAGGACGGCGCTCAAGGTACTTTTCTGCCTTCGGGGTCAGTGCGATGCCCAAAGCACGGGACTGACGCACGGTACGGCGGGTGCGGTTATTTTTAGCCACAATTACCTTTCATAGTGCAGAACCCCCATGTATTCACGCTAAGGGCTCTTATCTTTTTGGAGCTGGCCTCCTCGGTTTACCCGCACCGGGTGGTGGGGCGGAGAGTTTGGGGCAGAGTACCCCAGCACTACGTCAGCGTTATTCCCACTGAACACAATATACTGAGCTATATAGTGGGTATAACGAGACTGCCAGACCCATCAAGTCTACCGTGGTTCGCATTCAGAATCTAGCTGAGTACCGCACAAATTTTGTGTTCTCAACCATGCGCAAGAACACATTATGACACTCCCTCAAAACTTTATGACAGAAGTTCCTTTACCGAATCTTTACCATGTCATAGAATAAAGGCAGTACACCGGATGTGCGACCGACTTCCGGGCTCATAAGAGTCTGGTGCGCATTCGGAGTTTATCTATCACATCTCACTCTAGCGGTATACACCACGGCCGAGGTGGTGCATACCGCTTTTCTGTTCGGTTAGCTATCGGCTCGATTCAGAATTTCTCGGATACGCTCGCGCCGTTCAGCCAGGGTTCGTTCAAATCCGTATGGCGTCGGCTCGTAGTAGACCTTATCCCGCAAGGTATCCGGCATATACTGCTGAGCCGCCACATGCCCCGGCTCGTCGTGCGCATAAATATATCCGTCACCGTGTCCCAAGTCGGCGGCGGCCGCATAGTGGGCGTCTCGAAGATGAGCTGGAACCTGCCCCGAAAGCCCAGATCGTACATCCGCTATTGCCTTATTAATAGCCACATATGCCGCATTTGATTTGGGCGCTAAGGCACAGTAGATCACCGCCTGCGACAGAATAATACGCGCCTCTGGCATGCCGACCAACGCCACCGACTGGGCGGCGGCGGTCGCTACTTGAAGCGCCTGCGGATCGGCAAGACCGATATCTTCACTCGCCGCAATCATAATGCGCCGCGCCACAAAGCGTGGGTCTTCGCCGCCTTCGAGCATGCGCGCTAGATAGTGGACGGCGGCATCAGCATCGGAACCGCGTATAGATTTAATGAAGGCGCTAATCACGTCGTAGTGCTGATCGCCGCCTTTATCGTAGCGAACGGCAGCCCGGTCAACGGCTTCCTGGGCATGTGCCAGAGTAATGCGCACGGGTTCTCTAGGGTTTACCTCTCCCCCAGATTCCGCGTTCTCGTCCGGGGATTCGACCTGTTCATGCTCGCTGAAGGCTATGGCGGCGGCCGCTTCTAAAGAAGTCAGCGAGCGGCGTGCATCGCCACCGGAGACTGCGGCAAGGTGGGCACGAGCATCTTCATCAATCACAGCAGCACCCTTGAACCCGCGGGGGTCTTCGAGCGCTCGGTTAATTAAAGACTCAATATCGGCTGGCTCCAAAGAATGCACTCGAAGCAAAAGTGAACGTGAAAGAAGAGGCGAAATCACGCTGAACGAGGGGTTTTCCGTCGTTGCCGCCACAAGAATAACCCAGCGGTTTTCGACTCCGGGCAGCAGCGCATCTTGTTGAGCCTTTGTAAACCGGTGAATCTCGTCAAGAAAAAGCACTGTTGTGGTGCCGTACATGTCACGGTCTAAAAGTGCTTGGTCCATAACGGCGCGAACGTCTTTAACTCCGGCGGTGATAGCGGAAAGTTCGACGAATTTACGCCCCGGCGCACGTGCGATGACATGCGCCAATGTGGTTTTCCCGGTGCCGGGAGGGCCGTACAAAATAACAGACGAAGGTCCTGCTGGTCCAGACTTATCGGCACCGGCAAGCACACGAAGTGGAGACCCTGGGGTCAGCAGATGGGCTTGTCCAAAAACTTCATCGACGTGACGCGGGCGCATACGTACTGCCAAGGGCGCTTGGGATGCGGTACGTGAAGACGGTGCGGACGTAAATTTTACGCGATCTTCGTCGTCTGGAAGGTCAAGGTCAAAAAGCGAATCTGCCATGTTTCAACTCTACCGTGCGTACATGCGGTATCTAGAGGGTTTCGCTATCGAGAATGAGGGTTACCGGCCCGTCATTAACGAGTTCAACCTGCATATCGGCGCCGAAAACTCCTGTTTCAACACGGAGCCCGATAGCGCGGAGCTTCTGGACAAAAGCCTCAAAAAGCGGCTCGCTGACAGCGCCCGGAGCCGCTTTCGACCACGACGGGCGCCTGCCTTTTTTCGCATCTCCGTAGAGCGTGAATTGACTAACGGCGAGAACGGGCGCATCAACCTCAAGCGCGGATTTTTCGCCATCAAAAAGGCGCAGGTTAGCGGTCTTATCCGCCATTTTCGCCAGTTGGGCCTCGCCGTCCTCATGGGTAATACCGACGAGTGCAAGATACCCGGTTTCTTCAATCGCCCCAACGATTTTATTCTCTACACGCACGGATGCGCGGCTTACACGCTGCAAAATAACTCGCATGGGTATGCTCTGCCTTTCGATGTTTATAAGACGTTCAGATACTTCCGCGAAGCTGTACCGCTTGCAGAAATTTCTCTGCTTCACGGGGTGTTCGGAATTCGATATATCGTTTGTCAGGGTGATTTCTGCGTGCTTCGGCCATCAGAGGCGCATATTTAGGGTAGCTGCTCCAGGTGTAGCGAATCATATTTTCGGGGTCGGTAAAAACGCTCCACAGAGGCGGCTCAGTATTTCCGGCCCAAAGTTCTTCACGAGTCACTGCTCGGTGCAGGGTTCTTCGAATAACCCGCTGCTCAACAAACCATCTCGGATAATGCAGGTAAATGACGGTATCAGCACGCTCTAGAAGACGCTCACGTACCTGCGAATACTGCCATTCTGTAATCCACGAATCCTGCGCCGCGAGCTCATCCACATCTGCTTCAAAACTGGGGCGGGGCGTCCAGTTCTCGCCCCAATGCAAAGAATCCATTTCGGTATGCGGTATGCCTAAAATCGCACCAAGTCTTCCGGCAAATGTGGTTTTGCCGCTGCCACTGGCGCCTGTCATGAGGATGCGCATAGGTTCATGCCTTTCGTACGGGGACTCTTTCCAGAATAGCTAACCCATACACGAATGCGCGCCGAAACGACGAAAGCGGGCTGCATATACACCTTGGTGTATCTACAGCCCGCTTTCCTCTCAGCGCTCACACGCAGGAATTTTCAAGTAAGAACTACTTCTCGTCTTCATCCTTCTTCTTCGGCTTGAAATCAACGCCTGCTTCCTTGCGCTGCTGCGGCGTGATCGGCGCGGGTGCGGCAGTCAGCGGGTCATAGCCGTTACCGGTCTTCGGGAAGGCAATAACCTCGCGAATTGAATCTACCCTCGCAAGAAGCGAGATAATGCGATCCCATCCGAATGCAATACCGCCCATCGGAGGTGCGCCGTACTTGAAGGCGTCCAGCAAGAAGCCGAACTTCTCCTGTGCTTCTTCCTCGCCAATTCCCATGACCGCAAAAACACGTTCCTGCACGTCACGGCGGTGGATACGGATAGAACCGCCACCGATCTCGTTACCATTGCAGACAATATCGTAGGCGTATGCCAGCGCCGAACCGGGATCCTTGTCGAAGGTATCCAAGAACTCGGGTTTTGGCGCCGTAAAGGCGTGGTGCACGGCAGTCCATGCTGAGTGCCCCAGCGCGACATCTCCTGACTCGGTGGCCTCTGCGGCAGACTCGAAGAGAGGCGCATCTACTACCCACAGGAACGACCACTCGCCGTCCTTGATAAGGCCGGTACGGTGGCCGATCTCAACACGGGCAGCGCCTAGCAGAGCACGCGCCTGTTTAGCTTCACCGGCGGCGAAGAAGATGCAGTCCCCGGGGTTGGCGCCGGTTGCTGCAGCAAGACCTGCACGTTCCTCATCGGTGATGTTCTTCGCAACAGGACCAGTCAGTTCGCCGTCTTCCTGCACGAGTACATAGGCCAGACCTTTCGCACCGCGCTGCTTTGCCCATTCCTGCCATGCATCCAGGGTGCGGCGCGGCTGAGAAGCACCGCCAGGCATCACCACGGCACCCACGTAGGGAGCCTTAAACACACGGAAAGTGGTGTTGGCAAAGTAATCGGTAAGTTCGGTCAACTCAAGACCAAAACGCAGATCTGGCTTGTCGGTACCGTATTTCTCCATCGCTTCGGTATAGGTCATACGGCGAATAGGACGGGGAATATGCACATCAATCAGGTTCCAGACAGCCTCGACAATGCGTTCGCCTAGGTCAATAATGTCATCCTGATCTACGAAGGATGCCTCAATATCGAGCTGAGTGAACTCAGGCTGACGGTCCGCGCGGAAGTCCTCATCGCGGTAGCATCGGGCAATCTGGTAGTACTTTTCAATGCCGCCCACCTGCAGGAGCTGTTTAAACAGCTGAGGTGACTGCGGCAACGCATACCAAGAACCAGGTGCCAAACGCGCAGGAACCAGGAAGTCACGGGCACCTTCGGGCGTTGATCGGGTAAGAGTGGGGGTTTCAATCTCTAGATAACCGTCATCAGCAAGCAGGTTGCGTGCCGCGCGGTTAGCGTCGGAACGCAGGCGCATGATGCGAGCGGGTTCGGGGCGGCGAAGATCGAGGTAACGGTAGCGCAGACGCGCCTCTTCACCAACCTCAACATGCTCGTCAATCTGGAATGGAAGCGGTGCCGCAGTATTGAGAACCTCGACCGCAGAAACTTCAACCTCAATTTCACCGGTTGCAAGATTCGGGTTTTCATTTCCCTCAGGGCGCTTGGTCACCTGACCGGTTACACGCAGAACGTATTCATTGCGTAGGTGTTCAAAATCATCTTCGTTATGGAACACGCACTGGGTAACGCCCGCGCG
This sequence comes from Rothia sp. HMSC065G12, assembly GCF_001811455.1. Lineage (NCBI taxonomy): Bacteria > Bacillati > Actinomycetota > Actinomycetes > Micrococcales > Micrococcaceae > Rothia > Rothia sp. HMSC065G12. Next base: position 467,948 of record NZ_KV804815.1, read on the forward strand.
ATCACGCAAATCGACGAAAGCTACGCCGCCGTGGTCACGACGACGAGCTACCCAGCCGGTGAGGGTTACGGTTTCTCCGATGTTGGCGGCGGTGAGCTCGCCATTGGTATGGGTGCGAAGCACTGCATTCCTTTCATTGCAGGCACCTCACGACTATAGACAGTAGCCGGGTGCATGCGCTTGATTTTTAAGATACGCACACTGCGTGCGCATTTTCCCATTGTAATGCCGCCACTCACTATAGTGTGGCGACACCCTCAATATTTTATGAGCTGATGCTCTCGGCAGGCACTACACGCACGTTCAGGTCTTCTTCTGGCGGCATCCAGCTCGCGGGGTCCGCAGCAACTTGTTCCCCCGAACGGATATCCTTGACCTCGTGCGCCAGCTTGCCGTCATCCTCCGTCGAAATAAACCATACGAAGGGAATACCGCGTTTTTCAGCATATTTGATTTGCTTACCGAATTTGGCTGCATTCGCCGAAACTTCACAGGCGATACCACGCGACCGGAGTGCATCAGCAACATCGTTAGCGGCAGACCAGCCTTCATCATTAGTGAGGGCGATAAATACCGCAGAGGGAACCTTACGGGTAGCCTGCGCAAACCCCTGCGAGAGGATGCGCGCCACCAAGCGGGTTACCCCAATTGACAGCCCGACTCCGGGATAGGTTTTCTTCCCGTTCGAGGCCAGCGACTCGTACCGACCGCCCGAGCAAATCGACCCCAAAGATTCATGTCCCACGAGCACAGTCTCATAGACAGTACCGGTGTAATAATCCAGCCCGCGTGCGATAGATAGATCGGCAAGAACTTTTCCGGGAGCGCGGCGGGCAGCCTCATCGATAACTTCGGCAAGCTCTGTAACACCTCGATCAAGAAGTTCATGCCCAACCTTGTACCGCTCAGCGAGTTCACGGACCTGAGCCGCAAAAGATGAATCCTCGGTACGAATCTGCGCAAGCTCTAGGGCTGCCTGAGCCTGCTCTTCAGAGGCGCCAACCTCACGCTGAAGTTCCTGCGCCACCGCATCCGCGCCAATTTTTTCAAGTTTGTCAATGGAACGCAGCACCGCGGCTGTATCGGTAAGTCCCAGCCCAAGATAAAAGCCCTCAGCAAGCTTGCGGTTGTTCACCCGAAGTTTGAAATCGGGAATAGGAAGTTTTGAGAGTGCATCCACGACAACGAGAGCGAGGGTTACATCGTAGCGGAAAGGCAGTTCACCATCACCCACAACATCAATATCAGCCTGGGTAAACTCACGTGCACGCCCTTCTTGTGGGCGCTCGCCGCGCCAAACTTTCTGAATCTGGTATCGAGAGAATGGGAAATTCAGATACCCGGCGTTTTCAACGACGTACCGCGCGAAAGGCACGGTCAGATCGAAATGCAGAGCAAGTTTTTCTTTAGCTTTAGTGGCGTTATCATCCAACAGGCGAGAGACCGAGTAAACTTCCTTATCAATATCACCCTTGCGAAGAAGCTGCTCAATAGTCTCAACCGAACGGGTCTCAATCGAAGAAAAACCGTGAAGCTCGAAGGTCTTACGCAGAGTGTCAAGAACATAGTTCTCAACAAGTCGTTCAGCCGGTAAATACTCCGGAAAACCAGACAGCGATGCCTTACGAGCCATATGCTTCTCTCCTTGAAATCGTGGTATCAGATGTGCGCCATATTATGTGACGCGCACAGCCTTTTAATGATAGCAAGGATGCGCCCACAGCGAACCGCAAAACTTCGCGCCTATTCTGGCGCGTCACATGCTGCTATAGGATGTATAAACTGTATACACCCGCTATGCTGTATAGATGCGCTATATGTTTCGACCTATAGCCATGAGACGTTTCCCCGGCATGACATAGAGCCTATTCTTCCGATTGGTTTTTCATGCCCCTAGTGAATGAGAGTTATAGCGGTGACTATTAAATCCGACGACACCCAGGTAAACCTTGAGCAGGCACGTAAGTTTGGTCGTGTATCCGATGACGGTCATGTTTTTGTGATTGTTGAGGGTGAAGAGTACGCCGTAGGGCAGTTGCCCGGTGCCTCCGAAGAAGAAGCCCTGGCATATTTCGCCCGCAAGTTCGAGAACGTTGAGGCACAGGTCTCTCTGCTCGAATCGCGTGTCGAGAATAATTCCCCGGCGGCAGATCTGCAAAAGGGTATCACCTCCATCGGTGCGCAAATTGGTGTGCGCAATATGGTGGGCGATTACGCAAGCTTGCAGGAGCGCCTGTCCGCATTGAACGAACGCATTATTAAGCTGGGCGAGGCTCAGCAGCAGGAACGTGCCGAGAACCGTGAACGTGCTCTGGCGGCGCGCGAAGAGATCGTTGCTGAGGCTGAGCAGATTGCGGCTCAGGATGTTGAGAAAATCCATTGGAAGAATTCTCACGCCCGTATGAACGAACTCTTCGATGCGTGGAAACAAGCCCAGCGTGAAATTCATTTGGCGAAATCAGTTGAAGACGAGCTGTGGAAACGATTCCGCGCCGCCCGCACCACCTTCGACCGCAACCGTCGGGCGCATTTCTCGCAGCTTGACGACCGTAACGCCCGCATCAAACGCGCGAAGGAAGAGCTGATCGCTCGCGCTGAACAGCTGTCTTCTTCAACCGATTGGTCTGAGACCTCACGTGAATACGGCAAGTTGATGCGTGCTTGGAAGGAAGTTCCGCGCGGTTCTCGCCGTGAGGACGATAAACTGTGGGCGCGTTTCCGTGCCGCTCAGGATGTCTTCTTTGATGCCCGCAACGCCGCCGAAGCACAACAGGACGAAGCATATGCCGAGAATCTCAAGGTTAAAGAGGCTCTGCTAGTTGAAGCTCGCGCCCTGTTGCCGGTAACCGACATTTCTGCCGCTAAAAAGGCTTTTGAGAAGATCCTTGATCGTTGGGATGCAGCCGGTCGAGTTCCGCGCGCAGATTTGCGCCGTATAGATTCTGAACTTCGTAAGATTCAGGATGAAATCAACGGTGCAGAAGCCGCTAAATGGAAGAAGAACGATCCCGCTAAGGCAGCCCGCGCAAACTCGCTGCTCACCCAGATCCAGGATTCGCTCGCCGAGCTTGAGTCTGAGCTACAGGCAGCACAGGCCTCCGGCGATGCTAAGAAGATCGCCAAGGCGCAGGAGGCTTTGGAGGCGCGCCGCGCCTGGGCGGCAACCCTTGAAGGTTTCAACGCCTAAAGCTTGTTCCTCCTTTCTTACGAAGGTACAAAAATTCCGGGGTGTTCCCTATCTGGGAGACCCCGGAATTTTTGTGTTTATCTGCCTAGCTATGCCCTGCTTACACGCTTTACACACCCTGCGCAGATTTTCATGCACCTACTGTAGACTATGCAGCCGCTGGTTTGGCACCGGTGAGACGATACGCCTTATAGACGCCCGCAACGTTACGCACAACGTTCAAGACATGCTCCAGCATAAACCTGTCCCCTAGCTCAACCGCAAACCGGTCGATGACAGTACGATCCTCAGAGGTATGCACGCGCGCATCCAGAATGCTTACTCCGGCCTCTGAAATAGCTCGGATGAGGTCGCTGAGCAGACCCTTACGGTCCAGGCCCTCCACCTGAATCTGCACGCGGTACATGACATCAGGTGAGGAAGCCCACTCCACCGTGGTAATACGGGGTTCCTCGTCGGCATTACGCATATTGGGGCAGTCGCGCCTATGTACCGAAATACCGTTGTACCGAGTCACCATGCCAATAATGTCATCGGGCGGAACCGGTGTGCAGCATCGTGCAATCTTCGTCAGCACGCCCTCGGCACCTGGAACGACCACGCCGTTATCGCTGACGGCACGGTGAGTCTGCTTAAGCAGGGTCTCATCAAAGTCGCTAACCTCAACCTCAGATTCTTCAATCTGGTCGCCGTTATAGAGCTCGACAAGAGAATTAATCACCTGCTTTGGCGATATTTCGTTCTCACCAATTGCCCGGTATAGTGTTGCAACGTCATTCTTGTGCAGCTGTTGAGCTACCTGCGTCATGAGCTCCGGGCTCATCATCTTCTGCAGCGGCAGCTCATTATTGCGCATGCTCTTAGTGAGAGCTTCACGCCCGCGATCCAGAGCCTCAAGACGGCGTTCTTTTGCGAAATGCTGACGAATCTTTGTTCGCGCTCGTGATGAACGCACGAATTTGAGCCAGTCCTCGCTGGGACCAGCATCCTCATTTTTGGTGGTCGTAATTTCGACTGTTGAACCCGTGGGCAGTACTGTATGAAGTGGCACTAGACGCCCATTCACCTTAGCGCCAACGGTACGATCCCCCACTTCAGAGTGAATAGCATAAGCAAAATCTACGGGAGTTGAACCGGCGGGAAGAGCGATTGCTTCACCGTCGGGGGTGAGCACCACGATCTCATCGGTATCGAGAGTTTCCGCCAAAGACTCATAGAATTTATCTGACTCGGGGTTGGAATTAGAGATTTCGGCAATAGACTGCAAAATCCCCACATTCATGGCGGAGGTATGCGCCCCCGGCTCGTGTTTCTGCTGGGTTATTTTCTCCCCCCGCGAAGCCGCTTTATATCGCCAGTGTGCGGCAACACCGTATTCCGCTTCCTCATGCATCTTATAGGTGCGGATTTGAATTTCCAACGGTAAATTACCCGGCCCATAAACCGTCAAATGTAATGATTGATAATTGTTATTTTTAGGATTCTTAATATAATCTTTGAAACGCCCCGGCATAGCGGGCCAGAGTGAGAGTATATGCCCTAAAACGGTGTAACATTGTTCATCCGTTTCGACCATAATGCGCACCGCGAGAATATCGTTAATCTCGTCAAAACTACGCCCTTTGGTTTTCATTTTTTGATGAATGGAATAGTAATGCTTCGGGCGGCCTGTCACCGTAGCTTCAAGCCCCACCGAGTCTAAACGCTCTGTAATTTTGCTGCGTGATTCATCAAGAAATTTTTCAAGTTTAGGGGTACGCTCCCCCACCATACGCACGATTTCGGCATATATTTCGGGGCTCATCGCGGCGAAGGATAGATCCTCAAGCTCCCACTTGATGGTGTTGAGTCCCAGGCGATGGGCCAGCGGAGCATAAATTTTAAGAGTTTCTTCGGCTTTCCGCGCCGCCGACCCTGCGGCTACAAAACGCCAAGTACGTGCATTGTGCAGACGGTCGGCAAGTTTGATAAGAAGCACACGAATATCTTTACTCATCGATAGCACGAGTTTGCGAATAGTCTCGATGGATGCGTGCTCTCCATAAGCCATTTTGTCGAGCTTTGTCACACCATCAACAAGGTAAGCAACCTCTTCGCCGAACTCTTCTGTGAGCTCTTCCATAGTGTATTCGGTATCTTCGACTGTGTCATGCAGAAGCCCCGCTGCCAAGACAGGACCGGTCGCGCCCATTTCAGCAAGAATCGCGGTCACGGCAACGGGGTGGGTAATATACGGATCGCCACTTTTACGCTTTTGACCTTCGTGATATTTATTCGCTATGTCAAAAGCACGCTGCAGAACTTGAATATCTTCATCTGGGTGATATTTCCGCACGGCGCGTACAACAGGCGCCAAAAGCGGTGAGAAACGTACAGACGCACTTTCGTTGGCTCCCCCAGATGTTGAAAGCATGCGGCGACCAAAAACCAAACGGTTAGGCACACGTCCGGATGCCGCCATCACACGGTGAGAGCCACGCACAATTTTCTTAGGCGGCTGCGTCTGCATGCCGCCTTCGTTATCGGGGATTACGGGAGATCCTGCTGCGCTCATCTTTCTGCCTTCTTCCTCGTGCCCTCCACGTATTGAGAATCATCGTCGACCCACGCATCACCATAAAACCTGCGATATTACGATATCTTGAGTGAGACTCTCATGTGTTTATTTATCCTACTCACTGTTGTGCAAATGCGGCAAACTCATACAGTGAAACTTTCAAGATTTATTGTAGGTGTTACATAAACCATAGGGGGCGCTCTTGTGAGAACGCCCCCTATGATTATTCACTTATATGCCCCAGTCAAGTTATTGGTCTGCGTTTATAACGTTGACTTCAAAACTCGGTTTACGGCGTTTACGCGGTTTATCATCGTCATCCTCAGATGCGGCATCCGCCTCTGCCTGACCACTCGCGCGGTATTCCTCAACCTTACGTGTGTGGGCGAGGATCTTCCGCTCGCCCAAACGTAGGGTTCCATAAAGCGGCGCCGATACGAAGAGTGTACCGACCATGCCGACCAGAATACCGACGAACAATGACAGTGAGAGATCTTGCAGAGTACCGGCGCCCAGCATAAACGCGCCGATAAAGAGGATCGAACCCACCGGAAGAACACCAACAATAGCGGTGTTAATTGAACGCACTAGCGTCTGGTTAACCGCAAGGTTAATGTCTTCCGCAAATGTCCTGTCTTTACGGGAGAAAGCATCCTCGGTGTTCTCACGGATCTTATCGAAAACCACCACCGAGTCGTACAGTGAGTAGCTCAAGATTGTCAAGAAACCGATGATCGCACTCGGGGTAATCTCGAATCCGAGAGCCGCGTAAATTCCTACCGTAACAACTACGGTAAAAAGCAACCCGGCTATAGAGGCCAGCGACATCTTCCACGTGCGGAAATAGAACGCCATGCCGATCAGGGCAAGGATCACGAACACGATCAACCCAAAGAATGCCTGGCGAGTTACGTCTTCGCCCCAGGTAGGACCAACGTAAGAAGAGGTTACGTCGTTCTCGCTCACACCATAAGCATCTTGCAGAGCTTTCTTGACACTGAGGGTTTCGTTATCAGAGAGCTTGCTCATTTGAGCGCGGATAGTTCCGGGGGCGATATTTGTAACACGCACATCTGAAGCCGAGGGAGCATGCTCTTTCACGGCGTTTTCGCCCTCAGATACCTCAGTGTGAGTGGTTCGAGATACCACAAATTCTGAGCCGCCACGGAAATCAATACCCAGGTTAAATCCACCGCTTACAAGCGGTATGGCAACAGATACCGCCATCAGCAGAACCGCAAGTAAGAGCCAGAGGCGACGCTTGCCGATGAAAGGATAAGACCGGGCACCCGAGTGCAGGTCATTACCGAAGCGCGCAAAAACATTAGGCTTAACTTCAGCAGCCATGATTACGCCTCCTTCTCATCATTTGTTGTTTCTTCCGCAGTGGCGGCGCGCTCAGCACGTCGACGCTCCGCAATACTAAGTGTAGATTCCTTTGACGAGCGGAAACGACCGGCGCCTCGGTATAGGGGCGCTGCCCCCAAGGATTCCGGTGAAAGCCCGGAATGGCGGTGACCCTCGCCAAAGTATCGTGTATTTGCAAGCAGAGTAAGCGCCGGGTGAGTGAAGAGATACACCACAACCAAGTCGGCGATCGCGGTAAGACCCAGGGTAAATGCGAAGCCCTTCACCGAACCAACCGAGACCACATACAGCACTACTGCCGCCAGAAGGTTCACAGCTTTAGAAGCCAGGATAGTTCGGGACGCTCGCTTCCACCCGTGACTGACAGCCGCCGGTATTGTACGTCCGGCACGAATCTCATCACGAATACGCTCGAAATACACAATGAAGGAGTCTGCTGTCGCGCCAATTGCCACAATCAAACCAGCAACACCAGCCAGGGAGAGTCGGTAATTCAAGGCCCATCCCAAGAGCACAATAGCTTCATATGAGATAATGCCCGCGACCACCAAAGAAGCCATTGTCACAAACCCGAGCAGACGGTACTGGAACAGTGAGTACACGAAGACCAAAAGCAGACCAATCAGACCGGTCAGAATACCCACTTTAAGCTGTTCTGCGCCCAAAGTTGCAGAGATCTGCTGCTCTGATTGAATAGAGAAGCTAATCGGGAGAGCACCGTACTTCAGCTGATCGGCAAGATTCTTAGCTTCCTGCTCTGAGAAGTTACCGGTAATCTGCGGCTTACCGTCTGCAATAACCGCCTGCGAGACTGGCGACGACAAAACCTTACCATCGAGCATAATAGCAAAGCGGCTGCGGGGATCGTTCGGACTCTGACCGCGAATAGCGTTCAGACGAGTCGTCACGTTCTTAAAAGTTTCACGGGCCGAGTCGTTGAACTCAATATTCACGGTCCAGCGACCGGTGTTAATGCCCTGCCCGCTAGTTTCTTGCGAGTGACTTGCCGTCGAAATATCGTTACCGTTGAGTTCTACCGGGCCCAAAATGTATTTCTCGTTGCCATCGGTAGAGCACGCCACGATAGCTTTCTTGGGGTCTGCCGCTTCCGCATCTTCATTATTGCCCGCGGAGCAGTCTTTAGCCTCAAACTCTTTATAAAGCTCAGGAGTAATCCAGTTGGTATCCGAACCATCCTGTGGCTCTGCGGTAGGCTTTGGGAGTTTATCGTCAGGAGTGCGTGATTCCTCAGGTACTGCTGTACCGGGCGATGAGGACTGCAGCACCGCGCGGAAGGTCATGTTGGCGGATGCCTGAATAAGCTCACGGGTTTCTGGGCTGATATTTCCAGGAACCGAAACCACAACGTTGTTTCCAGAGCCGAAGGACGTTGTAACTTCTGCTTCCGAAACGCCCGCACCGTCAACGCGCTGACGAATAATTTCAACGGCCTGTTTCAGCTGCTCCTGGCTAACGTTGGTGTCGTTCGACCCGTTCACTTTGGGTGAGAGGATCATCTGGGTACCACCAGATAAATCAAGTGCTAGTTTTGCTCCCCACGACCCACCGGCTTGCGTGGTACCAAAAATACCAGCGGCCATAAGGATCATGAGCAAAACCATCGAGACGAGGGCGCCTCGCGCGGCTGCAAGCGGTGAACGCCTAGCCATATGTGCCCCTTACTAGTTCTATGTTCTAGATATTCTTATGTGCATGAGATAAGGAGCTCCCCCTTTTAGCGGCGAAACTCCTTGACCAGTTATTCTTTGGTCTCTGAAACGTCAGAGCTTGTTTCTTCGGATGCGCCAGCACCTTCGGCAGAATCTTCAGCAGCCGTAATAACCTGCGCAATCGAGTGTGGGTTAATGGTGATGACGGTGCCTTGAGCAATCTCAAGTTTGGCTTTCTGCGCCTCAGCATCAACGGAGACAATTTTGCCGTATAGACCCCCACGTGTCATGACTTCGTCCCCGGGTTTAAGCGAAGCGATCATATCCCGCAGCGCTTGGAACTGACGCTTCTGCCGCCTAAAACTGCTGTAAATTAAAAACCCAGCAAAGACGACGACAAGAATCATCATAAGCGAATTGACGTCCATATGTTTCCTCTCCGTAGGCGCAAGCCCACCGCCGCAGGTTGGTAATTCCTACGGATATTTTGACGTTTTATCTGTGCACTACCTATCCATCCTACGCGAGAGGACTGTGTTTCCCTACTCGTTTCATGATCTGCGTGTAGGTTTTCTCAAGCAATATTCGCCGTTTTGACAATGCTCGGGCACCTTTTATGCGGATAGCTAACGCACCATTTTTAGCTTATAACCCACACAAAGGTGTATCGCAACGAAGACGGTGCCTGTACCTAGTCTCCGCTCTCACTGAGCAGCAGCGGGTACTAGAGGTTAATTTCAGGTGCCTCAAGCCCCAAGTGTTCCCAAGCCGCAGGCAGTGCTACGCGCCCGCGCGGGGTGCGACCGATCAAACCCTCACGCACCAAATAAGGTTCAGCGACAGTTTCTACAGTCTCGGTTTCTTCCCCCACCGCAATAGCAAGAGTTGAAAGACCCACCGGTCCCCCACCGAATTTGTGGATAAGAGACTCTAAAACGGCGCGATCTAGACGGTCGAGGCCGCGCGCATCCACCTCATACATATCAAGGGCGGTCGCGGCATCATGAGAGTTAATATCATGAACATCATTGACGAGCGCCCAGTCTCGCACACGGCGCAGCAAACGGTTTGCAATACGCGGGGTTCCGCGCGAACGACCGGCGATCTCGGCATATCCTTCACTCGTAATACGCATATCCATCAAACCGGCGCTTCGGCGAAGTACAAGTTCTAACTCGGGCACAGAATAGAACTCAAGGTGCCCGGTAAAACCAAAACGGTCACGCAGCGGTCCGGGAAGCAGGCCTGCCCGGGTTGTGGCACCTACCAACGTAAATTGAGGAAGCTCAAGTGGAATCGAAGTTGCTCCGGCGCCTTTGCCAACCACAATATCCACACGGAAATCTTCCATCGCCATATAGAGCATTTCTTCTGCTGGGCGGCTCATACGGTGTATTTCGTCAAGAAAAAGTACCTCGCCCGGTGTGAGTGAAGACAGAATCGCAGCCAAATCACCCGAATGTTGAATTGCTGGTCCGGAGGTAATACGAAGCGGTGCCTCCATCTCAGCGGCAATAATCATTGCCAGGGTAGTTTTGCCCAGCCCGGGAGGACCGGAAAGCAATACATGGTCGGCACTGCGCCCACGCATTTTTGAGGCTTCGAGCACAAGGGAAAGCTGCTGACGCACACGCTTTTGCCCTACAAAGTCGTCAAGCGACTTAGGGCGCAGCGCCGCCTCAATCATTTTCTCCTCAGGTTCTTCTTCCATTGCAACCAGACGTTGCCCAGGAACCTGCCCTGGCGCGTATCCGCCGGATGTAGCGTTATCGTATGGATTCTGAGTCACAATATCGTCCTTTATGGAAGAGAACACCGAGTCTTCTTAGCCTACGGCACTGGCGTACCGCTAATGCCGCCCCACCGTATTCTGCGCTCCCAGAGAGGCAAGTACCCCTCGCAGGGCAGCACTAACGGCTTCCTTTTCTGCATCTGGGTTATGCTGCACGTAAGCGTCGATTGCGGCATCTGCGTCTTTTTCGCTCCACCCTAAAGAGGTGAGCGCATCCATAACCTGGGGCTTCCATGCGATGCCTTGGGCGGGAGCGTTTTCTTCGGCCTGACCTTCGCTCAAAATGAGTTTACCAGCCAGTTCTAGCACAATGCGCCGCGCACTTTTCGGCCCGATCCCCGGAACTTTGGTAAAGGCTTTATCGTCGCCGGTTGCAACGGCTCGCTCAACCTCGGTAGCAGTATGCACACTCAAGACGGCAAGGGCGATACGCGGGCCAATCCCCGAAACCGAAAGCATCATCTCAAAGACCTCTCGCTCTGCAGGTTCTGCAAACCCGTAGAGAGTCATGGAGTCTTCACGCACGATCATAGAGGTCAACAAGGTTGCAGTCGATCCCGTGCGCAGATTTGAGAGGGTACGTGCTGTAGCCCGAACGAGCATACCAAACCCATTGACATCAAGAATTGCGCTCTCTAGCCCTACATGGGTTACATGCCCCGTTAACGACGCAATCATCTTTTCCCTCTCTTGTTACCTTGACCCTGCCAACGTGGGTGCCATCATCCAGTATATTAGAATATTTTTCTGAATGTACAGTTTATAGCAATCTTTATCGAAAATATTTCCGATATAAGTTTAGCGTCGTGTCTTTGCCTCAGCTTCAAGCCAGATTCGTTGTGCTGGTGTCAGCTTCGCATGCTGTGCACGCACGGGGCGTGACCCCTGGTGAGTCTGCGTATTCGCTGACATATTAATGCCAGAACCAATGCCGCCACCGCGCCAGCCATGACAGATTGCGATCGCTAAAGCATCTGCTGCATCGGCGGGTTTAGGAATTTTTTCCAGCCCCAAAATCTTGGTAACCATACGACCGACCGAGGCTTTATCTGCACGCCCCGAGCCGGTAACGGCGGCTTTCACTTCAGAAGGCGTATGAAAGAAGACCGGAATGCCGCGTACTGCCGCGGCAGAAATAACCGCCCCAGAGGCATGGGCCGTACCAATCACCGTATTGACCTGCTCCTGCGCAAAAATGCGTTCAATAGCAAGAGCATCAGGTTGATAGGTATCAAGCCAGGTTTGCGTCACGGTAAAAATCCGCAGAATACGCTCATCAAGAGGCTCAGCGGCGGCGGTTCCCGCGATCCCCACGTTGATGAAGCTGGCTTTGCGGTTGGCGGTCATGTCAATCATGCTAAGCCCACAGCGGGTAAGCCCCGGATCTACACCCATAATGCGGGTGGCGCCAGCAGAGCGCGGCTCATTGCGAAGAGGATGGTTTTCTTGCGTAGATGCGTTCATGGTCCTCTTTCGTTGTTGCGCTGGCTGCGCTGTGTATATAGTTCATGCCCGAGTGGCTGCGATGCCGGTGTCTGGCACCGCATTGTAACCGTGCTCGGGCATGAGGTTAAAAGGCTTTTACTCTGCCTCTAGCTGTTCCATGACGTCAGCAGAGACGTTGGCGTTAGAGTATACGTTCTGCACGTCGTCGAGTTCTTCGATGGCGTCTGCAAGTTTGAGGAATTTCTTAGCGCCTTCAAGATCGAGGTCTACCTGCATGGTGGGGCGGAATACGGGGTCGTCGTTGTTGTAATCAAGTTCCGCTTCATCCAGTGCTTTGCGGATTTCAGGCAGGTCAGTGGGAGCGGATACAACCGTGAAGACATCGCCTTCGTCGAGTACTTCTTCGGCACCTGCGTCAAGCACAGCCATAAGAACATCGTCTTCGGTCAGACCGTCGGTCTTGGTAACTTCGGCAACGCCCTTGCGTTCAAAGAGGAAGGCGACCGAACCTTGATCTGCCATGGTGCCGCCGTTACGGGTGACTGCTAGGCGAACATCTGACGCCGCACGGTTACGGTTGTCGGTAAGGCACTCGATGTAGAGCGCGGTGCCCTGGGGCCCGCGAGCTTCGTACAGGATCTCGGTGTAATCGATGGTTTCACCAGTGAGCCCAGCGCCACGCTTAATAGCACGGTCAATGTTGTCGTTGGGTACAGAGTTTTTCTTTGCCTTGGAGACGGCTAGGTCGAGTGCGGGGTTACCAGAAATATCTGCGCCGCCCATACGAGCCGCAACTTCAATAGCTTTAATGAATTTTGCGAAAGCCTTCGCGCGCTTAGCGTCAATTGCGGCTTTCTTATGCTTTGTAGTGGCCCATTTAGAGTGACCCGACATTCGTATCTCCCTTGTCTCTTCTTCGCCCGTGGCGGCGTACTTGCCCTGTTGCCACGTCACAATACTTTTACACTATACCGGTTTCGCGCGGTTCTCGGATAGTTTCATACCTGCGTTTCGCGGGGTGCATACCGTCAAAGTTTTGGTGTGCACCCCGCGGTTTGTTTGGATGTTGTGGCGAGTATCTGCCCTAGCGGGGGCGTTTCATAGCGGATGCGCGCGCTTTTTCGACCATCGAATCATCAATTTTTTCAGGGGTGAACTCCCCATATTTGCGTTGTGCTGCTGCCTCAATTAGGTAGTCCGAAATCTTCGGGTTCTTCGGCAGAAGCGAACCGTGCAGATAAGTACCCACCACGTTGTGCACGCGAGCGCCTTCGTGATGATCTGTCGAGTTGTTCCCTACGCCTTTGGTCACGGTTGCCAAGGGCTCGCATCCTGCGCCGAGGTAGGTTAGTCCCGAGTGGTTTTCAAACCCCACGATGGTGCCGAATTCTTGTGAGTCTTCAACGATGTTGCCAATCAGACGTTCGTTGCCGCCAACCGTGTAGGCATCAAAGATGTTGATACCTTTGAGGGTTTCGCCTTCGTGGGTGCGGAATTCTTTGCCGAAGAGCTGGTAGAGCCCGCAGATCACGAGCATGGGCATGCCGTCTTCTGCATTCTTTTTGAGCTTGGCTCCTATGGCGTGCAGGTCTTCTTGAATTACGGTTTGTCCGGAGTCTTGGCCGCCGCCTCCGATAATAATATCGACGTCGTCGGGGAAGGTATCTCCGGGGTTGTAGTCGAGAATTTCAACGTCGAACCCATGGGCGTGTGCGCGGCGTGCCAGCGCTAGGGTGTTTCCCCAGTCCCCGTAGATGTTCATATCTTTGGGGTATAGCTGAAGAATGCGCAGGGTTTTGCCGTTATTGGGGCTTGAAACCGGTTCTCCTGCAATGGTGTGGGTCATTACGAAACCCTTTCGACGTCGGTGAATTTGGTGAGCTCTTCGCGTAGGGCGAGCATTGCGGTGTAGGTGCAGAAGATTCGCATGGGCGCGTCACCGCTGGTGGTGATGAATTTCCTGAGGGCTTCGCTGAGATTTTCGTTGACGTCATCCACTCGGACACCGTCGTGTTCGAGGCGCAGCGCCATGTCCCAGGCGCGTACCCCTGAGACCATGTCTACGCCGGTGTCACTCAGCGAGTCGAAGTCTACGTCCCATAGCCATGAGACATCACGACCGTCTGCGTATTGGTCGTTGATGGTGATCATGGTGGCGTAGTCGTCTGCGCTGGCGCTGGCGAGTGAGAGGCGGAATCCGCTGGGGTTCTTAACAAGCAGAAGCTGCAGCGGGCGGCCATTGATGTTGAGGGTTTCGCCGCGACCGAATGCCGGGGTGATTTTAGCGAGTTCGTCGATGAGGGCTTGTTTGTTGAGTTTTTCACCCAGAACCGCACGGATGAGGGCAATGGCGCCGGCGGCGTTGTAGATATTGTAAATGCCGTAGAGGTTGATGTTTCCTTCGCAGGTTTCACCGGCGAGATCGAAGGTTGCGCTGGTACCTGAGAACGCGGTGAGGGTAACGTCTGCGGAGGGCAGTTCGCCGCGATTGTTATTGATTCCGGCGCGCATTTCGTCGTCCGAGGGGAAGAAGGAACGCAGCGTTTCGTTGAGCCCAAAGTAGCTGATGTTTGTTCCGGTTTTTACGGATTGCGCAAGCGAGAGGATGCGCGGGTCTTCCCGGTTGAGTACCACAGTATCGGTGGTGGCTTCGGCTACAGTGGAGAGCATGCGGCGGGTTGTGTCAATTTCGCCGAATCGGTCGAGCTGGTCTCGCAGCACGTTCAGCAGCAATGCGTAGTTTGGTTTGACGGCTTTGACGAAGTGCACGGCGTGGGCTTCGTCAAGTTCTAGTACAGCAATGTCTGCGTCGAGTTTGCCACTAAGGTCCATGGCTCCGAGCAGTGCCGCCGCCACACCGCGCACGAAGTTTGATCCAGTGCGGTTGGTGAAGACTTTAAGTCCCTGTGCTTCGAGGAGCTGCACAGCCATTTTGGTGGTGGTTGTTTTGCCGTTGGTTCCCGAAACGACGACGACGCCATAGGGCAGTTTGGCGAGTTCTTCGGCAACAAATCGTGGGTGTAGTTTTTCCATCACGAGACCGGGGAATGCTGATCCGCCGCCGCGTAGTGTGCTGGCGTAGCGAATGCCCTGTCCGAGAAGGCGAATTAGGGGTTTTGACATGTTCACCATTCTATACCGTTTGTGGTGTATTCCTGTGCGAGGGTCCTTCGCAGCGTAGCACCAGCTATACACCGGGCTGGATACCGCTCCCCTGACTATAAGCACTAAGCATGCGACGATATTCCCCTGTCTGAGATCCTCCAGAGAGTTTTGAACACGACGACCTAGAAAAGCGAGGTCTGTACCGTGACGGCGCTAAGGGTATCTGCCGGTTCCACCACATAGTTAGCGAGTTCTGCAGTGTTGATCAGCACGGCGGCTTCCGGGTCTCCAACGTGAGCGGTCACGAATTTTCCTGCGGCTCCGGTGCAGAAGAAACCTGCCTCGCGGGTTTTGAGGATGCTAGGGAACGCGTCAAGTGGTTCCGGGTTTTGCGCACGCAACGCCGCGTAAGGGCGGCTCATTGCCACGGAGGGAACCCAGGATTCATCTAAGGCGGCAAGCTGCGCTAATAACCCAGATTCGGTAAGTGCTTCATGTGCACGCTCCACTGTGTTTTGATGCGCCGCCCGCAGTTGAGCCCCGGGCAGCGGCTCAGTCCAGGCCCGGTATTTACTCGCTACCTGTTTGACCTGCGGAATATTGGCGATGCAAGTTACCGCATCCTCAGCTTCACGAATCAGCAACCCATCGGGCGCCTGGGCTATATAGGTTGCTGTGGCGACGGCCTGCTCATCCAGACGACGCGGTGTTGAGTGTTGCGAGCTGGTACCGACTTTAGAGCTTCCGTCAGGAAAAGTGGCGATATAAAGCCTGTGGGGTTGCTGTGCGTAGGCGCGCATTCCGGGGGTCAGCGTTCCCGCGTAAAGATGCGCGGTATGCAGAGCCGTGAACTCGTCATGCGCGGCGCAATATTCGCATTGTTTCCCGCTCTCTAGGCGGTTTCCCTGTGGGCACGCTACACGCTGTATCTGCCCGGTTTCTGTATTGCCGCGTGTGTATCCGGCGCAGAACTTTTGGAGGTTCCCAGCACCGTCCAGCGCGAGCCGGAGTCCAAGAAACGCACCCGGAGTCACGGGAACGCTCATAACATCGCCGCTGGGTTTTATGCTTGTGCCGCCTGAGGCATCCGCCAACACCACGGGTTCAAGGCGCAGAATAGGCTGCCTTTCACGCCACTGCACATCACGCCAGATGAGGGCATGTGCGTGTTCGACTGCTGTGGAAACATCAAAAATTGAGTCCAGCAGGTTGGGGTACCTCATACGTTCAGTGTAACCCTGCCTTTCACACGCGAATAGAGCTGTCGTTTTCCTCTGAGGCTAGTACTCCTCATTCTTGAAGAATTCGTCGCTGCTGAGTGAGACGGAGAGCTTTTTCAAAACTTCGAGTTCTTTGATTTTCCAGCCTTCGCCCTTCACATAGACGAACGTGGCTTTCATTTCTCGGTTCATACCGCGGTTGCGGTAGATTTTGTTGTTTTGCAGGCTTTCCTCGTTATACCAGGCGTAGCGGTTGCGTTTGTAGGAATACGTCACTACCCATTCAGCAGAGTCCCCAGAACCGACTTTTTCCGAGCTTAGAATCTCTACCTTATAGAGTGGGTTCACAGGCCAATACCCCGCCGAGGTCATATCGTCAAACTTCATGGACTCTTCGGGCGTATCCCCGCGGTCTTCGGGGGTGCGGGTGTCAAACGTCGAAGGACGCTCGGTAAATTTATAGTCTTTGGTGAAAAATTGCAGCGACTCTTCATCAGTCATTTCGTGGTTGGTAAGAATCTCATACTCATGGAATTTTGCGAGACGTTTAAGCAACGTTTCTGGCCCTTCAATACCCTGCTCTTTGACTTTAGGGTCGAATTCAGGCTCGTGAACGTTATAAGCGGGGTGCTCTTCGGTAGCCGCGACAAATTCTCCGTTGTCATAACGGTTCTGTTCACTGGGTGTCAGGGGTGCTTGAGCGCCGCTAGGCAAGAGTGCAGGCCCACTGGGCTTGATCTTGACAGGGGAAGGTTCCGCTGTCGGCGTTGGGTTGCCGCTGGCGTCGTCATAGGAGTTTCGGTTATCCTCAGATGCCGTCGAATTTCCGCCGCTGTGGCTCATGGGAGAGGATGCCACGCATCCAGGCGTAGCTAAAATACAGCCCGTGAGAGCGAGAGATAAAAGGGTACGCTTGTACCCAGCGGCGGATGTTGTCATCAACAAACCAGCTTTCGAGAGTGGTTGGTATGCGGTTAATTGTTGAAGCCGGAAGAGCGCTTCAAGCGGTGATGTTGCTATCTCTATCCTGCCACATGCACACGCTAAAAGCATTAATGTACCAGATGATGGTTGAGTGTGGAGGATTTCAAGAGCAATTTTGCGATTAAAGAGCAGGTCACGAGCGTATTTTTACGTCGCGTTAAGACTTCGGAACACTCATGAAGTATACCTGCATACGCGGCTTAACGTGAATGTTTCATAGCCCCTCAAAGTAACATAACTGTCGGAAACGTTCAGGCGGGGCTATGAGGGCATGCGAGCGAACCCGTCCGCGATAATCTGGCGCATGTCATCAAGGGTTCGAGACATAGTTTTTGTATGGGCAATAATGGGTAGAAAATTGGTGTCACCGCTCCAGCGAGGAAGAATATGCTGATGCAGATGATCGGCTATACCCGCTCCCCCAACTTTGCCCTGATTCATGCCGATATTGAACCCGTCATTATGGGAAACTTCGCGCAAAACCCGCATCGCACGCTGAGTCAGGCGTGCCATTTCGAGAGTTTCTTCCTCACTCGCCTGATCGTACAGCGGAATATGGCGGTACGGGCAGATGAGCAGATGCCCCGGATTATAGGGGTACAGATTGAGTAGAGCGAAAGCGTGCTCTCCACGATAAACAATGAGCGATTCCTCATCACTGCGCGAAAGGGCTGTGCAGAATGGGCAGGTTTTCTCAGTATGGTCCTGCTGCCCACCACTCACATAAGCGGTACGATGCGGTGTCCAGAGCCGCTGGAACGCATCGGGCACGCCGGGCAGCTCGAAGTCATCGGTGACGTTCGTGTTCTGGGCATTCTGGTTTTCGCTCATACCCCTATTAAACCGTATATTTAACTCCGCGAGCGGCTCACGTGTGCTCTAATCTGAATCACGTCCCAGGCGCACCGCGATCTTCTGACGAATCACCGTGAGCGTCTGCTTAGTCTCTTCCAGCAGTTCCATTGGTTGTTCGGGCTCGTGATCGTCTTCTTCGTTATCAGCATCATGATTGCGGTGGGAGGCGAGAAATTCCTGGGTGAGTTCTTCGGGTGGATGGTGTACCGTGCCGTCTCCCATGCGGATGGCGAGCATCGCCTTCAGCTCGGCGATTTCGGCGTGAAGTGCCTCAATATCAGCTTTTGTTGCAGCGTGGTCTTCTTCAGTGACTCCACTAATTTTTTCGATCACCCAGGTAGCAAGCGCACCGGTAATCACTCCGAACAGACCGACCCCGTATATCATGACAACCACGGCAATAACCCTGCCGGGTACGGTCACGGGGTATACGTCGCCATAGCCCACGGTCGCCAGTGTTGCGAGAGTCCACCAGTACGCCGTCCAGATATCTTTGATGAGGGCACCTGGGGCACCTTGCTCAATGGAGAAGATAGCGAGGGCCGCCATGATCACGAAGATCAGTGTGTATCCAAAGAGTTTAACGGCCAGTTCTGAGAGCAGTTTGTACTGGCGGTTGGCGGTCATGTGGAGCATTGCCAAGAAACTCACGATACGCCATGCTGGCAGAAGCACAATGGCGAGGTTCATCAGGTTGTGCGTGAAGAAGTAGATGCGCCGGGGCGCTAGGTAGAGACGCACACAATAATCGACCGCGAAAAGCGCCCACAGTATCATTTGAAAAATATTGAGGATGCCGTCAAGTGGTGCGCTAATACGCGTGCTTACAATGGGCGCGGCGTAGGCGACAAGATACAGGAGCGAGGCGATAAAAAGCGGTTTATCGGTGCGGCGCTCCCATTCGGTGAGTCCTTCTTCGCCACGGGTAATCTTAGGGCGGCGCTCATTGTGTGGGTGGTCAACTACCGTATCGGCGGAGGTAGTGCTGTCAGGCTCGGGTACGGTACGGGTGTGTGATGTTTCTGTACCGTTTGCCTCTGCCATACTGCCCAGTCCTTACATGCTCTTCGTTGAAGCAGGTCTGCCGTGAATTGTCGGCTCCTGTGCGAACCTTCTGTAGCCATCATATCGGTTTTCTGCAGGTATCTGTGGATGCCGATTACCTCACGTGGGGACACTCGCCGCTCGGGAACGTTGGTTTGCTTCGGGGGTTTGGCCCAGACCAGTACGCTACAGAGATAGAGCCGCATCTGAGAGACTAGAACTATGAGTTCTTCAATCTCTCAGACAGTCCGCGATCTTGCCGAACCAAAACTGGCAGAGTTCACGGCGAAACTGATTCCTACGGTTGATCCTGCGCGGATTTTGGGTGTACGCATGCCCGCGCTGCGCAAGCTCGCTAAGAAGCTGTTGCGTGAACATCCGCAGGAAGTTACGGAGTTTATGGCGGCGGTTCCGCATGATTTTCAGGAAGAAGATCTGCTGCATGTGCTGCTTCTGAACGAGGAACGTGACTTTGCAGCCTGGCATGCGGAAATTACTGATTTATTGCCATATATGACGAACTGGACTCTTACGGATGCCGTCTCCCCGGCCTGTGTAAAAGGCGGCAAAGCAGCGAATCTGCCGAAGTTAGAACGTTCCTGCCTCGACTGGATGCTTGATGACCGTGTATATGTGCAACGTCTAGGCGTGGTAGTGCTCATGTCTCTGCTGAGCACCGAGTCTTTTTCACCGGAGCATCTGCAGGCGGTTGCAGCGTTGGCGGGCAGCGAAGAGTACTATGTTCGGGTTGCTGTTGCCTGGTACTTTACGGAGGCGCTGGCTCGCCAAGAATGTGCAGCTCTCCCCTGGTTCGCGCTCGCCGATAGTTCCGGCAGCACCGATTCGCCCGGTTTACCTGCGTTGACACTTCGCATGGCGATCACGAAGGCTATCGAATCGCGGCGTATTTCGGACGAACTGAAGGCAGAGTTAAGGCAGACTCGTTCCACACTCCCCCGCCGTTCCTAGACTCTACTCAGAGCGGTTTTAGCTCTGGGAACAGAGGTTTGCACAGATTACTCTGCCGGAAACCGCCGAGTAATATCTAACAAAACTCTAGTCACGGCAAAGCGCCTCTGCTAGTCTGAGAAACCATAGTCCGCCGAGCGCTCGCCACCCCACAAGGTTTTACCGGACAGGGTAGGTCACTAGCGCAGGCTATGCAGCCTATCAACCATAGTTAAGGATCGGCGAATGCCTTATCCTATCCCGGAACACCAGCAGGCCCCGCACCAGCCGCATCTGGAAGAAAACTCTACGGCAGAGGATTGCACCTACCGTTCTATTGAGGTTGAGGCTGAGCAGACTCAGGGTTTGCCCGGTGAATACCTTTCAGCATATTCGGCAAAGAACGACAAGCTCTATGTGACCGGTATTTTCAATATCGCTCCGGATCACGGTTCAACGGTGGCAACGATTGCCCGCGTGAACCCGCATACTTTGGAAATTGAGGCAACCGCGAAAATGCCTGTTGCCGCCGAGGTTCACCCGAACCTTGCCGGGCAGTACCAGCTCCGGGGTGCTTTCGGCATAGATATTGATGATGAGCACGGTACGCGCTGGGTGACCGATGCCGGTTCGTATTGTGTCTCAGTGTACCGCCAAGACGCTTTAGAAAACGGGACTCTTGAGCCGCTGTGGACTAGCTATGATCCCGCGAAGGGGCTGTTCGAGCAGGATATTACGCATCCCCGCGAGATATTCGTAGATGCCAAGACTGGTAAAGCGTTTGTTACGGGTATGGGTGGAGTGTGGGTGATTGATACCGCCACCTATGAGGTTCAGAAGATTGACCCGACTCCGGGGCGGCTTACGCACCCGCTTACCTTCGGGTATGATCGGCTGACCGGGCACCTTTACGCGACTGACTACTATCTGGATACCGTCTATGAGATAGATCCGGCAACGAACTCTGTGGTGCGCACTCTGCACGTGCCCGCCGGGGATGTACCGCATTTTACCCGTGTGAAGGTGCATGCGGTGGGGGCCAATAGTTCTTTGGGCGAGATTTATGTTTCGACTCAGGGCTTCGAGGGCAAGAATGCGGGCATTCAGGTGCTCGATCAGGGTACCGGCGAGTTTAAGCGGTTTATACGGTACGGGGTGAACCCGACCGACATGGTGGTTGATGATTCGCGCGACCTCATTTATCTGGGCGATTTCGGTACGGTTCACGCTATGGAACCTAGCGGCGGAACCGTGGCGGTGATTGATGCCCGCAGCGGTGCCGTGTTGGGGCAGGTTCAGGTTTCTTCGGCGAGGATTAATCACCTTACTTTATTGCCTGACGGTTCTGTGATGGTGCTTGATAAGGCGGGTGATTACCCGAATGTGACGGTTGATTTTCATATTGATGCTCTTACGGGTGAGTTCTCGTCAGCCAGTGCAGACGTGCATTCAGGTGTTTCTGTGCCTATTCATGCGGATGCGCTGACGAAGATTAAGGTGCACGATACCGGTACTCAGTCTGGGCATGTGGAGTCTCGCTCTGCGGGTATTCCGTTCACGACGGCAAACAGTGAGGACGGTTCGACACTTGGGGCTCCCGCCGCGGTTGTGCCCGGTGAGAGTGTTGAGCTTTCGGGCGTGGGCTGGTCTGCTGGTGAGAAGAAGCACCCGGATGTTCCGCCGTATTTCCCGGGTTTGAAGGTTCCCGCACAGTTAATAGTGAAGTTTGATGGCGAACACGTCGCAGAGTTTACGGGTAAGCAGCTGGCTCTTGATACGTATTTTGTGACGGAGGCGCATATTCCTCAGAACTGGCGGCCTGGCGAAGAGCACACAATCACCGTCGAGTCGGAGGCTACAGATAGCACTCTCGCGCAGTCAGCAACGGTCACAGTACGTGTGGTGGAGCGCCACGATAATCCGCAGATACAGTACTGCGCTCCGTCAGCGCCCACGGAGACAATTCCGGTGCAGCTGCCGTTCGTCGGTTACCCGCCGGTGGGTGGTGGGGTCTCTGAAACAGCCAGCAACTAGGCAGTCGTAAGTTCAACGTTATGTAGAGGTGGGTCAGTTCTATGCGGGTATAGTAGTGACAGATTATTCGTCTTTTACTATCGATGGAGATACCCGCATGACCGTCGCTCAATTACAACCGGAATCTCCCCAAATTGAGCTTCCTCGACTGCATGAGTTTATGCCAGCCATACTTACATGTTTATGTGATGGATCAGTTCGTACCAGTCAAGAAATACGTACCGCAGTGGCTGATAAATTGCGCCTATCCCCGGAGCAGATGACGGCTAGATTACCATCTAGAAGGCTTGTATATGCAGATCGTACTTATTGGGCGTATAAGTACCTTGAGCAGTGGGGAGCTTTAAAGTCCCCTCAGCACACCCATTTTGTGATCACGGATAAGGGCCGTGCCCTCATGGCCCAGTACCCTCATGGGGTGCCTGCCGAAGTTACCCTGGAAATTACGCGCGCTGGTCGTGCACGACACAAACAACCTAAAGGTTCAGCGAGTACAGACATAAACTCGGTGGATAATGTGCCTGCTGAGGTATCGAGTAGCACCCCGGAAGAGCTGATAACCGCGAATGTTGCGCAGCTTGAGGCGGCACTTGCTCAGGATGTTCTGGAGCGCGTGAGGGTACTCTCCCCTAGCTCCTTCGAGCAGTTGGTGGTAGATGTCCTGCTGGCGATGGGCTACGGCGGTAGTGAGGGCCGCGGCATGGTTACCCAGGCGTCTAATGATGGCGGTATTGATGGTGTGATCGACCAGGATGCTCTAGGTCTGTCAAAGATTTATGTGCAGGCTAAACGCTATGGTGAGAAGAATTCGGTGGGCCGCCCCGAGGTTCAATCTTTTGTGGGCGCAATGCACGGGCAGGCAACACAGGGCGTATTTATTACTTCCGGCTCATTTACGTCCGGTGCACACAACTACGCTCAGAATCTTGGCGGCGAGCTGTCTCTAGGGCTAATTGATGGTGAGCGCCTGGCACGTCTCATGGTTAAGTACCGAGTAGGTGTGCAGGTGACACGCACCTATACAGTCATGAAACTTGACGAAAACTTCTTCGAAGAACCCTAAAGATCAATACAGCAGTTATCATCAAAGAGAGAGTCTGGTGAACCTTCTAGGTGCTTAGTCCTCATAGCCTCAGCCATTGATACGTAGCTCTTGGACGAGTGTACACGATATTCTCCTCCATCGAGCAAGTACCGCAAGGCATAGACGTTATTGATACTGCATATTTCAAACCCATAACCAGTTACAAACACGTAGTAATCAAGCGGATCATAGTCCACGGGAGCCACATTTTCATGGGCATTATTCTGCAGGTTCCTTCTTGCACGGGATCTCTCAGAATACGCAATATTTCTACCGCTAGGTAGATCCCTCTAGGCTTATTAAGTATTAAACTTATCAATTAAATGATCGACATTCTTGGATATAGATAAATAGCCCTTGCCGAAAGTTAACCTTTCAAAATATTCTGTATTCACAGTAGCAGAAAATAGATTATAAAATCACTAAAGGGTATTCATATAGAATTTTTCCATTCTATATGAATACCCTTATGCAAAATAGTTATCTTTTAATGTCATACGTTTTCTTTATTATACACTTTAAAGTATTAAACAACGCTTCTGGCGAATCTTCATATATTTCAAATTGGGCATGTTCCTTTTTGTTATTCCCTGTTCCAGGCTTAGGAACAACACAAGAAAATCCACGAATGCGTTCATCCAAAAACTCTTCGTAAAAACTATTGTGATTTTGCAGCTGCCGATATTGCAAACCAACCTTGACCTTAAAATCTTTAGTAGTTTTACGATACAGAATTGAACCAACACGAACAGCGTTCACATCTATATCCTCCAGAGAGCTTTCTGGAGAATTATCAGAAATACAGATCGAATACTCGTATTTGACGGGGCGATCAGTCGTTCCATTTGATGAATCCTGCCATCTATAAATAAAGTTCTTATCGAGATTATCATTTTCTATCGTATGTGATATTAAATTAAATAAATTTGCAGCTTCTTCATTAACCTCGCACAGTGTATCATACACATCTTTGGAAGTTAAGGGTTTATACCCACGAACTTTACCCTTATCTAGGATCCGTCGAGCACTTAGCGCACGATCCTGTTTAACAATTTCTAAATTATTATAATTTTTCTTATAAATATATGATTTAACATTTTTAATAAAATTTTCATTTTTGTTCAATTTACGAATTTCTTGATAAGAATATTCGTTACTATCTTCAATAAAATCCATAATTATATTGAAAGATATTGTAATATTCTCCTCGGATATCACACTCTTAACCCATTCAACGGAAGCCGAATCATCATGATTATTTGAAATTTGTTTAAATTTTTTTTGTAATCCGGTTATTATTGATAAAACCATAAGAACATGCCATTTTAAGTTTTTATTAAAACTCCTCGGATACTTACGTGTCATAGAGTCATACAGGATAGATGCAAAAGCAGCACCAAAATGTTGAATAGGGTGGTTCTTTTTATTAAATACACTTTCAATGTAGTCAGGCTCGCGAAGAAGACCCGCATAACGAGAAGCTTTATTAGGAAGTCCCAGATACATACTAGCATATGCATTAAGCATTTTTTGAAGATCAATAACACGTATTTGTGGTATTCCACAGCCTAAATTATTGTTTGCACTGTATTCATTGCTTCTGCGTTCATAATAAACAATCTGATTATCATTGCTATCCTTTATTGAATTAAAATAAGCTTGTATCTCTTTAGCTTCTCGCCGTAAAGCGACCAGGTTCTCTTGCGTGATACTTGTTTGGCTATTTGTCGATTGAACAATTTCTGCCATAACTTCGTCATCTTTAGTCTGTATAATCCTGACAGGAATACAAATTTCATATAATTTTTCAGATAACTTATTTCCTGAAAGACCTTCTCTCAAAATATCTAAATAATATTCATATAGAACATTACTGGTTTGACAGCCGTTTACAATCTGAAAATTATCAATATTAAATAGATTACTCGAATCATTATAATTTAGCTCTTGAGTTATTATTGTAATTCCATTATTTAAAACGAAGAACATCCTCCGCTTATTTTCAGATTTTAATGTATCCATTATTTTTAAGTTTACTTCATTCTTCCCTTGATAGCTACGCACATTATCCTCAAAAACTGATTCATTAATTATAAATTTGCCCTCGTTATCACTATTCTTAAACGATATTATTTTTAAAAATTCATTCAATCTTATATATGCCATATAAGATTTCTCTACACCATATGTCTCAGGTGATGAAACTAATCTGTCTACTTTAAATTCAATTGAATTAGACCTAGTATAGGTTTTATACATATCTTTAATTTCGGATAAACTACAAGGTATAAACTTAATACCTCCATTATAATCTGATCCGTAATATTCATTAATCCTATTTATTTTCCGTTTTATGTCGTCATTTACAGCTTCAACTAGAGGGTATTTGGATTGGGTGAAGTAATAAAAGTAAACTGAAGCACGATCAACTTGAGTCCATACGTCCTGAAGAGCATCCCTTACCTCTAATCTATCCTTAAGACTGCTATTTACTGTGCTAACTTCTTCACCTGAGATAAAGCTTTCCATTCCTTCAATAGAATTTATAATTTCATCTTTCTCAAATGATGATGACGTCTTGGCTTGAGTAATAATATAATCAAGATCATACTTTTTATGACCCAAAGACCTTAAACGAGCCTTTACTTCATTTAAATCATCTATATTGTTGATAACATAAGTATTATTTAATACAATAATAACTCCATCGAGCCCTTTTTCGTCCCCACCTCCCAGCGATAGATCCTGTGGTTCTTGCCCCTTTACCGCCATAGGGAACCTCTCATTTAAAGCTATAAAGGAAGTAAATGCCTCAAATTGTTCAGATATTTTTAACTCTTCAAGACCGTATTCTTCTACAAACCTGGAAATATAACTTTGGAGTATCCTGTCTTTTGATTTTTCCTGTGTGTTCGACATTAGTGTTTAACACCTTTCTGTAAGTCTGTTGATTTTTAAATTACAATGTTATTTATTCCTTGGTTAATTACTATTCTCTACAAGTTTACTTGGTTTCTCCCTCCCCACTCGGCTTCGGGTCTTCATTTACCCTATTCCGAATATGGTCGACAATGCGTGCTACCGCCTCGTCAACAGGGACGCCGTTCTCTTGTTTGTTGCCTCGGAAGCGGAATGAGACTGCGCCAGCCTCCGCATCCTCGCCGCCAGCAATCAGAATAAACGGCACCTTCTCGGTAGAGGCGGTACGAATCTTCTTCGTAAACCGGTCCGAACCGTAATCAACCTCAACGCGCACGCCCTGCTCACGAAGCTTATCCGCAATCTCGGTCATATAGTCGTTGAAAGCCTCCGCCACAGGCACGCAAATCACCTGCACCGGCGAGAGCCACGCCGGGAACGCACCTGCATAGTGCTCAGTCAGCACACCCAGGAAACGCTCAATCGAACCGAACTTGGCCGAGTGAATCATCACCGGCTCCTGAATCGAACCGTCCGCAGCCTGGTACTCCAAACCAAACCGGCTGGGCTGGTTGAAGTCATACTGCACGGTAGACATCTGCCAGGTGCGGCCAATCGCGTCCTTCGCCTGCACCGAAATCTTCGGGCCATAGAACGCGGCCCCACCCGGGTCAGGCACCAGCTCAAGACCGGTCTCCTTCGCCACCTGCTCCAGCACGGCGGTAGCCTGCTCCCACTGTTCATCGGTGCCGATAAACTTATCCTTCTTATCGCCCTCAGTGTCGCGGGTCGAAAGCTCCAGGTAGAAGTCCGTCATGCCGAAATCTTCCAGCAGGCTCAGCATGAAATTCAGCAGGTGCCGCACCTCATCGGGGGCCTGCTCCTTCGTCACATACGAGTGCGAATCGTCCTGCGTAATCATGCGCACGCGGGTCAAGCCCTGCAGCACGCCCGACTTCTCGTCACGGTACACGGTGCCGAACTCGAAGAAACGCAGCGGCAGCTCACGGTACGAACGCCCACGCGAACGGTAAATCTCGTTATGCATGGGGCAGTTCATGGCCTTCAAACGGTAGTTGCCGTTATCGAGCTCCATCGCCGGGAACATGCCATCCGCGTAGTACGGCAGATGCCCGGACGTGTAGAACAGGTCTTCCTTCGAGATATGCGGGGTGCTCACGTACTGGAAGCCTTCAGCAATATGGCGGGCGCGCACATAATCTTCCATCTCGCGCTTAATCACGCCGCCCTTAGGATGAATCACCGGCAGGCCGGGGCCAATATTCTTCGGGAACGAGAACAGGTCAAGTTCCTTACCCAGGCGGCGGTGGTCGCGGCGCTCAGCCTCAGCAATACGGTGCTTATACTCCACCAGCTCATCCTTCGTGGGCCAGGCGGTACCGTAAATACGCTGAAGCATGGGGTTCTTCTCAGAACCGCGCCAATACGCGCCGCCGGCACGCATGAGTGCGTAACCGTTAGCAATCAGCTTAGTATTTGGCAGGTGCGGGCCGCGGCACAGGTCATTCCACAGAACCTCACCGGTTTTCGGGTGCACATTGTCATAAATCGTAATCTCACCCGCACCGACCTCAACTGAGGCGCCCTCGGCGGCATCAGCGCCCGAACCGGGGCCTTGGCTAAGCGAAAGCAATTCAAGCTTATACGGCTCGTTCTTCATCTCTTCAACCGCTTCAGCATGGGTCACCACGCGGCGGCGAAACAGCTGGCCCGACTTGACGATCTTAATCATCGACTTCTCGATCTTCTTCAGATCCTCGGGGGTGAAGGGCTCAGCCACATCAAAATCAAAATAGAAGCCATCCGTAATATAGGGGCCAATGCCCAGCTTCGCGTCTTTGCGGTATTCCTGCACCGCCTGCGCCATCACGTGCGCCGCAGAATGGCGCAGCACATTCAAGCCATCGGGCTCGTCAATGAAAACAGGCTCAACGGTATCGCCCTCAGAGAGCTTGTGAGAAAGGTCAACCAGCGTGCCATTCACGCGGGCAACCACAATCTTTGCGTTATCTGCAAAGAGTTCAGCGGCGGTGGCGGCAGTAACCTCGCGCTCCTCACCGGATACGCTGATCTTAATAGGTGCTGACAGTTCAGCGGCAGACATGTGTCTCCTTTAGGTTAGGCACGGGGCCCACTCCCCCAGCGTACGGGGCCAGGATAGGCGCAGCCGCGCAGACTAATCCGCACTGTACAGGTGCACGGACATCACCATTCTACGGCGTTCACAGCAAATTTTCAGGTAACGGCTCAGGGTAGACACAATATCAACGATAGTTTCCCCTCATAATACCTCAGTAAAACGGGTATTCCGGCGTGTAAGCCTAGCCAAAGCTAAGCAGACATAACGTGTGCAAAAGCACATACTGGAAGGATAGGAAGAGAACTATGCCTACACCGGTAAGGAGATTAAGGCCCATGACAGTTGTATCCAATACATCCGAAGCTCTGAACTCCCCCTACACCAACGCCCTTGAGCATATGCTCGCCGAAACCCGCGCGCACGCCCTCGATTCCAGTGTCAAAGAAATTGACAGGCTCGCTATCGCGCACGATGCCTCGCATTACCTGCTGGTACCCGCTGGAATCGTACGCCCCGATTCTGCTGAGGCGGTCGCCGATATTTTCCGTGCCGCCAGCGCCTTCAACCTGCCGCTCACCTTCAGGTCGGGCGGCACGTCTCTATCCGGTCAGGCAAGCGGCGACGGGGTGATGGTCGATACCCGCCGTAACTTCAAGAAAATTGAGGTGCTTGACGGCGGCAAGAGGGTGCGCGTTCAGCCCGGCGCCACAGTGATGGCGGTCAATAATATGCTGGCGCCCTACGGGTATAAGCTCGGGCCTGACCCGGCCTCATGGTCGGCATGCACTATCGGCGGGGTGGTCGCCAATAACTCCTCGGGCATGTCTTCCGGCACCGAATTCAACACCTACAACACGCTGGAATCTATGGTGTTCGTACTCCCCAGCGGAACCGTTATCGATACTTCTGCGCCCGATGCCGATGACCGCCTGCGCGCCCTCGAACCCGAGATTCACGAGGGGCTGCTGCGTCTGCACAAGCGCGTGGTCGAAAACCCGGAGTCGGTTGCGCGCATTCGTCAGCAATACTCCATGAAGAACACCATGGGCTACGGCGTAAACTCCCTGCTGGATTACAGCATGCCGGTTGATATTCTTCAGCACCTTCTGATCGGTTCTGAAGGAACGCTCGGGTTCGTGGCGTCTGCAACCTACCGCACTCTGCCCATTCATAAATTCGTTTCAACCGGTCTGCTCGTGTTCGATAACCTCTTGGATGCTACCCGTTCGGTGCCCGAGCTTGTGGCTAACCGCCTGGCGACAGTTGAGCTCATGGATGCCACCAGCATTCGCGTGGCGCAGCGCACCGGGCAGGCGGCGGAGGCTCTTGCTGCTATTGATGTGCGTGATCATGCGGCTCTGCTTGTGGAATTTCAGGGAAACTCTGAGCAGGAGCTCACCGATCTTGCCGCGTCTGCCGCGCCCATGTTTGATACCCTCCCGGTGGTGTCGCCGGTCGAAATGACCAGCAAACTTTCTGAGCGTAATGCGCTCTGGGCTGCACGTCGCGGACTGTACACCACAGTCGCAGGCAACCGCCCCACCGGTACGAATGCGTTGCTTGAGGATGTGGTGGTCCCGGTGGACGTACTTGGTGCTACCTGCCGCGATTTGACCGCCCTTTTTGATGCCCACGGTTACCAGGACTCAGTCATTTTCGGGCACGCAAAAGACGGCAATATTCACTTCATGCTCAACGAGCAGTTCCGCGATGCCAAGCAGCTTGTGCGGTACCGCGACTTCACCGAAGAAATGGTACAGCTCATTCTGGATGCTGACGGCTCACTCAAGGCAGAGCACGGAACCGGGCGTATTATGGCGCCGTTTGTACGTCGCCAATTCGGTGACGAGCTCTTTGAGGTCATGCGCGAGATTAAGCGCCTGATCGACCCGAAGGGTTTCTTGAATCCGGGTGTGGTTCTTGCCGACGAAGACACCGATTATGCCACCGATCTGAAGGTTGCCGAAACCGTTGAAGAAGAAGTCGATCGGTGTGTGGAATGCGGGTACTGCGAACCGGTGTGCCCGTCTAAGGATTTGACGCTGACCCCGCGCCAGCGCATTGTGCTACGCCGCGAAATTGCTGCAGCAGAGGCTAATGGTGATACTAAACTTGCCGAACGCCTACGCCAAGAATACGAATACTACGGTGTGGATACCTGCGCGGTAGATGGCATGTGCGTTACGCGCTGCCCGGTACTGATCAACACGGGTGATTTGGTGCGCCGTCTGCGTGCCGAGAACCAGGATGCCCTCGGTGCCGCCGGGTGGAAATTCGCCTCAAAACACTGGGGTGCGATCGATAAAGTGGCGGGTAAGGCTCTCACGGCCGCAAAAATGCTGCCGTTCCCGGTGGTACGCGGAGCCACCGATATTGGTCGTAAACTCTTCGGCGAAGACATGGTACCCGCCTATAAGAAGGGGCTTTCTGCCGGCGGCGCGCCACGCGTTCCTCATGCGGAAGCGAATCCCGAAATCGTGTTCTTCCCCGCCTGCGTGAACGCCATGTTCGGCGGTGTTGATGGTGACGGTAAGCACGACCCGGTGAACGCGACCCAGGCGTTCATTCGTCTCTGCGAGCGGGCGGGCGTGAAATACCGGATTCCCGAGGACATCGACCAAATGTGCTGTGGCACGCCGTGGAAGTCCAAGGGGTATACAGATGGCTACTCGATTATGAGCGACCGCGTGCTCAAAGCGCTGTGGCAGGCGACCGACGGCGGGCGCATCCCGATCGTGTGCGATGCTTCCTCGTGCACCGAAGGCCTTGAGGTGATGCGCGCGAAAGTTGCAGCCGCTGTGGAGCATAAAATCACGCAGGGTTTGGGGGCAGACGAGGCCGATTACGCTCAGTTGAAGCTTATTGACTCGGTACAGTTCGCTGCCGATACGCTGTTGCCTAAGCTCACGGTGTCAACTCCCCTGCCGTCGCTGGCGCTGCACCCTACCTGCTCGATGACTCACTTGGGCGTGCAGCCTGCATTTGAGAAGATTGCAAACGCCATGAGCGATCAGGTGTACGTTCCCAAGAACTGGGGATGCTGCGGTTACGCTGGTGACCGCGGCATGCTGCACCCTGAGCTCACGCAGAGCGCTACCCGTGCCGAGACTGCTGAGCTAAACGAGCACGAGTTCGCCGCATATGCGTCATCAAACCGCACCTGTGAACAGGGTATGACCGAAGCAACCGGACATACCTTCCAGAACGTACTGCAGCTTCTAGAGCGAGCCACTCGGTAAAGCTTTGCTCCGTTAAAACTGTAGGGCTGTGGGGCGGCATCGCAAGATGCTGCACCCACAGCCCTATGTTTGTAATGCTTCTTATTTCAACAGCTCAGGAGGCCAGTTTATATTCTGCCTCCCCCGGATATACAAAAACGCTATGTCCTGTTTCTAGCGTCAGAGCTAAATCTTCAGGACATAGCGTTTTTAGCGAAATCGCTAATAATCGTGTTGTGCGGTGCGATATAAGAGCAACCCGGAAGTTTTGTTGCCCAAGGTAACCCTTCAGAACTACCTCACTTCTAACATTAGCCTTATCTGTAAGCGAACTTCAAAGATATTCGGAAATTGTAACCAAATCTTTATGTTTAGCGAAAAGTTCAACCTTTTATCAACATTTTGGTAGTGTCATACTAATTTTTACGACAGGGAGTATACGAGACTTTCTCCTGTACAATAAAACAGTTTTTATATGTGAGGTATTACTCTTTATATACTGACAATCTGTTTACATGTTGGGCCAGGTCGGGTGCAACCGACCCTCACTATCCCCCACCCCCACATCATCCAAATGCCACCGCTGACCCGTATACACATCCACCTTACGCAACTGCGGATTCGGATTCCCCACATCAGGCTCCTCAGGATGCCCCGGACACCCCCGCGCTCCCGGGTCCTCAGTACAGGTCTTGCCCACCGAGTGCACCTCAGACTCCCACACCCGCACCAGCACCGGCTCACTCACACGAGACACCTCGGTTCCGAAAAACTGCCACGGCCCACCATCAATACTGTACTGACCCGCATACGTCACCG
>NZ_KV804815.1:500398-501542 GCF_001811455.1 Rothia sp. HMSC065G12
TTTTTAGATCGTGCCCGTCTCCATACTCATACCGATACGCCACCGGCACCGCACGAATCCTAGTGCGTCCAATCGGCAAATCCCCTTCAAAAATATTAGAACTGCCCTCTAAAGTGGTGTAGAAATTCGTTTCCTCACCCTTACTCGTGTGTGGTGGATGCGCACTATCCAAAGTCAGGTGCGGATGCGCCGGGATCAACTCCAGCAAATGAGTGCGCATCTCGGTGATAATCCGCTCATACTCACCCTGAGCTTGCTGTGCTGCTTCCGGGTCGTTCAGGGTGCAGGTATCACCGAACAGATGATTCGTAATCGTCTCCCCAACAGGTTTAGCCTGACCATCATCAGTAAATTCTTTATACTGGCCCACACGCCCATCCCGACTAACACAGTACGAACCATCATTGGCAACATCAAATCTAAACGACTTATTAGCACCACTTTTATCTTGAGCGAACCCAAGATTCCCATGATGATGCTCCCGATACCATCTCGTCCACTCATCTTGACGACGTTCATTATTTTCCTGAGACGTGTGCAGATCGGCATTTGGATACTGTCCTATATTTTGCTCTGGCGCCTGTCTCCCACCGCGCCACTGTTGGCTTTGAGATATCTCCTGCTCTGAACACCATAGTGAAGCATCCGAATTACCGCAGAGAGGATCACCCATAACCGGAACACCTTGAAAAAGTGAGGCACATACCAATGATGCAACCATTAGGCATGGAAGAGCTCTATTCTTCATTCTTCTCACCCTTCATATCCAAGAACTCAACGCTATCGATAAGCCACCGATTCCCATCATGGTGAAGAGTCATCATATACCAGTTATTCTCGTAATCTTTATTAACAACTTCCTTATAGTGCTCTCCATCAGCCTCAATATAGATGAGATGTGGCCAAGCCATGAAGAACTTCCACTTATATTTACCACCACCGTGGTTAATAGGCTCACCATGGAACTCGTAGCCATGCACATCTCCACCTACAATCCACCCGCCCTTTTTATAAAGACGAGTATCAAAATCATAGGTCTTCTGTTCATCTGTGAAGTTCTTACTGATATATTTATAGGCCTCTTTGAAGTCCCCGGTCTGAAGCCCGTAGTTACGCCATTCCGTCCACGCCTGCACCGTCTTAC
>NZ_KV804815.1:501642-540232 GCF_001811455.1 Rothia sp. HMSC065G12
CCGTCCACGCCTGCACCGTCTTACGCATCCCCTCTAAGGAAGCATTCGTATACCCCTCCTCCGTCTTGGGCTTCGGAACATTCTGCGCAGGACCATACACATCAGCGGCACGAAATTCTCCATCTGGTGCTTTCGAGTTCCCCGAATAATGCGGCGGCACACTCGACGACGGCGATGGGCCATTACTGGATGAAGCAGAGGCAACGACAGTCGCAGAAGAGAAAGAACTCGAACTCTCAGTAGCCATTCCAGCAGGCTTCGAGTCCTCCCCACACGCAGATAGCAACACAGCAAACCCAGAAACGCCCAAAGCGCTCATAAGGGCACGACGAGACAAAGTAGGGGTACGAGTATTCATCGGTGAACACATCCTCAAAAAAATTGTGGCTGGGTGAATAAGATAAGACCAACTCTGAAAACCACACGTTCCATGCGCCATTCCTCCGATGGAACAGCTTATTCGCACGTACTAAATGGACTCAGAAGAAGTCATATCTATTACTCTACGATGATTCAAAATATTTAGCGATTCACCCGCGACATATATAACCATTTATCAATAAACAACTCTGTGGATTTTATTCAAAACATTAAAGATATTAGACTTTCGAGTTTACATTTAAAAACTCAACTTCCACGCAGAACCACTCTTAAGAATTGCACCCAAAAGACTATATTTAGATAACGCACACAATGACACACGCCCTATACACTCTGAATACAACAGAGACCCTTATACAAAACCCGCCCGGCGCCTCCTCATAGAGTACGCCGGGCGGGTTTATAGTCTAAAAATTGCTTATGCTGCGTGCTGGCATGTGGGGCATGCGCAGTCATCACATGCGCAGTTGGCGCAAGAATCATTGCAGTGTGCGCATTCGCAAACCGCATGGTTACAGGTCGGGCAGGTGCAGTTATCGCAGGTGCAGTTGACGCACAGGTCAGAGCAGTTGCCGCAGGAGCATACGTTGCACTCATCGTAGTGCCCTTCGTGCTCGCGGTGCGCGTGCCCGTCATGCAGGTAGTCTACGTGATCTAAGTGAATAACTGCCTGGTGACCGCATGAAGGCCCGTGGGTATGTGCGTGGCTTTCGGAATGACGGTGGGGTGCAACGGTGGTCATGATCTCTCCTCAGATAAACCGAGCTAATCGCCGGTGTGTTTCGTATGTTCGTGCACATCCTTCACAATGTGACTGATGTGGTGGTCTAACAATTTGTAGATAGTGGTTCTGCCGTGCTGCTCCCCTTCAACAACATGCGCCTCTCGAAGGATGCGCAAATGATGCGAGGCGAGCGGCTGCGAAATACCCAAGCAGGTATGCAGTTCGCTCACACTATGTGGACGCTCCACCAAATGGTGTGCAATCGCAAGTCTTAACGGATTAGCGAGTGCTGAGAAAATTGCTACGGATGCACCGAATTCTTGTTCCCAGTCTCGTGGTTCCGTCTGACCTGAACCGTTATCCATAAACATAATTTTATATAAACGCCTTTTTATAGGTCAATACGCTACAAACTTCTCACCAAATTGTGACATTAACGTACTGACTAGGCGTTTTCCTCCTTTACATGAAATATAGACTGCCCAAAACCTCACAGTCCTCTTAGACTATGCGCGCCCCATCGTTTCCGTTTATTCTCACTCTAGCAGGCACCCTTCTCCGTCAACCCTTAGGTTACGTTTCCTAATACCTCCTATCGCCCACAAAGGTTTCAGGTCGATAAAAGTACCTGCATCCTCTCCTTTGCATGGGCGAGAATGCAGGCACCTTAAATACAAAGCCAGGAACGAACGCGCAGACCATACGGTACTGGACTCTTTGCAGCGTTTACCTAGCTATCTGAATAAACCTTGTCTTATCCGCTATAAGGCTGCGAGCACCTGTTACTGATAGCGCCAATTCCTTCAATGCGGGTTACTAGAGTCTGCCCAGGCTTAAGCCAGTTCCGTGGGTGCAGTGAAAGCCCTACTCCGGCGGGAGTTCCGGTAGCGATGAGGTCGCCAGGTTCTAGGGTCATGAACTGCGAAATATATGAGATAAGCTGTGCAGAAGTAAAAATCATGTCAGAGGTATTACCGTGCTGACGTACCTCGCCGTCAACTTCGCAGATAAGCTCTAATCCGCGAGTCGGGTCAAGTTCGTCCGTCGCAACAATATAGGGACCAAACGGTGTCATGCTATCCCAGTTTTTACCCTGGAACCATTCGCTGGTGCGTCCCTGCCAGTCCCGCACCGAAACATCGTTGAGAATGGTGTACCCCAGCAGTCCAGCGAGCGCATCTTTTTCATCTACCCGGCGCATCTTTTGCCCAATAACAAGGCAAAGTTCGACCTCCCAATCTATTTTTGTGCTTCCGGTTTCGTTTGCAGAAGGCATTTGAATTTCTTCGTTGGGGCCGATGAGCGCATTCGGATATTTCGTGAAGATGGTGGGATATTTTGGGATTTCGAGTCCCATTTCTTCGGCATGATCGCGGTAGTTGAGCCCGGCACAAAGGACTTTTCCAGGGCGGTCCAGCGGTCGTACGAAAGGTAGGGTATTCCAGAGTTCTTCGCCATGTCCTAGAGTTGTAGCACCGTTTTCGCGGAGGATGCTCACCGCGTTGGCAGGATCGCCGAAATTGGTGCGGTAACGGCTGTAAAACTGGAGTAGGGGTGAGAGTTTTGCGGGGAGTTCATAGATGGTTTCTTCGTGCATGCAGACGGCGCGGCGGCCTTTGTCGTCTTGGATTTGTCCCCAGCGCATATGCTCTCCTTGAGGTGTGAGGGCGGTCGTATTACCAGTCTACGGTGAACTTGTCTTTATTGTCTCGCTAGGGGTGCCGTGCAGCTGCATGGATTATGTGGGAACCGCCGGCTGTCTTAGCTAGTCATAAGGCGGGAACACCGCCTTGGTGCATAACGGCTATTTGAAGCCGTTCTGTGCATAAATCTCTAAAATCGCGTCTTCCAGGTCTTCCATGAGCAGAGCGGGGTTTGCGTCTTCAGCGGCACCTACAGTTGCAGGGTTAAGGGGCATGCCGAGAGCATCGTATACTCGCGAGGTAATTTCGCGTAGAGATGCCGAGTTATATACAACGATTCCGGTGCTGAACCACCAGCCACCCTGAATAACGCGCTGTGCGGTCCCCACAAGTTTGATGCGTTCCCCAGCATGTTCGCCGCCTAGCCGAGCGTATACGGAGTATTCACCCGGGCAGTATTCTTGGGGGATTTCGCCGACTGCCGCATCCACCCCGACGAGTTGCAGGGCTTGGGCGTACATGTCTCCGAAGAGTTTGTAACGCAGGTTGTTGCCGGTTTTTGCGTCTTCGGCGGGCTGAAAATGATCGATGACGAGGCAGCCGGTGTGGTAGGCGGCCGCGTGACCGCCTACTTTACGCACGAGTATGTCGTACCCGAGATCACGGCATGCCTGCGCGGCGGCGGTAAATCCTGGATTGAGCTCATCGCGACGACCGAAAGCGACGGTAGGGTTCGGTTGGTAGATACGCAGGGTTGCGGTGCGTTTTCCCGCTGCGACCTCGCGCAGCATTGCCACGGTATCGTCGTGGTGCATCAGAAGTTCACCGGATTTTGGGCCTTGTTCACGAAGGATTTCCACGGATTTTATTCTACCGGGTTGGCCCATCATTCCCGACTGTTCAGCGAAAGTAAAGGAAACCAAAGCAGCCCTGTGTTTTGCGGGCAAACCCTTTTCTGAAAGGTGAGTCTAGACGTAAACTTAAAACGTCTGAACGGTATTCCCACATAAGCCATCAGATACCAACACATTCACAGCATAAGAACGCTGACGAAACCGTATGCACACTGTACGTGTGCGCCTATCAAGTTTCGTTTCAAAGGAGTACGGACATGAGCCAATCGTCCTCGACATCCGAGCCCGATGCCACCGCTCGCAATGAGCAATCGCAACCTCCCGAAAAACCCAAGCAGACTAATACTGTTCTCATCGTCAAAGTTGCGGTGATTCTCGCGATTACTATAGCCATCTGGTTTATTCCCGTACCTCCAGGGGTGGAACCACGCGGTATGCATATGCTCGCTATCTTTGCCGGTACTATCCTAGGTCTTATCTTCCAGCCGCTGCCAACCCCATCGGTGGCGCTTATTGGTCTCGGCGCTGCAATGATCACCGGTACCATGAACGCGAAAGAAGAAGCGCTTAAAGGCTTCGGCAACGACTCAATCTGGATTATTGTTGCCGCGTTCTTCATTGCCGATGGGTTCCTCATTACCGGGTTAGGAAAGCGCATCGCCCTATTGTTTGTGCGCATGCTCGGTAAGTCTTCTCTCGGGCTTTCTTACGGTATGGCGATCACAGATCTCGTGCTTGCACCGGCTACTCCTTCAAATACGGCTCGCGCGGGTGGCGGGATTTACCCGATTATTCGCTCTCTTGCTGAGGTGAATGGCTCTACCAACGAGACCCCCGAGAAACGCCGCAAGCTAGGCTCTTATCTGCTCATGACCGAGGCGCAGGTCAATACCATCACCGCCGCAATGTTCTTAACGGCAATGGCTGGTAACCCGCTGGCTCAAAAATTTGCTCAAGAAAAAGGTCTGCACCTGGACTGGGGCACTTGGGCACTTGCCGCGTTAGCCCCCGGCCTGATTGCCCTTGCTATTATGCCTTGGTTTATCTCGAAGGTATACCCGCCGACTATCAAGCACACCCCTGATGCTCCCGATCATGCACGCAAAGAGCTTGCCGAGATGGGCCCCTTAAGCGTGCCGGAGTGGATTATGCTCGGTACCTTCGTACTGCTGTTAGCCCTATGGATTGGCGGCACGTCCTGGGGTATTAGCGCGACCAGTGCAGCCTTCTTCGGCATCGCAATTCTTCTTGTGACTAAGGTGCTCACCTGGAAAGATATGGCGAATAACTCCAGTGCTTGGTCCACTCTCATTTTCTTTGCGGTGCTTGTGGGCATGGCGGATCAGCTCAAGAAGCTCAAGGTTGTTGATTGGGTAGGCGATCGCGCCGCGCACAGCGTTGCGGGTATGTCCTGGCCGCTCGCCTTTGGCATTCTGATTCTGGTGTACTTCTACATTCACTACATGTTTGCTTCTAATACCGCGCAGATTGTCGCCCTCTATGCTGTGTTCCTGGGGGCAGCAATTTCGGCGGGTACTCCCCCAATGTTCGCCGCACTTTTCCTCGGCTTTACCGGCAACCTTATCGGCGGTATCACTCACTATGCCTCTGGACCGGCAGGGGTGTACTACGGATCGGGGTATTTCAGTGTGGGTGAATGGTTCAAGCTGGGCTTCCTGTCTTCGCTCGTAAATATGATTATTTGGGGTGTTGTGGGCACCGCGTGGCTATTCGCTCTCGGATACGCTACACCCTAGTGAGCGCTCGCTAAGCTCTTCCGGTCTATTCAGCCACATAAGCTCCGGGCGCTGAATCCTAGAAAAGGGTTCACGCCCGGGGCTTTTTATTTCTACCGACATTCTGTATGCTGCCTGCACACCCAAAAAGCGCCCGATACAGCGCGGCGTAAACAAAGCCGATACACCAGGGTTCTAGCGTTGAAACTTAAGCCATCTTCCGTAATCTTACTGCTCATCTCTGCAGGAATATGCGCTAAAACTGTTAGGGTTGTTGTACAACAACGGCGATGTGTTCTATCCGCCATATACGTATTCCCCATCTAAGCATTAACTGTCCGCCATCTACGGGAGAGCCCCATGCATCAAGACCAGCATTTCACGCATGACACCCAATCGCTGCCCATCATCAAACCCCACCTGCACGGTGCGTTTCCCCCAAATTTTCTGTGGGGAGGCGCTTCCGCAGCCAACCAGTGTGAAGGTGCCTGGGATGAAGGCGGCAAGGGTCCCAGTATTCAGGATGTACTCCCTCACGGAGGGCTGAGCCCACGAAGTGCCGCGCCCACACCCGATAACCTCAAACTTGAGGGCACCGATTTCTACCACCGCTACCCCGAAGACATCGCTCTCCTTGCGGAAATGGGGTTCAAAGTATTCCGGTTCTCCGTCGCTTGGTCACGTGTCTTCCCAAACGGTAACGAAACAGAACCAAATGAGGAAGGCCTCGCCTTCTACGACCGTGTGCTTGATGAACTTGAAAAATACGGCATCGAACCGCTCATCACTATCAGCCACTACGAAACACCGCTTTACCTTGCAGAACAATACAACGGCTGGGTAAGTCGCGATCTTATCGACTTCTACGAACGATACTGCCGGGTACTCTTTGAACGCTACGGCCACCGCGTAAAATACTGGCTCACCTTCAACGAAATCAATTCGGTGCTGCACCTACCGTTTATGTCTGGCGGTATTAACACCCCCAAAGAACAGCTGAGTGAGCAAGACCTTTACCAGGCAATTCATCATGAGCTTGTCGCCTCAGCGCGCGCTACCCGTGCTGCCCGTGAGCTCGTACCTCAAGCCCAGATTGGCTGCATGATTTTAGCAATGCCCACCTATCCGCTCACACCATCACCCCAGGATGCGCTCGCCACCCTGCACGCCGAACACGCGAACTTTGCCTTCGGCGACGTGCACGTTCGTGGAACCTACCCCGGATATTTCCTACGCATGCTCCACGAAAAAGGTATCGAGCTCAACATTACCGAACGAGATCGGGAAGACCTCAAAAATACGGTCGATTTTGTCTCGTTCAGCTACTACATGTCCACCTGTGCCAGCAGCGACCCAAGCCGCGGCGAAAGCAGCGAAGGGAATATTCTCGGTGGAGTGTCTAACCCGACATTGACCGCTTCCGAGTGGGGATGGCAGATCGATCCTGTCGGGCTGCGTATTGTACTCAACCAGTACTGGGACCGCTGGCAGAAACCTCTTTTCATCGTCGAGAACGGCTTAGGCGCACGCGACGAACTTGTTGAGGCCGATGGTGAAATGACCGTGATCGACGATTACCGTATCGATTATCTGCGGGCACACCTGGAACAGGTGCGCGAAGCTATTGCCGACGGTGTGCAGCTACTCGGTTACACTACGTGGGGCTGTATCGACATGGTTTCAGCGTCTACAGCGCAGATGTCAAAACGCTACGGTTTCGTCTATGTAGATCGTCATGACGACGGTTCGGGGTCACTCTCCCGTTACCGTAAGAAGTCTTTTGATTGGTACCGTCGAGTGATCGCATCTAACGGTGCGGAGCTTGAGAACTCCTAGTAAATCTTGTGAGAAATGCGGGGTTGGTCTTCGGGTAAGTTTCTGAAAGACCACCCTTGTGTTGTGGGCGCTCACTGAAATTCTCTAAATTTACGAACTTTACGATGCTTCATCGAGCGGCATATCGTGCATGCTCGTTGAGATAAACTCCCACCATGTAGGGATGAATCCGGCTGCCAAAGCCACGCGCTGTGAGAGCACATGCGAAGGACTGGTTCCATAAAATGGAAGATACCCATCGGCAAGAACCATTCGAGAAAGTTCATATACAAGATGCGCAGCAAGCCCGCGTTGTCGTACATGTGGCAGCACATCAATACCGATTTGACGCATCAGTGGCGAATCGTCACTTGCACCCGCCATTGCTAAAGGTTCTGCTAAAGCAAGGTCGGCGTCAGAGTCAAACGCGGCAAGGACCATAATATCGGGGCGACGATCACTAAACCCTAAAGCGTTCGCATACCGTGGATCATCGCGAAAACGCTCGTACTGCTCAGGTTGAAGGAGCTCTATTCGCACCGAGAGTTCCGAAACCGCCATATCATCTTCGTCTGCCTCTAAAGCATCTGCCGAGGCGTTCGGCGCTTTCGTCAC
Organism: Rothia sp. HMSC065G12; assembly: GCF_001811455.1. Classification (NCBI taxonomy): domain Bacteria; kingdom Bacillati; phylum Actinomycetota; class Actinomycetes; order Micrococcales; family Micrococcaceae; genus Rothia; species Rothia sp. HMSC065G12. The sequence continues at coordinate 509,411 of NZ_KV804815.1, forward strand.
CGTGCGAAGACCACAAATATGTTGCCGTAACGATTCTCGAAGAACGCCGCTATCTACCCGGCGCATCATGCCGATTCCGGGTACCGCACATTTAACCTCTTGCTCCGGAATATCCGGCGGAACCACAGATTCAAGCAGGTTGCGTGAAGGCGTGTAATATACGCTTGTTCCGCTCACCTGCTGGCTGTAAGGGGTCAAGAGTTCATTCAGCTGGCGCAATGGTGCGTAATCGCCCATCCAATTTGAGAGATCCCCACGCATATACTCAGTGGCCGTTTTCAAAACCCGGGGATACTTTGCGCAAAGCAACCCCACGCCCAGATAGTTACCTACCCGAAGTTCCCAGGTATCAGCGTTGCGGCGGCGGGATGCGCTCATCTCTTCCGCTGGAAGCTGCAGTGCACTCAAGACCTCAGCACCCAGATTCTGTGCTTGAGAGATAGCTCCCGCAGGTAAACAGAAATCTGCCTCTAACTGAGCAGCAAGAATATGGCGTACTCTGTCGAGAGTTGTTACAGCACCGCGCATTTGCGCTCGCGGATGATTACCTGAAATATGACTCACACCAAAAGTTCCTTGATGAAACGTCCGGTATGAGACTCCTCAACCTGTGCGACGTCTTCAGGCGTTCCTTCGGCGATTACGGTGCCTCCACCATCGCCACCTTCCGGACCCATATCAATAATCCAGTCGGCACATTTAATGACATCAAGGTTGTGTTCAATTGTGATAACGGTATTGCCCTTATCAACGAGAGACTGAAGCACAGTTAAGAGCTTACGGATATCCTCAAAATGCAGACCCGTTGTAGGCTCATCAAGCACATAGATCGAACGACCGTTAGAACGCTTCTGCAGCTCTGCGGCAAGTTTCACGCGCTGCGCCTCACCACCTGAAAGCGTGGTTGCGGGCTGCCCTAGACGAATGTAGCCAAGCCCCACATCAACCAGCGTGTTCAAGTGCCGAGCGATCGGGGTGAAGGCCGCAAAAAATTCTGCAGCTTCCTCCACCGGCATTTCAAGCACATCAGAAATAGTCTTACCTTTGTAATGCACTTCGAGGGTTTCGCGATTATAGCGTTTTCCCTGGCAGGTTTCACAGGGCACATACACATCCGGCAAGAAGTTCATCTCAATCTTGAGGGTACCGTCACCCGAGCATGCTTCGCATCGACCGCCTTTAACGTTGAACGAGAACCGCCCGGGCGTATATCCGCGCACTTTAGCCTCATTCGTCTCGGCAAAGAGCTTACGAATATGGTCGAACACGCCGGTGTATGTCGCAGGATTCGACCGCGGAGTACGCCCAATAGGCGATTGGTCAACGTGAATAACCTTATCCAGATGTTCCAGACCGTCTACCTTCTTGTGCCGTCCTGGAACCTGTTTTGCACCGTTGAGTTTATTCGCCAGTGAGGTATAGAGAATATCGTTCACGAGGGTTGATTTACCCGATCCCGATACGCCTGTGATCGCGGTAAAAACACCTAGGGGGAAGGTAACATCAACATTTTTGAGGTTGTTCTCGCGAGCTCCATAGACCTTTAACACACGTTTACGGTCATGTGGGCGGCGTTTCTTTGGAACTTCAATAGAGCGCCGACCCGCCATATAATCACCGGTTATCGACTTTTTATTGGACAAAAGTTCTTTGTAAGTGCCCGAATGGACGATTTCACCGCCGTGTTCGCCCGCACCTGGTCCGACATCAACAATCCAGTCGGCTTCCCGCATCGTGTCTTCGTCATGTTCCACTACGATGAGGGTGTTTCCCATATCGCGTAGCTTTGTCAGGGTATCGATTAGACGTCGGTTGTCGCGCTGGTGCAAACCTATAGAGGGCTCATCCAACACATAAAGCACGCCAACGAGCCCGGAGCCAATCTGGGTTGCCAGTCGTATGCGCTGGGCCTCACCGCCCGAAAGCGTGCCAGCAGAGCGTGATAACGTCAGGTAATCGAGCCCTACGTCCAAGAGGAATTGCAAGCGTGCATCAAGCTCTTTAAGTACCTGGTCGGCAATCTTAGCCTCACGAGGAGTCAGCTTTAGGGCGCGCATAAAATCTAAGGCGGTACGAAGTGGCATAGCGGTTACATCCGCAATGGATTTACCCTCAATTTTGACGCTGAGAATAGTAGGGTTCAGCCGCGCACCGTGACATACCGGGCATGCAACCTGACGCATATATTGTTCGTAGCGATCACGCGCAAAATCAGATTCAGTTTCTTGATGTTTACGCATGATATTGGCTTTAACACCCTCAAACCCGGAAGTATAGCGGCGTTCGCGTCCAAAACGGTTGCGGTACGAGACCTCAACTTTAAAATCTTTGCCCTCCAGAATTGCTTTGCGAACTTTGGCAGGAAGATCTTTCCACGGAGTGTTAAGATCAAATCCGAGCTCTTCGCCGAGACCTGCAAGAAGACGCAGCCAATACTCGGTGGTAGATTTTCCCTGCGACCACGGAGCAATAGCACCTTCACCCAGAGTCATGTCTGGGTTGGGTACTAAAAGATCTTCATCAACTTCAAGCCTGGAACCAATACCATCGCAAGCTTGGCATGCGCCGAAGGGCGAGTTGAAGGAGAAGGCACGCGGCTCAATAGTGTCCACCTGCAGGGGGTGATTGTTGGGGCAGGCAAGGTTTTCACTAAATGTTCGGGTGCGTTCGGGTGAATCTGCCTGTACATCTACGAATTCGATGAGCAAGCGGCCATCGGCTAGTCTGAGTGCGGTCTCCACGGAATCGGTCAGTCGCTGGTGAATACCCTCCTTAATCACGATACGATCTACCACAACGTCAATGGTGTGTTTGTATTGTTTCGCTAGTTTAGGAGGATCCGAGAGTTGAACTGTTTTTCCGTCCACCCGGGCACGCGAATAGCCCTGTGTCACCAAGTCTTTGAACAGATCAACAAACTCACCTTTGCGAGCTGATACCACGGGGGCAAGAACCTGCAAACGCGTACGTTCGGGGTATTCCAGCAGTGCATCGACAATCTGCTGCGGGGTTTGCTTGGTAATTTCTTCACCGCACACTGGGCAGTGCGCACGCCCTACACGAGCCCACAGCAGGCGCATATAATCGTAAATCTCGGTTATGGTGCCTACCGTCGACCGCGGGTTTTTTGAAGTAGATTTCTGGTCGATAGAGACCGCTGGCGATAGCCCCTCAATAAAATCAACATCAGGCTTATCTACCTGCCCAAGGAACATACGCGCGTAGGAAGATAGTGATTCAACGTACCTGCGCTGTCCCTCTGCGAAGATGGTGTCGAAAGCAAGTGAAGATTTACCAGATCCCGATAGCCCTGTAAAAACCACCATTGCGTCACGTGGAATCGTAAGATCAACGTTCTTGAGGTTGTTTTCGCGAGCACCCTGCACACGAATGCTGCTAAGGTCATTTGAACGCAAAGGGGCGGTTGCTGATTCAGCACGGGGAGGCATCGAAAATCCTTTCGTCTATCTTCGAATCTACATTCTACGCTCTTTCGGCGGGGATAGCATGCTTTATGATGCGGGTTTGACTCGTGGCGAACGTTTTTCCTGGTGACTTTCATTCCCGTTACCCCCTTATACCTGCCGCTAGAAACGGGATATACACCGCATCAGTACACTGGATATATGGCTACTTATCCCGAATCAACTCTTATCTTCGAAAATCCGGAATTTACGGTACGTGCCCTAAGCGTCTCAGACATGGATAACAGCGTCTACCTGATCACGATTCGCCATACTGGTGAGCAAATGCTGATCGATCCCGCTTATGATGCAGAAGCACTGTATACCTTCACGCTTGAGGCAATCATGCAGGACTGTCCAAACCTAGCCCTTACAGAAGAGAACGACCGCCGAGTGCGCATTCTCGAATCTGAAGAAGATTTCGAGCCTATCCCCCGCCGTGCTCTTGGCGTGACGGGTATTATGGTCACCCATGGGCACTGGGACCACATTCGTGCTCTGCGCGAGCTTGAATCTCTCACCGGTGCCATTACTTATGCAGGATCCGCGGACGCCGAGGCCATTCGTGCGCAAGAAAATTTCACGGTCGAAAACGAGTTAAACGGCGGCGAAGTTTTTGATTTTTACGATACAGAGCTGCAGGTGCGCGCTATTTCCGTTCCCGGGCATACTCCCGGATCCATCGTATATTCTGTGCAGACCACATGGGAAGATGACTCCCCTGCTACCTTGCTTTTCACCGGCGATGCGCTCTTCCCCGGCGGCGTAGGCAAGACCGATTCTCCCGCGCAGTTTGGCGAACTTTTCTCAAACGTTCTTGAAAAGCTCTTTGGAAACTTTGATGATGAAGCGATTGTGCTTCCGGGTCACGGGCGTTCCACAACATTAGGCACCGAGCGTCCGCACCTTGAAGAATGGGGTTCACGGGGCTGGTAGCCCAGTACATCCTGTAGGCTTTCTAGCAGCACAAGTCTGGTTAAACAAAACGACCGCGCTACCATAGCGCGGTCGTTTTATGACACCCGGGGGTATCTATCACTCACTCAAACACAAGCAACTCGAGGACAATTCATGAAACCTTCGATCACTTGATAACTCAAGTTTAGCCTACTTTTGGGTCGGTTTTCTACATGGTTTTCACTCTCCAAAAACCTTAGATAAGCTGAGCGCATATTTGTAACCATTCTGTTATTTTTACCCCGCATGAAAGCAGGGCATTTAAATACCAATCGAGATTTTATTGATTTTTGTATGGCGTAAATCACTAAAACTTTTTTCTGGAAGTTCCGCGTCATACAGCCATTTTTCAAGGTATACCCCTAAATAACAGTATTGTTAAACCCGCGTAATCATGCGGGTTCTATACACCAATTGGTCTGTTTGAATGGTTTTTTCGCAACACACACGAAATCGGTAAAAACTACCCCTCGGTACAGCCCGCGAAGACACAGAAAAGGTGCCGTGCGCATCCCAACATAACGAGGATGCCCACGGCACCTTATCAAGCTTGCCTTCGTCTTTTATGGGCGAAATATGACCCAGAAACCACTACGAAAGACCGATCATCGTACCGTTTTCATCAAAACCAATACGCTCTGCAGCAGGGCTCTTGCTCAGACCGGGCATGGTGCGCATCGTGCCGCAAATAGCGTAAACATAACCGGCACCTGCGGCAAGACGAACCTCGCGCACAGGCAAAGTCCAGCCGGTGGGTGCACCCTTGAGGGAAGCATCAGAAGAGATCGACAGGTGGGTCTTTGCAATCACCACAGGTAGATGCGAATACCCCAGATCGGCAAAACGCTTAAGCTGCTTTGCCGCTGCGGGAGCAATCGAGATACCGTCTGCCCCGTAAACCTTAGTGGCAACCTTCTCAAGCTTAGTTTCGAGAGAATCCTCAAGATCATAGGTGTACTCCAGGTTCGAAACGTCGTCGCAAGCCTCAGCAACCACATTTGCCAGGTCAATCGTACCCTTGCCACCCTCAGCAACACCATGATGGATAGCTACGCGAGCGCCAGCCTCTTCGGCAATACGGCGAATAGCTTCATGCTCAGAATCGAAATCGGTGGGGAACGCGTTAATAGCCACCACCGGCTGCACACCGAAGTTACGCACAATCTCAATGTGCTTCTTCAGGTTAGTAGCCCCTGCTTCAACGTCGGCAGGGTTCTCTTCAAGCATGCCTTCGGGCAGAGGCTTGCCCGGTACGATCTTGTACAGCCCAGAGTGGGATTTGAGGGAACGTACGGTGACAACCAGCACAGCGGCATCAGGCTTCAGCCCTGAGATTCGGCATTTAACGTTAAAGAAACGTTCAGCACCCATATCTGCACCGAAACCTGCCTCAGTAATCACGTAGTCGGAGTATTCCAAGCCAACGTAGTCAGCGACAACTGAGGAGTTACCGGTAGCGATGTTCCCGAAGGGTCCCGCGTGAATAAGTGCCGGAGTGTGTTCGAGAGTCTGAAGCAGGTTGGGGTTAATGGCATCCGCCAGAATAACAGCCATTGCGCCGTCAGCCTTCAAATCGGCGGCGGTGACTGCCTCACCATCGTAGTTCAGACCGATAACAATCTTCGCCAAACGTTTGCGCAGGTCCTCAAAGGAGGTTGCCAGCGAAAGAATCACCATGATTTCAGAGGCACTGGTAATATCAAACCCGGTCTGTCGGGGCACGCCGTCAATACGCTCGCCCAGACCGACTACGATGTTGCGCAGGGAGCGGTCGTTCATGTCGATAACGCGGCGCCACTCGATAGCACGGGGGTCGAGACGCAGGTCATTACCCTGGTGCAGGTGGTTATCGATCATGGCGGCCAGTAGGTTGTGGGCTGCGGTAACGGCGTGGAAATCACCGGTCAGATGCAGATTTAGCTTCTCCATGGGAACGATCTGCGAGTAACCGCCGCCAGCGGCACCGCCTTTAATACCGAAGGTTGGTCCCATGGCAGGCTGGCGAAGCGCCAGCGCAGCTTTACGTCCGGTCTGGGCGAATCCCTGTGCTAGCGAGACAGAGGTTGCGGTCTTACCTTCGCCGAGCGGTGTGGGAGTTACAGCGGTAACGACAATGTACTTGGAACCGCGCTTTTGGGCGGTTTCTGCGTTGGTGCTTTCGTCGAGCAGGACCTTGGCAACATATTTACCGTAGGGCTCCAAACGATCTTCGCTGATGCCGTTCTCGGCGGCTATTTCGGTGATGGGCTTAAGCTCAGCAGCGAGAGCAATTTCGAGGTCGGAAGGGAAAGGCTTGGTCATCATCGTCCTTTGCAGTTGTAGCCAACAGTTCCATATCCCATTCTATGCTCTAGCTCACGGAATGTCACTCATTTCTGCCTATGCTAACGGACTCTCAATACCTTTCGACATACAGAGAGAATACTTATCAGTGGTAACTTTATAGCCAGTGTTCCATAGGATTCTGCCACATGTGATCACCCTGAGAGTGTATAAGGCGGGGGACATTTGCAGCGGGGCGTGATCTTCGAGCCGGTGCTCTCTAAGTTCAAAGAAACTATATACAAACTGAACGAGTTTCTTGAACGTCTTTACATCTGCTATCGCCCTAGGAAAGGACGGAACCGCTCGTACAGACCTCGAGTTGCTTTTTCGACACGTTTCTTTGTGCGGGCATACGCACTCTTTGTAGCACCAAACCGGCGTATTTTTGGCAGGATTTTCGGGAAGTCAGTTCCAGTTGTCTTGAATTCTCCTGTCTCAAAGGCCCTGTCCATAAACAGTTTAGTTTTTTCAGGGTTTAGTTTCTCAGTTTTGATCAGCTCTTGCTCTTCGTTTTCACGAATGCCAGACGCATAACGGATTAGTCCTTCAGCCGTATCAGCGTAAACATCCGGGTTCTTTACCACTTCTTCTACGTATCCCCGAATAATATCCTCACTGGGGCGTAACTCGGGGTTTGCATGTACCGCGCGGTTGATGGAGCGGCGAATGGTATCGCGTTCCTCCCTATCTTCCGCACCGTGAAGTCGCGCAACGAGTTCCAGGATATAGTCAACGTTCACTTCCTGGTGCTTCACCAAGTCGATTTCAAAAACCAGCTGTTCGAAAGCCTCAACAGTTTTTTGAGCTTCGGATACTTCCTCGTCAGTTGATGCTGCGAACTCGTCAGGATCCTCTAAAATAATGTGCGCTTCGGCAACTTCTGCACGTACATCCTGGTAGGTTCCGGTGTAGTCCTGGAGCGTGTAATCGTCAATTAGTTGTGCCTGTTCGTCATATTCGTCAAACATCATGAGCTTATTATGTAGATCAAGCACTTCGCCCAGAGTCTGCACAAACTCCGCTTTCTGCCCCTCGCTAGACAGTGCTAATCCTGTAGCACCAATAGGAAATGATTCAAGCAGTTCAGTAGCTTTTTGAGTGTACTCTGCGTATATCTGTGAGTAAGGTTCAATGAGAGCGGTGCTTGCAGCATTTTTATCGCCGAAAAGCCCAAGCGCCTCATTCGTATTTTCTTCAAGATCGCGAAAGCACACGATATTCCCGTAGGGTTTAACAGCGTTAAGGATGCGGTTCGTACGACTATAGGCTTGCATAAGCCCATGCATGCGCAGGTTTTTATCAACCCACAGAGTATTAACTGTTTTGGAGTCGAACCCGGTAAGGAACATGTTAACCACAATAAGAAGATCAAGCTCACGGTTTTTCATCCGCTGAGAGACATCCTTGTAGTAGTTTTCAAAGCTGTTTCCCTCAAGCGAGAAGCTCGTCCCAAACATAGCATTATAATCGCCCACGGCGTCCGAAAGCAGCTGCCAGTCTTCGTCGTTCAGGTCATCCGTATCGAAGTTTTCTTCACTCATAAAGCCCTGCTGAGCAGCACCTGGTTTTGAGTATATGATGGCTATTTTGAGCGCAGAATCTTCACGAATCTCATGACTTGCTATACGCTCTGCCTGCAGATGAGCGAACTGAGTGTAGTACTTACGTGCCGCCTCAATACTGCTGGTCGCTAGAATTGAGTTAAACCCGCGCCGTTGCGTACCTTTATAGTTGTACCCGCTCCCCTGGTTAGTTTTCTTAGCATAGTTGGTCAGGATGTAGTCCGCGATAGTGCGAATGCGGTCATCAGAATTTAGCAGTTCACGGGTCTGCTCGTCTTCGTCGCGGGTTTTTCCCTCAACGTCACGGTATTGAGCACTAACATTGTTGTACTCAATGCGGAAAGGCAGCACGTTACCGTCTCCGATAGCGTTGACTACAGTATATTCATGCAGACGTTCGCCAAAGAGGCTTTCGGTGGTAGCACCCAGTGCGCCGGTAGAATTTGCGTCAAAAATGGGTGTTCCGGTGAATCCGAAAATACTGTATTTTGTGAAGCGTTTAGTAATAGCTCGGTGCATATCGCCGAATTGGGAGCGATGGCATTCATCAAAAATAATCGCCACCCGTTGGGAGTACGCCGGATGGTTTGTCTCGCTCTTAATGAGGCTGTTGAGCTTGTGAATAGTAGTAATGATAATGCGTTTTGATGGGTCACTCAACTGTGCGTTCAAAATTCGGGTTGAGCTATTGGAATTTGCTGCCCCCTTCTCAAAAGCGTCGTATTCTTTCATGGTCTGATAGTCAAGATCTTTGCGATCGACTACGAAGAGAACTTTTTCGACCAAGCCCGTTTCAGCCAATAATTGAGCGGTTTTAAAGCTGGTGAGGGTCTTCCCCGAACCGGTAGTGTGCCAGATAAAGCCGCCCCCTTGGCGGGTACCAATGCGGCGGCGGTCGTTATTGGCAATGAGCACACGGTTAATAATGCGTTCAGTGGCTACGATCTGGTAGGGTCGCATGACCAGAAGCGTACCCTCAGTGTTCAGCACACAATAACGGGTAATAATATTGAGGATGGTTCGTTTTGCAAAAAAGGTTCGCGCAAATGGAATAAGGTCGGTAATACGATGGTTCTGTGCATCTGCCCAGTAACTTGTAAATTCAAATGATTCTGTGCCTGCCTTAATATTTCGCTCTTGGGCATTTCCGTATTTAGCTACCTGTGCGTTCCGCACTGTGTTGGAGTAGTATTTGGTCTGCGAGCCATTACTAATAACGAATAGCTGCACATATTCGTATAGCCCTAAACCCGCCCAAAAACTTTCTTTCTGGTAGCGGTCTATTTGTTGAAAAGCTTCTTTGATACTCACTCCGCGTTTTTTGAGCTCGATATGTACCATAGGAAGACCGTTAACCAAGATAGTGACATCATAGCGGTTCATCAGAGGGTGGGTGCCATCGCTGCCCTGCACACTGTACTGGTTGATGACCTGTAGCCGGTTGTTATTGGGGTTCCGGCGGTCTAGAAGCGTAATATTGCGGGTAGTTCCGTTATCCCGTTCAAAAGCTATGCGCGGTTCTTTCTGGATGCGGTGAGTTTTCTCGGCACGTCCCTCACTTGGTTTAGCAATGTGATCGGCAAGGAGCCGTTTCCATTCATTGTCGCTAAGAGCGAGAGGTTCATTATCACGTGTGTTAAGAAGTTCAATTTGCGTACGCAGGTTGGTGAGCAGGTCTTCTTCTGTATGGATAGGCAGATACTCATACCCCTGGGAAATTAGGACTTCGATGAGCCGTTTCTCAAGCTGCGCTTCGCTCTGGTGGGCGCCATTTTTCTCACGTGGTTCATCGTATTCTGCGATCACGGTTGCATAGTCGGCGTTGACTATGAGCGTGTCAGTGGGGTTAGTAGGCACCGGGTAGTGGGGTACAGTTTCCATACTGAGAGCCTTTCAGCTAGTGCTTGTGTTCGGTGGAGTCGGATGCGTGTGGAAATGTAAGCAGACGGTCACGATAGTATTCATACTGCTTACGACGAGCTTCAATTTCAGCAGGTAAACCTGAGTTAATATCGTTCACGAGGGCATCAAATTTATCGAGAATCTTTACGATGCGCTCCTGCTCAGCGAGAGGCGGGAGAGGAATTTTAATTTTGGCTAAATTCTTTGGTAAAACATCAATCACTTTTGTCCCGAAGGCATATTTCTTTTTATCGGAATTAAATTTATCGGTACTGAAATAGTATGATAAATATTTAGGATTCTGAAAATGCTGAGTAACAACAGTAGAATGACCGCCTGTAACCACATCTTCATCACCAATCCATGCCACAGCTTTACATACATCATTGATATTCTCACTAGTGTTAGTAACTACAAGATCACCTGGATTAACTTTAGTCAACTTGCGAGCAAATTCTTCAGAAACATACGCTAAAGTTGAATTAGCCGAGAAACCATATTTTGTATAGATCTGCCCATAATGTATTGCCCCTACGCCAGTTTCAACAAAATCAGATTTAGGCATACCGTGACCCCGATTTAGCGTAGCAAATTTACCAAGTTCCACTTTAGGAACCTGATCAATTAAGTTTTCATAGAGTAAATTACGGTAATACTCATACTGGGCACGACGAGCCGCGAGCTCCGCTTCTAGCTCCGCTTCTAGTTTCGTGAATTTGTCAAGAATTTCAACAATCGCATTCTGCACTTCAAGAGGTGGGATTGGAACCAGGAGATTATCCGTATCACGGACTGCAAGTTGTGGTAGCTTTACAGATTTTGAACGAGCAAGTTTCTGAAGGTACTGCGAACAAGTTAATAAGAAGTAATATACATATTTCTGATTTACTTCACCATTATTTAATGTATAAGACCATAATTCACTTTTATGCGTAAATTTTCCTTCATAATATTCAAATCCTATATGCCCACGAGATTTCACTATTATACTTGGGCCCAATAAAATATCCTTCTCAGGAACATCATTAGATTTAGCAGTAATATTATTATTTCCAGCTGCAAAAATACGTATTTCACCACCAGGATTTTTGATCTGCTTCATTTTTGCTGCAGTAATAGAGGTCCCAGAATTCCGTTTCCCAAGCCTGCCAAGCTCAACATACTCCACTCCCTCTGGACAGAGCTCAGCTACCAGTTTCTCAATGTAGTTAAGAGCTTTAGGAACACCAGCATCCACTGAGGCATCTTGAAGGTTCTGTGTATTTTCGCTCATTTATGCTTCCGTCCCTTCCAGCTCAGCCACGATCGCATCAATCTGGGTGCGCAGCTCAGTCTGGCGCGCCACGATCTGTTCAATCTGTGCGTTTAACTCGCCAATATTGATCTGCTCGCGTGTATCTTCTGCTTCTACCCAGCTCGAAACAGACAAGTTTGCGTCCTGCTCCAGCAGAGTCTCGCTCTTCACCAGCTGCGCAAAATACTGCACGTTCTCGCGTGCCCTCACGGCTTGATAAATCTTCTCGCGGTGCGATTCAAGAAGCCTATTCTTATTGCCTACACGTTCAAATTCCGCTGAAGCATCCACAAAAAGCACGCTCGTATCGCGCCGTGTACCCTTTTTGAGAACAATAATGCAGGTGCCAATCGTGGTACCAAAGAAAAGGTCAGGTGGTAGCTGAATTACCGCGTCAACATAGTTATTGCGCAGTAAGTATTCCCGGATTTTACGCTCAGCACCGCCTCGGTACAATACACCAGGGAACTCGACAATAGCGGCTGTACCATCTTCAGCAAGAGATGACAGCATGTGCATGGTGAACGCCAAATCGGCCTTCGACTTAGGCGCTAGCACGCCAGCAGGTGCGTACCTATCATCATTAATCAATAAGGGGTTCGAGTCCCCTTCCCATTTCGTCGAATACGGCGGGTTAGAAACAATTGCTTCGAAAGGCTCTAAGTGTCGGTGCTGTGGAGCTATCAGTGTATCGCCATGCGCAATATCGAACTTATCAAAAGGTATGTTGTGCAATAGCATGTTGATACGACACAAGTTATAGGTGGTAGGGTTACTTTCCTGCCCCAAGAATTCCTTCACATTCTCTGTACCTAGCAGCTTGGCGAACTTGAGCAGAAGTGAGCCGGAACCACATGCTGGATCATAAACGCGCCCCACCTGGGTTTTACCATCGGTTGCAATACGCGCTAGCAGCTCGGAGACTTCCTGTGGGGTATAGTATTCCCCGCCGCTTTTGCCGGCATTTGCGGCATACATGCCCATCAGGTACTCATAAGCGTCACCGAAAGTATCGTTGGCGCTTTGCCGATAGCTTGTTTCCAAGTTCATCTCAGCAACAGCGCCCATAAGTTTATACAGGGTCTTATTACGATCTTGAACACTCGACCCCAATTTCTTGCTATTCACATCGAAGTCGTCAAAAAGACCCGAAAAGTTTCTTTCACTTTGCGTATTCTTTGTAGATTTCTCAACTTCCTGAAAAACTTTCTCCAGAGTCTCATTCAAGTTCTCATCGGTGCGAGCCTGCGCATACACATTCTCAAAAAGTTGACTCGGATAAAGGAAGAAACCACGCTCTTTCACAATCTCCTGAACTACATCAAGGTCAATCTCCGAGTCACTCATCTGCGCATAGTCGAAACCTTCGGCCCCTGCTTCTTGCTCCTCGTATGTGATGTATTCCGTAAGGTTTTCAGAAATAAACCGGTAGAACATCATGCCCAGCACATACTGTTTAAAGTCCCAACCGTCTACCGCCCCACGAAGATCATTAGCAATACGCCAAATAGTACGGTGCAGCTCTGCACGTTCATTCGCCGATATTGATGCGGCACTGTGCTGGGCTACCTTGACGGTAGAACTAGTTTTTGCAGCTCCTCCCCCAGACAATTTTTCTGCGTCTGAGGGAGCGTCCTTCACCTGCTCAGTCATAGCGGAAGGGTCCTTTTTCTATTGTTTGTGAGAAATTCTACGTGTGGTTAAGGATCTATATAATCTTTCCTATACCAACCCTTCAAGTATACGGGCGTCTTCTACGCAAATCATCCATGAACGTCATTAAAGATCCTAGGGAGTGTCGCCGACGCTTTATCACGCCGATGACACTCCCTAGGTTGTCACAGGACTACCGTCCACATCTGTTATTACATCGTCAGCAGCACCTTGGTCGCGGTACGCTGATCCATTGCCTCATAGCCCTTGGGAGCTTCGTCGATGGGCAATACTAGATCGAAGACCTTACCGGGTTCAATCTCACCCTTGTAAATCAGGTCAATCAGGGTCGGCAGGTATTTACGAACCGGCGCGGGGCCTCCTTCAAGATGAACCTGCTTGAAGAAGAGATTATCGGTGCCGATGGCGCTGTCGTGCGGCACACCCACGAAGCCGATGTAGCCGCCGTGGCGCACGCAACCGAGTGCCTGGTCGAAGGACTGCTGGTTACCAACAGCCTCCGCGACGCCGTGTGCGCCCACACCGTCGGTGAGCTCCAGAACCTTGGCGATGCCCTCTTCGCCGCGCTCTTCCACGATGTGGGTTGCGCCGAATGCCTTAGCGAGCGCCTGACGTTCAGGGTTGCGGGACATGATGATGATCTTCTCCGCGCCGAGCTGCTTAGCGCCGATGACTGCGCTCAGGCCGACTGCACCGTCACCAACAACCACGATGGTCTTGCCGGGGCCTGCCTTCGCTGCATCTGCTGCGTACCAGCCAGTGCCGAGCACGTCGGACGCCGCCATCAGGTGCGGGATCTGCTCTTCGGTGGGGGTTGCGGGGGTCTTGACGAGGGTGCCGTCTGCGAAGGGTATGCGGGCGTATTCTGCCTGGGTGCCGTTGGAGCGCATACCGATGAAGGCGTCGCCTGCTGCGCTTGCCTTGAGGCAGCGGGAGGGGTAGCCTGCGGTGCAGATTTCGCACTCGCCGCAGGAGATGCAGAAGGAGCCTACGACGAAGTCGCCGGGGGCTACGGTGGTGACCTCGGAGCCGATTTCTACGACCTCGCCGATGTATTCGTGGCCCATTGATCTGTGGTCGACGGGCTCTGCGTCTGCGCCGCGGTAGGGCCACAGGTCGGAGCCGCAGATGCAGGATGCTGCGAGCTTGATGATGGCGTCGGTGGGTTCGAGCAAGGTCGGCTTCTCAACTTCGTTGACGACGACCTTACCGGGGGCTTCCATGATTACTGAACGCATTAGCTGTACTCACTTTCATGTAAATTCTTTAGGTTTTAACCAGTCGTTGTATTAGAGTACGCCCTTCGAGTTACTCGAAAGCAAGCACCATGGAAGATAAAAGCTATGTTATTCCACATCTATTTTTGAGAATAAAACTTAGTATCTTATACCTTTGGGGTGCCGTGAGATACTGGAATTATGAGTTACAGCGTCAAAGAAATCTCAGAAAAGCTTGACATAAGCCCGCATACGGTACGGTATTACAGCGACAAAGGCCTTATTCCCACTGTGCAACGAGATGAACATGGACGGCGTGTTTTCACCGAAGAATGCGTGGGGTGGTTTGAAACGATTCACTGCTTACGTGCATGCGGTATGAGCATTAACGATGTCAAAGCCTATGTAGACCTCAGCCGTCGTGGCGTGTCTACAGCATCGGAGCGTTTACACATTATCGAATATTACGCACACGTTGCCCGTCAGCAGCTACTTGATGCTCAGCGAAGGATTGATTTTGTGGACCGAAAAATTGCGTACTACCAAGATTTAATGGCACAAGAGAATAAGAAGCATGCATAACCTAGCGCTCAATTTATTAGTGAATATCGAATATAAATCGGGGTACCTCACACCATTTTAGGTGAGGTACCCCGATCATTATTCCTCTCAGAGAGTATGTGTGAAAGACCCGTCTACCCAAGCTATCTTTTGATACTCTCTAGCATTGGATCTCGCCACCTTACACAGGCTGGATCTTCTTCTTATTCATGAAGGGTTACCTGCGATGCAGGAAGCTGCTGCACCTTCAAGGACGATGCAGGAGCATTGGTGTAAACCCTTACCTTAACGGTGCGCCCTTCCATGGTGCACTTATCGGGCGCTCCAAGCACGGAGCCCTCAACAGTGGCCACGTGGAGAGTACCGTTACTTTCAGCAGCTTCGGCACGTACATCAAAACAAGTTGCGGTACCGGTCGGTACGCTAAAGGTAATCTCATGATCACCCGTCACCTCATAATCCGACCAGTTAACAACATGTTCATGTTCCAAGGGGACGGAGTTCGAATCATGTACTGCCGGAGCTGAGATACCTGCATCCGAGCTAGTTGCCGGAGGAATGACCGGAACGAACGCCTGCACATAGGCAGAAGCTGCGGGGGCGGACAGCATCGAAGCGCCCAACGCGAGAGAGACGGCACCGACCCCGACCAGGGTGGCACGCCGAACGGCTGACAGCGTAGTCTTAAACATGAGCATCGCTCCTTTGCTCGACAATTGCTTGCACCTCCACCCTATAAGTTTTTAAATCTCAAGTGAAGAGTTACATAAAGATGACACACCCAAGATTTAAAAAAATTTTTACGAGTCTCCTAGACTCCCCTGAATTTGACGCACAAAACCCGTATATTCCCTATGTTTTCAAGGAAATATACGGGTTTCTTAAAGTTATATCTTCCTGATCTCAGGATCAGTTTTTGAGACTAAAAATCCCAGTCCTCATCCTCAGTGTTCACGGCTTTACCGATCACATAAGATGAGCCAGATCCCGAGAAGAAGTCGTGGTTCTCGTCGGCGTTGGGCGAAAGAGCCGATAAAATAGCAGGCGAAACATTGGTCACGCTCGCGGGGAACATCGCTTCATACCCCAGGTTCATGAGAGCCTTATTCGCGTTGTAGTGCAGGAACTTCTTGACGTCTTCGCTCCAGCCCACACCGTCATAGAGTGAATGCGTGTAGGCTACCTCATTCTCATACAATTCGTACAGCAGGTTGAAGGTGTACTCCTTAAGTTCTGCCTGCCGTTCCGGGCTCTCTTTTGCTAAACCACGTTGGAATTTATAGCCAATGTAGTAGCCGTGAACAGCCTCGTCACGAATAATCA
This sequence comes from Rothia sp. HMSC065G12, assembly GCF_001811455.1. Classification (NCBI taxonomy): domain Bacteria; kingdom Bacillati; phylum Actinomycetota; class Actinomycetes; order Micrococcales; family Micrococcaceae; genus Rothia; species Rothia sp. HMSC065G12. The sequence continues at coordinate 525,690 of NZ_KV804815.1, forward strand.
GACGAATCAGATCGGCGGTATTCGTCAGTTTAGCGTGTGCCGACCAGTACATGGGCAAGTAGAACCCTGAGTAGAACAGGAAGGACTCCAGCAGCGTAGAGGCAACCTTCTTCTTAAGCGGATCATCCCCCGTGTAGTATGCGAGAATAATCTTCGCTTTCTTCTGCAGGTGCTCATTTTCGGAAGCCCAACGGAAGGCATCGTCAATCTCTTTAGTCGAACTCAGAGTCGAGAAAATCGAAGAATACGACTTAGCGTGCACCGACTCCATGAAGGCAATATTGGTGTATACGGCCTCTTCGTGCGCAGTGACTGCATCAGGCAAAAGAGACACAGCACCAACGGTGCCCTGAATAGTATCCAGCAGAGTCAGCCCCGTAAAAACACGCATGGTCAACTCTTTTTCTTCTGCCGTCAAGGTCTTCCATGAGGGAACATCATTGCTCAGCGGAACCTTTTCAGGCAACCAAAAGTTACCGGTCAAACGGTCCCATACCTCAAGATCCTTATCATCTTCAAGACGGTTCCAGTTAATAGCCTCAATCGGGTGGTCGACGAGGTGCACTTTTTCACTCATGTGTATCTCCCAGATTGGATGTCACGCCCACACAGGCATGTAATATTTTCTAAGTTACCAAGCGAGTCTGTTTCGGGGTACAAGAAGAACCTCTTGCACCCCGAAACCCGTAAGATGCTGACTCATTTACAGCATGCAGGATACGCAGCCCTCAACTTCGGTGCCTTCAAGAGCCATCTGACGCAGGCGAATGTAGTAAATAGTCTTGATACCCTTACGCCATGCGTAAATCTGGGCACGGTTAATATCGCGAGTGGTCGCAGTATCTCGGAAGAAGAGAGTCAAAGACAGACCTTGATCCACATGCTGCGTTGCCACGGCATAGGTATCAATGATCTTCTCGTACCCAATTTCATAGGAATCTTGGAAGTATTCCAGGTTATCGTTCGTCATGAACGGTGCCGGGTAGTAGACACGCCCCAGCTTACCTTCCTTACGAATCTCAATCTTAGAAGCAATCGGGTGGATCGAAGAAGTCGAACCGTTGATGTACGAGATAGACCCGGTGGGCGGAACGGCCTGCAAGTTCTGGTTGTACATGCCGTATTGGGCTACATCGGCGGCAAGCTGAATCCAGTCTTCGCGGGTCGGAATATGATGCTTAGCAAACAGCTCACGCACCCGTTCGGTCTGCGGTTCCCATTCCTTCTCAATGTACTTGGCGAAGAACTCACCGTTAGCGTACTTTGAACTCTCAAACCCTTCAAAGGTCACGCCGCGCTCCTTGGCGATCTCCATGGAAGCGCGAATAGCATGGTACGTCACCGTGTAGAAGTAAATATTGGTGAAGTCCAGACCTTCTTCGGAACCGTAGTAAACGTGCTCACGCGCCAGGTACCCGTGCAGGTTCATCTGCCCCAGACCGACCGCGTGGCTCATATCGTTACCGCGTTCGATAGACGGCACGGAACGAATATCGGATTGGTCGGAAACTGCGGTAAGCGAACGAATAGCGGTTTCGACGGTTTTTCCTAGGTCATCACCGTCCATGGTCATTGCGATGTTGAGAGACCCAAGGTTGCACGAAATATCTTTCCCAATTTCGGCGTAGCTCAAATCGTCATGGTAAATCGACGGCTTTGAAACCTGCAGAATCTCCGAACAAAGGTTAGACATGATGATCTTGCCTTCAATCGGGTTAGACCGGTTAACCGTATCCTCAAACATCACGTAGGGATACCCGGACTCGAACTGCACCTCAGCAATAGTCTGGAAGAACTCGCGCGCGTTGATCTTGGTCTTGCGAATCCGCGAGTCATCCACCATTTCGTAGTACTTCTCAGAAACGTTGATATCTGAGAAAGCTACTCCGTAGATACGTTCTACATCGTAGGGCGAGAACAGATACATATCTTCGTTACGCTTTGCCAGCTCGAAGGTAATATCAGGAATCACAACGCCCAAAGACAGGGTCTTAATGCGCACCTTCTCGTCCGCGTTTTCACGCTTAGTATCTAAGAAAGCATAAATATCGGGGTGATGCGCGTGCAGGTAAACCGCGCCTGCACCCTGACGAGCACCCAACTGATTTGCATATGAGAACGCATCCTCAAGGAGCTTCATCACAGGTATAACACCGGATGATTGGTTCTCTATCTTCTTGATGGGAGCCCCAGACTCACGTAGGTTCGTGAGGGCGAACGCGACACCGCCTCCACGTTTTGAAAGCTGCAGGGCAGAGTTGATGGAACGGCCAATCGACTCCATATTGTCCTCAATACGCAGCAGGAAGCAGGAAACGAGCTCACCACGCTGCTTCTTACCAGCGTTCAGGAAGGTCGGGGTTGCGGGCTGAAAACGACCGGAAATGATCTCATCTACGATCTCTTCTGCAAGTTTTCCATTGCCTTCAGCAAGAAGCAGAGCCACCATGCATACACGATCCTCGAAACGCTCCAGGTAACGCTGACCGTCGAAGGTCTTGAGCGCGTAGGAAGTGTAGAACTTGAAGGCGCCTAGGAAGGTGGGAAAACGGAACTTGGCAGCATAGGCACGTTTGAAAAGAGACTTCACAAAGTCAAAACTGTACCGGTCGAAGAGTTCCGGCTCGTAGTACTGATTCTCAATCAGGTACTCGATTTTTTCTTCGAGATCGTGGAAGAAAACCGTGTTGTTATTAACATGCTGAAGAAAATACTGACGTGCGGCTTGACGGTCGGCGTCAAATTGGATCATGCCGTTTTCATCATAGAGATTCAGCAAAGCGTTCAGCTCGTGGTAACTCATACCTTTGAACTTGTCAGGTACCGCTTTGGAGCTGTGTCCGGCACCGAGAGTCTCTAGCGCTGAAGGCAGTTTTGCGTCCAAAATTCTTCCAATCCTTTGTTTACTTTTTCGACATCTGAGGAGGTTCCCATAAGCTCGAACTTGAAGAGCAAGGGAACATCGCATTTCTTCGCCACAATATCTGCTGCGATTCCGAAGAGAGATCCGAAGTTTGTATTTCCCGATCCGATAACACCGCGAAGCTGGCGACGGTTCTCTTCGTTGTTCAGGAATTTGACTACCTGCGGGGGAACATTGCCTGCACCTTCAGGCTTCCCGTATGTGGGTACGCACAGCACATAGGGTTCGTGCATAACGGGAGTCTCATCCTTAGTTCGCAGAGGAAGGCGCACGTTTCGTGCCTGTAGTTTCTCAACGAACTTATGAGTGTTGCCTGAAATTGAGGAGAAGTAGACAACGAGCGGCGAATCCTTACCCAACGAGCTTTGAGTCGCTCGGCCCTCAGCGGCATCACGTGTCTGAAGAATAATCTTCTGAATCTCAGCGTTCTCATGCGTAGGATTTTGTGCGAGGGGGGTGCTCATATTTCTCCTTACTCCACGATCGAATACCCACGGAAATTCTGTGGGTTGAGTCGTGCTTGACGCTGCCGCCTATGCTAATGCAAGCGCGTTAATCTTGTCAGGCTGGAATCCTGACCAATGCTCTTCACCGGCGATGACGACCGGTGCCTGCATGTATCCGAGGGACTTAACCATCTCTAGCGCCCGGGAATCTTCCGTAATGTCTACTTTGTCGTAGTTGATGCCCTTGGCATCTAGCGCCCGGTAAGTCATGTTGCACTGAACGCACTGCGGTTTGGTGTACACGGTCACTACCATCGGTTTTCTCCTTGTCAGCCCCAAGGCGGAGCGTAATTGCGTGAATACTTTGTGTGCAAGGCAGAGGATTCTTGTGCTTGATGAGACTTCCTTTAGCTCTAGAAGACTGGAAGCATTTCGTCATCGGCCGCGCAAAGAATCGAGCCGGGTATTAATACTACATGTTGTGTCTGAAAATTTCTCTGGCACAAGATGCTGTGGTGAAGTGTGGATGTTTTGTTCGAGAAACCCACACGCGAGCACAAGGACATTCAGTTTATCCACACCTCAGGAGAGTGTAATTCCGCTAATTATTGCGGACAATACAGAGTTATCCACATATCGGCTCTGTGAGCGGAACGCGCATCGCTCTTTTAAACTGAAAATCTGTTCTGTTTTTTCAGGGCGAACAGGCCTTTGTGTGAGATTTCTGGCATTGTTTCCCTCTTGATTTTTAAGCTTTTATACCCATTCCTTGATTCTCTGCGGAACGAGGCTGAAAAACTCGACTGGAATCCACCTACATGCGTCGTGTTGGAAGTTTTTTATGGCTTTTGAGAGTATGGCAAAGATGTGATTAAGAAATTTTTGAAACATTCAGATGATCGGCGTGTTGTTGGGTTTTTGTGAAAGAAATCGTCAAACCCAGTAAAACCCACATCTCGTATGAGGTCAGTACAGTTCGCCTGTGGATAAGCGTAATGATCTACTGTCTCAATAGTTGATCTTCCCCTGCCAGCCCTCAAGATGAGGTCAGCTCTTCCCCACGCTACAGAGAACAGCCATACAGATGTATAACCTAATACGTGTTTAGAGAAGTCCTCGGTCACGAAGCAGTCGGCTCAATGTATGCCCGTCATTCGCCTCCATCCACAATGGAGAATTTGTCATTTTTTGCGCTCTCTGATCGCTCCAGACCCGCCCAGAGGCGAGAACGCTCTCCCCCACCGTGAGGTTACGAATCATAATAGCGGCGACGTTCTGCGGGTAGCGCACCGCAAATCCGTTGTATATATCCGGGTCACGCTGTCCGTCGTCGCCGATAAGAATCCACTGCATCTGGGGAAATTCTTGGGCAAGTCGTTTTAGAGAGTTCACTTTGTGTTGGGACCCCGACCTAAACCAGCGGTCAGGAGTTGGCCCCCAGTCTGTTAATAGGAAGGTTCCACGCGGGTAGCCATTGCGGGTCAGAAAGCGACGCAGTGTCGGTGTGATATTCCAAGCGCCAGTGGAAAGATACATAAAAGGTGCCTGAGGATGTGCTCGATGAATGCGGTCCATGAGCACCGCCATGCCCGGGGTCGGAATGCGCGCGTGCTCATCCAGTACAAAAGAGTTCCACGCAGCGACAAGAGGACGCGGCAACATAGTCACCATAACGGTATCATCGACGTCTACGATAACCCCGATTTTCTGGGATTCCGGAACGATATAAACGTTAGTTTCAACGGCGCGGGAACCCGGTATATACATGATGACCTTATGCATTCCGGCCGGTAAGTCTAGGTCAAGGCGCACATCCAGCACTCCACCACGGTCGGTTTGTACCTCAAACGTATGCCCCGCAATAAGAATAGTCACATACACATCCGACATGGCAACGGTGGTAAAAGCCCGCCACCCGCGCGTCGGGTTATCGGTATCTTCGGTGCCTTCCACCACATGCAGGAGTTTTTCAAAAGCAGCCGTCTTATAGAGGGCACGCCCAAGAATACGCACCCACCCGGATTCAGTATCTGTGGCTACCCGTCCATATCCTTCAGAAGGCACCACAATAGGCTCACGCCCGTGAGCCACAGCTCGCTGTTCACGCCAACGATGCACGGCATCGCCCATACGATACCCTAGGTTAACGGCTTCACCTGCAACTTCGGTGACCACGCTGCGCAATTCTTGTGAGCCTAGATTCTCCATGCTTTCTAGTTTTCCATATCTTGCAATAAAACACCCTATTTTCAAGTTCGACTTCTAAAGCGTCCTCATCAATTAGTTTCATAGCCGCTCAACCTTTTTCTCAGGGGGGTATTCAGACGGGTTAAAGAGAAAAGGATCTCGGTTCCCCTCTACTGTGGAAACCGAGTCCTTCTCTTTCGTCGTTAGGGCTGCTACGGATTTAGTGTGTGCGATAGATCAGATACTCTCAGCCGATGAAGGAACAAGTATCAGTTCAGTGCTCACCACTTTCTAGTGATGCTCAGACTGCCCGGATTCTTCAGTATGCAGCTGGAATGGGCCTGAGCTGAGTTTTACCTGGCAGTACGCCGCGCCTTTACCTTCTGCTTGTTCTACGTGGTGCACAGGCTCTTCTTCGCCGGTAACTTTGATACCGCATTTCACTACGTCATTAGGGTTATCCGCATAAACAGCCACCTGAATAACCTTGCCAGCCAACTCATGGTTATCAGCCGAAGTCAGCCGATAGTAGTTAGTTTTCGCTTCTAGACTCTGCTCGGCCGAATTGATTTCTTGACCGTCTTGAAAGATCCGAAGCTTTCCAGTTTGAGCCTTGTAACCATTATGGTCACTGCCGTTTAGGACCTCGGCAGAGACGGTAATATCGCCGCGATTTCCATAGTCTGGAGCGGAATTCAGAGACAAACCGGGCACAACTTCTGCGGAGCACCCGGTGAGTAATGCAACCGAAGCGGCCGCAACGAGAGTAATTTTCTTGACCATATGTCCATGGTAACAGTAGGCTACAGGCGAAAACGCTAGATGATGCAAGGTTTCAGCATTGTATTCGTACTAGTCAAAATCTGACACTTTCGCAAAAGCGTCGATTGTCATCTCTTGAGCTAACCGCACGTTATCCTTAAGAGTATGTCGCACTCTCCTTCACGCCGTCTGCTTCTCGCTGGTTCTCTCGGTGCATTAGCACCGATTATTTTTGCCTCCACGCCCAAGACTATTAATGCGACTACTAGCGATTTTTCCTCTACCGCTCATGAAACACAGGATAATGTTCCTGAGTCGCTCACGTTCTCTCCCGCAGCGCCGCCAAAGCCGAATGAAGGTTTCAACGTAGCAACTATTGCGAAACAGCCGTGGTCTGCCCCTATGACCCGCCTGCCGGGTGAAGGACGTTATATAGCGTGGACCGTTGACGATGGAGTCAGCCCAGAAACAATTCGAGCCTACGCAGAATTTGCTGCGCGTACCGGTGTGCGCCTAACCTTCTTTGTCAATATGACCTATGTGGGGTTCACTCAAAATGTTGATGTGCTTAAGCCGCTAGTGCAAACCGGACAGCTTCAAATTGCAAACCACACCTTTAGTCACCCCGATTTAAAAACTCTCAAAGATGATCAGATTAAGCACGAACTAGAGAAGAACGAAGCTGAGATTCAAAGAGTTTTTGGGGTCTCGGCAAAGCCCTATTTTCGTCCGCCCTACGGCAGCTATGATGCGCGAGTGCTCAAAGTAGCCGCTAGCGTAGGATACACGCGCCCGGTGCTGTGGGAAGGAACTCTCGGAGATGAGGCCAAAACCTCAGCGCGTGTTATCTATATGCGATCGCTCAAATACGTTCTGCCGCAACGAATCCTGTTAGGGCATCTGAATTTCACGACCATTATTCCGCTTCTTGATCGTCTTGCTGGGCTAGTCGCCGAGCGTAAGCTCATCACGGTCACACTCAACGACTATTTTGATGGGCTAACCGAGGAAGAACGTAAGGCCTCCGAACCAAAACCCGAAGATAAGAAGGACGAAAAGAAAGAAGAACCAGCTTCCCCAGCTCCGGCCGCGGGATCTGGTCTTGGCACCACCGGAAATTAGAAACATACAGGATTTTAAGAAATATGTGCATCTTTGACCGTAGGTACAGCAAACAGTTAGAGAGGCACATGTTTTGATCTAGCATCATTTGCTTTGGTTGCCATAGGAACAGCCATGCTCACCGAATCCGCAGGTTGCCCCCCCCCTGGAGGCATCAGAGCTTTGAGTCGTGTGGTCGTACGGGGCTCATAATTTAGGGCTTGTGAGTTTCAGCCCAAACCCGGTTGAGTCCTTCCAAAATTGCTGCAGGTGGTTGAGCCCCGTTAATAACCCACTGCGCCTCGATCAAAAAGAAGGGAACACTCGTAATACCCAATTCCTGTGCAAAACGTTCGTCAGCGCGCACATCCTCAGCATAGTGGTCGCCAGCGAGTATTTCATCAACTTGACGTGAATCGAGACCGATTTCAGCGGCGATCTTCCGAATGGACTCGTGTTTTTCAATGGAACGTCCCTGCGTAAAATATGCTTTTTTGAAAGCCTCTTGAGCTTCTGCGGCTTTTCCCTGTGCAGTTGCGTGATGAATAATACGGTGAGCATCAAAACTATTGCCGTACTTTGCGTTGCGCCAGTTAAAGTCCAAGCCTACTTCTTGGGCGCGCTCTGCTATTCCTTCTTGGGTAGCGATAGATTCCTCTAGGTTGAGAGAATATTTCGCGGCAATACGTTCAGCAAGCGGCAAAGCATTATCTTCCCGGGCATTTTGGTCGAGCTCAAAGCTATGCCAACGAACCTCTACCTCATCACGGTGCTCAAATTGGGCGAGAGCTATTTCAAAATTCCTCTTACCTAAATAGCAGAAAGGACAAACAATATCTGACCAAATATCTACACGCATCATGCACCTTTCAAGAGACTAACAATTACGCCGGTAAAACTCGCACAGCACTAATTTATCCCAGCGTACGTTCTACCCGTAATAGTCACGCAAGGTTACGGGGGTAAGATTCCGTTCGTCCAAAAGCATTTTGATCTTACCGAGCACTTCAATAACTCCGGGGTAGTTCAAATGACCAATGAGAATAGTCTGCGAGTTCGCATATTTTTCGGAATATGCGTATATTTCTTCGGCAGGTATGGGTGAAGAATCAGCTAAAGACCCGTACCAGAGAACCGCCCTGTCGAATCCTGCACCTGCCGCAGCCTCAAGCACACGAGAATCATAGTATCCATATGGTGGGCGGTAATATGGTTTAGAAGACACGCCGAAAAGCCGCTGTATCTCTTCGTCATTTTTCGTCAATTCTTCGGCAATTCCTGCATCATCTAGCGTAGTCAACGCCGCATGCGACCACGTATGATTGCCGATTTGAATCTGCCCTGATTCTACCAACGGTTTAAGAACGTCTAGGTTCGGTTCAAAAGCGTTATATGACCCGTTGATAAAGAAGGTAAGCCGGGTTCCCGTTCGGGCGGCAAAATCTGCATAGGCGCGCACAACATCAGGGCTTTTCCCGTCATCAACGGTCCAAGCAATATAGTTCCCTGCACCTTCCAAAGCGGTTTGCGGTTCATCCCACGGGTGCGCCACCTCTATGGGGTTTATCGACTCCGGCAAAGCCGCTTTCTGCTGGTCATCCTCTTCTGAGGAATCTAACGCTGGTGCCGAAGATGCAGAGGACGAATCTACCCATGATGCTGATTCTTCAATACCCGCGACCTTTTCATCTCGTGTTACGGCATAAGGCACGCCTGCGCCCAAAAGCGGGGTGAGCATACCTAAAACGGCCGCTCGGCGTGGTATACGGGTGAAACGATCCGCCGAATTACGATGTGGAGTTTCTTTGCTTGGACTCTGGTGTTTATATGGGTACATATACTTCTACCCTATCGTGCTCTCGTGCAGAGACATAGTGCTTTTACATAACTTATAAAGTTGGGCGGGAGCGTTCCCACCCAACTTTTTATAACGTAGTTATTAGGGTTTATTTCTTTTTAGGTTCGCAGGCGATACCATCACCATCTGAATCAAGATGAGTTCCATACCCCGGCTGTCCGCGGTATAAAGGCGCAGCCCCTGCCGCCCGTACAGCAGCACAATTTTTGTAATAGACACCACCACCGTTATTTACAGGCGCAGGCTGTTCTGGAACCGGGGCAATATGCCGTTGCTGCGCCGAAGTCTGCGCAGGCACTGGAGCAACAGGTTGCTGCTGCACGGGATCCTGTTGCTGTTGAACCGGAGAAGGTTGTTGAGCTGCCTCGGGCTGAGGGGTAGAAGTAGAGGCGTCATCAAGAGGTACCTCGACAACATCCTCATGCTGTTCAGCGTCAGCAGTGGCAGCTGGTTCTGGCGTTACTTCAGAAATAGTGGGAGATGTAGTTGGAGTAGGGGTTAGTGACGGAGTTATGGAAACCGTAGGGCTTGCAAAAGTGCTCGTAGAGACCGTCGCAGAGACTGATGGGGATGAAGAAGGGGTTTGTTCTTTGCGGGCATTATTGCCGGAGCATCCGGTAAACAACACGGCACCAATAAGCGCCACCGCGACAATGTGGTTTCTCATATACAATTATTCCTCATGAATGAGTGGTGAATAAATCCTCATGGAGAGCTACCGTAGCTCTCTGTACTAGTTTAGCCTAAACTTATGGTCTCTAATACTCCGTGTTTTTATATTTGAGAAATTCCCAATGGAGTCGTATCTTGACATATGTTTCTTAGAACAGGTTCATCATTATGAAGTTTTTATCTCTGAGTTATAACGAATGTCTTCTTCAGAAGATCTTCGGTTTTTCCCTAGAAGCCTCACAAAATTCAGCATAATATTCTTGCTATCGAAGGTTTTCGAGAAAATTATCGAGCTCGGCAGGAGCACAGAACCGGTATATATGGGCTTGTACTTCTGGATGCGCGCATGCCGCCATAATACGCGGCAAGCTGTCGCGCCTATAGCGCAGAATCCATTTCCAAAATTCTAGGTTCTCCGGGGAGCGCCGTAACGCACGCATACCGCATACGAGAGCGCTAAAGTCTAAGAGAATAACCGTGTCTGCCGCCTTGAGCCGTTCTAGTAGTTTGGTATCATACACGCCTAAATCACCGTCTATAATCCATTCAGGCTCAGAGATGATCTGCTGATGAATAACATTCCACTGATCTACTGGAGTAGGCGTAAGGTCTTCATCCCAGAAATACTGGTCTAGCTCGAAAACAGGTAGTTTATAGCGGGTAGCAAGATAGGAAGCCAGGGTACTTTTACCGGCACCACCGCGGCCTAAAATAGCAATACGTTTCATCATGACACCTTATAAATCCTCAAGAGCTAATAGTGTTCGAGTTCGTCAATGCTGCCCAATACGGCAACATCCATAGCTTTCAAGGCCTCAAGATTTGTAATAGTGTCATCTTGATCAATCAGATATACAGTGTATCCCTCGTGTCTCATTCTTCTCATAATTTCTAGAAGCATATGCTGGGCTACCTCATCCACAGAATAAACTCGGCTAATATCGAGTGCTATTCGTGTTCCCGTGTAGTGTGTATCAACAATTTCACGGATAACTCGCTCTGCACCGGCAAATCTAATTCTGCCCTGCAGTTGAATTACCTGGGTTATTTTCTCACCGGAGCCTATTCGGTAGTTAGCTCGTATTGCGGACCGAGCAACAGTGGGTATGTTCATAACGTGCATGCCCATATCTGAGGAAAACCGTTCGAAGAGAGATACACCGCGCACGCTGTTGCCGTGTACATCTAGGCGTGGTGAAAATGTTGCTAGTCCCAGCTGGCCCGGTACGGCGCCAATAATTCCCCCGCCTACCCCACTTTTAGCAGGAATTCCGACCTGCGTTGCCCAGTCCCCTGCCGCGTTGTACATTCCGCAGGTGAACATAACACTCAATACCTGGCGCACCACTGTCTTAGGGACTACCTGTTCCCCGGTAACGGGTTGAATTCCGTAGTTTGCCAGAGTTGCCGCCATCATCGCCAAATCCTGCACGGTTACCAGCAAAGAGCATTGACGGGTGTAGCCTTCGACTACGCCGGTGGGGTTCTCCGTGAGAATATCGTGACTGCGAAGCATATGAGCGATCGCTAGATTACGATGCGCGTGCTCGATTTCAGATGAGTACACCGCTTCATCAACGTCAAGGGAACGGCCAGCGAAGGCAGAGAGCCCAGAAATCACACGTTCCATACGCTCTGCCGGATTCATTGTTTCTGTACCGACTAAAGAATGCGTGGTAATTGCGCCGGCGTTAATCATGGGGTTTAGCGGACGACCAGAGCTATCTTCAAGGGAGATCTCGTTGAAGGGCTCCCCGGACGGTTCAACTCCCACTTTGTCTAAGACTCTCTCAAACCCGCGATCAGCAAGGGCTAAAGCATACACGAAAGGCTTTGAGATGGATTGAATGGTAAATAGCGAATCAGTATCGCCGGAAGCATAGAGTTCTCCATCGACCATAGCTATAGAGGCGCCAAGACGTTCAGGATCAACCTCGGCAAGTTCAGGAATATAATTCGCAAGTACACCCGTTCTATCGGCCGCAACGCTTTGGAGGACTTCGTCAAGGTAGCTCGGTATAGGTGAATGCATGATTCCCTCCTGACGGATGATATTTTCCTAGTACACGGCGTAAGGTTCTTGAGCGTAGAAACTTCATGCATCTTCGCGGTGGCAAGATTCCGCCCATTCCCTAGCTTCTTGAAGTTTAGCTTTTACGTCTTAAATACTCCAAATATGGCTTAACTATTCCATCTGTTCATAGGTGTATTCCCCTTTCCTCTTCTCAAGGGCTAGGGCAAATTCTGCTTTCAGGTAGTTTTTCGTGTCCTGCAGGTCTTTAGCACGACCGTATATTGTAGCTTTGACATTGATACGAAAATTACGAAAGGAGAATCATGTCCACATTGATTACTGGTGCTTCCTCGGGCATTGGAGAAGAATTTGCACGTCGCTACGCTGCCCAAAAGCAAGGTCTCGTACTCGTCGCGCGCAGCCAGGATAAGCTCAATAAGCTCGCCGAAGAGTTCACGTCTCAGCATGGTATTCGAGTTACCGTCTTTGCTCTCGACCTATCCGAACCCGATGCGGCTGAGCGGCTCTGGGAAGAAACGAACCGTGCCGGGTTAGAGATTGATGTGCTTGTCAATAATGCAGGGTTTGGAACCTCCGGTGACGTCGCTGATGAGAGCCCTGAGCGTCTGGAACAAGAAGTACGCCTTAACTGCCTCACATTAACAGGTCTGACGGCTCGGTATCTGCCCGCCATGCGTGAACGCAAAAACGGAACCATCATCAACATTGCTTCGACTGCTGCCTTTCAGCCGCTGCCCCATATGGCGGTGTACGGCGCAACCAAAGCATTCGTGCTTTCCTTTACTGAAGCGCTCTGGTCCGAAACCCGAAAAGACGGCATCCGCGTACTTGCGGTCTGTCCCGGCCCCACCGATACCTCATTCTTTGAAATCGCCGGTGAATCTGCAGCAGTCGGAAAAATGCGCTCTGTCCATCAGCTGCTAGACAACACGTTGCGTACTCTAAAAACCACGAAACCCAGTTTTGTGGATGGAGTGGGGAACGCCATTGTGGCGCGATTTGTAACCCGCGTGGTGCCTAAGCGCTTCGTCATGACAATAGTCGATCGTGCGCTCCAACATAGGAGCTCTCAATAGGATGCACACCCCTCTCTTCCCTGGATGAAGGAGCATATTCTTTAAACTCTTTTTAGAATCTTAGCTAGGTTTTTAAATGTATTGTTCGGGGTAATCGCCATACCCCTCTTATCTCTTCGCACTATTATTTCGTGTAAGGGACAAATACTATTACGCGCCAAAGGTACATTCATGTGAAAGCACCATGTACTGTTAGAAAAATAATAAAATACCGCCCAGTCCTTTCGGACCAGACGGTCAATAGTGGAGATAAGGGGACTCGAACCCCTGACCCCCTGCATGCCATGCAGGTGCGCTACCAGCTGCGCCATATCCCCTCATATAGTTTTGCGTTGCCTTAGCAACAGAAAACATAATACACATCTTTCTGCCAGGCATGCAAGTTCTCGCACTGGTACAGACATAAAATACGGGGCACCGCCGAAGATACCAAATTCTGGTATGCCTCAGCGGTGCCCCACATGATGCAACAAAATTGTTACTCGTCAGCAGGAACGACCCGAGATGCTTCCTCTTCGCTTTCGCCTTCTAGATCAAACGGAACTTCATGGGTAACACCTAGTTCAATACGCGGAGCCTGCGCCCACAAACGATCCAGAGCATAGAACTCGCGATCTTCTTCATGCTGAACATGCACTACGATATCCCCAAAATCTAGGAGAATCCAACGACCAGATGCACGTCCTTCTCGGCGTACAGGCTTCAAATCAACCTGTTCTCGAAGCGCATCCTCAATTTCATCAGCAACCGCATTGACGAGGCGCTCATTATGTGCCGAAACTACCAAGAAACCGTCAATCAGCCCCATAGCGTCAGAAGCATCGACCGCAAAAAGCTGGGTTCCTTGTTTTTCTTCCGCCGCTCGGGCGGCAATGCGCAGAGCCTCACAAGAGGACTGTGCAGCAGTCATTTTTTCCTTTCTTGCCGTCAGATTTCTCTGACGGACAGGCGCCAAAGCAAGCAAATGCTTATGCCAATCGTTACCTTTGATTGGAAATAAACATGTACACACCCAGAATAGCTAGGACAATGCACCCGATAATTACGATCCAGGACAGCAGGGACAAGGACTTGTTTTCGCTTGTCTCAATGGATTCGTACTTTGACACTGTTTCATCCGTATTCGTTGCAGGAACCTGTTTCATACTTGCAGTATTTCCAAGCCTACGAGGAGACTTAGCAGCGTTAACCTTCGCAATCGAGGAGGTCATCGCCTTTTCTGTACGTGCAGACACACGCTGTGCGAGTTCAGTTGCTTGGTCTGACGTCAGGTTCTTGCCATCGTTTAGAGCTTTATCAAAGCCTGGCTTATTCTTCGAAGGTGCAACAGGCTTTGCATCCTTATTCTGAGGCGATGGCTTAACAGCAGAAGTAGAACCCGTTGCCGGAGATTTAGGGGGTGTAGAATCAGACTTCTTCACCTGCGAGAGCGAACCAGTACGCGCATTTACCTTCGGGGTGGCGCCGGTACGCTCGGAAACCT
>NZ_KV804815.1:540332-647560 GCF_001811455.1 Rothia sp. HMSC065G12
CTTAGGCACAGACCCAGTACGCGAAGAAGACACCTGCGAGACGGAACCTGTACGGGTGTTCACCTTCGGGGTGGCGCCGGTACGCTCGGAAACCTTCGGAGTCGAGCCAGTACGATCCGAGACCTTCGACATCGAACCAGTACGAGTAGGTACCTTAGGCACAGACCCAGTACGCGAAGAAGACACCCGCGATACAGACCCGGTACGCGGTGAGACCTTGGGGGTTGATCCGGTACGATCGGACGCCTGCGATGGTGAATCTGCGCCCATCGGATTCTGTAAACGGACAGTATTCCAGGGGTTTACAACCTTCGGAGCTGCGTCTTTCTGCTCAGAAACCTTGGGGGTTGATCCGGTACGATCCGAGACCTTCGGCATAGATCCAGTACGGGCAGGAATCTTAGGAACGGTACCGGTTGCCGACGGTTTCCGTTTAGCAGAACCGTTCTTTGCCGCTTTCTGCGCAGGAAGAGCACCAGTCTGAGCATGCTGCGCCGAGCTCTTTGCTGCGACGGTATCGTTTTGTTCCTTAGCCTCAGAGCCAGCTTGAGCGGATGCGCTATCTTGCTGAGATTTCTCGTCCAGAACCGACAGGTCAAGTCCCTGAGCATCCATCGCGCGGATGGGTGAAGGAAGGTTCAACGGCACAGGAGCAACATTAATGCGGTTCTCATCGGCTTCACTCTGCGCATCAGCTGTATGACGGCTTTGCTGAGCTTTAGAGTCACTGGGTTTTACTGTAGGCTGCGGTGCAGTTGCCGGGCGAGCCTGCGAGGAAACAGTTTGCTCCTCGGTCTCAACGATCTCAGTATCTTCACCCTCGACAACAGGCTCATCGCGCACCATATACTGGTGCATCTTCGGGGAATTATCAGGAGAAATAATCGGGATTGACGAGGTGAACGTCAAATCGTCTGCCTCCACATGGAGGGAGTCCTGAAGCAGGGAGTCTTCCGGCTGTGGCTGAGGAGCAGGCACCGGAGGCGCGGCAGGTGCAGCAGCTGGCGCAGGCTTATTAGCTTTGACCTCTTCCGGGCGAAGAGCACGCATAGTGCTGGTTAGCGGCTCAGGTTCATGCAGTTTCTCTTCATCATTCGCATTTAGCTTAATAGACCCCTGAGTAGCGAGTGCAGCAAAACGACGCTGTACTGCAAGAACGCGCGGATCTATATCGTGAGTATTTGCCAAAGACCCCATATTCTCAACAGGGTTAGGGCGCTCGCCACGACCCATAGCGCGCAGATAGTTCGCCACGTCTTCGCGATAACGTGCTAGACGGCGCGGACCCATCACACGCGTGGGAGGCGGCACCTCAATGCCGTCCTCAGTCACGTATGTTTCGTAGAGGTACGCGTCTCCCTCGCTGTAGGGCTTCTCTTCTTTGCCCTTAGCTTCAGCCATGTAAAACCTCTTGTTCCATTACTTTGTCTTCACTAGTTGGTTGAATATCTGTTGAGTCTTTCTGGCGAGGCAGCCCGCCGCCGTAGTGCGTGGCAGCATCCTCAGGAGAATACAACCGATACTTATTGATGTACTGCACCACGCCATCAGGAACCAAATACCAGATAGGGGCACCCTTAGAGGCGCGTTGGCGAATATCGGTTGACGATATTGCCATCGCGGGAATTTCAAGTGTGGTAATCTGCCGTCCTTCGCCTAGCGGAGGATCAAGCTCGTGTCCCGGACGGGTCACTCCCACAAAGTTAGCCAACTCCCACAGCTTATGAGCATTACGCCACGTCATGATCTGGCTAATCGCGTCTGCGCCGGTGATGAAGAAAAGATCTGCATCGGGTCGCAGAGCACGTAGTTCATTAAGGGTATCAAAGGTATACGTTGCGCCGCCACGATCTATATCTATCCGGCTTACCGTAAATCGTGGATTAGATGCAGTCGCAATCACCGTCATGAGATAACGATGCTCGGGATCGCTTACGTGCCTCTCCCCTGTCTTTTGCCACGGCTGACCAGTCGGTACGAATACTACTTCGTCAAGATCAAACACCGCCGCAACCTCGCTGGCAGCTACTAAATGCCCGTGGTGAATAGGGTCAAAGGTGCCGCCCATAACTCCTAAACGTACACGCCCAGGAGTTCGCGACGGAATCGACTCAAGGCTGAGCCGCAAAGCTTGAAAAGTCACGATACTTTCCTTAGCAACTAGCGGTTATGCTTCTCGCTATAGCTACGCAATGCCTGTGCTTCGTCACCCTCCATGAGCTCCGGTGTGTGATCGGGCCGTACAATACCGCGTCCACTGTACGAGAGAGTAACAAGCAGCAGAACGGTAAATACGACGGCAGCAACGATGCCGTAAACATAGGTCGGGATGCCGTTAAGCATTCCCGCAGTGTGCTCAGCACCGTGAGCTGCTAGGACAACCGAGTTCATGTGTGTGCTTCCTTTCGATGGTTAAGCTACTCTCTATGCTACCGGTTAGGGGCGAAAATACGCGAAACGACGGGCCTATATATGCGTGATAGTTGAGACATCTTCGCAAGTCGTCAGGCTGCCTAATTCCCCGGCTTACCGGGCTATTGCTTGGCCTCAGGCATATCAATACCTTCAGCTTTACCTTTTTCCTTGAGCTTACGGCGATATTCCACCGATTCAGTCCACACACCCGCAACGCGCTCTTGCTCAAGCTCGGCGCGAGCCTCTGCTTTTGCATCCATGCGTTCCTTATATTCCTCACGTTTTTGGGCTCGGGTGGGGCGAATAATCTCTTCGAGGCGAGAGTCAGTACCACGAGGGGAAGACAGAAGTTCAGCGCCGCCTACCATAGTGGGTTCCCAGTCAAAGACCACGGAGTTATCATTTTCACCGATAACCACGGCATCTCCGGCACGGGCCCCGGATTTAAAGAGTTCGTCCTCAACCCCCAGTTTTGCCAGGCGATCCGCCAGGTAACCAACAGCTTCATCATTATTGAAATCGGTCTGCTGAATCCAACGTTCCGGTTTCTCCCCAATAACCCGAAAGAGCGGCTCCAAATTACGTTCTTCACGGCGAATAATAAATTCTTGTTTTTTCTTGGAGCGGAAGCCCTGGGGGCGAATAACTGGGGCTTCAATCGTAGAATTATCTTCTTGAGTAACACGCTTCTGACGGTCTTCTTCCACAAGGTTTGCCATTGCAAAGATGAGCGGTTTAAGCCCTTCATGGGACGCCGTCGAAATTTCAAAAACCTTGTACCCCATGTTCTCAAATTCAGGTCGCACGAAATCGGCAAGTTCACGCGCTTCAGGCACATCAATTTTATTGAGAACAATAATCTGGGGACGATCATTGAGCGGCACAGTTACCCCAGCGGTGGGGTCTACCGCATAGTTTTCAAGCTCACCACGAATAACTTCAAAGTCGCTGATAGGGTCACGCCCGGGTTCTAAAGTGGCACAGTCAATCA
Source organism: Rothia sp. HMSC065G12 (assembly GCF_001811455.1). Taxonomy (NCBI): domain Bacteria; kingdom Bacillati; phylum Actinomycetota; class Actinomycetes; order Micrococcales; family Micrococcaceae; genus Rothia; species Rothia sp. HMSC065G12. Next base: position 543,739 of record NZ_KV804815.1, read on the forward strand.
CATGCACTAGTGCGGAGGAACGTTCAACGTGACGTAAGAAACGGTGGCCAAGCCCTTTACCCTCGGAAGCCCCCTCAATCAGACCGGGAACATCCGCAACGGTGTACCGAACATCACCTGCCTGCACAACACCCAAGTTTGGGATAAGAGTGGTAAAAGGATAGTCAGCGATTTTAGGCCGAGCCGCAGAGATAGCAGCAATCAGCGAAGATTTACCGGCTGATGGGTACCCAACAAGCGCAATATCTGCAATGGATTTGAGTTCTAGGACAATATCGGTTTCTTCCCCCGGAATACCGAGGAGTGCGAAGCCGGGTGCTTTACGTTTGGTGGATGCTAACGCAGCGTTTCCGAGACCGCCCTGGCCGCCTCGTGCAGCAGTATATTCGTCACCCACATGCAACAGGTCGGCAAGCACGTTACCGTCACGATCTTTGACGACGGTTCCCTGAGGTACGGTAAGCACTAGGTCTTCGCCGTTGTAGCCGTGGTGCATATCGCCGCGGCCGATATCTCCATTGGGAGCGTGTTGGTGCGGGCTGTGATGATACTCCAATAGTGTGGTGGTTTGGTTATCAACACGCAAAATCACGTCCCCGCCGTTACCGCCGTTACCGCCGTTGGGGCCGCCGAGAGGCTTGAATTTTTCTCGACGTACAGAGACACATCCGTTGCCTCCGTGACCACCGGATACATGCAGGACCACGCGGTCCACGAATTCTGCCACGGGTGTTCTCCTTCTGGTAAATTCCTGGTTCGCACAAGCCTAAAATACACGAGATTGCTTGAGCTTGGCGAGGGGGCGCATCCTCAAGTAGATGCGGAAAATCTTATGGTAAGAGGGGGTAGACTTTCGCCTACCCCCTCTTCCTAGCGTGAGCGAGTTTTACTCAGCTGCTGCCAGGATGTTAACGACCTTGCGGCCCTTGCGGGTACCGAATTCGACGGTGCCTGCTGCCAGAGCGAACAGAGTATCGTCGCCACCGCGACCAACATTCAGGCCGGGGTGGAAATGGGTGCCGCGCTGACGAACAAGGATCTCGCCTGCATTGACGGTCTGACCGCCGAAGCGCTTAACACCGAGGTACTGGGGGTTCGAGTCACGACCGTTGCGGGTGGAGCTTGCGCCCTTCTTATGTGCCATTCTGTTTTCCTACCTTAAGGTTTGTATCCGGTGGTTAAGATTACGCGTTGATTGCGGTGATCTTAACGGTGGTCAGCTCAGCGCGGAAGCCCTGACGCTTCTTGTAACCGGTCTTGTTCTTGTACTTCTGAATAACGATCTTCGGACCGCGCAGGTCTTCAATCTTTTCAGCAGTTACCTTGGCGGAAGCCAGGGACTTTGCGTCAGCGGTGATCTTGTCACCGTCAACGAGCAGCAGTACGGGCAGCTCGATGGTGCTACCGGGTTCACCTGCAACACGGTCAAGGGTAATTTTGTCTCCGACAGAGACTTTTTCCTGGCGGCCGCCAGCGCGTACAATCGCGTATGCCACTTTGGGACTCACTTTTCTCGACATCTTGCTTCTTCGTATCTCACACGTGCAGACAGCCTGCGCTTTCATTGCTGTGCGCTCCACGTGTATCTCTCATGGTGAGTAATAAGATGTGGATGCGGCCCGCGCTCCTTGTGGGATTGCCCAGTTGGATGCGCGCTCGGTCTGCCGGTGGTGTCTTCCGGAAGTCCTCACTATGGGGGAAAACCAGAAGCGGTATCTCCCGCTGACCCTGCGTCGATAGGGCTTCACTGAGATAAATACCAATCGTTAAGGATACTGTATGCGCGGGGTCATGCGCAATTGTATCCCTAAACTATAAAATAACGTTGGCAATACAGCCTCTAGTCCTGCATTGCCAACGTTATATTCATCATCTGCGGCAAGGAATCATATACGGTTAGTCTTCCTTACCAAGCCGCTTAATATCTGCAGCAGAAACACCGATACCGAAGAGAGTCGGAGCCTCAGATTCGACGGGTGCTTTCGCATCTGCCACAGAAGCCGAAGCCACAACCGAACCGTGAGCCGACTCGGTGGCGTCCACCGTCACGACCTTCGACTGCGCTCCCGCCGACGAAGCGGCTCGACGGGAGCGACGTTTACGCGGTGCAGATGAAGCAGCTGGCGCAGCTATCTTCTGCTGAGAACCATCTTTATCGTTCTGAGTCTCAACCGAGTTAGAGGCAGACCCGCCGGGGGTAATCACACCGGACACACGCGGCGCGCTGCCAATAACACCACTTACACGGGAGGCCGAAGCTGACTCTTCCGCACGTTGCTCCTGCCCTCGACCTGAACGCTCCTTCTCAGAGGAACGGCGCGAACGGCGGCGCTTACGTGGGCTCTCGTGCACATCTTCAACCTGCAGATTCTCACGCTCGGCGCGAGGCGACTTCTGCTCTGCTGAAGACTCGTCACCCTGATTTGACTTAAATCCACCGCTCTCGCTGCGGGTAATGCGGCCAGCCTTCTGTGAGGCACGAGCCTTCGCCTCTCCAGCGCGGATAGCCTCCGAACGGGAAGACTCGCGGGTAAACCGAGCATCATGTTCTGGGTTCAAATCACGATCGAATGCCCCAGCAAGCTGTTCCAATGTGAAGTCACCCTGCTCACCAATCCAATCGGTCTCGGTTACCTCAGCAACCTTGTCCTCACGGGATGAGACTTCGCGGTGTGCCTTCGCTCCCGCTTTGATGCCTTGAATCTCCTGTTCCAGCGAAAGCTCGGCAGTTTCGGTACGACGAGAGCGCTTACGACGTTTACGCTTCTTACGGTTTGCTTGGTCCTCAGCTTCAAGCTCGTCAGCCGAGTGCGAGGCTGCAGCAATAGAGGCCATAGCGTTGCGGCGCTCTGCCTTCTTCTCGTCCTTCTCTGAGTCCACGCCCTCAGCGGCATCACGGGTATTATTGCGCGAAGCCGCTCGTGAACGCTTACGTTCGGTGCGCTCTTGACGGTGAATGAAATCGGAGGCACCGCCGGAACGTCCGCTTAACGGCTGATCGTGCACCAACAAACCGCGTCCACCGCATGAGTCACATTGCTCAGAGAAGACCTCAAGAAGACCTGTTCCCAAACGTTTACGGGTCATCTGCACAAGACCCAGCGAGGTTACTTCAGCAACCTGGTGCTTAGTGCGGTCACGCCCCAGGCACTCGATCAGACGACGCAGCACAAGATCACGGTTTGATTCAAGCACCATATCAATAAAGTCGATAACAATAATGCCGCCAATATCACGCAGACGCAGCTGACGCACGATCTCCTCTGCCGCCTCCAAGTTATTCTTGGTGACGGTCTCTTCAAGGTTACCGCCGCTACCGGTAAATTTACCGGTGTTAACATCTACCACGGTCATAGCTTCGGTACGGTCGATCACCAAGGAACCCCCCGAAGGAAGATATACCTTGCGGTCTAGTGCCTTCGCCAGCTGCTCATTAATGCGGTAATGGTCGAAAAGATCATCTTCGTCCTCCCACTTCTGCAGGCGTGAGAGCAGATCAGGGGCAACATAGGTCACGTAGGCCTCAATAGAGTCCCATGCGCTCTGGCCCTGCACGATCATAGAGGTGAAATCCTCGTTGAAGACATCGCGCACGGTCTTAATCATCAGGTCAGGTTCCTGATAGAGCATTTCGGGGGCAAGCACCTTGCGGGAATTCGCTTTTTCCTGAATCTCTTCCCACTGCGCGCGCAAACGATTAATATCGTGGGTCAGCTCTTCTTCGGATGCGCCTTCCGCTGCAGTACGCACAATCACGCCTGCGCCATCCGGCAGCTTATCCTTCAAAATCTTTTTGAGACGTGCACGCTCAGTATCGGGGAGCTTACGTGAAATACCGGTCATTGAGCCACCGGGCACATACACCAGGAAGCGACCGGGAAGCGAAACCTGACTCGTCAAACGCGCGCCCTTATGACCGATTGGGTCTTTGGTCACCTGCACCAGCACGGAATCGCCCGGTTTAAGTGCATTCTCGATCTTGCGGGGTGCACCGTCAAGACCGGTAACATCCCAGTTCACTTCACCCGCATAGAGAACAGCGTTACGACCACGCCCAATATCGACGAATGCTGCCTCCATGGACGGAAGAACATTCTGCACTTTGCCAAGGTAAACGTTCCCAATCAAGGAATCCTGCTGGGTTTTAGAGACAAAGTGCTCTGCCAGCACGCCGTCTTCGAGAACTCCAATCTGAATGCGCCCCTCTTTTTGACGCACAAGCATCTGACGATCTACTGACTCGCGACGCGCCAAAAACTCTGCCTCGGTCACGATGTGACGACGGCGACCCAGCGATCGGGACTCGCGGCGGCGCGCACGTTTAGCTTCAAGACGGGTAGAACCACGCACGCCAGTCACGGTGTCAGAAGCATGAGAATCTGCAAGGCGAGGAGTGCGGACCTTGGTAACGGTCTCAACCTCGTCATTGGCGTTACCTTCAATTTCTATATCTTCGGTTCCACGACGGCGGCGGCGACGGCGGTGACTCGTCACCTCAGCTTCAGCTGCTGCCTCTTCACGACGGCGCTCCATACGATCGCGGCGCTCTTGTTCCAAACGCTCGGCACGCAAACGCTCGCGCTCCACAGCGACTGCAGAAGCAAGCTCAGAAAGCTCAGTGGGTTCGGGCGAATAGAATAGGGGCATAGCGCCCGGGCGCACCGATTCGCGCAACTGCGCAATCTTCTCATTCTGTACGTCACGCAAAGTTTTTGCTGGCTCCGCCGTTTCCTCTTCGTCTGACTTTTCATCTTCGAATGTGCTGGCAGTGCTCTCTTCGTCTGTCGGCTCAGAAGTCTCAGCTTCATCCTCTTCAGCGTCGTAGGTCGCTTGAGGCTCAGAGTCTTCATCGTTCTCTGCCACTAATTCCTTTGACTGGATGGTATGAGGCTCGTCAGCATCTTTAGTGTTTTCTTCCGAAGATATCATGGCTGTCTTATCTTCTTGAGCAGCTTCTTCAGTCTGGGCTTCTTCACGGTTATCAGAGACAGGCTCTGCTACCTCAGTCTGTTCGGCAAGTTCGGACACCTCAGTGTCCACTTCGGGAGAGGCAAGGTTTTTGGCAGAAGAATCGCGGGTTTCAGTTTTCTGGGATTCGGGTTGGGGCATAGTTTCATCAGCTGATGCTGCAGACTCGGCGGCTTGGGTAAAAAGAGTATCAAGAGTGTTCGCGACTTCTTCGGCAGAGGCCGCAGCCACAGTCTTCCTTGGTGCAGGGGCATGCTTAGCCTTCTGATTACGTAAATCCGTTAACCCAGCCGCAACAGCGTCTTCGGGCGTGGGTTCAGCAACTTTCTTAGCGCGCGATGAGTTCTTACGACGCGGTGCTGCTGATACTGCAGATTCACTATCCTTCAGGGGATCTGCCTGCTTTTCAACCCGGGTATTATTTTTTTCCTGATGAGTTCTCATCGTCTCGCCGGAGACATCCTGTTTATCAGCGAGAGAGATCATGTCAGCAAGAACATCCATATTCATGCTAGATTGATGGGCGTTCTTTTCGTCAGCCATTCTTTTCTTTCTTCTTCCTTCAAGAATTTTACGCCGCATCGTAAAACTCTCTGCATCGACGCGTTAGCGTGTCATAAGCCTAATTACCAAGAAATACGTGGCTCAAGCCTGCTCTTTGTGTCTGCCTTCGTTTGCTTCCGGGCGTACAAGACGGCGAGCACGAAGTCGGCTTACTCCGCAAATACGGCGGATGCGTTTCTTCATGATTTTCTCGGCCAGTATGTTTAACCGAGATGTCACTAAGATGCCAATGCCTGGGGTCATCATCCGCTAACGTCTTATCTGAACTTTTGCTATGACGGATGCGCGTGCACGTTCTCTCGGTCAATATACTGGGTATCTTTTATGCGTGCGGGGCATAAAAATGTACCGCTCATCATTATACCGTGTGCAATCCAGAACACCCCATACATGCATAAAAAGCGCAACATTGGTGTGACCAACATTGCGCTTATAACGAGAGTAAAACCTAGCCGAGACCTAGTTCAGCATCACGTTTTTCGCGTGCTTTCTGCGCCAGTTTTGGGTTACTAGGCAGATACTCTGGCCCGGAACCTGTGGCAAAGGGAATACCGAGGATGAAAGCGAAAGGAGCTGCGATCAGTAAAATAACCCACACCATCGAGAACTTTCCTGCGGTCAGAAAGAGTAGCGCCGCCAAAAAAATTACTGCTGATGCCAGCATCAATGTTGTGCCAAAGCCTTTCACGGATTCTCCTCGGTGATTGAACAATAACGCTACGATTATACGCCTCTTCTTAAAAATTTCGATGCGTATCTTGGCTGAAGCACACATGTCGGCGCCTCTTTCCCCTATGATATTGAGCAACCACTACAGAATGAACGCAAACAAGATAGAGGAAAATTATGACCGAAAAGACCCTAATTCTGGTAAAGCCTGACGGTGTTGAACGCGGGCTTATTGGCGAGATTTTGAGCCGCTTTGAGACTAAGGGTTACGTGATTGAAGGACTGAAAATGCTTCAGCCCACCGAAGAACTTCTCGCCCAGCACTATGCTGAGCACGCAGGCAAGCCTTTCTATCGTTCCCTCGTGGATTTCATGGTTTCTGGTCCCGTGGTCGCCGCTGTTCTCAGCGGAGATCGTGTAATCGAGGGTGTACGTACAATGCTGGGAACCTCAGACCCGACAACGGCAGCACCGGGAACAATTCGTGGAGATTACGGACGTGATTGGGGTGAGGGTGTGCAAAAGAACCTGGTGCATGCCTCAGACTCCCCCGAATCTGCAGCCCGTGAGATTGCTCTTTGGTTGTCTTAGAGTTGAAACCATATAACAGTGAGGGTGGGTCTTCCAGAAGATTATGGAAGACCCACCCTCACTGTGTTCACATAAAAATTAGCGCATCATATTCATGATCACGTCAAAGAAGCGGATCACAATAATCCCAAAGATGAGAATGAGCACCAAGGTGATAGTAAACCAGCTCCACGTACCGATACTCTCACGAATATTTTCAGGGGCAGGAATAACGCTATGAGAAATATTGCGTACCGTCACCTTTACAAACATAGTAATCGTCATAACCCACACGATCATGCAGAAAAGACATAGTGCGTTAATGTGGAAGGTAGTCTCAAACCAGAGCCAGAAGACAAACGCCGTAGCGAGCGCTAAGCCGATGTTGGTGGCTACCCAGAACCATTTTTTGAAGGTAGCTCCTGCAAGCATGGAGGCGGCTATCGTCATAACGATGGAGAACCCTATGAGTCCGATGAAGGGGTTGGGGAATCCAAAGGCTTCAGCTTGCGGGGTGCGCATCACGGTGCCGCAGTTAAGAAGGGCGTTGATGTCGCAGACCGAGGTATGCCCCGCATCCACGAAAATCTGAAGACGCTCAAAAACAAGGGTTGCCGATGAAGCCAGGGCTATAGCTCCCGTCATAAAGAGCCAGATCGCTAAGGAACGCTCCGATCCTTCTGCCGTATCTCGCTCACGAGAGGAAACCTGGGAGTCTATAACATCTTCAGATAGTAGATCGTCGGTTTCCGATGTTTGCTCAACGGCACCCATGTGCTGCTCCTTTACATATACCTGTTTATCGGTGGTGATAAGTGACGCATCATACCGCAGCCGCAGTATGATGCGTTGAACCCTTTGTAGCTATCCTAACGTGTTCGGCGCCTAGGGTTAAGTTTCTCGTCATAAAGACAGGGATTTTTATACCTATATCTTGGTGTTGCCAGCGATCATGGCATAATCGCCTGTATCGTTGCTTACTCACTCTCATGTAAGTTTTTACGCTCCCATTCTTCTTGTTCGGCGGCGCGTATTTCGTTTTCGGCATCGATGCGGGTACCGGCGTGTAGCGCATACCACCAGCAGGCAACAAACGGGATTGTTACTACGAGCGAGAGGGGTAACGCAATGACTGAGGCAAGAAGCATGGCGCCTTGAAGCACCCAACCAGCAGAGTATCCCCACGGTTTTGCCAGCTTAGCGGGTAGGAATATACACGCACCGGCAAGAACCAAACCTGCAACCCAGATTATAATTTTTACAGTGCTCGGATCGTTGAAATGAAGTCCGAAAACGGCTAGTGTGCCGAAGAAAATCGTGAATGCTTCGAGTACCAAAATGGTGGAAGCAAACATGACTTTCGTAGAACGTGGTTTCTTAACCGTCCCGGGCTTCCAATCCCGTTGAGCGCGTGTCATAAACTGCTTTTTTGCCATATAGTCTTAGCTTTCCTCAGGATTATCGGTGCCGTCTGCCAGAGGCAATCCCAATGAGTCTTCTAACGGGATTTCACGAGGTTCCTCCCCCGCCAGCTCAGCCATAATCTCGCCAAATAGTTCATCGGAATCGGTTTCTGCAGCCTCAGCGAGTTCTTCAGGCTCGGCGTTGTGCTGTGCAGTGGATTCTTGGGCGGGTTGTGCCAGCAGGGTACGCGCCTCCCCAATGACCGTGACCGATCCTGTTACCAACACACCAGCAGTTTCCTGCTCAAAGAGGGCGTTCTCCATGGCGATGGCAAGAGCCTCATCCAGGTGGTCATATACCGTAATAATGTTTTCGTCGAACCCGGCGTCGAGGGCGATCTCTTGAAGTTCTTCCGGGGCAATGGCTCGGGAAGATTCTGAGGCAGAAAGATACAACCGGAATGTGGCATCGGTTGAGTCTACGTATTCTTCACGAAGTACTTCAAAAATACCGAGAGCGTCTTTTTCGCCTAGAATACCGACGACTGCATGCACATGGGACAGTTCAAATGCCTCTTTAAAAGCCGTAGATGCGGCGCGCACCCCATGCGGATTATGGGCGGCGTCAAGCACTACCAAAGGCTCGCTGCGAATCATCTCAAGCCGCCCTGGCGAACGTACCTGGGCGAATCCGGCGAGTACTACATCTCGCGCAAGGGCACGATCCCCACCGAAAAATGCCTCGACTGCGGCAAGAGCTAATGATGCGTTCTGCCCCTGGTGCTCACCGTGTAGGGGGAGCTCAATCTCGGGGTATTCTCCTGCTAAACCTCGGAGAGTCAAAAGCTGCCCGCCGACCGCGCGGTCACGCTCAACCACACCAAATTCAACACCTTCGAAGGCGTACTTGGCGTTCTGCTTACGAGCAGTATCAAGAAGTATGGTCGCTACTTCAGGGTCTTGCGCCGCAGAAATAAGGTATCCGTCGGGTTTAATAATCCCGGCTTTTTCCGTTGCAATCTCAGCCAGAGTATCCCCCAGCATATCGGTATGGTCAAGGCCAACGGGTGCCACGACGGAGACAATACCGTCGGCTACATTCGTAGAATCCCACGAACCACCGATCCCGACTTCTAGAATCACCACGTCCACGGGCTCATCGGCAAAAATAGCGAAAGCAAGTACGGTGATGGACTCAAAGAACGTAAGTTTTGGTTCTCCACGTGCAGCAAATTCTTCGTCCACAAGAGTGAGGTATGGCAAAATTTCATCCCAAACGCGCACGAACGTGGCATCAGGCACCGGTTCACCGTTAATGCTGATGCGCTCAGTAACGCTTTCGAGATGTGGGCTAGTAAAACGCCCGGTGCGCAGATCATGAGCCAACAAAAGCGATTCAATCATGCGGGCGGTACTGGTTTTACCGTTAGTTCCGGTGATGTGGATGACCGGGGCGGCGCGGTGCACATCCCCGAGGATTTCAACGGCTCGACGAACCGCATCCAGCCGGGGAGCCATCTTATTTTCGGGGGCGCGTGCTAGCAATTCACCGTAGACGCGTTCAACCCCTTCGGGGTCCGGGATTGCTGGGTAGCTCATCTCGCTCATAGTGTTCTTTCCTTGGCTGGTATCAAGCTGTGCGGCCAGCGTCTTTACCAGGATTCTGCCTTATGTACAGATATATATTTGGGTGTATAGCCACCCCAGCACGGTACATACCGCGGTGTGTTATATGTGCCGGGGCGGCTTAGAGGCTATATTGCCCCTATTCTATGCTGCCTTTGCGACCGTAATGGTCAGGCTCTCGCCCTCCGTGAGGTCCAGGGAAACCGCTAGGGTCTCGCCAGTGACCAGTTCCTCGTGGGTGCGCAGAGCCTCCAGGGTGTCCTGCGGGGCACTCACCGTTAGGTTAATGCGGTCAGAGACATTCAGTCCGGCATCTTTACGGGCCTGCTGAATAGCGCGAATAGTATCGCGGGCAATACCTTCTGCTACAAGTTCATCGGTTAATTCGATGTTCAGCACTAGGAAACCGCCGGGCAGCACGGCTGCCGCTTCACGCTCGGTACCATCGTCCGAGGACGCTACCACGGTTGCCAGCTCATATTCGCCGTCAACTAGTGCAAGTCCGCCGTCGATGGTGTTGAAAGCAACGGTTACGGTACCGTCTTCGGCGATTGTCCAATCGCCAGATTTCGATGCCTTAATAGCTGTCTGAACCTGTTTACCAAGGCGGGGACCTGCGGCACGGGCATTCACCTTCAGCTGTTGCGAGATACCGTAGTCGGCTGGGTTAGCGTCCTGTGCATTCACGAGGATAACTTCACGCAGGTTCAGCTCGTCTTTCACAATCTTGGCGAAGTAATCGGCGCCCTTAGTGCCGAATGCGGTTTCCAGCTGTGCGAACTGCTCGTTGGCAATGGCCGCCGTGAGCGATTGCAGAGGCTGACGCACACGGATCTTCTTCTCTTTACGCAGAGAAGACCCTGTAGAGCATACCGCCCGTACGGTTTCCATGAGCGAAAGCAGCTCAGATTCATCAGCAAAGTCTTCAGCGGCAGGCCAGTCGGCAAGATGTACCGAACGCTCGCCGGTCAAGCCACGGTAGATTTCTTCGGTCGTGAGCGGCAGAAGTGACGCCGCTACCTTTGATACCGTCACCAAAGCGGTGTACAGGGTATCGAAGGCATCGGGGTCTTCGTCAAAGAAACGTTCACGTGAGCGGCGCACATACCAGTTGGTAAGAGCATCAGCATAAAGACGCAGATGCTCGCAGGCACTCCAGATATCGTAAGAGTCCATGTCCGCAGTAACCTGCTGTATCAGCTCCCGGGTTTTACCCAAAATAAAGCGATCCATCACATGCTGCGAATCGTACTTCACCTGTGCCGTATATCCCGCGCCTTTATTGGCGGCATTCGCGTAGAGAGCGAAAAAGTGATAGACGTTCCAGAGCGGAAGCATCACCTGTCGTACCCCTTCACGAATCCCCTGCTCGGTCACAATCAGGTTGCCGCCGCGCAGAATCGGCGATGACATGAGGAACCAGCGCATAGCGTCTGAGCCGTCGCGGTCAAGAACTTCAGAGACATCCGGGTAGTTGCGCAGCGACTTTGACATTTTCTGCCCATCAGAGCCGAGCACGATGCCGTGGCTGACAACATTCTTAAAAGCAGGACGGTCAAATAGTGCGGTCGCCAAAATATGCAGGGTGTAGAACCAGCCGCGGGTCTGACCAATATACTCAACGATGAAGTCCGCCGGATAGTGGTTCTCGAACCAGTCCTTATTCTCGAAGGGATAGTGAACCTGCGCATACGGCATCGACCCGGAGTCAAACCATACGTCCAGCACGTCTTCGACGCGGCGCATCGTAGACTTACCCGTTGGATCATCAGGGTTTGGACGCGTCAGCTCATCAATATAGGGGCGGTGCAGATCTGGCTGCCCCTCCTTGTTCAGCGGCAGGCGACCAAAGTCAGCTTTGAGTTCTTCAAGCGATCCGTAAACATCAACACGAGGATAATTTGGATCGTCCGAAACCCAAACGGGAATAGGAGAACCCCAGAAACGGTTGCGCGAAATTGACCAGTCGCGAGCGTTCTCAACCCACTTACCGAACTGCCCGTACTTGACATTTTCGGGAATCCAGTTGATCTGCTCGTTCAGCTCAGACATGCGGTCTTTGAACTCGGTCACCTTCACATACCAAGAGGTAATGGCGCGGTAAATAAGAGGATTACGGCAGCGCCAGCAGTGCGGGTAGGAGTGCACATAGGATTTCTCCACGATGAGCGCACCATCTGCCTTGAGAGCATTAATAATGGTGCGGTTTGCCTCGAAAACCTGAACTCCGGCGATACCCGCAAGTGCGGTAGACCCTGAAGGGCTAGGCTGCCCGAACAGGGGGAGGAACCTGGCGCCTTCATCTACCGAAAGCACCACGGGAATATCGTAGGATTCACAAACTTTCTGGTCGTCTTCACCATAGGCGGGTGCCTGATGGACAATACCGGTACCATCGGTGGTACTCACGTAATCGGCAACGAGAATCTGCCAGGAGGTTCCTGTGCCCCATTTCTCGGCATCGGCGAAGTAATCCCACAGCGGAGTGTAGCGCACACCTTCTAGTTGGGAGCCGGTGTAGCGCGCTGTGATGGCGGCTGCCGCATCCTCGGCGGGGCTCTCCCCTGCATACCCGAGGTCTTTCGCATAGGTTCCCAACAAATCAGCTGCGATGAGGAAGCGCCGTCCGCTGAGCTCACCGGCACCGGGAACTACGACGTATTCAATGTCGGGTCCGACGGCGAGCGCCTGGTTGGTGGGTAAGGTCCAGGGGGTGGTGGTCCAGGCAAGCGCCTCAACGCCTGCCAGTTCAGCGACAATATTTTTATTGGCAGCGAGCGAGTCGTCCGCGGTGAGAGCGAAAGCTACCGTGACGGTCTGATCTTGACGATCCTGGTAGACGTCGTCATCCATGCGCAGCTCGTGGTTCGATAACGGGGTTTCGTCTTTCCAGCAGTACGGCAGAACACGGAACCCTTGGTACGTGAGCCCTTTATCGTAGAGACGCTTGAACGCCCAAATCACGGATTCCATGTACTCAACGTTGAGGGTCTTATAGTCGTTCTCGAAGTCCACCCAACGCGCCTGCCTGGTAACGTATTGTTCCCACTCATTGGTGTATTTGAGCACGGAGGCGCGCGCGGCATCATTGAAATTATCGATGCCCATCTCTAGGATTTCTTGTTTATCGGTCATGCCGAGCTGTTTCATGGCTTCAAGCTCGGCAGGCAGACCATGAGTGTCCCAGCCGAAGCGGCGTTCTACTTTATGCCCGCGCTGAGTTTGGTAACGTGCTACAAGGTCTTTCGCGTAACCTGTGAGCAGGTGCCCGTAGTGCGGCAGACCATTTGCAAATGGAGGGCCATCGTAGAAGACGAATTCGTTATCGCCGTGGGGCCCGGCTTCGCGGTTATCGATAGATGCTTGGAAGGTTCCGTCTTTCTTCCAATAGTCGAGTACAGCTTCTTCGAGCTTAGGGAATTTAGGTGATGCGCTTACACCGTATCCTGAGGCTTCAAACGCGCTCACCTTGGGGTAGATATTTTCTGACATGCAGTGCGCCCTATTTCTGTTCAGATTCCCGCCATTGGGTACGTGAACCGCACCCTTTGCCGAGGATGGACAAACGGGTGCAAGGACGCCTTCATCGTGCACCCCTCATGGGGCGTATATGCTGGCGCGGTACCACCTTGCTTACTGATACAGACAAACGCACCGACCTCCCCCGGGGCTATGAACTGTTCATCAGGAACGTTCTTACGCCCCCGGAGAGCGGCACGTTGAGCGAGTATCAGTCGCTTATTAACAGCTGTATCGGGCTTAACCGTCCGGGTCTACTAAGACTGCATCTGTTCCGCTAAGGCGCCCCTCGCCGCAGCGAAAAGGTGGGGTCCCGCAGGTGCGGTCTGTTCTTCCGAATTGCTCGCCGGTGATCGCCGGGTCTTTGCAAACATCTACATTCTATGGGGTTTGTAGCTACGGGTGCAAGCTACAAAAAACCCAATTTTTACCCGCTTTCAGACCCTCTGTGACGCATCTCGGGCGTGTCGTAAATGCATGTTTTTACAAATATACTCAATGTTTTCATACACTTTCAGTTGAATATTAACCCTCGACACTAGGTATTGGGGTCATTCTTGCCAGCCTCCACTAAATATGCATTTTTACGTGCTCTGTCAACGAAAAAATTTTCGTTTATCTAGCGTTTATACAGCACATGGGACGTCCTGTTTCTCTGAAGAACACGCCCAGAATGCTGTGGGAAAGTTCACGGGTCTCCCCACATCGATTTCCTTCCTCAATGATGCACTTCTGACATTCCGCGCCAGTTCGGCTCCCTCTGAAATAAGGGGTTATTGAATCTGAAAAACATAAATTTTTAACAGAAGTCGCTAGCCCCTGAATGCTCTGCTCGGGTAAGTGTAGCTCACGTTCTTCATGTGCACGGCAAGCAGAGTCGTCTCGGTTGCTAATTCGGGAAGCCCCAGAATCTCGGAATTCTCCATAGAAAGCAATCCGTTATGTTCTATTAGCAATATTTTTGGGACTATAGAACAAAAATCATTTTTGGGACAATATTTACGTTTCCTGCTAGCTGGAACAAGTGATGGCTTCTAGACTGTATGACATGGAGAAAACCCGCACGCGATCCGCCGGAACACCACTGTTTATTGGAGCCGCTATCGCAGGTTTATTGCACGCTGCACCCAGCTTTTACTGGATGTGCGGCGGGATGTGGCTGTTAGATACCGTGGGGCCGATGGCTGTCGAACTACAGCAAGAGGGTAACGTTCCGGTGCGGTTTTTACTGGCTGCCGTGTTTATCGCCAAAGTTACGGGCGCACTTGTGCCGCTTATAGACCATCTACGACCGCCTGCGCACGCGTGGGTTCGCATTGTTTCTTGGGTGGGCTCTATAGTGCTTATAGGCTGGGGCGGCCGTGGAACTTTTACGGGGTGGCAGCGTGTAGTAACTGGCAAAGCTTCCCTGGATAATCCAATCATCGCGGGACACACCTACTTATGGAGTCCCCTTTTCCTCATTTGGGGACTGCTGCTGTGCGGGGCGCTATTCGTCTCGCGCGCTCGACGCCAGAAAGTGTCGTCAACAGGCTAAAGACCACTCGGCGTATGACCTTAAGAGATGTTGAAGGCATCTGCCACATCGCTACTACATATAACGTTTTGGGTAGAAATGGAGGCTTAAATTCCCTCGGCAGAAAGCTTCTTAATGTATTTGGTTAGTTCAAGGAATGTACAGTCGAGGATTTTTACATAATTATTATCTTCTGGCTCCCCGAAAGTATTTGGGGAGCCAAAAGAACTTTTGAAAATTACTTTAGAGATTTCTGCGGCTAAAACCGTAAGAGTAATGTAGCTAGGCAGCGGAGGAAGAGCTGTTGCCATTTTCAACAAGCTGAGGATATTTTTGCTTCAGATAGGTATTGGTAACGTACTTCCACGATCCACCATCGTATATGGTCACCATGTAGATGTTATCCGCTGTATCTGCTGGCTGGTCTGCCACTTCTTCCTTGCTGAGGTGGGCTTTATAGGCTTCAAACTTTTCACCATAATTCCAAGCAACAGCAACGATATCGGATTCGAATACTACCATAGGCCTTTTATCAAGAATCCAGCACTTGAGGTCGTACCCTTCCATCCAGCCACCACCGTTATAAATGTCACGATACAAGTCAAATTGTGGTCGAAGATTCGGATCATCTTCATGGCTAAGTTTCTTCGCATATTCAGAATTTCCGGTAAGAACCGCGTAAAGGAATGATGCCTCATAGGCGGCAAGAGCCTTATATGAGCCTTCCAGGGTCTTCTGGCGTATGGCATTCTCGTCAATATCAGGTTCGGGAACGTTCTTTGCAGGCTCGGTGTTGGTTGCGGGAGTATAACCGCCTTTATCTTTAGTCGGAAGTTTTATGTCTCCCACATATTTATTCCAGTCAGCAACGAACTTTGCGTACTCTTCCGGTGAGGTCGAGTCGCTGGGTGAACTTGTTGACGAAGCGCTAGAGCTTGAAGAGGATGAGCTGTTGCTCGGCGAGTTTTGAACACTCTTGACGGAGGGGGCGCATCCGGCGAGGGTTGCAATCCCAAAAGCCCCAAAACCAATAAGAGTAGCGCGACGTGAAGGAGTAGAGGTGAAAGTGGTGTATGGCGAATTCATTGGTTTTCTCTTTTCAGTATGCGTATGTTTTTGAGTGATTACTCTGCACCGTAACAACCGCGTCTGAAAAGACCCTGAACTTTCGTACCCACAACCTGAGAGTAGCCTAAAAGTTACAGAACAAAACTCTAAGAATTAGACCTGTAGGTAAATATCGCCGTCTCGCACTTCTAGAGGGTACACACCAATCGTATAGTCAGCCCCTGAGACACACTCACCCGTGGTGAGATCATACACCTCTTTATAAAGGGGCGAGGCGATAGTCGAGTGTCCGTCTTTCTCTCCAACAATGCCGCGAGCAATCACAAGAGACTGACTATTAGGGTCACGATGATCGCATGCATAGTACCCATGCTTAGTTTTAAAGATTGCGTACTGCTGACCTTTGACGAGGGCAACTTCGCCCCAATTTTCTTCGAGTTCACTTTCGGGACAGATGCGAACCCAGGAAGGTGCTACGGCGGCATTTTCAGCCATGACGGCTCTACCTTTCGACAGGTGCTATCTATGCAACCGGTCACAGTCAAGAGCTACATATCAAATCAGCATAGACAGAAGGCGGCATACGAGAGCACAAGTATTTCTTGTGTGTTCTGTTTGGAGTCTACCTTATAAAAACCACAGATAAAAATATGACATACCTAAGCTACTAAAGGTCTGAAAAACCCTTAAAAACACAGCGCTTTAGGGAGTTTAGGCTTACCTAAAACAACAATCCTTAGGGTCAAAAACACCCATTGATCCCTAGATATTTCAAGGAATTTCCTTAAAATTTTTCTCAAAAATACCGATTTTGGCACTTTCGTCGTATAGCCTCTGTGTAAGATAAAAACAGCGACTTTTTACAAGCAAGAATCTGCGTATAAAACAACATAATCCCACACTCTTGTTGTTCTGGCTCAAGGTTTGTTCCCGGTTTTCCTGCATTGCCGGTTCCTAGAGACAGGTCATTCTTTGCTGAAGTCGGTATACACACAACTAGGAAGGACAAATATGTCTCAGAACGGCCCTGGGAACACCGCCCGTAATATTCTGGTCGTCGGTGCAGGACCCGCAGCATGGCGTTTTGTACGCGCTTATCATGAAGGTGCCCAAGACGCTGGACGCGCCTCTGACACCATTACCGTTCTCAATGATGAACCGTATATTCCGTACGACCGCGTTGCTATCGAACAGCTTTTTAAAGATACCGACAAAGACCTTACCCTTGGCGACCCAGCGCTCTGGGACGAGTCCACGATCAACCTGGTTAACAATACCCGTGGCGAATCACTCAACCGTGACTCGCGCGTTGTTAAAGGTTCAGACGGCGTAGACTACCCCTACGATGTGCTTGTCTTCGCTACCGGTTCAAGTGCGGTGCGCATTCCGATTCCTAACGCAGATTGCGCCCATGTATTCCGCACCGCAGACGATGTTAAAAACATGGTCTCCGAAGTTGAACGGTTGCAGACTAAACTTGGGCGCGCACCGCGCGGTATTGTTGTCGGCGGAGGCCTTCTCGGGCTGGAAGCCGCAGAAGGTCTCAAAGACCTTGGTGCCGAACCCACCATCCTCGATGTTGCCCCGTGGCTTCTCTCCGTGGAGGTCGATCAGGGCGGCGGTTACGCGGTCAACGCCCAGATCAAAGCAACCGGGATCGACATCGAAACCGGTGCGTTCATATCCGCTATCAACAAAGATGCCTCAGGCGAGGTTATTTCGGTCTCCGTAGCAGATTCCACCTCGGACGAAGCCGTTATTCACCAGATTGATGCAGACCTCGTGGTCTTCGCTGCAGGTATTCGCCCCAACGATGAGCTGGCACGCGCCGCTGGACTAGAGACTGGCGAACGCGGTGGTATTCTCGTCAATAATGCATGCCACACAAGCGACGAGCATATCTGGGCTATCGGCGAAGTAGCCTGCGTACTTGGACGAACTTGGGGTCTGGTTGCCCCCGCCAACGCGATGGCGGATGCGGTCGCCAAGAATCTGCTCAACGGCAACGAAGATGCTCAGGTCGAAGAATTCGATATCGCCACGAAACTCAAATTCTCAGGCGTACAGGTTGCAGGCTTCGGTGACCGCCGCGGCACCACGGAAGGCTGCCTCGAAATTCTCTTCGCAGACCCCGCGCGCGGCATGTACCAGAAGATCGTGACCAGCGGCGACGCCAAGACTCTCCTCGGCGGCGTTTTCGTGGGAGACACCGCTCCTTTCGATTCCCTCAAGCCGCTGCTGGGACGAGAACTCCCGGCAGAGCCCAATGTGTATCTCACGGCGGCAGGTGGCGGCGACGGCATTCCTGATACAGAGCTGCCTGACGATGCCATTCTCTGCTCGTGCAACAACATTAGCTTCGGCGAAGTCCGTCAGGCAGTGGTTGACGGCAACCACGACGTACCCGCCCTAAAGGCATGCACCACGGCTGGCACCCAGTGCGGCTCCTGTGTGCCCATGCTACAGAAAACCCTCGAACAGCAGATGAAAAAGATGGGTATGACCGTCTCTAAGGCGCTGTGCGAACACTTCGATTTCTCCCGCGCAGAGCTTGCAGAAGCGGTACGCCTTACTAACCTCGACGACTTCGATTCGGTCATTGCACGCTTTGGGCACGGCGGCGACGGCTGTGCTATCTGTAAACCAACGGTCGCATCCATTCTTTCATCTTTCCGCAACTCCTACGTGCTCGATGCCGGTCGCGGCGGCCTACAGGAAACCAACGATCGTGCTCTGGCAAACATGCAGAAGAATGGTACCTATTCGGTTGTGCCGCGCATTCCCGCAGGCGAAATTCCCGCTAAGAAACTGGCCGTTATTGCTGCCGTTGCGGATGAGTTCAACCTCTACGTCAAGATCACCGGTGCGCAACGTATCGGTATGTTTGGCGCCCGATTGGAGCAGCTGCCCTACATTTGGGAGCGGCTGGTTGATGCTGGATTCGAGTCCGGTCAGGCATACGGCAAGTCGCTGCGTAACGTTAAATCCTGCCTCGGCTCAACCTGGTGCCGCTACGGTGTTCAAGACTCGGTGGGTATGGCCGTCGAGCTGGAGAATCGCTACCGTGGTCTGCGTTCACCCCACAAGTTCAAGTTTGGTGTCTCCGGCTGTAACCGTGAATGTGCTGAAGCACAGGGCAAAGACGTGGGCCTGATCGCCACCACCAACGGCTGGAACCTATACCTTGGTGGTAACGGCGGCGCGAACCCCGCGCATGGGCGCTTGTTCGTCAAGGATGCCTCCAGTGAAGAAGTTGTTCGTTACATCGACCGCTACCTCATGTACTACATCCGCACAGCGGATAAGCTACAACGCACTGCCCGATGGCTTGAAGATCTTGACGAAGAGCACGGTGATGGTTTGGCTCATCTGCAATCCGTACTCATCGAAGATTCTTTGGGAGTCTGCGAGGATCTGGAACGAGATATGCAGCGCCACGTGGATTCTTACCAGGACGAATGGGCTGCCACTCTCAAAGACGAACGCCGTCTGCGTCGCTTCCGCGCCTTCATCAACGAGCCCGATGGCAGCGATGAAGCAGCGCACCTGTTTGTTCTTGAACGTGAGCAGATTCGCCCAGCAACGCCCGAGGAAATTGCTGCCGCAGAGAAGGGTGAAGGCAATACCGTGCTGGTGACGGGAGCGAAAATCCCAGTCGGCCCACCCAGTGCGCATAATCCTGTTCCAGCGAACGCATAAGGACCCGCCCATGTCACCTAAAATTCCGCCGTTTCCACCGCGCGAATTTGCGACGATAGATGAGGTTCTAGCCAATATTCCGGCGGGTGTTGCTCAAGACGCGCCTTTAGTTCCAAGCTCCCGGGCAGATGTACCCGGTAAGGTGTACATCGCCGGGGGCGGTCCCGGTGCTCTCGATTTGCTGACTCTACGTGCCGTCCGAGCGCTCGGTGAAGCCGATGTCGTGCTGCTAGATCATTTAGCTCCACAAGAGCTTGCCGAATACGCTCCAAACGCCCTGATCATTGACGTGGGCAAAGTACCCGGTAAGCATGCGGTGCCGCAGTCACGCATCCAGCAACTCATGATTGACTATGCACTCGCGGGCAAAACCGTGGTGCGGCTTAAAGGCGGCGATCCATATGTATACGGTCGCGGTGCTGAGGAGCTAGATGCTTGTTTTGCAGCCGGACTGGATGCTGAGGTTATTCCGGGCATTACTAGCGCTATTGCGGTGCCTGCCCGCGCTTCTATCCCCGTGACTCTGCGTAAGGTATCGTCGATCTTTACTGTAGTTTCGGGCCATTCGGGGCTTGATGAAACCGATATACAAGCTGTTGTTTCAACGCTGCGCGCTCACGGTACCGTGGTGCTTCTGATGGGCGTGCGTACTCTGCCGGATACTATCGAGCAGATAATGTTGCGCGGTGTTGAAAGCGATATGCCGTTGGCCACCATTGAGAAGGGCTTCACGGACCAAGAGCGCGTTATCGTCACGACCTTGCAGCAAGCTCCTCAAGACTGCCAAGACGTTAAATCACCTGCTATTACAGTCATTGGTGAGGTCGTCTATTATGCACGCGACGATCGGCATCAGTTCATCAGTCATGTACATGAACGGCTGCGTGAGCAATCCACGTCTTGAGTTCTCTGCCGCTCAGAAACTTGCTCCATAGCGGATTGATTATCCGCTAATTCTGGCGCATACAACGTAGCTTCCGTCTTCGTTTTCCTAGTTGTCGAAGGCGGAAGCCATTTTGTATGCTTGACCGTATTTGAGTATTATTCGGTAGCGGCGACCAACGCCTCGTCAAGACGAGATAGAGCGCACTGAGCAATAATGCGTGCGGAGGCAATATCGTGAGCGGATACCAACGGTGCAGCCACTATAGTTGAAGCGCTAACCGCCTCGATATCACGTCTCATCTTTTTGGCAAAAAATCCATCTGCAAGCAGGTACGGGGACGCGAACCTTGGTTGCTCTTGACGAGCTATATCAATTATTGTCGGCTCAATTGCTGCGATAAAAGCGTTTCTGGTAGGTGTGTGAAGAACTTCTGCGAGCAAATCGGCGGCGCGCTGCATATCTGCTCGCCCATCTTGGCGGGATGAACCTGCAGCCCCTTGAACAATCGGTGGTGCGGCAGAACCGGTAGCTATTTTTTCATGCCATCCAATTTCCTCAAGCCGAGTTCGCTGAAGATGGGCAAGTCGCGCATCCGGCCCCAGAGAGGCAGCAATATGAATATCTTTAACTCCGCTGGTACGTGCAGCGCGCCTTAGATCAACCTGGGTGTGAAATCCTGTGGACAGGAGAACCGGCACAATAACACAAGGCTCGCCATCCGGTAAGGCTTGAGCGGCTTCATCTACACTCGGTGTCTGCACGTCTACATAAGCTTCGTGAACTTTATATTCTCGCCCGTCAGACGTGCTTCGTTCATGAAGTAGCTTTTGAAGCTCGGCGCGCACGAGGGCAATCGCTTGGCGCCCTTCTGAAGAGTCAGTACCGTGAGAGGTCGCAAGAATATTGAGAACAGACATAGCTCAAGTGTACGCGTCTGAAGAACCCGACTCACCTATAAAGGTAATTACCACCTTATAGAAGGGCATAAAGGATGGGTACCCGTACGATGCGGGCACCCATCCTTGTACCTATTCACAACACACGGAATTCGTGTGCTTCCCTATGTGATAACCTGCGGACTACCGCAGAGGTTCTTATACGTTGTCTTTCTTACGACGACGAGCCGCAACGAGAGCGGTACCTGCCACCAACGTTGAGCCGCCAAGCGTCGTGAAGAGTACAACGCCGTCAGCACCGGTACGAGCCAGGTTACGCTTATTGGCTGAGGTCGTAGCTGCAGAGCTCGAGTTACTGTGCGCATTACCAGTATTGGCGTCCGGTTCAGCTTGTACTGCATCGCCTTCTGCAGATCCGTTCAGAGCAGCTGCACCGCCTTGTCCGCCGTTGTTGTGTCCAGCCTTCTTAGCGCCGGGGCGGGTTGCGGCGACGTTGGCATTGTTATCCTCGCCACCGGGTGCCGGGTGCGAGTCATCAGAAACCATCGCTACTGTGTATGCCTGTACATGTTCTTCACCCTTGGGATTGCTAATCGCGACGATACCGTATGAGTACCCTGGACGCAGCTTTGCAGCTTCGACTTCCAGCTGTGCAGTGAACGAACCATCAACAATTTCTGAGGGTTTCACAAAGACACTCTTGATGGCTTCGCCTTGTGCTTTACCTTCGCTATCCAATTCGAAGATAGTAACTTCAACGCCTTCTGAGACGTGTTCGCCGGTAAAACCAGTACCCCGGACTACAACGACGTTAGTTGCTGCATCGCCAGAGAAGTGTGCGCTATCGACACGCAGCGAAGCCTTATTCGCTACATCCATTGTGGTTTCTTCCGCAGACGATGCAGGGGCAGGAGCTGAAGGAGTTGCGGAGGGGTTAGCAGATGCAGTCTCTGAAGCTTCAGCAGATGCATTGGAAGGGGCTGCACTAGCTGATTCAGAAGCGCTGGGAGCCTCGCTCTTCGCTGTATCAGTGGATGCGCTCGGTGTGGGAGCCGCGGACTCTTGAGGTTTGGGAGTTACTGTCTCTATAGGCTTAGGCGCCGGGGTATTCTCGGTTTGCGCCGGTGCGGCAGTCGAGGCATCCTTCTTACTAGATTCCTGAGGAGCCGGGACCTCACTCGTTACAGTATGAGCAACGCGGCGCTGCTTGAGCTCAACGATGGTACCTGCTACAAGGTGATCTTTACCGCCGGGGTTACTGACAGCAACAATTGCATAGCTCTTATTGCCTTTCAGTCTGCTTGAGCTGACGTTCACAGTGGCGGTAGCAGTACCATCAATGAGTTCTTGGGCAGAGACACGACCGGTTGCAAGAGGGGCGCCTACAGGGCGGCCTTGAGCATTTACTTCCTGAATGCGAACCTCTATAGAGCTACCAACGCGCGGACCGTAGAAACCACTGACACGCACGGTGAAAGGGCTAAATTCGTTATCGGTGTAGATAGTGGCAGAATCAACAGAAACCTTAGGAGCGTTCTGGCGCCCCTCTGAGGTTTCATCACCCTCATTCTCAACCCCGATAACCTTTGTGCCGGGAGTAGCCCTTGAGGTTTTCTCGGTCTGTTCTGGAACGGCAGAGGTTTCAGATGGTTTAGCTTCAGGGGTTGAGGCTGAATCAGTCTCAGAGGCGGTCGGAGATTCGGATTTTACCGGTTTTTCCTGTTCAGGCACCTGTGTAGAGGCCGCAGAAGCGGTTTCCTGAGCACCTGCCGGTTGAGCAGATGCGTTGGAGTTTGCCCAAGGGATAGTCTGAAGCGGCAATGAGGAATTCTCATGCGTCGATTCAGTAGCGGAGGTATCTGAACCGGTCGAACTACCTGCTTCAGATGCAAAAGTAGCAGGAACATAGCTTAACGTTCCTGCTGTAATAACGGTCGCGGCGGCGAGTGCGTAGACACGGGTTGACTTCTTTGGAGCCATGTTTCCCTCTTTGAAGTTATGTGAGTTGAGCTACTGCATATTTCTGTGATGTGAGTGCCAGATTCAGTTACTCATTGACCCATCTCAATTTATCGGTGACGCCCTAACACTAGCATTCGTGAGGGGCTTGCAATGAGAAACTGTACCACCACCCCAAAAGTGTTACCAAATATTTATTTTTACCATTACTTAATCCACGTTAAAATCAGACCAATAGCGCATATATTACGAATATTGGGAGTAAACCTCAGGTTTCTCTTGAAGGAGTAATAAGAACGCCAGATACCGCGTGCGAAACCTTAGTTTTGCACGCGGTATCTGTAGCACCTCTTTAAATATCTACGAAGACCGGATGACCTTGAACTGGCTTGCCTGAGCAAGCGGACGCAAAGTCACATGATCAAGATTGATATGGTGAGGGATATTCAATGCGAAAACTACTGTCTGAGCAACGTCTTCTGCCACCAAAGGGTTCTGTACCCCGGCATATACCTTTTCGGCAGCTTCCACAGACCCCAAGCGGTTCAATGAAAATTCTTCTGTATGCACCATACCCGGGCGAATCTCAATGACGCGCACATTGTGGTCAGCTTCCTCAAGACGCAGAGCCTCGGTAAGTCCCCGAGCACCGAATTTCGCGGCGTTATACCCTGCACCTCCTTCATAACCGCCTTCGGCTGCTGTGGAGGTCAGGTTCAGAATGCTCCCCTGACCTTGAGCCCTCAGTGCGGGAGCAAAGGCACGCACCGTATGTAGAATTCCGAGCACATTCAGGCGGTACATCGCAAGGTAGTCTTCCGGATCTCCATCAGTAACACGATCAAGACCGATCGCTCCCCCAGCGATATTAACCAGCGCATCAAGCTGTAAGTGCTCCGTTATGATCTGCTTTGCAGCTGCGTTTACTGCCGATTCATCAGTAACGTCACAGGTTATAGGATGCGCTCCGGTCTCTGCTTCAAGCGTGCGAAGACGTTCGGTACGGCGAGCAAGCGCATAAACCGTCCATCCGGTAGCCGTTAGCTGTTCAACGGTTGCGCGACCGATGCCACTGGAGGCTCCTGTTACGACGGCAACTTTACCCTCACAAGCGTTGGGGGCAAATGGATTGGCAGGAATACGAGTATTGTCTAGCATCATGAACTTACCTTTCCACGTCGGTGGTGAAAGTCTTATTCATCTATGATGCCATACACAAAATTATCGTATAGAAAGATAGGCAATGCGCGCTAACAGAGTCACACGCGCATCGTACATCTGCGGGATAGCAGACAGCATTATCGATTCTTCCCACTCTCATGAACGCTCACCTTATAAAGGTGCATAACGCAGTACTCTTAGCGTTTCCGCTGGGGAAAACCCCATTTAGAACGTTTACCGTCACGGAAACCCAGACGATGCTCAAAATGGCGAGAGCTGCTGCCCGTCTTCGTAGTATCGGGAGGAACGGTTCCTGCTTTTGCTGACATGAGGTATAAAATTCCCGCTCCCGGCAAGAAAAGCACAAGCGGAAGTATCATATGCAGACGCTCTTCGTTGTATCCGGTTCGCGTTGTTAAATGCCAAACGCAAACCGCAACGATCGCGAGATGAAGAGCAAGTACCGTCATAACAGGAGCTGATATCTCAAACATGGAAGTCCCTTAAAAAGTTTTCCTGTGTGATATTCACCAGTCTACTCTTATGCGGTATCTTGTGATAGGGAATCGAGAGGTAACACACGATGAATAGATAAATACCTCACATAAGGCACGGAAACTACAGATATACCTATGGATCTTTTAGCATTTCGCTCTCGCAGCACACAATGCGATGCTCTCTATACCCGCCGCGAGCAGCTTCGTACTCGGGCCGAGCAAATCCGTGCAAGAACGCGTCGCCCCTGGAGCTCCGATCTACATTTCCTCTTTGGACAGACCTATCGGGACCCAAAGTTCTATCATTATTTTTCGCATCTTCCACGCCGGGAACAGCGCCGTTTTCTCTCCTCGCAACGCGAGCTTATTGCACGAGTTGAGCGTGCATTAGCAGAGTACGAAACACAGGCATATGGTGCGTGATGATACGTTTCTGCGCTATACGGGATATCTATAAACTCACTCATCGTAAAGCGCCAACCTATGCTAGCGATACACCGCCACAGCCCATAAAGTATGAGAAAATAGCCCCTATGGCTGAAAATACTCAGGGCTCAGACTCGCCCGCACAGATTAACGTTCCTGATCGTCCCGCGCTCGAAGGCCTCGAAGACAAACTCTCCGAGCGCTGGGCACAGCAGAAAACCTACGCCTTCGACGAGAACACGACGCGCGAACAGGTCTATTCGATTGATACCCCACCGCCGACCGCGTCCGGCTCGCTCCATGTGGGGCACATGTTCTCCTACACTCAAACCGACGTCATCGCCCGCTACCAGCGTATGAGCGGCAAGAACGTCTTCTATCCTTTGGGCTGGGATGATAACGGTCTGCCCACCGAACGTCGCGTACAAAACTACTACGGTGTATTGTGCGACCCTTCCGTTCCCGATAACCCAGATTTTCGCCAGCTGATTCCGCTCAAGGCCGATGGCTCACCCAAACCCGACCGCAGCCAAGCAAAGTGGCCACGTATTTCACGCAATAACTTCATTGAGCTATGTGAAGAACTCGCTGTTGAAGACGAGAAAGTTTTCGAGCATCTTTTCACAACCCTGGGGCTTTCCGTCGACTGGTCCCATACCTACCGCACCATAGATGCGCATTCACGCAAAGTCTCACAGCTTGCATTCCTCAAAGACCTTGAGGCGGGTAATGCTTATATGGCGGAGGCACCGACTATGTGGGACGTTACCTTCCGAACCGCCGTAGCGCAGGCCGAGCTTGAAGATAAGGAACGCGACGGAGCATACCACCGTATCAGCTTCCACCGCGAAGATGGCGAAAAAGTCTGGATTGAGACTACCCGCCCCGAGCTGTTGCCGTCCTGTGTAGCGTTGGTGGCGCATCCCGATGATGAACGGTATCAGCCGCTCTTCGGAACGAAAGTGACTTCTCCTCTATTCGGCGTTGAGGTCGAGGTGATGGCGCATCCGCTGGCTCAGCCCGATAAAGGGGCTGGCATCGCCATGATCTGTACCTTCGGTGATACCACCGACGTTACCTGGTGGCGTGAATTGCAGCTTCCAACCCGAGCCCTCATCGGGCGTGACGGCCGTTTCTCCCGCGAGACTCCCGAATGGATTACCTCTGCCGAAGGCCGCGAACGCTACGAGCGCATGGCGGGCACCACCGTCTTTACCGGTCAGAAGACCGTAGTCGAAATGCTTGTTGAAACTGGCGAGATGGAGGGTGAGCCGAAAAAGATTAAACACCCCGTCAAGTTCTATGAGAAGGGCGATAAGCCTCTTGAGATCGTGGCTTCACGCCAGTGGTATATTCGCAACGGTGGTCGCGACGCCGAGCGCCGCGAAAAGCTTATTGAGCGCGGACGCGAAATCAACTGGGTTCCCGCCTTTATGCGCAGCCGCTACGAAAACTGGGTGGAAGGTCTTAACGGCGACTGGCTGATCTCCCGTCAGCGTTTCTTCGGCGTTCCGTTCCCGCTCTGGTACCCGCTTGATGCCGAGGGTGAGCCGGATTGTGAGAACCCGATTCTGCCGGCTGAGGATATGCTTCCGGTGGATCCGGCCTCGCAAGCTGCCCCCGGATATTCGGAAGACCAGCGTGGTGTACCTGGCGGATTTATTGCCGATCCAGATGTTCTCGATACCTGGGCTACTTCTTCACTCACCCCGCAAATTGCAACCGGCTGGGCTACAGATCCTGAACTGCACGCGAAGACCTTCCCGATGGACCTTCGCCCGCAGGGACACGATATTATTCGTACCTGGCTCTTCTCCACCACCGTACGCGCCGAGACCCTTGCATCCTCTGTACCTTGGTATAACACCGCACTGTCGGGATGGATTCTTGACCCCGACCGCAAGAAAATGTCGAAGTCTAAGGGCAATGTTGTTGTCCCGCACGATGTACTCGATAAATACGGTTCGGATGCGGTACGCTACTGGGCAGCCTCGGCCCGCTTGGGCGCTGATACCGCTTATGACGAAGGTCAGATGAAGATCGGCCGCCGCCTGGCGATTAAACTTCTCAACGCCTCAAAGTTCGTGCTGAATTTGGGTGCTACTGAGAAATCGGTGATTACCTCGCAGTCTCAGGGGCAGGTGCTTACCAACGCGCTGGATCGCTCCTTGCTTGTGCGTTTGGCGTACCTCATTGAGGAAGCAACTGCTGCTTTCGAGAAATACGAATACGCTCGTGCCCTCCAGATTGCAGAGAGTTTCTTCTGGTCTTTCACCGATGATTTCGTGGAACTCATTAAAGACCGCGCCTACGGCGCTCGTGGCGAGACCGAGCAGGCTTCTGTGCTGGCGGCTCTCGCCACCACTCTGGATGCGCTTCTGCGGCTCTTCGCGCCTTTCCTGCCGTTTGTGACCGAAGAGATTTGGTCGTGGTGGCGTGCGGGCAGCGTGCACCGCGCATCCTGGCCACAGGCTCTGCCGGTTCTTGAAGGTGCATTATTGGCGGAGTATGCAGCAAACAACCCAACAGACGGTATTTCGGCACAGTGGGTACTTGCTGATGTGAACCCCGCCCAGATTGAGAACCTCAAGCAGGTCCTCCCCGATGTCGCAGAAGCACTCGGCGGTCTGCGTAAGGCGAAGAGTGACGCAAAGGTTAAGCAGCGTACCGAGGTTGAATCTGCTACGATTGCCGCCTCTCAGGAGCAGCTGGAGCGCATCCAGTCTGGTCTTGAGGATTTGCGGGCGGCAGGCAACGCTCGCGAGGTTTCTCTGGTGCCTTCGGAAGGCGAACTTGAAGTTCGTGATGTAGTGCTTGTTGTAGAAGAAGCTGCCGAGTAGTCTCTCTAGAACAGCCACGTTCTCACGTTGTTTCTGGATATGCCGCATGGCATAGACTCCGTGCTGGAGCGAAGAATTAGGTTCTTCGCTCCAGCATTTTTTATATGGTGGGAACGGTTCAGCGAAACGACGCCCTATTGCGTACTGCCCTATGGTAGCCTGTAGAATTCACATAAGCGCCGAACGCGCAAACGCACAGATTATGCAGGCAGAAGGAATCCCCATGTCACATAAACCTTCTGACATTATTGATGAGGGTGTAGCAGAAGAACATGTTATGGCGAGCAAACCTGTGACGGTCGCGCCTCCAACATCTCCTCCAGTGTATCGGGGCGACTTTGAGTCGCGCGGCGAGCATAAGGATATTATTCCGAGGACCTTCTGGGTTGGTATTTGGGATACGGCTTTTTTCACACTGGCAGGTATAGCCTCTGTGGTGCTTACCGTTCTGATCCTGCTTAATACCGTGGGACATTCGTGGTGGGGTATTCCAATTGCACTTTCGTTCTGGGCAGTCACCGCTTATTTGACGCTCCCCCGATTTCACGCGATCATGACGCGCATCTATGTGCCCGACTATTTTATTGGGCGCACCCGCACCCCGGATGGATTATTAGGCGACCCTGTCAATATCGGTATTATCGGCTCAGAAGAGCAAATTCACCAGGTGATGCAGGATGCTGGCTGGACTCGCGCAGATGAAGTCACCTTGGTTTCCAGCTGGAAGATTATTGTTTCGACAATTACCCGAAAATCCTATAGTGAAGCACCGGTATCTCCTCTCAAGATTTTTGGACGAGTACAGTCTTTTGCGTATCAGCAGGAGGTTGACGGGAACCCGAAGAAACGCCACCATGTGCGGTTTTGGCGAACTCCGGATGGCTGGCTGCTTCCCGGTGGTCACCGCGTCGATTGGCTGGCAGCAGGAACCTATGATTCAGGGGTCGGCTTTAGCTTTTTCACCCTGCAGGTGACGCATCGGATTGATGCCGATACGGATTTTGAGCGTGATTATATTGTCGAGTCTATTCAGTATGCGCATCCGAGCACACGGGTAGATATTATCGAAGATTTTTCGACCGGCTACCACTCCCGAAACGGTGGTGGAGATACGATTCGTACGGACGGCGCGCTGCCTATTATCACGCTGAGTAATGAGGGCGTGAAAGACCCGCGCCAGGTTAAAGACCTAAACTTGGCGAGCGCTCATGACCTAGCTTATGAGATGCCTGCGGGTCTGCTGATAGCCTCTGTGATGATGATTATTTCAACTCTCTTAGAGCTTGCTAACGCTGTTCTGACTGTGGTTAATCATCAGGAATTACGCAGCACGGTGCTCAGAAGCGATGCGAGTGAAGAAATTACGGCCTTGCTTGCCGGGGAACAAGGGCAAACATTTTTGACAGTGCTGAGCGGTGTGCTTCTTGCGGTAACTCTTGTCTTCTCTCTCGTGCACCTATTTCTGCTTTGGAGTACGCTCCGGGGCTCGTCGAAGGCTCGTCGTCTGGTTCTCTTACTCCTTGCGGTGAGTTTTACAGTAACCGCTGGCGGTGTTATCTGGGGGCACCAGCATATGCCGTTGAGTGCGCTTTTCTTCCAGCTTGGAGTCAGTGTTTTTGCCATGCTGGGTTTCACCTCGGATGCGGCGGTCAGCTATACGGCTGCACGCACATTCCATATGCGCGATATTCGCTTGCGGCATCGGGGTTCTCGGCGAAAGCAAACGAGTAGCTAATTCAATACGCATAGCTGAGCCGTTACGCTCCTCCAGAGAAAGCGTAACGGCTCAGCTATAGCACATGGTAAATCTACTACCCGTCTTCACCGTGGAAGATAGGTCCCACGGTACGACTGCGCTTGAGCTCAAAGAACCCGGGATACGATGCCATTGCTACGGCACCGTCAAAGACCTTACCGGCTTCTTCACCATGCGGTGAGGGCGAGAGCACGGGACCGAAGAAAGCTACATCGTTAATCGCAAGAAGCGGCACGCCAACATCATCGCCTACCTTATCAAGCGCCTCTGCTGTCGAGGCGCGTAACTGCGCATCGTATTCGTCGGTGGTAGCGTACTGAATCAGGTCCGCAGGCAAATTCGCTTCTTTGAGAGCTTCCTCAATAGCAGGCAAAAATTTGTCTCCTTCAGAGATGTTCTTCTGATGGTGGATCTGCTCGCCCAGAGCATCGTAGAGAGCCTTCAAAACATCGTCACCGTGGAGTTCGCGGGCAGCAGCCACTACACGGGCGGGGCCCCAGGTGTTGTCGATCATAGCGCGGTATCCAGGATCAAGTTCGCGTCCTTCATTCAGAACAGCGAGTGAGAATGGGCGCCAATGCACCTGAATATCACGAACCTTCTGCACCTCGCCAATCCAGCGCGAGGTAATCCAACACCACGGGCAGGTAGGGTCGAACCAAAAATCAACGGTTGTTGTCACGAGGGTATTTCCTTTCATCATTGTATAAGCTCAAACCTCATCGAGACCTCCAATATTCCGCCAGGTTCTCACCCTGCACGAATAACCTACGCAGCCTTCTTCTTGGCGCGAGTACGAGCACTCTTAGAGGACTTTTCATCAGCCTCAAGAACGTATACGGGCTCAGCACCGGTGCGCACGGTATCTTCTGTGATTACCACGGAGGTAACGTCCTGACGGTCAGGAACCTCAAACATAATCGGTTGCAGAATACCCTCCATCATGGAGCGCAGCCCGCGTGCCCCAGTCTTACGGGTTTCTGCGAGCTCGGCGACCGCGTGCAAAGCATCATCTTCAAAGATTAGCTCAACGCCATCAAGCGCAAAGAGATGCTTATACTGCTTCAGCAAAGCATTTTTAGGCTTCGTAAGAATCTGTTCAAGCTCTTCGGTGGTGAGTTCTTTCAACGTAGAGATCACAGGCAAACGACCGATTAGCTCAGGGATGATACCGTAGTGGGTCAGATCTTCGGGCATGATCTGCGAAAGCGTCTGATCAGTATCCGGTGCGGCGGTCAGCTCGGCCCCAAAGCCTATACTGGTTCGATCGGTGCGGGCTAGGATCCTGTCTTCCAGCCCATCGAAAGCACCAGCGACAATAAAGAGAATATTTGAGGTTTCAATCTCAAGATTGGTATGTGCCGGATGTTTACGCCCACCCTCTGGAGGAACCGTTGCCAGAGTACCTTCAATAATCTTCAAAAGCGCTTGCTGCACGCCTTCCCCCGAGACATCGCGGGTAATAGATAGGTTTTCTCCGCCTTTGCGGGCAATCTTATCGATTTCGTCAATATAGATAATGCCGTTCTGCGCCTTTTCGACATCACCGTCGGCGGCGTTAATAAGCCGAAGCAGAATATTCTCGACATCGTCGCCAACGTACCCAGCTTCGGTGAGCGTAGTAGCATCGACAATGGCGAAAGGAACATCAAGCTTCTTTGCAAGAGACTGCGCAAGATAAGTTTTTCCGCTGCCGGTGGGACCAATCATCAGAATATTAGATTTTCCCAGGTCTACGGATTCACCCGCAGTTGCCGAAAGGGTTCGGGAGTGAAGTACCGGATTGTTTAAGTCATGGATGCGCTTGTAGTGGTTATAGACCGCCACCGCCAAGGTGCGTTTTGCAGAATCTTGACCGATCACATAATCATGCAGATAGCTGTAAATCTCACGAGGAGTAGCGAGTTTCTTGATCTTTTTGGTCTGCGGCTTCTTTGTTTTTTGCCGTTCCTCATGCAAAATCTCGTTGCATAGTGCAATACATTCATCGCAAATGGAGACATGCGGACCGATCACAATCTTGAAAACCTGGGTACGCGTCTTAGAACAGAATGAGCAACGCATACCCGGAGCAACAGTTTTCTTGTTTTCTTCCGTACCACCGGTGTTGTCGGTGTTAGCCACGCGCCCTCTCCTTTCTACGAGTGTTTGCAAGCTATCACAAGGTGCTTGTTACCAGGCTACCCTAGTTTTTCGCTGAGGTGTGAAGACAGGCTGTCACTGTGATGCGGCGTGTCGTATTCGATGTAATTTGACAATTATGACGCTGTGTAACTTGAGGTTTTATGTACTTTTTGGGGTATAACGTATAGGTGCCGCATCCTCAATTTTGAGGATGCGGCACCTAATAGTAATCGTATATACGTTTAGACAACAGAAAGGACTACACTCATATTTCTAATCGTGCGACGTAGCAGTATTGGTAGCAGGCTTGTTAAGTTTACGCGAATCCAGTACCTTATCCACTAAACCGTATTCTTGAGCGGCAGCAGCAGTTAGAATATTATCGCGCTCGATCGAACGGTCAACTTCCTCATAGGTCTTGCCGGAGTGCAGGGCCAGGGTTTGTGCAGTCCACTCACGCATACGCATAACTTCGTTCGCGTGAATCTCAAGGTCAGATGCCTGTCCGCCTTGCTGTCCGCTTAGGGCGGGCTGGTGAATAAGCACGCGAGCATTCGGAAGAGCCAAACGCTTACCCGGGGTTCCAGCAGCCAAAAGCACTGCCGCAGCCGATGCAGCCTGACCCAAGCATACGGTCTGAATCTCGGGGCGAATAAACTGCATGGTGTCATAGATGGCGGTCATTGCTGTAAAAGAACCACCGGGAGAGTTGATGTACAGGGTAATATCGCGATCGGGATCTTGAGCCTCAAGCACGAGAAGCTGAGCCATAATATCATCTGCCGAAGCGTCATCAACCTGGGTACCCAAGAAAATAATGCGATCCTCAAATAGCTTGGCGTACGGATCTTGACGCTTATAACCGTAGGGGGTACGTTCCTCAAAGCTGGGGAGCACGTAACGGCTCGAGGGCATCTGCGGTGCAGAATCTTGAGGTAGGTAGTTCATATGTGTATTTCCCCTCTTTACTTACCCTCGGCGGTCAGATTACCGCCAGTGGATAGTGCGATGTGATCGAAGAAGCCGTATTCCAAGCCCTCTTCAGCGGTAAACCAGTTATCACGGTCATTGTCTTTCAGAATGGTCTCAAGGCTTTTACCGGTACGTTCAGCCGTGATCTCTGCCAGACGTTTTTTCATATCTAAGATGAGTTCTGCTTGAGTACGGATGTCGGATGCGGTACCACCAATACCACCAAGCGGCTGGTGCATCAGGATTCGGGCGTTGGGGGTCGCATAACGTTTGCCCATGGCACCTGCTGTCAGAAGGAACTGTCCCATAGATGCAGCCATACCGGTTACTACAGTCACCACGTCATTCGGAATGAGCTGCATTGTGTCGTAAATAGCCATGCCAGCGGTCACCGAGCCACCGGGAGAGTTAATGTACAGGTAAATATCTGCCTCGGGATCTTCAGCCGATAGCAACAACATCTGTGAACAAATTAAGTTTGCGTTTGAGTCCCTTACTTCAGACCCCAGCCAAATAATACGCTCCTTGAGCAGACGATTATAGACGTAATCTTCCTGCCCTGTGACGGGGTTCGTAGCCATAGTCGGGGTGTTATTCCCAGACCCAATAGGCAGAGGCATGTAGCTAGACATCTTCCCTCTTCTTCTCGATGGGTTTCACGCGCTCCCTACCATGCGGGCCCGTGAAAATATTCATTGCTACTACAATACCGGGTCACGGCTGTATTCGGGCGGAGTTTCGCCGTAGTTCGCCAAAGGGCGAACGTCACTCAACCCTCAGCGCATTATATCTATTTCCTCTGTTGGGGCATGTACCAAAACTTAACACAACAATGCGGGCGTGCACCGCAGGATTCTTTCCTGCACATGCACGCCCGCATCCGTTATAGGTATCTGCGGAGAGAAGGACTACTTCTCGTCTTCTTCACCTTCAGAGAGGAACTTGGAAAGGTCTACAGCCTTACCCTTAGTGTCTTTGACGACAGCCTTCTTAAGAACTTCGCCTAGAGCCTTGGAGCGGCGTACCTCGCCCACAAGCATTCCAGCCTGGCCGGAACCGTCAAGCATCTGTGCGAACTGGTTCGGATCCATGCCGTACTGCGAGCTCATGGTGATGATGTAGTTGATCATCTCATTCTGGTTTACTTCAACTTCTTCAGCATCAGCAATAGCATCAAGCACCATCTCATTCTTAAAGGCGGTCTCGGTGTTCTCACGAACTTCCTGACGGTGCTCTTCGGTATCGTGGTCTTCACCGGCTTCGGGGTTGTTGAAGTGCTGCTCCAGCTGTTCTTCAATGACCTTTTCAGGTACGGGAACCTCAATCATCTCAATGAGCTTAGCCAGCACCTTATCGCGTGCCTGTGCGCCCTGCTCAGAGACCTTGGCCTCGGCAACCTGGTTCTTCATGTCTGCTTTAAGCTCATCAACAGTATCGAACTCAGAAGCAAGCTGCGCGAACTCATCGTCAACCTCAGGAAGCTCACGCTCCTTAACAGCGGAGAGCTTCACCTTAATGGTTGCGTCCTCCCCCGCGTGATCGCCGCCGGAAAGCGTGGTCTCGAAAGTTGCATCTTCGCCCGCAGACAGACCGATCAGGGCCTCATCAATACCGTCCACCATGGTGCCGGAACCGATCTGGTAAGACAGGTCGTTTGCTGCGTCAATTTCCTGACCATTGATTTCAGCGGTGATGTCAATGGTGACAAAATCATTCTTAGCTGCGGGACGCTCAACGTTCTTCAAGGTACCAAAACGCTCACGCAGAGCTTCAAGAGCCTGCTCTTCGTCTTCTGCAGTAACCTTGATTTCGTCAACCTCAACCTCGATACCCTCATAGTTGGGAAGCTCGATTTCAGGACGAACGGTCACGGTGATGTTCAGCTTCACGTCTGCTTCACGATCGTTCACCGTGGGCTGGCTCTGCACATCAAGTTCGGGCTGTGCCAGCGGGGAGAGCTCATTCTCGCCCAATGCCTGTGAGTAGAAGTCGTTCAAGGCGTCGTTCAGAGATGCTTCGACAATGTAGTCGTAACCTGTGCGCTGCTCAATGAGCTGCTTAGGCAGCTTGCCCTTACGGAACCCAGGAACGTTAATCTGCTGAGCCAGGTTCTTATAGGTGCGGTCCAGGTAGGACTTGAACTCTGCGAAGGGAACCTCGACCTCGATCTTCGCGAGGGTCGGGTTGAGCTTCTCGACGGCGGTCTTCACGTCCGTGTTCTCCTCATATAGTCGAATGCGGCACAAGCCTGTGAACCGCAGTTGGTTACTGGAAAAGGGCGCCGCACATGCGACGCCCGCTTCACGTCGGGGCGACAGGATTCGAACCTGCGATCTCCTGCTCCCAAAGCAGGCGCGTTAGCCAAGCTACGCCACGCCCCGTGAAACGCGAATGCTTTTAGGCATTCGGTTTTTAAGTTTACCGTGTACAAGGATAAATGCCTAACATTCGAATGTCTAATTTAGAACACGAAAACCTTAAGTCTTTCTGAGGAATTATCTGAGTATAGTCATCTATTCAAGCGTATCGACTTATTCGGGCGCTTCTGCACGTCCCAGCCCTGCCAGGTTGACGCATAGATATAGACTTCTTACATTCAGGATTTGTCTCATTTTGCCGTACCAGGCATATATACAACCAGCTCTTTAAACGGTTCCCGTTTCAAACCCGAGACAACAAAAGCCCCCAATACGAAGCATCAAGGCTTTGTTATCGAAGGGATGACGAGCTGAAGGGTACGGATTCCGAGCAAACGAGGCACGAAATCCGTGTCCGTAAACGATTCCCACTTCAGACCCTCGGCATAAGGAAAACGCCCCAGTGCAAAGCACCAAGGCGTTTTATGTATACCGAGGGGATGACGGGAATCGAACCCGCGTCATCAGTTTGGAAGACTGAGGCTTTACCATTAAGCTACATCCCCGCAAGAACTAGATAAGATTACCTGCCTGTACTGGAGACTGTCAAGTTCGGTGCGCATCGTTTGCGGGGACCGTAGCTAACGCTATTTCTGGCATCCAGGGCACCAATAGAGTTTACGGCCCGCGATTTCCTCCATACGAATGGTGGTGCCGCATCGGGGGCAGGGTTCTCCGTGGTGCTGGTAAACGTAGTTAGCATGCTCAGGCCAGGCTTCGGTTTCATGGATTCCCGGGCGGTCCTTTTGTTCGGTGGTAATGATGCGGCCGACACGCACTCCGATGGTGAGCAGATGTTTGTTATCTTCCCAGAGTCTACTCAGCTCATCATCGGTGAGAGTCTTACCGGGGCGAAGAGGATCTATTTCTTGGCGGTAAAGCGATTCGGCACGAAAAATATTGCCCACGCCCGAGATAGCGGCCTGATCCATGAGGATCACGCCGATAGGCCTTGAGCTTTTGCGGGCTGCGGCATAGAAACGTTCGGGATCTGCATCGGTGTTGAGCGGATCCGGTCCAAGTTTGGCGCGTACCTGGGCAACTTCGTCTGGGTTTAAGGTTCGGCAGATAGTGGGACCAACGAGGTCAGCCCAACCGTGTTCTGAAACGATGCGGCACCGGGTAGTGCCTTTCGGCGCGGGCGGTCCGGTATATTCTTCGGCCTCCCCCGCCGTATATTCTTTTTCGCCGATCTTACGGGGTGCGCCTATGCTGGATGCGCCTGTAAAAGTTTCGTCCCCTCCAAAGCTCCAGTTGCCATAAATGCCAAGGTGCACGTTGAGGGTCAGCTCATTGTTGAAGGGCACGAAAAGATGCTTACCGTGCGCATATGCGTTGAGAATGCTGGCTCCGTCAAGAAGGGCTGCACCATCCGTATAACGCCCCTGTGGGCTTGAGACTCGCACGCTCTCCCCCGTGAAAACATCGTTGAATTGACGGGCGATACGATGTATCGAGTGTCCTTCGGGCATGGGAATTCTCCTGTGAGCGCGTGTCTGTGGTTGTATTTTGGTGCATGCGTCTGGGGTCTAAACTTTAGAAGATGCACCTTTAATACGGTACACCGCCTATCATTCGGACGGCGCCTTGGGGTGTTTCATATACCTATAAACTAAACGGCGAATGCAGCGACATTTGTTATTCCCCGATTTTTCAGGGTACGCTACCGCCGCATCCATATAAAAAATCTGTGGCTTACTGATCTACGGTGCTATGAGTCGATATGCTTACCTTCAATACGACCGGTTCGCTCGTATTCGGCAACCTGACCGATGCGGCGGGCGTGGCGTTCTTCGTTCGTCCACGGGGTGGAAAGGAAAACCTTAATAATCTCTAGTGCTTCTTCATTGCTGTGCTGACGACCACCGACCGCAATGACCTGGGCATTATTGTGTTGGCGGGCAAGAGCGGCAGTATCGTGATTCCAGGCCAGTGCGGCACGAATTCCTTCTACTTTATTAGCGGCAATCTGCTCGCCATTACCAGAACCGCCTAGGACGATGCCCAGCGAGTCAAGCCCCTGATCACGATCTCGTTTAACGGCAAGGGCGGCGTTAATGCAGAAACTTGGGTAATCATCCAGCGGATCGTACTCTTGGGGCCCGTGATCAATCATGTCGTATCCTGCGGCGGTGAGCTGTTCGATCAGGTATTGACTCGTCTCAAGACCTGCATGGTCGGTGGCGATATGTACGCGCAAGGGGTTCTCCTGATGGTGTTCCGTGGCGCTCACAGCGTGGATATTTATATCTTTGCAGTGAGTGGTGGACTGGCTTCCCGAAATGTGCACGGCGATAGTCGTCTCTATTCTGGGCGCCCTCAGCTGTTGTGTCTCTATAACTGTAGCGAATTTAAACTTATTCCTGTAACCGGTATCGGGGCAATGGCAGGTATTATTTCGGCACATATTTTTCTGCCCACACCTGCCCTTACCATCGGCACGTATTTTGCGCATGTGATGAGTAATAATGTGCTCTCTGACAGGATGCGTTAGACTGTGGTACTAGGCACTTTTTGCCGGGGCACATACACATATCTGAATTTGTCTGATGCCTATATTCTTGAGCTTGGTTTTGCACTGTTTCTCCTGGTAGGTCCGCTGCAAAACGCTACAGGAAGATTTATAAACACATATCGAGAAAGGGAATCATGCCCGGTCTAAATTTAACCCGCGATGAGGCGATTGAGCGTGCGGGAGTTATTAAGCGGGTTCACACCTACCGTGTTGATCTCGACCTTCGCACAGACAAAGATGTTTTCTCGTCGATTGTTGAGATTCGGTTCGATGCTGAGCCTGGCGCATCCACGTTTATTGACGCTATTACCTCTCAGGTAAATTCGATTGAGCTAAACGGCGAGCGGCTTGATCCTGCTCTTGCCGATGGGGAGCGCATTGCTCTGCCGAATCTTGCAGCGCAGAATGTTCTGAAGATCGATGCAGAGATGTTCTATACAAATACCGGTGAAGGTTTGCACCGTTTTGTGGACCCGGCGGACGGTGAAATTTATCTGTACTCACAGTTCGAGGTTCCGGATTCTCGCCGTGTTTTCCCTGTATTTGAGCAGCCAGATTTGAAGGCCGAGTTTGAGTTCAGCGTGCGTGTTCCTTCGCACTGGGTTGTGGTTTCTAACCAGCCCGAGGTGAAGATTGAGCCCAAGGACTGCGGTTGCGGTCGGGCACAAACATGGTATTTCAAGCCTACTCCGCGCATGTCTTCGTACATTACAGCCATCGTGGCGGGCCCGTATGAGAAGGTTACGAGCGAACTGACGAACTCTGAGGGGCGTGTTATTCCGCTGGGTGTTTACGCGCGTAAGTCGCTGATGCCCTATGTGGATGCGGACGATATTTTTGAGCTGACTCGCCAGGGCTTCGAGTTTTATGAGGAGCAGTTCAAGACGCCGTATCCTTTCGAGAAGTACGATCAGCTCTTCGTCCCCGAGTTCAATGCGGGTGCTATGGAAAACGCAGGGTGCGTAACCTATCTTGAAACCTATGTGTTCCGTTCCAAGGTTGCAGAGGCGCTGCGTGAGCGCCGCGCCATTACGATACTTCACGAGCTTGCGCATATGTGGTTTGGTGATTTGGTCACCATGAAGTGGTGGAATGACCTGTGGCTGAACGAGTCATTTGCCGAGTTTATGTCTACACTGGCTGCGGCTGAGAATACCCGCTACGCACAGGAAGCATGGGCTACGTTCTCTGCTTCGGAGAAGACCTGGGCGTATAGGCAGGATCAGCTCTCCTCAACCCACCCAATTGTGGCTGAGATTCGTGACCTTCATGATGTTCAGGTGAACTTTGACGGCATTACCTACGCGAAGGGCGCATCGGTGCTGCGGCAGATGGTTGCGTGGGTTGGTCAGGAAAACTTCATGGCGGCCTTGAAGAAGTATTTTGACAAGCACGCTTGGGGTAACACGGTTCTTGACGACTTGCTGGTCGAGCTGGAAGAAACTTCCGGCCGTGATGTACGCGCATGGAGTGCCAAGTGGCTTGAAACCGCCGGGGTAAACACACTTACGGTCGAGGTCGCCGATGATGCCGAGGGCAATATTACTTCTCTGGGTATCCGCCAATCCTATGCTGCCGGTTATGAAACGTTGCGCCCGCATCGTGCAGTTATCGGTTTCTACGATCTGACAGACGGAAAGCTGACTCGCACCGACCGCATTGAGCTGGATATTGACGGCGAACTGACCGAGGTTGCCGAGGCTGTAGGCAAGAAACGCCCCGACCTGATTCTGCTCAATGATGAAGATTTGGCGTTTGCCAAAGTTCGCCTGGATGAGCGTTCTATTGATACTGCGGTGAAGTATCTGGGCGACATCGACTCGTCGGTAGCTCGCGGCGTGGTCTGGGGTTCCCTCTGGGATACCGTGCGTGACGCCCAGATGCCAGCGCGGCAGTATGTGGAATTTGTGCTCAATAATATCGGCAAAGAGACTAATTCGACTGCACTGCGAACCCAGCTGGGTAACCTCTCCATCGCTCTGCGTTCCTTTGTTAATCCTGAGTTTAGGGATGAAACTCGTGAACGTGCCGCCGATCGCCTGTGGTCGTTGGCTTGCGCCGCTCAGCCGGATTCAGACTCGCAGCTGCAGCTGGTTCAGGCGTTCGTTAACCAGACCCGCACCGCTGAACAGTACGAGAACGTACAGCGCCTCTTCGACGGGTCGATCACCCTCGACGGCCTGGAAATTGATACGGACCTGCGGTGGAACCTGCTGTGCCGCCTGGCAACCGGCGGGCGGGCCACCAGCAAGCAGATTGCGGCCGAGCTGGAGCGCGATAACACCGCGAACGGCCAGCAGTATGCGGCGCAGGCGTACGCATCGTTCCCCACCGCCGAGGCTAAGGCAGAGTACTGGGAGAAGATCATGGTGACCGGTGAACTGTCGAACATGATCCAGCGGTACGCCATTGCCGGGTTTAAGGCTGGCGAGAAGGAACTGACCGAGCAGTATATTGAGCCGTACTTTGAGCTGGTTGAGGGCGTGTGGCGTTCCCGTTCGCACGAGATTTCTTTGCAGATTATTAGCGGCATGTACCCCTCAGAGCCGACCGCCGAGCTGCTGGAACGCACCGAAACTTATTTGGCGTCATTGCCTGAGGACGCGGCGGCGCTGCGCCGGCAGATTGCGGAAGCGCGCGACGGCGTGGCTCGTGCCCTGAAGGTTCAGGCGGCTGATATTTAACCCCGACACGGCACCCTCGCAGAGAAATTTTGGGGCTGAAAACTCCTAAACGTTCTTCCCCAAAAAGTGCCGTAGAAATAACGGGTTACCAACGCTAAACCCCTCACTCCCCCACTCTTCCATGAAGAAAAACCTGGGAGTGAGGGGTTTAACGTGCGCGTTATTCTATTAACGGTTCCTGCCAATAGAATCCTGGACATCTGCCATAATAAAAGAGTTTTATCCCCTTTTAGAGGAGCATAATGTCTGCGCCGACATACTATGATCGTTCACATGTGCAGGGAGAGTTAAACCGTTTCGCCCACCAGTGGCGGCAGAAACTCAACCAGCATAAGAGCGCTTCTAGAAAGAATTTTGAAATTCGCTGTCGGGCAGGTCAGGGACAGGTAGGTCGATGGTGTTGCCCCTGGGGGTCAGGTACGGGACGGTGAATTGCTTGTTGAATGCCACGTGAGGGCTTCCCTTCTTGCGAAGGGAGACCTCGTTGAGGGCAACCGACGAGAGACCGTGGTGTTAAGCGCAAACAGTGACGGGCACCAACCCGACCCGGGGTGAACCCGGATACAGGTGGTGCCCGTCAAGCGCTCAACGGAGGTCTCCCGAATACGGTTGAAAAACGCATGCGGGTGTAGAAGTGAGACGGCCGGCCGGTGACCGGTCCGGATCTGGCCGCCACGAAGGTGGAGACTGTCCTGCCGGATGACGTCTGGCCGCCAGGACAGTCGTGAGGGCTACTTGCCCTTACGCGGCTTGGCCTGAGCCAACGCCGAGGCTGCGATCGACTTCATCTTGGCCGAGGTGCGACCGTCGCGCAGCAGTGCCGACGCCTTCTTGGCGACCGGTCGAGACGTCTGCTTCGTGTTACGGGTTCCCATGTCTCTTCTCACCTCCTCGCGCCACGTTCGTGTACTTGCTGTTCAGAAACGTGCACATCGAGGTAGAATCGACATATCTTCATCCGAAGAACTGCACTCGGCTTCTGAACCTGTTTTCACGGTAGAAAAACGAGTCGCTAACACATGAGACGAGACAAGACGACAGAAGACGGAGAGGAGACGAGATGGCAGCATCTTCTGACCCCCGCTATGCGCTGGGCGCTTTCTGTCAAACCGTCCACCCCTTCATGTCAGGCGTCGCCCGGACAAAAACTGGCTTCATGATGGACTTCTTCGACATGGTGATGGATCAGGAAACTGTCTTTATCGAAACGTCCGCGCACGAAAAGAAGAGAAAACCGGGGAAGACATCGATTGCAGCCGAAGTGTGGGCTGGGATTAACAAGACCGACCTTGTGCGATTCTTCAACGGGCAAAGAAAGCTGCCTGATTGGAAGGCCAAAGACTTCCATCTTCATCTCGACACGAGCAAGGTGGAACAACTCTGTGACCCTATCGGGATCGACGCGCTCGTCACGTTCCAAACACAGCTGATGATGGCCAACATCAATGTGCAAGATGTAGGGCAAATCCCTTCAGCTGTGGGTCAATGGCTGAAAGCGATCCTGTGGGAAAATAGTAAGGATCGGGATCTGCTTGCCGACGGTTTTGCCCCGCAGCCGCAACTGGACTTGTTTACCAACCTGCCGTTAGCCGAAGGCAGGATTAGTGGTGGCAAGCTTCATTTGGGGACTTCTTCGCTGCCGTGGAGTCCCGCCCCGAAAATTCCTGACTCGCCTGACCCTTTGCTCGAATCCGGTTACACCACACAGATGTACGCTGCTCTCACGGAACACCTAAGAATCTCAGTCACTGATATCAGTGACCTACCGGATCAATACCAGAAGGTGTTTTCTCGACAGCGTGGGCATTTCTGGGATGCGGAAGGGGTCCGTCGAAACCTCCGGGATCTCATCTCCACTGGAGAGCAGGAGTTCTCTGCGATGAAGGAAGACCTGTTCGACGGGGTCGTCGAAATCTGCGAGGTCGTCCCCACTGACACGAAGGGAGAAACCGACTAGATGACCGCTCAACGCCTGCAGCTCACCTGGTACAACAAGGACAAGGCTCTCATCCCCACTGAGACCGGGAAGTACGGCTACACGTGGGTTGACCCCTCTGATCCGCGCTACTGCGAAACCCACACCCTCGTGCTGGACGACTACGTGCAAGGTGCGCAGACACCAAAGTCTGATGATTTTGCCTACTCCGAACGAGCCGACCTTGAGCCCCAGGACGACAACTTGCTCATTTTGGGCGAATCCGGCGATGTGCTCGAAGCCCTCACTAGAGTGCCCGAACTAGCCAAGAAGTATGTGGGTCAGGTGAAGCTGATCTACATTGATCCGCCGTTTAACACCGCGCAAACATTCGCCAGTTACGAGGACAACCTAGAGCACTCCATCTGGCTGACCATGATGCGCGACCGGCTGCTCCACATGAAGAAGCTGCTTGCGAAAGATGGATCAATCTGGGTGCACCTGGATGATGTGGAGGCGCACCGTATGCGCCTCCTCATGGACGAGGTGTTTGGTGCGGGGAATTTTCAAGCAGAAATTGTTTGGCAAAAGGCTGACTCCCCTCGGCGTGGTTTGGGTTTCTCGGTGGACCAGGATTTCATTATCGTTTACCGCCGTAGCGAGGCCTTCGAGCCAAACACGGCTCTTCGCACAGCAGCCGACAACGCCCGCTTCTCTAATCCGGACAATGACCCCCTCGGACCTTGGTGGGACGGTGACCCATCGGGTAATCATGGCGACGGCTCGGGAGGCATGTGCTATGCGATCCAGAACCCCCTGACAGGGGAAATGATGCGCCCTCCTAAAGGTGCCAGTTGGCGATATTCGCAACAGCGCATTCTTGACGGCTTGCAGGGGTGGGTTCCGTATCGGCTGGAGAATCTTCATGACGCTGATTGGCGTGCCAGCAATGAGGGAGTACCTAGAGATAAGGCGTCCGATGATGTGTGTGCGCTAGTTTTGGATGTTCCACTCGATGAAGCACGTAAGCGGGTGGCCGCACGACGCATTTCAGGCGATCCGCTCCCGGAGATTCTGATCCGTTCGACGGGAGGAATCGGACGTAAGGCGTATATTCCCACCGAGGGAAACAATCCTCGCACATGGTGGGAAAACAAGGATGTCGGCCACAATCGCGCTGCCAAGTCCGAGCTGAAAGCTCTGTTTCCAGCATTGACGCCATTTGACACTCCGAAACCGGAGCGTCTTCTGGAGCGGATTCTTCACACCGGCTCCAGTCCTGGCGACATCGTGTTGGATGTGTTCGGCGGCTCTGGCACCACCGCTGCAGTTGCTCAGAAGATGGGTCGGCGTTGGGTCACGTGCGAATTGCTGGAGTCGACGTTCACCACGTTCACGCGTCCCCGTCTGGAGAAGGTCGTCAACGACCAAGACCCTGGTGGAATTACGCGCACGAAGGGCGAACGGGTCGACGCGACGGAAGACGGACTTCCTGATGGAGTCTCGCCGGAGGACGCCGCGAAATTCACGAGCGTGCTCAACAAGCTGATCAAGGACGACCCGGAACTAAAGAAGAGCGTCGAGGTGAAGACACTGAAGGCTGCATCGAAGACCAGACGCACGAAGGAAGTGGTGAACTGGCGTGGTGGGGGCGGATTCCAGGTGGCCCACCTTTCGCCTGCGTGTTTCGACTACACCCCTGAACTGGACCGGGTGATGCTAACGGCGGCCGCGACCGGACAGGCTCTGATCGAGTCGGTGGCTGCCAACCTCGGGTTCACACTGTTGCACCCGAACGATGACTACATTTTTGATGCCCGCCATGGCAATGCCTTGCTGAAGGTGGTGGAGGGTGTCGCCACGACCGAAATCGTCGACTGGCTGGCCTCCCAAGTTCAACCCGGAGAGACGATCGTGCTAGCAGCAACCACCGCGATGGACGGGGTCCGCCAGCATCTACGCCGTGCGGTGAAGGGGTCGCGGGTGGTCACATTGCCCG
This sequence comes from Rothia sp. HMSC065G12, assembly GCF_001811455.1. Taxonomy (NCBI): domain Bacteria; kingdom Bacillati; phylum Actinomycetota; class Actinomycetes; order Micrococcales; family Micrococcaceae; genus Rothia; species Rothia sp. HMSC065G12. Next base: position 588,388 of record NZ_KV804815.1, read on the forward strand.
ATGATGTGTTCCGTTACAGCGAGGGTGGTGACCAGTGATGGCGACCAGGCTCAACATCAGTTTTGACTCCGACATGCTGGAGTCGATCAGTGCCGAGTTCGACCTACGTGCTCCGAACAAGGAAGCACTGCGCCAGCTGGTTTTCACTCTGGACGGCGACTATGACCCAGCCGTGATGCAGGTGCTCAACCTAGCCACCGGTGTGGGCAAGACGTATCTGATGGCCGCCTTCGTGGAGTATCTGCGTCGCCAAGGTGCCGGTAACGTCGTGATCGTCACCCCGGGCAAGACGGTGCAGGCAAAGACCGTGCAGAATTTCACGCCGGGCTCGCCCCGATACATCACTGGATCGGCTGTGCCACCTGAAGTGGTGACCCCGCAGGACTACTCTGCTTGGGTGGCCCGTCAAAACGGCCCGGCTCGGCTCGCGTTCGGCCGTGAAGTGCCAATGCTGGCGTTTATCTTCAACATTCAGCAGCTCATCGCACCGAAGTCCGAAGACGGGGACACCCACGGTGGTACCCAGGACGCGATGCGCCGTAAGCCCCGCCGGTTTGATGAGAACGCTGGTGTGCTCTTCGACTACCTCAAGGGTCTCGATGATCTGGTTGTGCTCGCCGACGAATCCCACCTGTACGGGGCCAGTGCGGTCGCGTTCAATGCAGCGTTGAAGGAACTCGATCCAGCAGCGGCGATCGGGTTGACCGCGTCGGTGGACAAGGCCACCGATCACGTCATTTACGAGTACCCGCTCTACCGCGCCATCCAGGACAAGTATGTGAAGGCCCCGGTGTTGGCGTTCCGCAAGACTGGATATGGCACCGATGAAGCCTCTGAGGAGCAGCAGTTGCGTGACGCGCTGCAATTACGTGCGCTCAAGCAGGCCTACTATGACTCGTACGCGGCTTCCCAGAACCGCGATCATGTGAACGCGGTCGCTTTCGTGGTTTGCTCCGATGTTGAGCATGCCACTCAGGTCGCCGAGCTGCTGCGCACCCCGGAGTACCTCGGCCGGGATTCGGCTGTGCTGCAGGTGGACTCCAAGCACGAGGATGAGTTGACCCAGCGTCGCCTCGACGAATTGGACCGACCCGAATCGCCGGTGCTGGCGGTGGTGAGTGTGAACAAGCTCAAGGAAGGCTGGGATGTCAAGAACATCGCGGTCGTCGTGACGTTGCGGGCGATGGCTTCTGAGGTGCTCACTCAGCAGACGATGGGGCGCGGGCTGCGGCTGCCGTTCGGCCGGTATACGGGTGTGTGGCAGATCGACCAGCTCGACATCATCGCCCACCAGTCCTTCACCGAATTGTTGAACGCCGAGAACGTGCTGCAGCAGTTCGGATTGGACGAAGCCGTCCCCGAACCCGACAAAGCCAAGGTTGAGGAGGCGATCCGCAAAGCCGCCGAACAATCCAACACAGATGCACGCACAGACGCGACCGGCGGTCAACCATCGACTACGACTGTTCCGGGGCCTGGTGCTGGTACCGGTGGTGAGGGAACCGGTGGCGTAGAACCTCAGCCGGGCACCGTTCCCGTCAACGGTGGTGACGAAGATCTGGGTTTGCCCGGTGTCGGGGTTCGTACCATCACCGAGCAGGAGGATCAGCCCACCTGGGAGTTGGTTTCGATCGGACGGAACCCGAGCTTTGCTGACGTGTCCTACCGATTCCCGGTGACGACGATGACTGTGCAGCAGCCGCCCATTGACCTGTCAGAAATCAGTGACGCCGAGATTGAGCAAGCGGCGCGTCGGGTCACCTCTGCTGGGGACGTGCTGCTGCGCAAAGAGATAATCGCCGCCCTAGGCAAGAAACTCCGGGCAGAGGATCGAGAAAGCGCCGAAGTCGACTCCGTCCACGTCGACGACGCCGACGCCGAGGAGGCGCTGGTCAAACTAGTGATCAACATGTCGCTGGTGCCCAAAACCGAACAGACCGCCCGCTACGTCGCCACGTTCCTGGTGCCGAAGTTCATGCGTGCCGTGACGTTCACCGGCTGGACCGTCAAATCCCTCGACTCCGCCCGCGCCGAACTCCTAGCGCTGATCAAGAACTACACAACCGAGACACTGCGAGCCACCCGCGAGGTGCCGACCATACACCCCAAGTCGATGCCAGGCACCGGCTACACGCTCCCGTTGGGTGAGAAGGTGCATAACCAGATCGAGAGTCGTGACCAGTTCGTGCGAGGCCGGGTCTACGGTGGCTGGTTCAAGTCGCTATTCGCCGAGGAATCCTTCGACTCCTTCACCGGCGAATACCAGCTTGCTCGCCTGCTCAACACGTCGCCGGGGATCGTGTGGTGGCATCGGTTGCATCCGCAAGACCAGGCGTTCGTGTACTACAACGCGAAAGACCGCTACTTCCCCGACTTCGTGGCCTTGGACACCAACGGGGTGCATTGGATCATCGAGGGCAAAGACGAGCGCGGCCGCGATGACGCCAGGGTGCAGGCCAAGCGTAAAGCTGCCGAGGCGCTGGTGCGCCGGTTGGTGGCTGAGGATGCCTACGCCGGTCAGCACTGGGGCTACCTGATCGCCTACGAGCAAGACACCGCCCGTGCCGACTCGTGGGAAGACCTGAAAGCCTTCGCCAGCCCGGTCAGCAACGCCCTGTAGCTGCGAGTTCGCCTGGGCGCATCACGGGGCTCCAGCGTTGCGGGAGGTCGAGCGTGACGGCCTCGCCGGTGATGAACACGAATCCGAGCCTGCCATCGGTGAGCATGCAGCCGCCCTCCAGCACGGCAAGGAAATCCGGGATGTGGAGCGCAAGCTGCGTCGGCGATTCGGTCAGGAGCTTGTCGATCGCCGTGTGGAGCGTCGATGGGCGTCGCTGCACACCCGTGGCGCACAGGCTGTCCACGGCCTGGTCAACCGCCGCGCGGTTGCGCCCAGCAAGCACCTGCAACGCCTCGGCCATCTTCACTAGCAGCACCTCCTGGTAGAGGTGGCTGGTGGTGCAGGTGCCGCGCTTGACGTAGTTCGTCGGACACTCCCACACGTCGACCCGGTTCGGGGTACCGGAGTGCCAGGTCTTGTGGCCGAACGGCCGTCCGCAGTCGCCGCAGACGATCTTGCGGGACAGGCGCTTGCCGAAGGACTTGTAGCCGCGTGGGTCGACGCGGGTGCCCAGCCACGGCAACTCGCGGTCTGCAATGCCGAGAGCCTCGGCGGCGTGGCGTTGGGCGTGGAATGCGTCCATCCACTCGACGGTGTGCCCGGCGGCGAGATTTTCGAGAAGGAAGCTGGCCAACCGGTAGGTCAGTCGGGCTTGGACTGTTGCGAGTTCGGGGTATTGCATGGTGGCGGCTCCTGTCTTTGCGTCACGTACATACACGCTCTGATCAGGGCTAATAGCAAGTCGTAAACGGCGATACCTTTTAGCGCTTGCCGAACTTTTTGGCGCTCCGTTGTCAGCCACACCCGTCGTGGTTCACGTCGCCCGGCTCCACCTCCCGATTGCACCAGATGCCGAAACCGCACTGCCCGAATATGCGGCTCGACGGTCAACAATAAGGCGCGTTTTACCTAGTGGGGAGCGGGTTTCGCCCCATCTGCGTCATCCGCGCACCACAAACCCCTGTATCCACTTCGATACGGTCTGCGATCCGGCGTGCGGCTCTGGGAACTTCTTGCAGGTTGCGTATATGCAGCTGCGTGAGCTTGAGACCCGTGTGCTCACTGAGATTCACCGTCTTGAGGAGTCGGGCGGCTTTACGCTGGATGCGTCTTTGAGCACGCGCCTTTCCATTTCGCAGTTCCACGGGATTGAGATTAACTGGTGGCCTTCAAGGATTGCGGAAGTTGCCATGTTCTTATCGGAGTTTCAGGCTGACCGTGCCTTGGCGCGCGCTTTGGGCCAGGTTCCCACACGTTTGCCGATTACCTCGGTAGCTCATACTGTGCATGCGGACGCGCTCACCACCAATTGGCGTGAGATGATTCCGGCAGAAGCCACCAAGGTTTTTATATTTGGGAACCCGCCGTTTTTGGGACAGTGGACGATGTCTAAAGCACAGACTTCCGCCATGAAAACAGTGTGGGGTAAAAATTATGACGGTTACCTGGATTTTGTGACCGCTTGGTTCTGGAAAGCGGTACAGTTCTTCAATCATGATTTCGAGGGCGAATTTGCTTTCGTATCGACTAACTCTATTGCGCAGGGACAGCCGGTCCCGGCGCTTTTTGGCCCGATTTTTCGGGAAGGATGGCGCATTAAATTCGCGTATCATACGTTCCCGTGGGATTCTCAAGCACCCGGTCAAGCTGCGGTGCACTGCGTAATTACCGGGTTCACCCGCTCTGAGGACTATAAACCACGCCTATTTGAGTACAACTGGAACGCGAAGCAGACTCGTGAAGCGGCAGACGTCAAAAGTATTAATGCCTATCTTCTGGATGCCCCTAATATTCTGGTGAAGAAACGATCAAAACCGTTGGCACATTTACCCGAGGTAAAGTTTGGTACTAAACCTGCTGATAATGGAAACCTCATTGTGGAAGAAAAAGATTACGCCGAAGTTTCAAGTGATCCTATAGCAGCTAAATATTTACGGCCTTTCCGTATGGGTAAGGAACTCGTGCGCGGGATTGATCGATGGTGTCTCTGGCTTGAAGATGTAAACCCGGCAGATATTACCAAAAGTCCGGTGCTTAAAAAGCGCATTGAAGCTAACCGAGAATGGCGTAGCAAACAGACACCAACGGGAGACGCATATAAATATCGAGACACCCCACATTTAATGCGTCCGAATAAGAATCGTCCGCTGGATAACTATGTTGGTATTCCCGCCGTAGTTTCGGAGACTCGCCCCTTTTATACGGTGGCACATCTTCCCGCTGAAGTTATCGCTGGGAATCAGCTTTTTACTGCCCTTGACCCGGATGGGTTTTTCTTTGCCATTATTAGCTCGTCCATGTTTATTACCTGGCAACGTGCAGTCGGCGGCGCTTTAGAATCACGTTTGCGTTTCTCGAATACTATCGTTTGGAATAACCTTCCGCTTCCCGAAGTGGCTGAAGATTTGCGCTCCATAATTATTACGGCGGGCCAGAAAATTCTGGAAGTTCGCGAGGCACTCGCGGAAAAGCACGGTGGCCGCGTTTCACTCGCGGATATGTATAATCCACTGGCGATGAACTCTGAGCTGTTGAAGGCGCATAAGGAACTGGATCGCCACGTTGATAAGGCATTCGGTGCCGCCAAGCTGTGCGCATCCAACAATAAACGCCTCGAAATCCTCTTCGCCCGCTACGCAGAACTCACAGCAGAATAACTGATAAACGTCTACTAAGCCCGGTGCGGGGTTTACCTCCCTGCACCGGGCTTTCTCATACCTGCACTCTGCCAAGCTGTAGACCAGCCTACTTGTTCAAATCCTTGAAATACCGAGCAACGGGCCAGCGAACGAACCCTTCAGACTCGTAGAGTCCCCGGGCCGGTGCGTGCCCCGAATCGCCGCCGGTTTCGACCATCACCATGCGCATCCCGGCGTCTTTAATCTGCGCAAAGGCATGCTCCATGAGCTGCTGCCCCACGCCACACCGCTGATACTCGGGATCGACCGCAATCACATAAATCTCGCCCATCTGGTCCTCAGGGTGAATACGTGTGCAGACCCAGCCGACCGGCCGCTCATTATTAAGGGCAACAGACACATTTTCAGGCTCCTGATCGAGCACTTCCTCTAAATCGCTGAGCTGCCGCTGCTGCCACCCTTGAGGGTAGAACGCATCATAAACGAACTTGGGGACGTCGTTGTGCATCCGCGGAAAAACAGGTCCCCAGGCGCGAAGTGAAATATCCAGAAGAGCTTACCGATATTCAGGGTTATAAGAAACAATACGCGTTGTTACAACCTACAAAAGCAACGTCTGAAATGCAATGCTGTCTTGAACTATGCCCGGTTCTGCATGGCGCGTGCCGCACGCTCGAAATAGTCCCACATGGTCGCATCAATCATCATCGGAAGATCAAGAGTATCCATTGCCTGGCGCATATACTTCAGCCAAGTATCGCGTTCTTTCGCACCGATCGGGTACGGGTTATGGCGGATGCGCAAACGCGGGTGGCCGCGCTGTTCCTGGTAGGTGCTGGGCCCGCCAAAGTACTGAATCAGGAACATTTTCAGCCGCCGCGCCGCCGCATCGAAATGGTCAGTATCGTTTGCTTCGATCTCGGCGGTCTGTTCCTCTGTGAGGTGCTCAGGCGGAAACGGGTCAAAATCCGGGTACATGGCGGAAAACTCGGGGTCGGCCTTCACGAGGGCATAGAACCTGCGGGTGAGCTTATCGAAGGTTTCCTCGCCACCCACCTGGTCGTAAATGCTGACCTGCTCACCCGGCTGATTCGCAGAATAACTCATGCGAGCGCTCCCGAGCCCGAACGCACCAGCACATGCCCGCCGGGGGCAGCGATGCGCACCCAGCCGTCGGAACCAGTAGGGGCGGCATATATAGCGAGCTCACCGGTGAAGGTTTCGGGAAGGAATCCGAAGACTTGCAGGGCGAAAGCTGCGCCTGTAGGTATAGGGGTTCGGTCAAACTCCGGTAGGTGCTTAAGCACCATGGGAGATGACCAGATGCGGGTTCGCACGGTGGTGAGCACTGCGGCACCGGGGTTTTCGGGGAGTGCTTTTTCGACGGCGGCAAGTCCTTCACGGCTGGCGCGGCGGAACTCGTCGGCGTCAATAGTTCCTAGTTTTTCCCATCCTTGCAGGGGTGCGGCTTTCCCAGCCCATTCAGTGTGTACGGTGACGGGCGGCAGATACAGCACCATCTCGGATTCTTCAATGCGCGCCAGGCGTTCGAGCAGGGCGGCTGAATCTACCACAATATCAAGGGTTGATGGCTTTGCGAGGTTGAGGGCTCGCATCCCCAGAATGGTGGGGGTGTTATCCAGCATGGTTTCGGGGGCGAGAGAGCATGCGAAAACGGCGAGCACGCTCCCGCGGGCGGTAAGTCGTATTGCCGCTTGGGTATCGAGGGAACGTGCGCGTGAAATATAAGTGCTGAGGTCGGCAGCGGCGGCTATACCTTGCTGGTTGTTGGGGAAGATAAGATAGGGTTCGTCGATGCCTTCGTGCGGATTGTATTTGAGGTCTATACGCCGGGTGTTGGTTGTGGCTGAGCGTGGAGGTTCTTGCGGTTCCGGTTCTGGCAGAGGTGCTGCGTCGGGTGTGTGCAGGTCATCGGTCATGTTTTGCCTCTCGCTCGCATATTTTCTTCGATAAATCATCCTCAACTTTACCCCTTCGTGTCAGAATTAAAGAATGACGAAGCCCACCCCCACCCAGAACTTGATGACCATGCTGAACCTGACCCCCGCTGAGCCGGTGGGCGGTGACGACGCTTTTACCGCTGTGACGCTAACCCGTGAGACCCCGCGCACCTATGGCGGGCAGGTGCTCGCTCAGGCGATTATGGCGGCTGATAATACTGTTAGCGATAAGGTGTTGCATTCGATTAATGCATATTTTTTGCATCCTGGTGATATTACGAAAGAGCTTATTTTTACCTCACAACAGCTCAATAATGGGCGTTCTTTTGCGACTCGCCGGGTTCAGGCGCTTCAGGACGATATTCCCATTTTCTCTGCGATTGCATCATTTCAGAAGCCCGGTCGCGGCCCCGAGCATACGGCTGTTGAGATGCCGCAGGTTCCCGATCCTGATGGACTGCCGAGCGTGAGTGACTACATTGGCGAGGTGGCGCATCCGGTAGCGCAGGCTGTTGCATGGGAACGCCCAATTGATATTCGGTATGTGAGCCCGCACCTGTATACGGCCCCGGATTCAAGCTCGCAGAAACCGGTTGCCACGGTGTGGTTTAAGACTTTCGATCCGCTGATTGATGCTTCCGGCGCCCCGGTTTCGGATGCGGTACATCGGGCGGCAATTGCGTATGCTTCGGATTATCTTCCCCTAGAACCAGCGCTACGCAGGCACGGCAAGTTTTGGCTTGAACAGGGCATGAAGTCGGCCTCTTTGGACCATGCGATGTGGTTTCATCGTGAGGCACGTGCGGATGAGTGGCTGCTGTACGTGCTGGATTCCCCCAGCGCGCAGGGTGGCAGGATGCTCTCGCAGGGTTCGATTTTCAATCGTTCCGGTGAGCTGGTGGCGACCGTGGCGCAGGAAATGATGTTCCGCCTGCCCGAATATCGCTAAAGCTCGGGCGCCGTTAGGGCTCCGGTACAGCGACAGCTCGGAGCGTCAAAGCATACAGAAAGACCGTGTGAGGTGGTTGTCTCACACGGTCTCTCCTATGTTCTAGTGTACGGTCTAGAAGCCGTTAGGAAGCTCTTATCTAGCTTCGACGTCAATCGCACCGTCCGGGGAAATATGCACGGTGCTCTTGGTGCGGCGGGAAACGAAGAAGTCACCCACGAACACCAGACCGGTCACCAGAAGCCCCAGGGCTGCCATCCATACTGCCGCCACGCCGAAGATCATCGGGAACAGCAGCACGAGGAAGCCCAGAATCAGGGAACCAATCGCAGAGAACTGCAGGTGGCTCCCAGCGGCATAGTTTAGGTGTTTCATTTCCTGGGCGGTCATCAGACGAATCAGCGCCCATGCAACCATCCATATGCCCACAACGATCGGGATGTAGGTTGCCTGTGCACCCACCGAGGCAGTCAGCAGAATCAGACCAGCCACCACGGTCAAGATGCCGTCAACCAGGTCCCAGCCGGTACGTGCCTGCTTTGGCGTGCCGAAGTAACGCACCACTTCAAACACGCCACCGAGCAGCACCGCAAAGGAGAACACATAACCCAGAACTACCAGCGGAGTAGCGGGATCGGCGAACATGTAGATTGCCGCTGCAATCAGCAACAGACCGGTGACCAAGGACGTCCAGTTATATTTTGAGAGCATGATGCACTCTCCTTCTTATGAAATACATCAACAGTAAACACCCATTATAAACCACGAATGTGAACTCCGCCATGATGTACCGGTCACCACTGGGCGAACTATTTCTACCGACGAACAGCCAACACGTAGCGGAGCAACACGTGAGATAGCGGGATCATGCCCCCCCCCCATCAGGCACAGCAAAGCCCCGCCTCCTGAGTCATAACAGCATCAGGAGGCGGGGCTACAGCTATCAGCTACCCCTAGCGAGTAAGCTTGCGGTGCACCACGCGGTGCGGCTTCGCAGCTTCCGGTCCCAGACGTTCGATCTTGTTCTTCTCGTAAGACTCGAAGTTACCCTCGAACCAGTACCACTGATCCGGATTTTCTTCGGTGCCTTCCCATGCGAGGATATGGGTCGCCACACGGTCGAGGAACCAACGGTCGTGGGAGACGACGACGGCGCATCCAGGGAATTCCAGCAGAGCATTCTCAAGCGACGCCAGGGTTTCCACATCAAGGTCGTTGGTGGGCTCGTCCAGCAGCAGCAGGTTTCCGCCCTGTTTGAGGGTCAGCGCCAAATTCAGGCGGTTACGCTCACCACCGGAGAGCACACCCGCTTTCTTCTGCTGATCCGGCCCCTTGAACCCGAACGCCGAAACATAGGCACGCGAAGGCATCTCAACATTGCCGACCTGGATATAATCCAGACCGTCCGAGACAACCTCCCACAGGCTCTTTTCGGGGTCAATGTTGGCGCGGTTCTGATCGACATAGGAGATCTTCACGGTTTCGCCGACCTTGAGCGAGCCGCCGTCAAGCTCTTCCAAACCGACGATGGTCTTGAACAGGGTCGATTTACCCACACCGTTCGGGCCAATCACACCCACAATGCCGTTCCGCGGCAGCGAGAACGACAGACCGTTAATGAGCGAGCGCCCGTCAAAACCCTTCTGCAGGTTCTCGGCCTCAATCACCAGGTTGCCCAGGCGCGGCCCCGGCGGAATCTGAATCTCTTCAAAATCGAGTTTGCGGGTCTTCTCAGCCTCGGCCGCCATCTCTTCGTAACGTGCCAAACGTGCTTTCGACTTCGCCTGCCGGCCCTTCGAGTTTGAGCGCACCCACTCCAGCTCTTCGTTCAGGCGTTTAGCGAGTTTCGCGTCCTTCTTGCCCTGAACTTCAAGGCGAGCACGCTTCTTCTCAAGGTAGGTGGAGTAGTTGCCTTCGTAAGGGTAGAGGTTGCCGCGGTCAACCTCGGCGATCCATTCGGCAACGTGGTCTAGGAAATAGCGGTCGTGAGTAATCGCAATGACCGCGCCTTCGTAAGACTGCAGATGCTGCTCAAGCCACAGCACCGACTCGGCGTCTAGGTGGTTGGTGGGCTCATCCAGCAGCAGCAGGTCTGGTTTCTGCAGCAGGAGCTTGCACAGTGCCACGCGGCGGCGCTCACCGCCGGAGAGGTGGGTGACGGGGGCGTCGGCGGGCGGGCAACGCAGCGCCTCCATAGCTTGTTCCAGCTGGGAGTCTAGATCCCAGGCGTTTGCGGCATCGATAGCTTCCTGCAGCTTACCCATTTCTTCCATGAGGGCATCAAAATCAGCATCAGGTTCAGCCATGAGCGCGGAAATTTCGTTGAAACGGTCCAGCTTCGCCTTGATCTCGCCCACGCCTTCTTCGACGTTGCCGAGCACGGTTTTCTCTTCGTTCAGCGGCGGCTCCTGAAGCAGAATACCTACGCTGTATTCGGGCGAGAGGCGTGCCTCGCCATTCGAGGGCTGATCCAAGCCAGCCATGATTTTCAGGATGGTCGACTTACCGGCGCCGTTGGGACCAACCATACCAATCTTGGCGCCCGGGAAGAACGACATGGAAACGTCGTTAAGAATGACCTTATCGCCCACAGTTTTGCGGGCTTTGGTCATCGTGTAAATAAATTCAGCCATAGTGTTCTATTCTACCGTGATTCTTTGGATGCGCACGCGGTTTTCGCCGCAGATTTTACGGGTATATTCCTTCTGGGTTTTCGACGTTCTACAGATGTAAACCGCCCCGGCGGCTTGGTTTTGGTTTTCTCAAACTTTGAGTCCTTTCACTACGGTGTAACAGCCGTTAGACTCGAAGGTATGGGTACACCAAATTCTCAAGAGATAACCGCCGAAGACCTCCATAAGGTTGTCGATCAGATTGCGCTTACTATGCCGTTGGCTACCTCCGATCAGCCTTTCGGACCACGTAATACGGTGTACCGCATTAGCGGCAAAATTTTTGCTATGTACACAAACGGTATCGGCTACCCGATCGTGAATCTGAAGACCGACCCCGAAGAATCCGAGGTTCTGCAGCGCATGTACCCAAGCATTATTCCAGGGTGGCATATGAATAAACGGCATTGGATTTCGGTCAGCGCAGGCAAGGGTGTTACGCGCCAGCTTCTTGAAGAGCTCATCGAAGATGCTTACCTGCGTATTATGTACGCCCTGCCCAAGGCAAAGCGCCCTATCGAATTCCGCGAGCGCCCGGTTCCCGAAAAACATTAGATACTGCAGGCTCACATGTATATTCCCGCCAGCGATCCCGTTCTTTTTCTGAAGCTTTCTGCTGATTACAATTATGCATACATGGCGCATGGACGTACCGGCGGGGTGGGCTTGCGCGCCTATGATAGGTTGCAAAAAGCGCATGCTCTCGGTATTCCTGCGGTTCCGTGGGGTTTTTCATGCCCTGAGAAAACGGTTCAGCAAATTCGCCAGGAAATTCTGCGCGCCCGTAAGCTAGGCGGCGAACTGGAAATTTTGATGATCTATCGTGAGCCTGATCTGCCGGTTATTCCGGCGCCCGAATCGCACGGTTTTGAGAGGCGTGATGATGTTCCTCAGCTGATGCCTTCCGAGTTGCGTGATAGTTGGTTGGATGCCGGTTTTTCGGCGGAACGTCACGGTAGTTTAGAGGACCGGATGCTTGCTCTCGCTCAGGTAGAGGAATTCACTGACCCTGAACCTCTAGATCTTGCCCGCTATGAGCATACGAGTACTCACCGCCCGTTATCATTCTCGATGCGCGGCTCGCTCTCCCGTGCCCTGGGCAGCAAGTATAAGCCTGCGGAAGATCCGGGTGCCCCGAGTAAGATTTATTGGGTTCAGGGGCGCGCCGTTATATACGATATTCTCGACTTTGAACGTTTTAGCCCATAACTGTAAGGGGCTTCAACGCATGCAACGGTGCTGCGTATTAGGAGTCTTCCGGTTTAGTCTGCTTGACGAGATTTGGGGAAATGCACACCGCGCTCGGCAAGAAAACGCCGGTCTTTCTTATCCCAATTTTCTTCAGGGTACGCTGCAAAAAGGTCGGGGCGGCGACTCATGGTACGTTCAATCTGCTGCTCACGCCGCCACCTGGCAATAGCACCGTGATTGCCCGACAGCAGGATAGGCGGAACCTCGTAGTCGCGCCACTGCGCCGGTTTCGTGTACACCGGGTACTCCAAAAGCCCGCCGGTGTGCGACTCTTCTGCAAGAGATTCTGGGTTTCCCAATGCCCCGGGAATTAGCCGAGTAATAGCCTCTATCATCGCCATCACCGCAACTTCTCCACCGTAGAGCACATAGTCCCCCATCGAAACGGGAAACACGCGGAAGCGGGTTTGTGCCCAGTCGAGTACCCGTTCATCAATACCTTCATAACGCGCGGGAGCAAACGCAATATGCTGTTCCTCAGCGAGTTCATAAGCCATTTGCTGGTTAAAAACCGCGCCCGCCGGGGAAGGAACAATCAGGAGAGGACGATTATCCTGCGCAGGCAAGAGTTTCTGAGGACTCGAATTTTCCTCTACTCTTTCTCGCTGTTCTTCCGGCTCATCGCGATTATTTTCATGGTGCTCCTCCTCCGCCCGCTGCGGTGAATTCGCAAGCACTTCATCAAGCGCAAGCCCCCAAGGTTCCGGTTTCATGACCATCCCGGCACCACCGCCATAGGGGGTATCATCAACCGTGTGGTGGCGGTCGAAGGTATAGTCACGCAGATTATGCACGCGCAGATCGACCAAACCGTTTTCGCGGGCTTTCCCTACCAGCGAGAGGTCTAACGGTGTCAAGTACTCGGGAAAAATAGTGATAACGTCGTAGCGCACGGGCTACTCCCCCGTATTTTCTGAGTTCCATGCGGCAGATTCTGCTTCAGCCACGTTGATAAGACCGGGTGGCGGGGTCAGAAGCACGAAACCGGGTTCGTCCTCAGCAGTGGTCACAACTTCAGGAACGATTTCTTCGACAAAGGGAATCATAATCTCGTCACCGCCGTATTCGGCAGCAAGTTTAACGAGCAGTATATCCTGCGCAGGCATGGTCTGCAGACCGGTAACCTTCCCCAGAGGCTTTCCAGCTTTAGGATTATTGACGGGGTTCTCCCCCTCAGGAACCTTCACCAGAAGATATACGGGCAGGTTCACGAGTTCCTGTTCGTAGAAGCCTTCGTCATCTTCGTCCTCGGGAACCTCAAACATCAAGCGGCTGCCCCGCAGCTCTTCCGCTTGGTTGCGGGTAGTGACTTCCTCAAAACGTACCACCAGAATCTTCTTATTCCAACGATGCCCCGCTACTTTAAGCCTGCCCGTTGGTGCAACAGTAGCCACAGGGCTTTTCGGGGTGAAGTTTTCCAAGTCGAGAACTTCTCCGGGGGCAAAGCGCTCCTCGGGGATATCTGTGAAGAGTTGAACCGTAACTTCACCGCGAATACCGTGCGGCTTGCCGATGCGCGCAACCAAAACCTGCATGTTGTAAACCTCTAGAAAAACTGGGGCTTGTAGACACCTAATATTCTACCGGCAGGTCCACTCTCACAAGCTGTGGAGGCACCCACCTGCTGTGTGATTGCCTGCTGAAAATTCTCATGATTAAAGCAGAACGTTCCAACACCTTGGTGGTGATGGAACGCTCTTGATGCTATATCAGCTAACGTTTTCTATCGGTGTCGATAATATCGATCCGAACCTGATCGCCCTCAGAAATCGCATCCATCACGGTGCGAATGCTCTTAGCGGTTCGGCCCGAACGACCAATCACTCGACCCAAATCATCGGGATGTACCCGAACCTCCAGCGTCTCGCGATGGCGCTGCTGGCGCAGACGCACTTTCACATCGTCCGGATGCTCGACAATCCCTCGAACCAAGTGTTCGAGTGCATCAGCCAACATAATTACTCAGCTGCTTCCTCGGCAGCCTCTGCTTCAGCTTCAGCAGGAGCTTCCTCGGTTGCTTCCTCAGCCTTATCGGCCTTGGGGGTGATAGCCTCAGGCAGAATAACGGAACCCTTCTGGGGAACAACGAATTCAGCCTTAGGCTCAACGGGCTTGATGCTGTTCTCAGCCTTCTCACCCTTGAAAGTTGCCCAGTCACCTGAGAGCTTCAGCAGAGCCAAGACCTGTTCGGTCGGCTGTGCGCCAACAGACAGCCAGTACTGAGCACGCTCAGAGTTAATCTCGATACGCGAGGGCTGCTCGGTCGGGTGGTAGATACCGATCTCTTCGATAGTCTTACCATCACGCTTCACGCGAGAATCCGCAATTACAATACGGTAGCGAGGATCGCGGATCTTACCCATACGCTTGAGACGAATTTTAACAGCCACTGTAGTGGTTACTCCTGTTTCAATACTTGGTGCGAAACCGCGCTTCAGCACCCGTGGGGCGGGCCGTTCACGAAGTCTCTATGGACACAACAAAGCGCGAAGAGAGGGGTCACGCAATGTCGGGTACTCAGATAGGGTAACAAATAGGGCAATTTAAATCTAGCGGGCCCCCGCGTTTTCGGGCATATGTCGCTGTTATAGCGTTAATCGTCGGAGCTTATCTCAAGAACTTCGCCGGTTTCGAGGGCTTTCAGGGCTTCTTGCAGCCGCCTCACCATCGCCGGGCGCACGTAATCGCCCAAGTTTTCGCCGGCCACCCACTCATAGGTCACCAGTTCATCATTCTGCAAAGTAATAGGGGTGTCACGCGGAATAACGCCCGCATCGTACATGTAATATGTGGAATCGCCCCAGACACCTAATGCGAGCCCATGGAAAATAGCCACCAAACGACCCGGAGTCAGGGTAAGCCCTAGCTCTTCCTGAACCTCACGGAAGCATCCTGTTTTCGGTGCCTCGCCCGCCTCTACGGTTCCGCCCGGAAGAATCCAGCCGTCCTTGTAGTTCGGCTTCACCACAAGTAGTTCGCCTTCTTCATTGCGAATAAGCGCTCCGGCGGCAAGTCGACGTGTTGGAAGTGTTGCAATAAAAGCTACCAGTTCCTCATGGCTTAAATATGTATCTTTCATAGATTCCGCTTTCGTCTGTACTTAAGCATGGTTCTTAGGAGCGTTAGAGAGTTTTAGGAGAAGAACTTACGAACGGTACGACGTACCCTCTCCCCCAGCTCTGTGGCGGACGAAGCATCTGACGTGGAACTCGCGGCCTGTGAGCGGGCTTTGCAAGACTTACGCGGAGATTCCACGTAGATGCCGTCACGCAGGTCATCAACTAAGGTTCGCCGGTGCAGCCCCTCCGACGATGCGCCCTGCGGGTTATCGCCCCGGCGCACGAGCTCCGCGTTTACGGGAGCGTCTGAAGCTTCTTTACTGCGATGCTCATCAAGTTTCTCGCCAGCAAGCCGAGCGAGACGAGGCGCTAAGAGAATCTCACTCGTGCCGCCAGCTGCGAAAACAGTACTCAGAGCTGTCAAAATTGGGGCGCTCTTACCCTGCGCTTTTTTGCGACGCGCAACAGTCCAAAACACGGTTGCCAGCCCCAACTGCGCGGTACCGTCCACCCGAAAAACACGGGTAAGCAAACGATTTTTGGGATCTTTTCCAGCAGAAGTCTCACCAGGCGATTCCGAGTGTGCGGGCTGAACTGTATGCGTTGAAGAGTTCGTCTCAACGACCGCTTTGCCTGATGCACCGCTAGGACTATACGCATCCACACGCGGACTTGAGGAAGGCTTTTTCACCAAAGACTCTTTCTGCTGATTATCACGTTGTTTGGTGGTACCCACATGAGTATATTCGTAAGGAATCTCGCCGCTTTGAGACGCAGCAAGCCACTCCGCAAGAGTCACACGGCGGTTTGTAGCTACCAGACGATAGCTACGTTTTAAAGCCTCTATATCGGGAAGTTTATCGGACTGGTAATGCGCAGACAGTGAGTTATCGTCACTCTGTGCCGGATCCATGTCTGCTTGAGACGAACTTTCGTCATGAGGTGCCGCCAGCAATTCAGCAGGGTCTTCGCCAAATACACGAGCGGTTCCAATAGCACCGATCTCAAGCCCTTCCGTCGGTACCGCTGCCAGCTCAACGGGAACGTGCAGTAGCTGAAGCACCGATTCGAGAGCAAGAGTGTTCTTCGTATCTCGCAGATAGCTTTCAAGGCGCCTTCCCGCAGAAGTTCCAGAAGGAACACCGAAAAGCAGGGAAAGCTCAACAATAGAGCGAGTAAGCTCGTCTTGGTCCAGACCAAAAGGTTCAGGCGGCAAACCTGGCAGACTCGTCAGAATATCTTCCAAAGAACCCTCATAAGAATCGCAATGTTCACGAGTCATAGTTCGTGTGAGAGTCTTCGGAACAGACTGCCAGAAGAACTCCAGAATGGTCGAGTCCTTCTCCTCCGGCTCGCCCAACATCCAGGCAGGTGCGTTCTCGTTCTGCTCTAGCTCTTGAGGGGCCTCCATAAAGATGAGGTGCTGTTGATGCGCATTCCCCTCCGCAATCAAGGCGTGACACTTTGCTTCGGCAATAACAGCCAAAATGTCATGCGGATCGCCGCTAATAATCGTCCATGTTCCCGCCGGGGCCGCGACAATCTGGCGTTCCGGCTGGGTGAGGAGCATGCTGGTGAGTGCATCTAGGTTAATATCTAGAAGCGCCGCAGCATCGCCATCAACTAAAAATTCGATCTGGTAAACATCATGCGGTACCGGTACCCACATCCCTGGTTCTTCTTCAAGAGCAATACCGGTTACTGGCATTCGTTCAAGAAGCCACTCAACGTATTCTTCCAAGGGTTCACCCTTGCGAATCTGTCCGTGTGCCACATGCAAAACGTTCAGATAACCTGCGGGATTAAGCGAACACAAAACATATATCTGAACCTCACACTCGCCCATCTCATAGGCGATAAGTTCGGGCCGTTCCCGAGTCAGCTCTATAAGAGCCTGAATCACATCATGATCGCTGGCGGCGCGCGCTAACATGCGGCGACGGTGCAGGTTCTCATCCTCAACATCAGAAAAAGTCACATCAAAGATCTCTTCGGGAGAACCCGCATGGTCATGCCGAGGAGCCGAATAATGTTCTCCGTCTTCCTCGGAGCTATCCGGGTCTTGGGGAGCCGGAGTATCCTGCCACATCTGGTTAAGTTCTTCGACCGTCAGATCATCATGGGCTAGTGAGGCAGCAACATCATCTACTTCACGCGGATCAATACGGTGTTCTTTCTCCTCATGAAGTTGTTTCGCCCGCCGGATCAGGTCAATAATAGCGCTCGCAACATCCGCAGTTTCAGGATCAGCATCATCACTAGAGTCGCTGGAATAGACCACTTTAGAACCGGCGATGTCGGGGGTGTTTTCACCATACTCTAAAGACAGGCGAACCCATAAATAATCCGGGACGGTGCCATTTTGACTGGCAGATGCCTCCGGCTTGGTGTAAGTCCAAGGGTTGGCAGTTTCATGGCGCTCACGACCGTTCTGTTCAGCGCCGCCCTGCGCCGAGTCTCGGTGATGTTGCTCGTTGTTCTGCATTCTTCCCCTTAATAGCGTTCTGCCGTTTGCCTCATCTGCCCCGCTACTAACATCGTAAAGCCTTCTGCTAATTAGTAGGCGCAGTTCGCATTTAGGGCATCGCCGGTGAGAACCGGCGTTACGAATCATCGGATGCACACTGTAGAGATCTGCATTCCACGCCTATCAATCGGATCCGTTTTCTCATGCAGGTTTTCAGCCTGCAGCACGTGACCTGATGGTGTGTGTCATAGGCGCGGTATTATCGAATCCTCTATACCAGAGTAACGCGTATGTCTTCATGATGTGTGAATACGGAGTGAGTCGTCTTCATACACCGGTAAATTCTTGTCAAACAACGTTCACGATGTTTGACGGCTCTTTCATAAAGCCGCCAGAACACCGCGAACACCATTTCACAGTCCCTCTACTGTAGGAACTTCTCAAAGCCCTTCGGCAGATTCATCTTCGAAAGATCAAGATCTTCTTGCTGCTGCGCCTGCTGCCCGAAAGCCGCACCCTGGCGTGCCTTCTGAGCGGCAAGTGCCTCTGCCTCTTGCTGCTTACGCTTCATGGGGTTGCCTGAGCGACCCGCCTTCTTCTTGTTATTATTTTTCTTATTCTTTTTACGGTTACTTCCGCCAGCCGCGGCCATACCGGGCATCTGCATGCCGCCAGGCATACCAGACATCTTGCCGGTGGCAAGCTTCTTCATCATCTTCTGTGCCTGAGCAAAACGCTCCATGAGCTGATTCACCTCAGAAACAGTCACGCCCGAACCTTTCGCGATACGCGCACGGCGTGAGCCGTTAATGATCTTCGGTGCCACACGTTCATGCGGGGTCATCGAACGTACAATAGCTTCAACGCGGTCAATTTCACGTTCGTCAAAAGACTCTAGCTGCTGGCGCATCTGGGCGGCACCGGGCATCATCATGAGAAGTTTCTTCATGGAACCCAGCTTGCGAATCTGCTGCATCTGCGCCAAGAAATCATCAAAGGTGAAGTCTTCCTGATCGATGAATTTCTTGGCCATGCGGTCGGCTTCTGCCTTATCCCACGTGGCCTCTGCCTGCTCGATCAGGGTGAGCACATCGCCCATATCCAGAATGCGGCTGGCCATACGGTCGGGGTGGAATTGCTCGAAATCATCCACGTTCTCACCCGTGGATGCGAACATAATCGGTTTGCCGGTAACCGAAGCAACGGAAAGAGCCGCACCGCCGCGGGCGTCACCATCAAGTTTAGAGAGCACTACACCGGTAAAGTCCACACCCTCGTTGAAGGCATTTGCGGTATTCACGGCGTCCTGACCAATCATCGCGTCGATTACGAACAGGACTTCTTGAGGCTCAATAGCATCGCGGATATTACGCGCCTGCTGCATGAGTTCAGCATCCACACCCAAACGGCCTGCGGTATCAACGATCACCACGTCATGGAGCTTCGCACGCGCTTCAGCAACGCCATCTCGTGCAACCTGCACAGGATCGCCAGTAGGGGTATCAAATTCACTGGTCACACCCGGGTGGGACGCGAAAACGGGTACGCCCGCGCGCTCGCCCACAACCTTCAGCTGGGTCACCGCGTTCGGACGCTGCAAGTCAGATGCCACCAGGATAGGGGTATGCCCCTGCCCCTTGAGCCACTTCGCGAGTTTACCCGCCAGCGTGGTTTTACCGGCACCCTGCAGACCAGCCAGCATAATAATGGTGGGACCGGTCTTAGCCATGTTAATGCGGCGAGTCTGCCCGCCCAGAATGGTAATAAGCTCTTCGTTTACAATCTTGACGATCTGCTGTGAAGGGTTGAGTGCCTCTGAGACCTCAGCACCGAGGGCACGCTCTTTAATATGTGCGGCGAATTCACGGACAACAGGCACGGCGACATCCGCATCCAGCAGAGCGCGGCGAATTTCGCGGACGGTTGCGTCAATGTCTGCCTCAGAGAGGCGGCCCTTGCCACGCAGGTTTTTAAAGGTTGCCGTCAAACGGTCAGAGAGAGAATTGAACACGAGCCGTGATCACTTTCTTATCGTCGAGGAAACGGACTGCACCCAGCTTGAACCCAAGATGGTCGCCCATTTTTAAGATGCTTACTCAATCTCCAAGGATACAGGATGTGCCAAGATCTACTGTCGATGACACCCTCCAATGAGCGTTTGGCGAAACTGTATACAATACGCAGTTAGATAATAAAGGTATGGATTTTCGAACGACAGCTGCAGGATATCAGTACGGTGTGCGAGCTTCGGCACTGATCATACACGCCGGTAAGCTCTTGACCTACAGTCACGACGGCAAATATTTTGTGCCCGGCGGCGCTGTACAAGTTGGTGAGCACAGCGCGGATGCGGTGCGTCGCGAAGTACGCGAAGAACTAGGCATCGGCTGCACGGTTCGGAAGCTTGCGTTCGTAGGAGAGCACCTTTTCACAGTGCACGATATACCGAACCACCGCATCGAATTTCACTACCTCGTGGAGGTTAATCCTGAAGCGGTTCCGATAACTACCTGCGAAGAGGAGCATCGCTACCCCTGTGTCTGGCTGCCGCTCGATTCCCTGGCGGATTATCCGCTCAAACCAGAGTTTCTTACACATGAGCTGCCGCAGTGGAACGGAAAACTCAAGCACCTGGCAACCCATGAATAGGGTGTTCTGGCAAGCGAATACACAAACCGGGAGCGTTTTCTTCATCTGGTAACAATTTAAGATGAAGAAAACGCTCCCGCTTCTTAAGACTCGAAGGATACTGTGTACTTGAAATACTCAGCCACCAAGCAACGCATCCTGCGCTAAGTCTTCAGCCTCACGCATAATGCGTATACGGGCTTTTTCCTGTGCTTTTGGCGGATACTTATATTTATTGAAGATACGCTTGAGTTTAACCCGGAATGCTGCACGCTCCTGTCCGCTCTCCAGCCAACGCTTGGGTAGCTTCTGAATCACAGCAGAAATATCCCTAGTGATTTTCCCCAGGACATCATCATCTAAGATTTCCTCAGGAGATGCACTTGCCTTGAGCGCGTCAAAGAGAGCCGTTTCTGCTTCAGTGAAACCGAGCGCTTCTCCACGAGCTATATCGGCCCGAAGCTCCTTTTCAAAATGAGCCAAAGCGGTCATAGTTTCCGCCAGAGTTGTGACTCCGCGGTTATAGCGTTCAACTACTTGTTTGAGCTTGTCACCGAAGTATTCCTGCCGAGTACGGTTTTTCCCGGCAACGTCCTGAATACGCTGCATCATAGCCCGCTCGGCGGTTTCTACTGCGAGAGTTGGTGTAGAAGTTTTGGCGATCCTTTTCAAGTTTTCTTCGTTGAGCTCTCGAATATTGATGTGTTCGTTGCCATCTGCCAACGTCACCAAAATAGTGTCTCGGCTTTCGAGCATGCTCTCTGCCAGTAAGCGCAGCTCATGCATAGCATTTTCAGGAGTTTGAGTACGCCCTTTAATACGTTCTTCGCCCAGGACTGCTTTAATGCTGTTCAAGACTGCTCGTAAAAATTCAATTTCGTCAGTTCGCTCAAGCACACGCTTAACATACTCGTTTTCAGTAGCTTGCTTGATATGCCGGTAGGTACGCTCCATGGTGATCAGTCGCGCCATAATTCGAGCATAACGGCGCTGGTCATCCGGCATATCGGGGTTGCTCTGTTCGTTCCTACGAAACTCTAAAATACTGTTACATACGCCCAACACCACGTTTAAACGTCGTGCCCCGTTGACATTCTGGTGCACTTGCTCTATCCAGTTTCGCTGTCCTAATAGGTTCCGCAGCTGGTCGAGAATATCAAGCAACTGGAAAGATTTAATACGCAAGCTTTCGTCGGCAGCGTTTTCAACCGGATTACGTTCATCGTCAGCATACCGTTCCAATGCTTCAGAGAGATTCTTTTGAAGCGGTAAGTAGCTCACGATGAGGCCTGCGCTTTTCCCTTGAAAACGTCGGTTAATACGGGCTATGGTCTGCATCAGGTTATGTCCGCTCTGGGATTTATCCATATAGAGCGTATGCATAACTGGAGCATCAAAACCGGTGAGAAGCATATCGCTTACTATGACCAGTTCAAGGGGGTCCTTGGGGTCCCTAATACGTGCTTGCAATTCTCGTGACTGTTTTTTGATACGTGCGAACCGAGCCATTTCAGGTCCTTCAGAAGCAGGACCACGAGAATACATAACCTGAATTTTACCGGTATGTACATCCTCACCGTTACGCTCCGGCGCCCAATCAGGGCGTATCTCTACGATAGCATCGTACAGTTTTGAGGCGTGCTCACGGCATGACGTGACTATCATACCTTTTCCATACACCCCTAACTCTTCCTCCATGTTTTCACGTCGCGTTTCCCAATGAGACACGATGTCTTGAGCAACTTGTTTAAGGCGATCTTTTGAAATCAGAAGCTCTTTTAAGCGAGCGACATTTTTAGCTATGTCTAGGCGTTGCTCTTCATCAAGGTCTTCAGTGATCTGCTCGGCGAGCGCAGTGATAGTCTCTTCGCTCTCGCCATCACGTAAGGCTAGAGGAATATAGCGAGAATCGTAGTAAAGCGGTACTGTAGCTCCTTCCGCTACGGCGCGGTCGATGCTATACACATGAATATAATCACCAAATACATGAACAGTTGAGCCGGTAGTATTGTCGATAGGAGTACCGGTGAAGGCAATATATTTAGCGTGTGGCAGGGCACGATTAATGTTATTAGCATAACCGTCATCTAAGCTGCCGTAGTGGGAGCGGTGCGCCTCATCGACAATGAGCACGATGTTCTCACGGTCTGAAAGCAACGGAAACTCTTGGTGTTTCTGCTTGTCGCTTTCCGTTAGACCAAATTTTTGTAACGTGGTGAAGTAGATCCCTCCTGCTTGGCGACCTTTAAGTTCTAGGCGCAGTTCATCCCGGCTTTGAATGCGTTGAGGCTGGTCAGTGAGAAGCTGGTCTTTGCGGAAGGTGGAATAAAGCTGATCGTCAAGGTCAGTCCGGTCAGTAACCACCACAATGGTGGGGTTGTGCATGCGTTTATGAGCCATGATGGCACGGGCATAAAACAGCATGGTATATGACTTACCGGAACCTTGAGTGTGCCATACAACGCCCACACGTCCTTTTTCTCCCCGTCCCGTGGGCACGTTGATGGTGTTTGTGAGTGCTTTCTCAACCGCGAAGTATTGGTGAGACATAGCAATAATCTTCGTGAGGTGGCTCTGCCCAGCCTTGCCTTCGTTCTGCACAAAAAGAGTGTATTTGAAGAGCATATCAAGCAGAATATCTGGGTTTCCAAGCGAGTCGAGCATACGATCCAATGTCGTGTATGTCTGCCCATCAACTTCTTCGAGAACAGGGGTTTCAGTACCACTAGGTGTATAGTTCCAGGGCGCTAAGTACTGATACGGTGTGAAAGGAGTTCCATACATGGAGGTAATCCCATCACTCATAATGTTCAGAATATTGAAGGTAAATGCTTGAGGGAAGTAGGTGCTGTAGGTATTAAGTTGCTGGTAGGCATCTTCAATAGTTGAGTTACTTGCTCCGGGATTTTTAAGTTCGATAATCCCAACGGGTAATCCGTTGCAGTAAAGCACTACGTCAAATCGGTATTCTCGCTCACGTTCTTTGATAATCACCTGCTGTACCGCCAACCATTCATTATCGTCCGCATCGCGGCTGACGATACGGGCTGTATGGGTCTGTTGCGATCCATCAGCTGCAGTCATCTCAATCTTCACCCCTTCGGTCATGTACCGGTAGGCTCGCATATTTTCTGAGATGAGGTCATTACTTTGGACAGTGGTTACTTTGGTGAATACCTCCTGTAATTTTTCAGGGGGTAGCCACGGGTTGAGAACGCTAATCGCCTCTTTGAGAGCGCCAGGAATCAGGATGGAGTGGTAACTTTCACGAGCATGCTCAGGCATGGTGAAGGGCAGGATAGACTCTTGAGCAGACCGACGCTCTGACGGATCAGTGAAGGGTGCTATAGCTGTACCGTCGGTAATTTTCCAGCCTAGATCATGGAGATCTGAAAGAACGCGTATTTCCCAATCTTTTTCAAGCATATTACTAATGGTTCCCTTCGTTTTGAGTTTATTGCTTGCATCTGAAGCGGTGTTTGAGCCTATATTCTCAGTGTGGCAGGTTGTACCTTGGTACCCAAGTAGCGTCTGAGTTACCCGGGGGTAACACTAGAAGAGACCGACCTCTTGTGGTGGAACGACATCTGTAGCTTGGACTCTAAACATCAGACCTCTTCCGAAGGTTTTGATGATGCGCAAATCCTCTGATGCTGAGGTTGCCTGAGGTGATACCATGAACACTAATGTTTTGCATGGTTCGTACTTTTTCGAGGGCACGCTGTAGCTTATCTTCCAGGTTCTTCAGATCTGTGAATGATTGAGCGTAAGCGCTGATATCAGCTTCTTCTTCCGGGGTTGGTGCAGCTTCGCCAAGCAACCACAGCATCTGATTTTCAGCGGAAGTGTATCCTTGCCGTTCTTTCGCTGGCAAGGTTCGTGGATCCTTCGCGTTTCGGAGCTTCACGCTAGGTAGATATGCCGTGTAAGGTAGACGGAGCTGCCTCCAGTTAAAAACCTTTGACTTTATGCGCTTTTCTGGAGATAGGTAACTTCCTACTCCGCTTCCTTCGCTCTCCTTCTGGCTGTTGAGGGAACTCAGCAGAAGCGCAGCTAATGTTGTAGAGCGTTCGTACCGGTGAGCGTTTCCATCTTCAGACGGAGAAAGCCGAAGGACAAACGCTGGTGAAGACACCAGGTTATTGCCCTCTTGGTCGACGTAGACAGCAGGACCTGGCGCGTCGGTTGTATGCGCGGGGTACACTACAATATCGTACTCTTCGGTCAAGGTAGCTTCATCAGGTAAATTCTGCGAAGTCAAAAAGTGAACCTGCTGAGGCAATTGTCCCATCATGTTGTATCTGCTCAAGGCATACGGATCAAACACGGTGTGCTCACTGTAATTGGGTTCACCAAATCGTAGACAGCCAGTTTCCAGTTTATTGCCGGGAACATACAGGATCCTGCGCTCTTCAATAAGATGTTCTAGAGGAACCTCGTAACTATCACTGCCACGGTAACGTATATTTTCTTCGGGAGCCCGAGGAATAACTGGCCAAGGCTCTAAAGTTGTATCCGCAATATCGTCTAGCATCTCTTGAAGCTGCTGGGGAATACGCAGCATCATCTCATAATCACTGAGCAGGCTACCGCCAGGTGCTTCACGGTACACTTCATGGAATGAAGCATGCTCAAGCTTGTCTGAGCGGACGATGCACCCAATAGTTAGATCTTCTGGATGAATTTCTCCCGTATTCAGGTATGAGAGCACGGTCTGGGCTACTGTATGGGCACGCTGGGTGTTTTTATCCGAGTCAGGTTTATCCTCTGCCAAGGCAGCGTAGGAAAGATCAGCAAGATATACGGAGTTTTGTAGCTGTTCTCCAAGAGTGGGAACGCGGAATACGGCTAGCCCCAATTTAGCTTTGGTGTTGCGTTTAAGCCTGTTATCGCCAAGGTTGATCAAGGCACGTAACCGCATCTTGTGGTACGGGTTTTCATGCTCTGTGCTGAGCATCCCAGTGCGTTCATAGGGCACATACCAGGGCTTTGTCTCTTGGGGCAGGCGACGTGAACCTCCAAATTTACTGAGGATATCGTGTAGTCCAAGCACGACCAGGTTTTCTCCAGGTTGGAGAGTACTTACTTGCTTATCCTCACTGTAGGCATATGCGAAGATTGTTTCCCATTGTTTGTCTTGCGCTTCATAAAGGTGTCGCAGGCCTGTTAAATCTGTATCTAAGGGAAGAAACAGTAGGTGATCAGAGGGCAGCTTCCCGTTGTAGGGATCTGGCGTTTCTGATCCATGTATTTCGAGAGCGCGCTGCAGTCCTTCGTCGCTCAGCGCAGCAAGCATCAGCTTATAGACGTTAAGTTGCCGCTGCTCGGTATTTTCTGAGGAAGCGCTCGATTCTACACTGAAGGATACATTTTCAGCACGCTCAAAATTGTGGGCAAGAGCTACAGAGGCAAATTCGTATGTACTGTTCGCGCCATGGACCAGAAGTTCTCGGCGGTTACCAAGTATTTCTTCCAGATAAAGCAGAACCTCGTGGTTGGGGACGGTGTGGTGCTGATCGCGGTGAGAGATTTTCTCTCGAACAGCCTGTATTTCTGCAAATTTATGGTTCTGCTCCATATACTCTTCGGCTACAGCGAAGGCGTAAGCACAGGTAAGACGCATGCAATCTTGAGACGTCAGCAGAGTATTGCGCGGTTGTGCATGGATGAGGGTTTCGCACCCCTGTTCTAAAACAGGAACCACAATATCCATAATCAGCGGGCGTTGCTCTTCAGGAAAAGCCTCAATAATAAGCCAAGTGGGTGGTTCTCGATGTACACGAATAGAGTTCTGGGAATAAGGTTCTGTTTCTGATGCTTTGAGCTCAAAGCTAGTTTGTGGACGCTGAACGTAAGCGGTTTCAAGGATATGAAGTGGGTTTTCGACCGTCTGGTCGAGTGGGGTGTAGAGCATCACGAGTGCGCTCAAAAGCTCGGTAACTCCTACCGGATCGGCGGTGTTGGTAAACTCGGCGAGAAACCGTTCACGAAGCAAATTGCAGGTGAATTCTTCGGGACTTGATGTTTTAGTGCGGTTCTTACCTGTGGCGTTTCCATGATCGTCAAGACCAAGCATAATACCGAAGGCAAGACCTAAGTCGATCTCGTTCTCGGCGGTAAGTGCAGGGGCAAGTTCTTTCTTGGTGAGCTTTTTAATGGCTGCTTCGCTCACTCCCGCTGCGGCAGCCAGTCGGGCACGGCTTAGGGAGAAGCCCGATACAAGAGCACGAAGGTCCTCCATATATCTCCTGCAAAATTTTACATTTCAACAAAATATGCTGTGGTGATGAGTTTTCTCTGATTTTGATTATCGCAAAATTCTGGAGGAAATGTGCATAAACCGTGCCGCACCCAGCAGCGATGCTGGAGGATGACGAGTTTGGTGGCAAGGTTCTTCGGAGAGTTATACGTTAGAACTGTATCTAAAGGTTCTCTTCGTATGAAGAAGGGATCATATCGTTCAAAATATTAGGAGGCGTCCATGGCAGTTCCCTTAGAAGCATTCACTTCTTTCTTTGCAAATACTATTAAAAATATCCTCCCGAAGAACGTACGTATATTTGATGTACTTGTTGCTTCGCTCATGTGGTGTGTATTTACTGAAGCGGCAATACCAAATATCTCGCTTCTTTCGGCTCTTAACGAAATCTTTCGCTATGCTCACCTTGATACGCAGTGGTACACGATAGTTCAAGAAGTTGCTCGACTCAACGGCGTGTTCATGTTTTGCTTGGTTACCCTTAGCATCGGAAATTTTCATGTGGCCTACATTAATAGGCTAGAGATGTCATTATCCTACGCACCTACATGGATTATATTAAGCTTAACAATGATCACGCTACGTGGGACTACTCCCTTCGAGTGGATCATAATTTTAAGTACTTCAGGGATACTTTTTATCTTTGGCAATGCGTATCAATTCTCCGAGAGTAGGCCTAAGAGGCTTGAAAACCTGGTAGCACTTATAAGGTCACTAATTTCTGTAGCTTTTTCCCCGATATACCTCTTATACAACATTGTGACGGCTTCTACTCAACTTCCTGAAACTATGGCGCAGAATGATTATCTTCGTCGTATGCCTTCGGGAGCGATCTACTAATAGGTATTACCTTACTATCTCATGGGCTTTCACCGCGTACCGGTCGGTGAAAGCCCATCAGATTGATCCGCCAAGGGACCTCATCATCTCGAAGGGGTCGCAGTACTTTACTCCATGTGCGTGGCAGGCGTCTGGTATCAGAATTCTATTCTTCGACTCAGGTGCAGGCTGCTCAAGAGTCACAACCATGTAGTCATGCGCTTTAGCGAAAGCGACAAGCAAGCTATCAGCAACACTCAGAAATTCATTTTTAGCTGTTTGCTTGTATTGGTCTTTGTTCTGTGCCCAGTTAGCGACTTCTCTGAAAGCTCCTATGCTTTCCGCTGTCAAAGGCTTAAAATACTCTTTTCTTTCTGTGACCCATTGTGCGAGTTCGTCCTTACCAGCGATAAGCTCTTGATAAACGGGAAGAATACTGATGATCCGTCCCTGTTGAGCGATCTCATTGTGGAGCCATCTCCAATAACTGGGGACTATATCGTGTGCATAATATCTGCGGTGAGCTTCTACTAAGACATTAGTATCAAGGAAAAAATAGTATCGGAAGACACGTTACGCTTCCCTTACCTTCTGTGCGAGTTTCTCATAGGTTTCTGTTTTGGGTACACCAAGTAGGCGGTGCGCTTCCGTATAGGTGGTGCGTCCGCTGGCGGCATCAGCGAAAACTGCGCTCGCGAACCGTTTGCCCAGAGCATAGACCTTGGTGAGGTAATAATTACCTCCACCAGAGGTTTTACCGCTTTCTTGTGCGTGAGCAATGGCCTTTTCACGCATGGACGGATACAGAGCTGCATATTTCTGCCTGGAAATAAGCTCCTCTGTTAGCAGGCTATTGAGAATCGTGAGGGTGCTAACGCAGAAGTGCGAGGCCAGCTTCTCTATCGAGTCCTCTGTTATCTCTTCCCCATCGCCGGGTAATGCTTGTATTTTTTTGTGTATCTTTGCAGGAGGAACTAAAAAGTGTGCAGCAAAGGAGTCGCACCAGCGTTCGTTGTGAGCCTGTTGCTCTGCATGCTGCTGATGTACCTCTTCGCCGCTGGAGACAGATACTCCGCTCTCCCCTAGCAGAAGATGCCCCAGCTCATGCAATAATGTAAAGATTTGGGCGTTTTTAGTGTCGCGACCGTTGACAAAAATGGTGGGTGCATAGTCATCGGACAGAGAGAACCCGCTAAACTCATTCGGATCGTAGATGCGGTGGGTGTTAGAGCCCACAACCCCAGCAATACTGACGAGAAAACCGTTTTCCTCCAGCAGCTCTATGATCGCTTTGCGTGCCTCTGCCCCAGGACGGGCCATTCCAGGTATATACCCGAATTCATGGCGGATACGGTCGGCTACCTGTTCAGGTTTGCTTGCTAGAGTTTCAGACCCCACATATTCATTCGCTTCTAAGCCACGCGCAATAGCATAGTCACGGTACCAGCTTTGTCGCCGCTGCTGTTCCATGATGGTTTCAGTCAGCTCAGCAGAGTATTTCTCTGGTGCGGAACCACGGAACCGAAAATCAAGAAGAAGTTTTTCTTCAACAGGAGGCTCAGAGAGGAAGAGCATACCGAAGGGAACATGGGTCTTCTGGGCAAACTTCGTGAGCTGGCTAATGGTTGGCTGACTATCTTGTCTGAGCCATTCAGAAATACGTAGCTTGTCAAAAGCCTTTTCAGTCTCGGACATGTCAGCACGGTCAAGCGCCCAGCGGAGCACGCTTGGCTGCACGGGAACTTTAACGCTCATTGATTTCTTCCTTTCCTCTAATACTTTACAGTCTATCGGGCCTCGTGAGGTTTTTGAGAGCACTCATTATGGGTTACCGCTTCAATAACCTTTAGTAATTACTCTCGGTAAATTGGTTATACATTTCATCAAAATCCAAGCTATACCAGTCAGACCCATAGTTATTCTCTGATTCTTGTCTTGCAGTCTGAAATATTTCAAAAAATACCTTTCGCGCAGATTCCATCTCGCTTTCAGAAAATAAATTTTTTAACTTATTATCATCTTTCCATATATCAAAGATTTCCTGTTCAAATCTAGACACGTTATATGCCGAACAGGCGGGGTAAGCACCATGCCATTCAGAGGCATAATAACTCATTATCCAATAATTCAAAAAATCAAATTTACATAAAGATTCAAGAATTATGTTAGGGTTATCCAACACCTCTGAGGGCAAGGACTCTTCAGGAATATCTGGACGAAACTCAGATAATTCTTTTATAAGTTCATAAGAGGTAGTAATCATCAAACCTGCATGTCCAGGTTCAAACTCTTGGCGGCGAGAAGATACTGTCTGTAGTGCCCTTACCCATCCATATCGGTTCCATACAGGATTAGATATCTTCTGCATAGCAGTAATACGCACTTCTTTCCACATCTTTTTACGAACCGCTAAAGACCCTAAAACGTATATCATATTAAGTATATCGAGAGACCTATCATTTAAAGAGTTTTCTGAATCTACGGACACAAGGTCAGATATTTTGGTAACACAGTAAGTATAAATTTCAGTTTTTCGAAAATCTAGTGCAACGCATCCAATAACGACTAATCTTGTTAGTGCGTCTAAGAAATATTCCCTAGGATTTCCATAATTAAACAATTTATCAATGAATCGAATAATATCGTCATTAAGGTTTTCACGCATATATAGTTCAGCGGCCTGATATATCACCTTAGGTGATGAGTGAATGTTCAATTCTACACTAGTCTTATTCATAATATCAGTATAACCAGAGCTGCGAATATCTTTGATCATTTTCATAATTTCACTCGATATTTTATTAACATGTTCCATAGATTCATTTCTAATTTTACGATTATGCTCCTCCAAAAGAATATCCCAATGTGAATTATCAATACGGGTATTTGTTGCCCCTTCTCGAATATAAATGTCACCTTTTCGAAACATAATCTTATTTTTCCTTTTATGACATTCTGGACAGTTAGTTCCCTGTACCTTATTCGTATACTCACCTTGTACAGAAAAAACAAGCGGGAACCCATTACCGGGGAAATGAATGGTGATAATTAGTACGGTAGAACCTTCAATATCATGCACTCTAGACTCTAAATTCACCTCTCCGTCTACATATTTCTTGATAATTTCTCGCAGTTTTGAGGGGTCATATATACCTTGAGGAGCGCTAAACTCTCCCGGTGGAAGAATTGCACCACTATCATCTACTCCCACAACAAGACTGCCACCTGGCGCCCTATTTGCCATAGAGACGACATCCAAGACAAAACTTATTTTTCCTTTGGGAGTTGATAGATCTATCGTCCTCTTAAAGTCTAAGTGACTGTTCTCAGACTGATTTAGAAGACTTTTAAGGTAGTCAATATCTACGCTAGGTTTCCATGTTGCCATAGTATTTTATTCCCCTATCCGATTAGTTTTTTTATAAGTAAGTTACGCATATTTGAGAGAGCTATATTCTCATCACGCAAGTTTTCGAGCTGACGAAAAAAGGACCTAATATTTCCTATCCGCGCAAGCTCTTCTTCAGAAGGAATCCTAATAGGGAGGGCAGCAAGGTCCTGCCATTTTACACGTTGGCGCCCAGTGCTGCCGCTCATGAGAGCTATTGCCCTCTCGCGGAAAGGTTCACTACGTGATATCCCATAAGGGAGCATCAAAAAATCCTTTGACTTCGCGCGCATCACGATAAATTCTGTTGAGCCACATCCTGGTTCGGACCCAAGCCCCATAGCTAGAGCAGCTTTACCGTTTTCAAGACATGGAGTGATACGTGCCAACAGTGTATCTCCATTCTCAAATTTTGCCCCCGTCCATGAGCCTTTCTTTAATATGTTACTTGTAACTGCTCCTTGAGTAGGTAAAGCATTCATATCAATATATTGATACTCTTCTTTTCCTTGAGGTTTCCTTACTCTTGGAGAGAATTCAATAATATCTGAAAGTACACCATTCGGGATGTCAGTAAACATATTAAAATTATCAACTATATTTACTGCTATATAACTTACAGTTCGGATAATGCAGTTATTTGCTTCTATTTTGTCATCAAGGGAGCCCAAAATACCAACAATGCGTTCTTGCTCTTCATGTGGAGGAATAATAACTTCAATAATATCAAAAGTTTTTCGAGTGATAGTAGAAAATATTGAACCATGCGAGTTTTGACGAAGTTCTTCAATAACAGTCCGAAGTAAATAATATAAATATGACTGATTCAACTTATCTGGAATTGCTCGGATCCCAAAGCAAGACTGATTAAATGCCATGGGACTAGATAACTGAGCTAGTTCACCAACTGTACCACGTGCCGATATTATAATATCGTCCTTTAAAAGAAGTTTAGTAGAACTATTTTCTAAACCATCCTGAGTAATTTTTTTCTCTGTATCATAAACATACCGAGAGTCACCCGAAAAGTCAGTCACAGATAACCAGGGAATATCTCCATTCCAGTACTCAGGATTAGACGTCTTAGGCGTGCCACCACCTATAATCTCTACAATGTCTGACAATACGTACTTTTTCCACCCAGCCGCACGCTGAGCATCCGTTAGAGTCGCCATTACTCCTCCACTCCTTCGGGCACTAAACCACCAAGGTCTAACGATGCCAGCTGCTCCCGAACTACCTGTGCCAGACGTTCAGACTCCGCGAACTGTTCAAGTAATTGTGCCTGCAGATCGACTATTCGAGCATCCAATGCTTGAACATCTTCTGCTTCAGCCTCGGGGCTTCCCACGTAGCGTCCAGGAGTTAGCACATAATCCTGTTCCGCCACCTGCTCACGTGACGCGCTGAAGCTAAAACCTGGCTCATCGTCATAAGGCTGAATTGCTACGGATTCTCCCTCTCCTATAAGGGTGCCGTCATCGTGATACATCGACTTCACTCCGCGCCACGCACACCAGGTATTCGCAATCTTCGCGATCTCGGCCTCAGAGAACACGCGCTCCGTGCGGCTCACCATATGACCCATCTTCCGGGCATCCATGAATAGAATCTCGCCCGAGCGATCCTTTGAACCGTTCCGTCCTGCTTTCTTGTCCTTTGACAAAATCCATACACATGCCGGAGAGCTCGTGGTCGTAAACATATTTGAGGGCAGCACCAATACAGCTGCGACCGCATCATTTTCAATCATGGCGCGGCGAATCTCGCCCTGCCCACTGGTCTCAACAGTCAACGTACCATTTGCCATCACCACGGCTGCGGTACCGTTTGGATTCAGCTTCGACCATACATGCTGCAGCCAGCCATAGTTAGCGTTCCCAGCGGGAGGAATACCAAAACGCCAGCGAGGATCATCCGTATTAAGAGCCCAGTCCTTGTCATTGAATGGAGGGTTCGTCATCACAAAATCAAAGCTCTTCGCAGGGTGACGATCTTCCACAAAAGTATCGCCCCAGCGGGTACCTAAATCTCCATCAATACCATGGATCGCAAGATTAAGACGGGCTAACCGCCATGTCTTTTGAATGGACTCTTGCCCATATACATACAGTTTCGTACGGCGACCTTGGTCATCGACGTTAAAGTTACCACCCGCATGTTCCACAAACACATTTGACTGCACGAACATGCCACCCGAGCCACAGCACGGGTCATACAGCGTGCCGTCCGTCGGCTGAAGAATACCCACCAGAGTATTCACTACCGTAGTCGGGGTATAAAACTCACCACCTTTCTGTCCCTCTTTGCGAGCAAACTTCCCCAAGAAATACTCGTACACGAATCCCAAAACGTCCTTCGTTGAGGAATGCTCCGAATCGCGCACTGCAGAAAAGTTCGTATTTGAGATCAAGTCAATCACGCTCGCCAGACGGCGCTGATCTACACCCTCACCGTTATAAATTACGGGCAGCGCGCCTTGCAGGTTCTTGTTATGCTCCATGACTGCGATCATCGCTCGATCCAGAAGCTCCCCAACTGCCCCGCTTTTCACCTGCTGGGAAATCGCTGTCCAACGGGCCTCACGTGGCACATAGAATGCTGCCTTTGCATAGTACTCGTCCGGGTCTTCTAGAGCTTCAAGAAGGTCATCTCCGTCGTACATTTCACTCAGCTCATCCTTCAGCTGAGCGCGAGTAACCTCAAACGTATCACCCACATACTTCAAGAAAATCAGACCTAAAATAAAATCACTATATTCCGAAGCGTACATAGAGCCACGTAGCTTATCTGCTGCTTTCCACAGGTGACCGGCGAGCTCTTTCGACGTGGTTGGCGTAGAGACACCTGGTTTTTTCTTTGACGAAGAGTTTTTTGGGCGCCTCTTACTGGCAGAGGTCTTATCTGTGCTAATGCTCTCTAAGTTAAGAGCCTGCTGTTCGGCGTGAGCCATGAGCAATTAATCCTAACTCTCAAAAATTCTTGCAACACCTAGTACGTTGCATTGAGATCGCTACCCATGAGGGTAATATTCATGTGTTTGAGGCAGAGGCGGAAGTCACGCCACCACTTCACTATTCTACAAACAGTGCACCGAGTGCACCTTACGATTTGTCAATCCTGACAGCCCGCAGAAACTACAGGTATAGATTTACATGCGGCTGCCATAAAACTAGTTCTTGACCAATATCTGGTTTTATCTCTGTATTCACTGATAACCGAGGATTCGAACCAGAACTAGATAACTTTATAGGCTGTGGCCGCACCTTCTGTCTTACTCCCGGTTTCTTAGATTTCTTGCCGCTCTGGTTTTTAGGCGGGAACAGATCTCTTGAGGTCAAATGCCACATTGAACAAAAGGGACATCGATAGACTCGTTTTTCTTCACGTTTACTCTTGCGGTTCATAGGACTAGCACATCTACTGAGCGCTATCATTGCTGCGAGCCTGTCTGCGTATCCCATCTTGCCAGTTCTACCGCAACGCCCTGTGGGCTTTGCACGGTATGACTTACCAGCTTTCATGCAAAGTTCCCGGCGGATTTTTCCGTTATGGCGACTTTTCCGGCTGTATCTTGCCATCTTTACATCCCCTCTACTTGGATACTTTCGCTTTTGGTGGGGTTAGTTCTTTCGCCGCCCCTTCAAGAAACACATTAGACCTAGCAGGGTTTTCAGGAAACCGCAGAAAAAGTTACCCGGGGGTAACTTTATTTCCCCTAGAAACACGAGTTTTACACGACGTACGGTAAAGACACCGAGCGGATACTATCGTCTAAATCTTCAAGGCTCTGACCGCTCCAGAGTCTTGAATACAGAGGAATGAAAGATATGAACTGGATGAATATTGCAGAGAGCACGACCGCAACGCTGATTGCCGGTGGGGTTACCGCCCTTGCAGGCGGTATTTACGCAGCAGTCAAAGTTAAACCGACTCGACGTAAAAACGGATACTCTAAGGACGGAACAAGCAACGTGAATCAAAGCATTGGCAATGTTTCCGGAAATAACAATCAAATACTGAATCACCACAGAGATGGACCCGTTGCGCAGGTTTCAGGCGACAATAATCATGTTGACCAGAGTACTAACGTGACTCATCACAACCATAATTCTCCGCAGAAAACCCCCGATGACGACGCAGAAAACATTCTCATGATGGTCGTGATACCTATTCTAGTCGCTGCCCTTTTTCTGGTCTCATGGCCAGTAGTGAATGCTATTTTGGTGGTTGCCTTAGCTATCGTAGCTATTTTGAGTATTACCGTTATTATCGCGGGGAAAAAATCTAAAAAGCTAAAGGATACTGCAACGTCCCGGTTCTTCTGGTTCCCCTTAGAAGTAACTGCACTTTCAGCACCATTAGCCCTATCACTAGTACGCATGAATACTCCGGGAAACCAGTGGAGCTTTGCTAGCATGAGGCAACGCATCTGGGAGAATATTAACGTTGCACAGGGGCAGCATGTTTCAGTAGTAGATATTGTGACATCTATCGGGAAACTCTATGGACCTCAAGGATACTTCGTCGTAATGCTCTACCTGCTGGCAGTCGTGATGATGTCTCTGGCGCTCCTGAAAGCTTTTTTGCCCTTAGTGGATTCATATGCGGTGCTTTACCATCACAAGCCTCGCACGATGAATCATCGCGAGTATCGTATCAACGCTCTGGTTGTTCTTGTACCGAGTCTAGTTGCTATTTGGCTCACTCATGATTGGGCGATTACCTGGATTGTTGAATCCTACGCTCGTCTGGCAGGGCACGGTTAGGTCGTCGCTAGATACGTCGGTCAGTAGCTTCGTAGGAAGAACTTGCGGGGTTGAGATAAAAATCGGGAGTGTTTTCTTCATCTGGGAGCAATTTAATTGCTCCCAGATGAAGAAAACACTCCCGGAAATACCGCCTCATTATGTGCCCCGCTAAAATGCCCGATGCACGAGAGCAGGGTTCAGCCGCTAATCGAGAAGCGCATCCACGAAGCCTTCGGGGTCGAAGGGGGCCAGATCGTCCGGACCTTCGCCGAGCCCCACGAGCTTGACGGGAACACCCAATTCTTCCTGAATAGCCACCACGATGCCGCCCTTTGCGGTACCGTCGAGCTTGGTGAGCACAATACCGGTCACGTCCACGATTTCGCCGAAGACCTTCGCCTGCACCATACCGTTCTGCCCGGTTGTCGCGTCAATTACCAAAAGCACCTCGGTCACGGGGGCTTCCTTTTCGATCACGCGCTTAATCTTGCCAAGCTGATCCATCAAACCGGCCTTATTCTGCAGGCGACCCGCAGTATCGACCAGCACCGTGCCAATACCCTCAGCCTTAGCGGTCTTCACCGCGTCGAAAGCAACAGAGGCAGGATCAGCACCTTCCTTCTCGCTGCGCACGGTCTTCACGCCCACGCGGTCACCCCAAGTCGTCAGCTGTTCGGAAGCCGCAGCACGGAAGGTATCAGCCGCGCCCAGCAGAAGCGAATTTCCATCTGCGACCATCACGCGGGCGATCTTACCGACCGTCGTGGTCTTCCCCACGCCGTTCACGCCGACCACAAGCACCACGCCAGGGTTACCGTCGGTGCCCTCGGTCTTTAGCTCACGATCCATTGTGGGACCGATAATCTCAAGAAGCTCTTCATGAAGCATCTTCTTCACGGCGGCAGGGTTATCGGTTCCCTCCACACGCACCCGCTTCTGAAGCGCCTCCACTAGGCGAGTGGTCGGCTCAGCACCCAAATCAGCCATGAGCAGAGTCTCTTCGACCTCATCCCAGACATCCTGATCGATGCGATCTCGTGAGAGCAGAGCCAAAAGCCCCTTGCCCAGCATGTTGTTCGACCGCGCCAAACGGGCACGCAACCGTACCAGACGCCCCGCCGAAGGATCAGGAATATCGTAACGGGAGGCTGGTTGCTCGGTCTCTTCCGATGTGTCTTCCGTCTGCGTATCATCAGCATCACGTGTGCTCGGATACCCGCCACGCGGCGCTTTAGCACCGCGTGTAAAGGCGAAAATGACGCCAGCAATCACTAATACACCCAGCACAACTGCCAGGATTATCCACATTGATTCATTCACACTACTAGCTTACCGGCTGGTATGAAGATGAAAAGGGGGCTTGTGAAGGAAAATCCGTTCTGCAGCGCACTTCCGCATAAAATGACTCTTCGCTCAGGCGTTTCACGGCAGACAAGGAATATCCTCAATGCTCCCGACCCACAATTCTTAAGAAGAGTAGACTAGTGAGAGCAAGCGGCATCAGACAAGATGATGCGCTCCCTCTAACCAACACGCACGGCAGCTTCGCCGCTAGAGTGGTTCTACCGCCAAATACTCAGAAAGAGTTATGACTCCGCACGAACACAACGCACAGTCCCGAGGCTCCTCCCCCGCAGAAACTCAGCAGGATACCGGGAAGGACGAACCTTCCAATACCGGCAGCACGCAGCAATGCACACCGGACTATATGAGCGCCGCAACCGGTGCGATCCCTATCGTCAGCCCCGGAGCGGATGCCATCGCATCCGCAACTATTGAGGATGAGAGCGGCAGGCGCATCCAGCTCACGAAGGCTGACGAAACTGAAGGTACACCGCCTGAAACACCTGCAAAAACTCGTATTCCTACCGGGTTGAAGGTACTCATTGCCGCATCTTTTATGATCGCGCTCGGGTACGGACTCGTAGCACCTGTACTCCCCAGTTTTGCGCGTAGCTTTAACGTGGGAGTAGCGGCAACAACGATTGTGGTCTCGGCATTGGCAGCCATGCGGTTAGTCTTCGCACCGGGGGCGGGCAAGCTCATCTCACGGTTTGGTGAGCGCCCTATCTACACCTGCGGCATGGTTATTGTGGCGGTTTCGTCCTTCGTAAATGCCGCTGCCTGGGATTACTGGGTGCTGCTCGCTTCGCGCGCATTCGCAGGTATTGGTTCGGTCATGTTCACGGTTTCTGCGATGGGTCTTCTGGTGCGTCTAGCACCTTCGCATATGCGCGGGCGGGTTTCGGGATACTACGCTACCGCATTCCTGCTCGGGAACATTATGGGGCCGGTCGTCGGCGGTGCACTCAGCGGCTTGGGGATGCGCCTGCCATTTGCCCTCTACGGCTGCTCTCTGCTAATAGCTGGGGCTATCGTCTGGTTCATGATGCCTCCTGCCGATCAGATTGATGCCGAACGTGAGGCATATAGCCTTCCCACCCAGCATGATACTGGCTCCAAAGCTTCCCCCGATGTTAATGAGCCCGATACTAATGATGCTCCTGCAACCGATGTACCGGCTTCGGGCGAGGAATCACCCCGGCAGAAAACCCCTATGCCAGCCACGATGACCGTTCGGCAAGCACTCAAATTTACGAACTACCGGTCGGCGCTTTTCACGAACTTTACGATTGGCTGGGCTGTTTTAGGTATACAGTCCTCTCTCATTCCTCTGCTCGCGGCGTATTTGGCGACGGGCGGCGATGCGTCTAGGGCACCAGAGGGAACCGTCCTTGCTTCCACGGTGATGGCGGTCGGTTCGTTAGCAAATGCTCTTACCCAAACCGTTTCTGGGCGTCTATCAGACAACTTGGGGCGGCGCATCATGATTTTTATCGGTTTGCTTATCGCCGGAACCGCCATTTCGACTATTGGTATTTCTTCGGCGCCTTGGATGCTTGTGGCTCTCATCGTGGGTATGGGGTCTGGGGCAGCGCTGATCACGCCCTCGCTGCAAGCCTCTGTTGCCGATGTTATCGGTAGCAAACGCGATGGTGCACCCGTGCTTGCAACCTTCCAAATGCATAGTGACTTCGGCATGATTCTGGGCCCGCTTCTCGCCGGTACTGTTGCCGATACGTGGGGCTTCACACCTGCATTCATGCTCTGCGGAGGTTTGCTCCTGGCAGCTTCACTCACCTGGCTACCGTTCCGTACTCCACACTGGCCCCGCGAACTGGCGGATGAGAACTATACCGGAAGGTAAGGGAACATTCACAAAATACTGTGGGCTAAGAACACTCGAAGGTGTTCTTAGCCCACAGTATTTTATTTTGTGCCTAGAAAACGTTTAGAGAAGCTCGCGCAGCTCATCCATATTTTGTGAGATTACAGTCGAAACACCGTTGCGCATCGAAACGCCGTAAAGGGTTTGTGCAATCTGCATCGTACGTTTTTGATGGGTGACCACGATGAGCTGCGAGCGCTCCCCCAGTTCTTGCAGTACTGTGAGGACTCGCCCTAGGTTGCGGTCGTCAAGGGCTGCTTCTACCTCATCAAGGGCATAAAACGGTGAGGGGCTTGCCATAAAGATGGCGATTAACAACGCCAGGGATGCGAGCGATCGTTCTCCACCGGAAAGAAGCGAGAGACGTTTGACTTTTTTGCCAGCCGGACGGGCATAAATATCTACGCCTGAGTTAAGAATATCGTCAGGGTCGGAGAGCTCTAGGCGACCTTCACCTCCGGGGAAAAGTATGCCGAAGATACGTTCATAGTGCTCGTTTACGGTGTTGAATGCCTGCGTGAAAACTTCAGTAATGTGGGTGGTGACTTCGTCCATGACAGTCATGACATCGCCGCGAGATTTTTTGAGGTCAGCGATTTGTTCTCGCAGGTAGGTGTGTCGTTCGGTGAGTGCTTCGTATTCTTCGAGGGCGAGGGGGTTGATTTTGCCGAGCTTTTCGAGTTCGCGTTCGGTGGCGGCAAGCCGTGTTTGAATGGTCTCGGTGGGTACGTAATCTTCGGCGTTTTCGTCTGGGTTGGGGTGTGTCTGCAGAATTTCGTCGAGAGGCAGCTGGGTCAGAAGCCGTGAGCGTTCTGCCAGAGTTTCACGACGGGTTTCGAGGCGTGCGAGTTCGGTTTCGGCGCGCGAGATGAGGGCGAGGGCTGCTTGATGGGCCGTTGCAAGGTCTTGTTCTTCGGTGTGGGTTTCGGCACGTTGTTCGGCGGTTTTGCTCATGCTATGAGCGATTTCGTCAAGATGATTTTTCCAGGTTTCTGCTTCAGTGGCTAGAGCATCAGCTAGCGCATGAGCTTGGCGCTGTTGTGACCGTGCTGCGGTAGCTAGGCGATGCGCTTGCTCGCGCGCTGCCTGCGCTGCGGTGAGAGCACGTTCTGCACGGCTATAAACCTCCCGGGTGCGTTCCATTGAGGCTTCTGCAGCATGCATTTCGGCGACTCGTTGTGCAGCTTCGGTCTGGATGCGGGCATGGTGCTGTTCTGCCTCATGCAGTGTTTTGCGTGCCTGCGCGAGAGAGCCTTCGAGATCGGCGGGGTTATCCGGGGTGCCGCCAGATTCAGCCTCTTTACTCCCTATGATGCTATGCGTCATACGAGCTTCTTCATGGGCGGTCAGCTCGTCGCGTGTCTGTTGGTATGCGCTCTGAAGTTCCTGTGCTTCATCTGCGGCATGGTGCAGTTTTTCGGCAGCGCGCGCGATCTCGGCATGCAGACTTTCGGATCGGCTTAGGATGCGCGCATGCTCCGCCTCGGCACGGGCGTGGGCGGCACGGGATTCGCCTAGAAGTTTGGCGATTCCGCGTTCTGTCTCGATTGCAGCGGTGAGAGCGCGTTCGGCAGTCGTAAGCTTTTTCTTGGCACGGTTGAGTTTTTCTAGAGCTTTTTCGGCGTCGTCACGGGAGGCCTGCGCGGCGGCGGCAAGTTCGAGGGCACTCTGTTCGTGTGCCGGGTGCAGAATACTGTAGGCGGTGTATTCGATTCCCTGCCTGTCGTAAACACGGTGAGCGCCGGCGGTAAGTGCTAAGGCAGCTGCGGGCGCATCCTGCACAAAGTAAACTCCGTGCAGGCGTGCGTAGAGTGCCGCGTTAAGAGCTGTGCGGGCAGATTTATCGAGTAAATTCTCTGCCGAGTCTGTGACAGGAGTAATGACCGTAAGCGCCGCTACGGCATCTGGCACATCTGAAAGATCCAGAGTTTTTTCCGCTAATTCTTCTGTCTTTCGAGATGGCTTCTTAGTCTTCGCTGTCTTCTTCCCAGCATCAGAGATAAGACGAGAAATATGGGTGTCTTGCGGGGCGTTAATTGCCGCCGATGCAAAGGCAGCCAGTGCGGCAGAGGCGGCGCGCTCCCAGCCTTTCTCGATGGTAAGAACCTCAAAAACACGCACGAGCTGATCGAGATGTACTTCCGAGAGATTGTCGGCTATCTCTAGGCTTTGCCCAAGGGCTTCTCGCAGAGTTGTGGCGCGTTCATGGGCACCAGCATATGTTTGGGAGGCCTCTAATACCTGGGCACGAACCTTCTCACGGGTTTCTTCGGCTTTAGTTCGTACGCTAGCGGCGGCGGTGAGATCCCGCTGGTGAGTTTCTTCTTCTGCTGCCGCCGTCTGCAGGACA
The DNA here is from genome assembly GCF_001811455.1 of Rothia sp. HMSC065G12. Taxonomy (NCBI): domain Bacteria; kingdom Bacillati; phylum Actinomycetota; class Actinomycetes; order Micrococcales; family Micrococcaceae; genus Rothia; species Rothia sp. HMSC065G12. The sequence goes on from NZ_KV804815.1 coordinate 629,430, forward strand.
GCCTCTGAGTGCGCTACGGTCTTAGCCATACGCGCAGATTCGGCGGTCAAGTCTTCGTGTTCAGCACGGCGGGTCTCTTCCATGGCACAAGCGCGTTCATAGGTGGCGCGTGCCACGGCGGTAGCTTCAGCAAGTTCGGCACGGCGTTTTCTAGCGCGGTCACGCTCAGCCTCGTGTTGAGCACGGGTGTTTTCCAATGTGGCGAGAGCACTTGTAAGTTCCTGTACTCGACGTTCAGATTCCTGAGCCTCCGTCTGCGCTTTTTCGTACTCAACAGCCGCGCTGTCACGATTTTTTTCATCCTCTGCAAGACGTTGTGCACAGCGCTCAACTTCCTGCCGATAGTCTTCAAGAGCAGGAGCGTTTTCTTCCGCTTGGGCACGCTCAACCGCTACCGCGATTACCGCGTTAACCCGTGCCACAAGCTCGCGGATGCGCACTAGATGAGCGTTCGCCTCCGTTTGCTCGCGGCGGGTTGATTCAAGATTCTCGTCGAGGGTTTTTCGCCGCGTCCGTATTTTTTCGCGGCTTTCATCGAGTTCATGCGCCTGCTCACTCGTATCGCTAAGTCGCCGGGTCTGTTCCTGTACTTGGGCGTTGAGCGCATGGGTTTCTCGGGCGATTAGTATGCCATGCAGCTCGCGGATGCGCGCTTGCAGTTCACGCGCGGTTGCCGCAGACTCTGCTTGATCCCCAAGCGGTTCCAACTGGTTGCTGAGCTCGGCAGCCAAGTCATTCAGGCGGGTCAGATTAGCACTCATGGCCTCAAGTTTGCGGGCGGTTTTATCCTGGCGGCGGCGGTATTTTAGGATTCCGGCGGCCTCTTCCATAATTTCGCGGCGTTCGGCGGCAGAGGCGTGCAAAATTTTATCGAGCTGACCCTGCCCGATAAGCACGTGCATCTCACGCCCCATTCCAGCTTCCGCGAGAATATCATGCACATCGGACAGACGAGCAGGCGACCCATTAATCTCATATTCGCTGCCACCGGCACGGAACATAGTACGTGAGATTTCGACAGTGTCGGCGGGTATCGACAGCGCACCATCCGTATTATCTAGGCGCAAAACAACTTGGGCACGCCCTAATTGGGATTTTCCGCTGTTTTCGGCTCCACTCGTACCAGAACCCGCAAAAATAACATCCTGCATGGAACCACCGCGCAGAGTTTTTGCCCCCTGCTCCCCCATAACCCAGGCGAGCGCATCCATAATATTTGATTTTCCCGAGCCGTTAGGTCCTACCACAGCGTTAATGCCGGGTGCGAATTCAAATGTGGTGGACGATGCGAAAGACTTGAAGCCGCGTAGGGTGAGCGAAGTCAGGTGCACGGATTGCCTTTCATCGGGTGGAAACCGCGCCGGGGTTTTAGCAGGCGCAGAGTAGTTCTATTGTACTCAGATGCATCATCAGCGTTCCGGGCGTGAAACGAGCTCATCCAGATTTTAAGGATGCACAACGGACGTTGCCCGGCTTTAGAAAAGTTTGCATCCTGAACTGCCGGGAAGCGTCGGCTTCCAGTTGAAGGTCTTAAGCGATAGGTGAACGAATATTCCGTATCTCGAAGCCGCCAAGGGCTGCACAATAACTTTACGCCTTGATATTCTAGGGATGTCTGCCATGCGGCGCACGGAGTCATGAATGCGGAATTTCGGACTTTAGGGCGCGGGTACGGTAGATTTAACTAAGTCGACGATGCGGGGAGCGTACCAGCGCCTCCGCTATTTCTTCGTTGTACCCATCATAGACGTACCTCCCTGTAAAGGTCATACAGATTGTCCAAACACACTGCAGCCGCGACTTCTGACGCAGATAAGCCCGGCGTAAATTCTGATATCCGGCATCGTAACGCTGCTTTACTTTCTATCGCGCATGAACTTCCTCCCCGTGTAGTTACAAGCTCATATTTTGACGAACAATTGTCCAACACCTATAAGCGTCTGAAGATGCCTAAGGGGTTACTGGAGCGTCTGGCGGGTATTAGCGAACGTCGTGGCTGGGCTGAGGGTCAAACTTTTGAAGATGGTGCCGTTGCTGCAGCAGAGAAAGCGCTTCAAGCTGCGAAGGTTGACCGGGACCAAGTGGGGCTGCTCATTAATGCTTCTGTAACCCGCGACAATTTTGAACCCGCAGTATCTGTGGGTATTCATGACCGCCTTAATCTGCCTCGTCACGCCCTAAACTTCGATATTACGAACGCCTGCCTAGGGTTTGTAAACGCTATGACTGTGGCGTCTACGATGATCGATTCCGGTGCTGTTGACTACGCTCTCGTTGTTGCCGGTGAAGATCCTTCCCCGTGGCATCGTACCGCCCTGCGGATTTTGAGCCAGCCTCATACATCTCGTGAGGATGTGCTCGCCCAGTTTGCTACCCTCACCCTCGGCTCGGGTGCGGCGGCGGCGGTACTCGGTAAGGCAGATGCGCATCCCGAAGGGCACCGCATCATCGGTTCGGTATCGCGTGCGGGAACTGAGCATCGTAATCTGTGCATTGGCGGTGAAGCTGATCAGGGCATGAATACCGATGCCGCTGGTCTTCTTGAGCATGGTCTGCAGCTGGTAGCTCAGGCTTGGGAACAAGCTCATGAGGACGGTTGGGAGTGGAGCAATATGGATTCCTATGTGACTCACCAGATTTCTAATGCTCACACCAACGCTATTATCGAAGCCGTAGGAATTAAACGTGACCGTATTCCGCTGACTTTCCCCGTTTGGGGTAACGTAGCGGCAGCGGCACTGCCTATGACTCTTGCGGAATGCGCCCCCACCTATAAAAAAGGTGACCGTATTCTATGCATGGGTGTGGGTTCCGGTTTGAATACTGCGCTCATGGAAATCAACTGGTAATGTGAATTAGTATCGTCTCATCGCGTGGGAGCCTCGGCAGGTGCGGGGCTCCTCACTGTATCGGTACATACCCCCCACGCCAAGGTACTCTGAATATCACCAGCGACGAGCCGTCGCAACAGCAAGGACAGTATATGCGCCACCTTAACTTCCCGAAGACCCAACCACCATATAACCCACACGAGTGGACGGGCGTTGATCCTCGCTACTCGCACATGCTTGAGGTACCTACCACCGCCCCGATTGAGGCGCGGGCCGCCCAGGCGCAGGCACGACGGTGGCATTACCTCGACAATACTCCAGCGCTTCAGGAACATGGGCTTGACCCTATCGGCACGATCCTGTGCGTACACGGCAACCCCACCTGGTCGTATCTGTGGCGTACCGTACTCGATGCCGGTGTGAACAGTACAGCACCGTGGCGTGTTATCGCTGTCGACCAGCTCGATATGGGGTACTCCGAACGCACTCACCTCGACCTGGAGGACGAACGGCGCTCGCTTGAAGACCGCATAGCAGACTTGAGCGATTTTACCCGCGAACTCGGGCTGGATACAACCGATAAACCGGTGGTGACCCTCGCCCATGACTGGGGCGGTTTAATCTCGCTGGGCTGGGCGCTCGAACATCAAAATATTCTTTCGGGCGTCATGCTCACGAACACAGCCGTATATCACGATGGTGTTGAGCGCATCCCGGCGGCGCTGCGCCTAGCTTTGGGGGTTCACGAGCTGGGTACACGAGACTCTACAACTTTTCTAGACGTTACTCTGGGGCTGGCACAGAACCAGGGCCGGGTACCCTCCGAAGGTGAGCCAGGCTCTTCGGAACGGGCTCTAGCCGGGCCACAGGAATCCCAACCGCGTGCGCTTTACCCCAGCAAACTTCACGAAGGGATTCGCCGCACCTACCGGGCACCCTATGCGCATCCGGCGTGGCGCGAAGGTATCCGCAATTTTGTGGGCGATATTCCCACCGGAACCGATATACCCTCATACGCTCATATGGTGCGCATTGCGGAAGGCGTTCGGGATTTGAAGGTTCCCGCGTTCTTCCAGTGGGGTACTAAAGACCCGGTTTTTCAGCGGCGCTACCTCTTCGATCTGATGGATCGTTTTCCCCAGGCCAAGGTGCACCGCTACGAAAAGGCATCGCACCTAGTTGCCGAAGATGAAGATATTGCCGCCCCTATCTTTGCTTGGCTAGGGCAGAACTTCGGCACGCTCGTTGAGGGTTATCTAGAGAAACCGGTCAACGCAGAGGCACAGCATCGTGAGGCGCGCCGTGCCTTAGAGGAACGTATTCGGCATCTGAAGTCTTCCGAAGAAGCAGCACACGAAGAATTCCGCCCGATGATAGCAGCGTTGAACGAACGCGCGCAGGACACCTCGCTCGCAATTGTAGATATGGACTCCGCAGGCGATGGCACCCAGGTTGCAGCACAGCTTACGTGGCAACAGCTCGCAATGCATGTAGATGCGGCGGCGGCACGCCTGCACGCCCTAGGGGTACGTCCCGGTGACCGTGTGAATCTAATGGTGCCACCTGGGTCACGCCTGACAACGCTTATTTATGCGTGCCTTAAACTGGGCGCGGTTATTGTGGTGGCGGATACCGGTTTGGGGCTTACGGGCCTTACGCGCGCGCTCAAGGGCGCCAACCCGCAATTTATCGTGGGCATTCCCGCCGCTCTCGCCGCCGCACGATCCCTGTTATGGCCCGGGCACCGCATTTCCGTAGAACCGCTCGGTAAATTCCAGGATCGGGTGCTCGGTGTAGAAGGTTCTGTCTTTGAGCCCACTCACAAACATTCGGCGCGTTCTAAAACATCCGAAAACACACTCAGCGCCCCTATTGCCACTCCTGCGGTTATCGAGTTCCCCGACCCCGATCCGGATGCGGATGCCGCTGTCCTGTACACTTCCGGCTCAACCGGCCCCGCAAAGGGTGTTGTGTACACCCAGCGTCAGCTGGCGGGTATGCGCGATGCCATCGTCAACACCTACGGGTTCAAGTCCGGGTCAGGTCTGGTAGCTGGATTCGCGCCCTTCGCGCTTCTAGGCCCGGCACTGGGCGCTACGAGTGTTACCCCAAAGATGGATGTGACCAAGCCCAAGACACTCACCGCAACCGCGTTAGCCTCCGCAACCGAGGCGATTGGCGCATCCACCGTCTTCGCCTCCCCTGCGGCACTCGTGAACGTGGTGGCAAGCGCCTCTGAACTCACTGATTCGCAGCGCGCAGCCCTAGCGGAGGTCACCACCGTACTGTCGGCTGGGGCGCCTATTCCTGTTCCCCTGCTTGACGAACTCTCGAAGCTGATGCCTCATGCCTCACTGCACACCCCTTATGGCATGACCGAGGGACTGCCGGTTACCGATGTATCTTTGGATATGATTCGCCAGGCACTAGCTGAGGGAACCCCAAATGCCGAGGGCGATATTCTTGATCCTTTTGCACGCGATGGGGTATGCGTGGGGTATGCGGTCTATGGCGCAGCGGTAGCGATCGCTCCTTTGCGGGAGGATGGAACCGTGGCTTCGGAGATGACTCACGAACCGGGGGTGACCGGTGAAATTTTGGTATCGGCTCCCCATGTTAAAGACCGTTACGATACTCTGTGGGTGACTGAAGAACAATCGATTTCAACCCCCGGTTGGCATCACACCGGCGATGTGGGGCATCTGGATGCTGCCGGTCGTCTCTGGGTTGAGGGGCGCTTAGCGCATGTTCTTTTGACTGCCCAAGGTGTGCTGACCCCGGTTGCCGCTGAGCAGTCCGCTGAGACCTTGGATGCGGTACGCCGTGCCGCACTGGTCTCGGTCGGTCCTGCAGGCACAGCCGCACCCGTGCTCGTCATTGAGGCCGCCAACCGTAAACTCAAGCAGGGTCAGGCACCATTCGATCTGAGTCGACAGATCCGCGAGCGCGTTCAGGATGATACGGGTATCGAGCTGGCGGCTGTGTTGGTTATCAAGGAGCATCCGACCGATATTCGCCATAACTCGAAGATTGATAGGCCTGCCCTTGGCGAGTGGGCTTCAAAGGTACTTGCGGGTGCTTAGTTCTTAAGATAACGGTGAGAGGATACGCAGGAAATCCGCCTGACATTGTTCTCCCGTTGTGTTTTCGCATATAGATTCTTGAAGATCAGGAGAAACCTGAATTTTGGAGGCTTTTATGGCTACCCCGGCTCCTTTAGCGGCTCGGTATACCGACCCTGCGCCGCGGTCTTTGCGTCCCGTCGATGAATCGTATTTTGCTGCCCGTAGCGGCGAACGTGTGCTTATTACCGGCGCAAGCGGCATGCTTGGTCGTGAAACCGCCATCGCGCTGTTGCGTGCCGGGTATGATGTGCGCGTATTCCAGCGCAGTGATGCGGGTATTGCAGCGCTGCTGCCAGATACGATACGCCCTCGTTTCGAGCAGATTCGCGGTTCTCTTAATAATGCTGAGGTTATTGAGCAGGCTCTTGTGGGAGTGGACGGTATTGTGCATGCCGCTGCGAAAGTCTCGGTTTCAGGCGATTGGGAGGATTATGAGCGTACCAATATTGTGGGCACGCAGGCTCTTCTGGATGCCGCTATAGAGCATTCGATTTCTAAGTTTTTGTATGTATCTTCTCCTTCGGTTGCTCATGCCGGAACGGCTCTCATCGGCGAGGGGAACGGGGCGGCGTCCCCCGAGCATGCTCGTGGAAACTATGCTCGTTCCAAGGCGACGGCAGAGCTTGCGGTTTTGGCGGCGAACGGCACAAAACTCGCCTCGGGCTCTACCATGCGCGTGGGGGCGTTACGCCCGCACCTCATTTGGGGACCGGGTGATACTCAGTTGGTGGAGCGTATCCTAGATAGGGCTCGGTCCGGGCGGCTACCCCTGCTTTCCGGGGGCACAGGTCTGATCGATACGCTCTATATTGATAACGCGGCAGATGCACTGGTACGCGGTTACGAGCGCCTAGAGTCGATAGCCGGGCGCGCGCTGGTGGTCACAAATGGTCAGCCCCGCACGATTGCTGAGCTGATGAGTGGTTTCTGCACGGCGGTTGGGGTTCCTGCGCCGCGTTTCTCGGTTCCCGCGCCAGCGGCGGCTTTTGCGGGGCGTTTGATCGAAAAGGTGTGGGGTCGTCTGCCGAAGTCGGTAACAGCCGGGGATGAGCCTCCCATGACCGAATTTTTGGCGGAGCAGCTTTCAACGGCGCACTGGTTCGATCAGAGGCTCACCCACGAACTTTTACAGTGGGAGCCCGCCGTTACGATCGATGAGGGGTACCGTCGTCTGGGTCTTTTTTACGGGGATAAATATTCGCGTTCCTCTTCAGCACTGTAGGAAAAACATTAGCTGATTTTTAGCCCGCGCGGGGTGCGTTGGCAGTGCGGACAGCGGTATGAGGAACGGTTCATAAATGGTTCACGCACAATAATGCTGGTGCGCCCGGCCTCTAAGCACCGTCGACAGGGTTCTCCGGCGCGACCGTAAGCGTTCAAGGACCTGTCAAAATAACCGGATTGTCCGTTGACGTTCACATAGAGCGCATCGAAACTGGTCCCGCCCGCATGGAGCGCTTCGGTCAGTACCTGGTGTACGGCGGCGAATAGCTCCCGGGTTTGGGCGGCACTGAGAGATTTTGCAGGTTTTGCGTAGTGTATTCTGGCACGCCAGAGCGCCTCATCCGCATAAATATTCCCGATCCCAGAAACCACGGACTGGTCCAGAAGCAGGCGTTTAATGCCGCTGGAAGTGCGTAGCATGATGCGGCGAATCTTTGCCACATCAAAGGATGGATCTACCGGGTCACGCCCAATATGCTCAACAGCTTCAGGAACCAAGAACTCTTCCGATATTTCTTCCGCACCAGCGGGCGAAGTGCCCGCAGGAATGTCGGGAACTAGATTCGAGAGGAACATTCCACCGAAGATACGCTGGTCGACAAACCGTAATTCAGTGGCTTTATTGGTACTCTCACCATCGGCGGGTTCGAGTTCAAGTACGATTTTGAGGTGCTTCTCAGCAGGGAATTCTGGAGTCTTCACGAGTAGCTGCCCGCTCATCCCCAGATGAATAACAAGCGCGTACGGCAGTAACGTGTCATCGCTGTCACCGGGTTTCGGGGAAGGCTCGTCATCAGAGGCAGAGAGCGTGAGCCACATATACTTGCCGCGCCTATATGCCCCGCGAATACGGGTTCCTTCTAAACGCATCGTAAAATCCGCAGAACCCCCGATATGGCGGCGAATAGAGCGTTCATCGAGAATGCGTACCCTCTCGATTACACAACCGACAGCATGATGATGTACACCCTCACGCACAGTCTCAACCTCGGGTAGCTCCGGCATCTCTCCCCTTCACAGCGTCATGAACTCGTCACTCGGCGCAAGAGCTAGTTTCTCCCACCGGGCGGCGCAAACATATTTTTAGACTAGTATGCGATACGCAGCTTCTGCGGCGAGACGCTCTGCTTCCTTCTTGCTAGGTCCGCTTCCGGTACCCGCGGTCTGCTTTGCCACGATAGCGCGGGCAGTATACACGCGAGCATGGTCGGGGCCTTCTGCTTCGATCTCGTAGGTTACATCTCCCCAAGACCGCGAGGTTACCAGCGTCTGCAGATCGGTTTTCCAGTCGCGTCCGGAATTGAGAATTTGCTCGTCTTCTAACATGGGCGCAATCAACCTCAGAACGAGCTCACGGGCGGCTTCCCGCCCCAAGCTGATGTACGTTGCTCCAAAGATAGCTTCCATGGTGTCGGCAAGAATCGAATCTTTATCGGCACCTCCCGTAAGCCTTTCCCCCTTACCTAGACGGATATGCTTACCCAGCTCTAGTTTACGGGCGGCTATTGCCAAAGCGGGAGCCGAAACCACCACATGGTGCAGTTTCACGAGCTCACCTTCGGGAAGTTCGGGGTGGCGGCGGTACACCTCCTCAGCAATGGCGAGAGAAAGTACAGAATCACCCAGGAACTCTAGGCGTTCATTATGCTCTACTCCGGGGTTTTCAAAAGCGTAGGAACGGTGTGTGAGAGACAGCAAAAACGTCTCGGCGTCAATATCGACACCGAGACGTTCAAGCAACTCCCCAGCTTCGCTAGGAATGTTAGTCATCAGGAATACTCGCGTGATTAAGCGTCGGCGACCTTACGGCCCTTGTATTCCAGGAACAGGGCATTGCCTGCAGCGTCAGTTACAACCTTTGCCTGGTGAGGCAGGCTGTAAGTCACGCGACCGTTTTCAACAGTCTTAACCAGCGGCGGCACAGATGCCTTCCACTGGGAACGACGCGCGCGGGTGTTAGCGCGGGACATCTTGCGCTTGGGAACAGCCACAGCTATCTCTCATTCTCTCGTAACAACAATTTAGTTTTCGGTATCCTCGCTCAGCAAGCCCTGTAAGGCTGACCAGCGCGGATCCAACACCTCGTGATGATGCCCGGGGTCTTCCTCCAAGCGCGCTCCGCATTCAGAGCACAGTCCCTGGCAGGTTTCCCGGCAGACGGGCTGGAACGGCAGTTGAAGGATTACTGCATCCCGCAGTGCCGGCTCAAGGTCAATAGATTCACCTTCAACGGCATACTGCTCATCGTCTTCGTCTTCGGGGCCGCCAGAGGGGGCCTTCTCGAAAACAAAAAGCTCTTGTATGTTGGTCGACATTTCGTAATCAATCGGATCCAAACATAGGCTACACTCGCCGTGTACATCCACTACGGTTGTGCCGCTTACCAGGATACCATCTACTACTGACTCCAGCCGAATGTTCAGGTCCATGTCGGTGCCTTCTTGTACACCAATCAGGGCATTACCCATCTCAGCGGGTGCCTGTACAACCTCGTCGAGGGTTTCCATAGATCCGGGACGGTGCACCAGATTTTTGACTGACACCACCAAATCAGAGGAGTTTTGAGGTGAAATGGCATATCTCCTTATACAAAATGCTTAAACCAAAGAGATATTCTATCCCCTCAACCGCCGTTAATCAAGGTTCGGGCGGCAAACTATGACATTCGACGCATCAAAATTCACATAAAATACGCGCAAACCCAGGAAAAAAGCCTTCGATCATGGGAGAATCGCGCATAAAACTACGCAATCGTGTTATCGGTCGAGACCTGTGAGTGCTTAGCGACGAGCGCATCCGAAACCACACGCGGCACATAAACCGAAACGTCGCCGCCTAAGGATGCAACCTCACGGATAATCGTTGAAGACACCCCGCCGAAACGGTCCTCCCCCGCCAAGAACACCGTCTCCAAGTTTGCCAAATGACGGTTCATACTCGCCATTGGAGCCTCATACTCGTAATCCGCCCCCGAGCGGAGGCCCTTAACAAGCACCTGCGCCCCGTGTTCCTGAGCCCACTGTGCCAAAAGTACCCCCGGCGGAATAACCTCAACCTTCACGGTGGTAATACCGCGCTCTGCTAGGGAACGCTCTACTAGGTTCACGCGCTCCGACAGAGAAAAAAGGTATTTTTTAGAGGAGTTATGCGCGACCCCCACGAGCACCTCATCAAAGAGCGTAGCGGCACGAGCAATAATCTCCAGGTGTCCATGGTGAATCGGGTCAAACGATCCGGGGCAGATAGCTAACATGAAGCATTCTCGCTTTCGGCGGGTTCAGAACCAGTATCCGTATATGATTCATCTGGTTCAAGATAGTACAGCACCGTCTCGCCATATTTCTTCATTGCAAACCGGCGCAGCTGAGAGCTCCACACAGGTTCCGCATCGCGTGAGGAACGCTCCACGACCACGATGGCACCCTCCGCTAAATTCGGGGCGATGACACACAAAATATCAAGAACCTGCTCTTGTGTAAACGCATATGGAGGGTCAAGAAATACAAGATCCCAGGGGCCGCTATGGACCGCTACATAGCTTTGCGCGCTCCCTTGAGTCACTCGGGTAATACCGGTTGCAGTTTTCGACGTTGCCGCAACATTTCGGCGGGTTATCTCACATGCCTTGGGGTGCTTCTCTACGAACTCGACGGATGCGGCACCCCGCGAGAGCGCTTCGCATCCGAGGGCACCCGATCCGGCATAAGCATCAAGAACACGCGCTCCCTGCACAACACCATAGCTCTCCAGTTTCGAGAAAAGTGATTCCTTCACTCGGTCGGTCGTGGGACGAGTGTTCTCCCCCGGCACCGAGGCAAGGCGTAGACCGCCAGCGGTTCCGGCAATAATACGGCTCATGCGTTCCTCACGTCTGTTCGTCGATAGTCTCTAGTGGCGGAGGCCCAAGGTAACAAAACCGCCAAACCCGTGTGTTAGCCATGCCCCAAAAATGCCTCACGGTCGGCATCAAGCGCCCGGTCAATCGTACGTGCCAAGTTCGGATGCTTCGCCAGCGTGGGATCCGCCGCGATCAGCGCCCGCGCATCCTCACGAGCGCGCTCAATAATGGTTGCGTCAGCGAGAGCCCTCAGGAACTTAAGGGTACTCTTCTTCCCGGACTGCGCGGCACCTAGGATATCACCCTCTCGGCGCTGCTGCAGGTCTATCTGCGAAAGTTTAAACCCGTCGGTGGTGGCCGCTACCGCGTCTAGACGTTCGCGAGATACCCCTCCCGCTTCTTGCCGGGTAACAAGCAAGCAGGTTCCGGCAAAACCACCACGCCCTACGCGACCGCGAAGCTGGTGCAGCCCGGAAATACCGAAGCGATCGGCGTCCATAATCATCATGAGGGTTGCGTTCGGTACGTTCACACCCACTTCAATAACAGTGGTGCTCACCAGAATATCTATCTCTCCGCGTTCAAACGCGGTCATTACAGCAGTTTTTTCCTCGGGGTCCATACGCCCATGCAGGCTTACAATCCGGGTTCCAGTCAGCGCCGGATTCTGTTTTAGATAGGCGGTCATCGCAGTCACGGAGGTCAGACGTGTTTTACCGTCAGAGCTCTGAGAACCTTCACGCCCGGCATCGCCAAAGAGCTGTTGACCTTCTTCAAGTTCTTCATCGTCATCGCCAATTTTGGGAACCACCACGTAGACCTGGTGCCCTGCATCAATCTCTTCGCGAGCGCGTGTCCACAGGCGATCTGCCCAGGTCGGTTTTTCCGCAAGCGGCACCACATGGGTTGCGGTCTGCTGCCGTCCGGCGGGCAGCTGATCGAGTACGGAAACATCAAGGTCACCAAACACGGTCATGGCGACGGTACGGGGAATGGGGGTTGCCGTCATCACCAGACGATGCGGCAGCTCGCCGTTGTTCCCACGCAGAGAGTCACGCTGTTCCACGCCGAAACGGTGCTGTTCATCGACCACAACCATGCCAAGGTCGCGGAAGGTGACCGTATCCGAAAGCAGGGCGTGGGTTCCGATTACCACGTCGGCGGTGCCGTCGGCGATCTCGGCGAGTACGGCACGCTTGTGTGCACTAGGCATTGAGGCGCTGAGTAGCCTAACCCGCACGCGATGCGCGGATTTTTTGCTTTCTTTTTGGTTTTGGGGGTGAAAAAGCGTAGTCTCATATCCCGGTATACCCTCGGTATCCGCTAAATCCCCGAGAATATCGAGGATCGAACGGAAATGCTGTTCGGCGAGCACTTCGGTGGGTGCGAGCATCGCGGATTGCCCACCAGAGTCGGCTACCTGAAGCATAGCGCGAAGGGCTACCACCGTTTTACCCGAGCCAACATCGCCTTGCAGAAGCCGATTCATGGGTGACGGTGAGGCGAGATCACGGGAAATTTCCTTGCCCACTCGTTGCTGCCCCTCGGTGAGCTCATAGGGAAGCACCTTCAGCAGAGCATCTGCTGCCCCATCCGGTAGAGCAGGCCGGGCCACGGTGGCGTGGGCGGCACGTGCGGCGTGTAACCGGGCCAAGGCACTCTGCAGAACGAAGGCTTCCCGGTAGCGCATCTGAGCTTGAGCGGCGCGCCAGGTGTCCTCACTATCGGGAGTGTGCAGGGCGCGATAGGTCCACTCCAGCGAAGGGACTTTTCGGGCGCGGCGTATTTTATACGGTACCGGGTCTTCAAGCTCTTTTAGAGGCACAGATTCGATGAGCTGAACAATAGCGGTCGCGATGCGATCCGTTGGCAGTTTCACCAGAGCACGATAAACGGGAATGGGCGCCTCGGCACGTTCGGGGGCGTTCGCATTTCCATCGTCTGAAAGCAGGGCGTAATGCGGGTTTGTCAGTGTATACTCCCCGCGATAAATCCCCACCTTCCCGGAGAACATCATGGTTTCGCCAGCGTGAATCTCGCGTGCTGCGGTCCATGCGTTGAAGAAAGAAAGCTTCATAGTGGAGCCCACCCGTCCGGGTCCTGATATATCCGAACCGCCAAATATATGTTGCGGCACGCCAAAGAGATTATTCCCGCCGCTCTGTTGTCCGTAGGAATCCGCATAGCCCGAGTAACCGGCGGAAGGCACGGCTAATCCGCTCACGCGCGGGTTGGTTTTACCCGCAGGCATTCGTTGCGGTGTATTGGCCCTGCCCTCGCGTACGGCAAAGGTACCTGATGAAGAATTGACCGAATTCTGGTCGGATTCTGCAAGGGTATCGGTAATCGTGACTTCGGTGATTTTTCCTCTGCGTGCCGCCATGGTTCGGGTCGAAACGTTCGTGACCCTGGCGATAATTGTCACGTCCTGTCCCTCAACAAGGTCGGCAAACCGGCTAAGTTCTCCGCGAGGCAGATACTTCCTTGGAAAATATTCCAGCAGCTCCCCCACCGTGCTTATGCTCAGGTGAGTTTTGAGGGCTCGTACCGTTGCCGCTGACAGGTAGCGTGTTAAGGGTGCGTTTTCCAGGCGTTTCTCATCGTTATAGTGTGCTAAAGCCCGCGACCGTGCGGCACGTTGCTGTTGCTTTTCTTGCTCTTGAGAAGAGTCCGAACTAGACTTTGTATTCCGCGCTCCCGCGGCTAACTTATCTGCTTTCTTAGGGGTATTTGGGTCAGCGGCTTTCTTGCGCGAAGGTTTCTTTCCCGGTGTCTTTACGGCGTTCTTCGGTTCGGCCTTTTCATGATGCGGCTCTTCTACAAGAGAAGCAAGATTATTGTTTTTCTCCGGAGAGATATCCGTGCTTAATTGCTTATGCGTAGAATTTTTTGGATTGGTTCGTGGGGGTTTCGCTTTCTTTGCTGCCGGTTTTTGCGGCTTGGTTTGTGTGGTCTTTGTGCTCTTTCGTCGGGAAGATGTTCCGTGCCTAGATGGTGCCTCAGTACGTGCCGTATACGCAATATCAGCCAGTTCGTACAGTTCCGCTGTGTCCATGCTTTGAGCTGCCGCACCCAAAGAGGCGCGCAAAGCATCCACAATACGCTGATATTCCGAACTTTCACGCTGATGCGCAAGGGTGGAGAGCTCCGCTAACGTTTTAGTACCGCGTGCATACTCGGCAAGGTCGCGAACCGTTACATATTCATGGGTTACAAGTTCGTCCTCAGAGAGAATGGCAGACGATTTGGGGTCAGAATGCTCGGCATCGGTTGGCTGCTGTTTGGCAGCTTTCTTGGCCTGTCCAAGACCGCTTTCTAAAAATTCATCAGCAAAAAGGCTGGGAGTCGAGCCCTCATCATGCGCTTCTTTCGAGTTTTGAGGTGACACGTTTTCCCTCCTTTCTGCTCGCGGCACTCCGTCAACCCGAATACCTTCGGCTCAAACGGTCTTATAAGACGTAGATTTAATACTACCGTTGCACATTTGGGGCACGCTACGAACCTCGTTAGCTCATGTCACCACGCAGCGCATGTCCTGATCGCCCACCCTCCCCGTGAACACAGGCTCTAGAAATCTTGAGAGCAGGATGGCGCAGTACTTTCATTCTCTTGGGCGCTCAGTGAGCTCACCCGTTCATCGTCCAATACGCCGTAGCGCGCGATAACTCTGCGGGCTTCTTCCAAAGACGGCACATGCACGTGTAAGGTCCACATATTGTTCTTAAAATCGAGCGGGGTGAGCAACAGCGAGTCGCCAAGCTCTTCTAATTCTGCTCGAAGCTGTACGAGAGTAAGGGGGTCTATAGTTAGCGTCCCCATGATTTCCCAGATTGACCCTGGGTTTTCCCGAGTACCGGTCGCATCATTATGATGCTCTGCTTGGTCCTGCGTTCCTTCGGTCTTTCGCGCTTTCCGAGCAGACGTACTGTTCGGCTTTGTAACATCTGTAGGAGGCTCCGCCAAGGCATAAACTTCCTGCGCAGGCATACGCGAGCTCATCCAGCGCGGATTTGATTGTACCGCTGCCAAATAAAAGCCTAGGGCACCTGCATCTACGTATCCCTTGAGTTCTGGCAGCGGCGGATTCTGCGCTGTGCCCTCAAGCGCTCGGCGCATCGTGGCGCGACGAAACTCTGCACGTGCCGTCACATCGGTAAGCTCCGATCCTGCACGATAGTGAAAACGGTAATCTGCGAGCGCAACCATAATCGCTACCATAGTGCCCTGCTCTAGGCTTTCATCCGCAATAATACGGCGTACTCGTTCGGCGGCAAGCGCTAACGCATAGCTCTCACGGTACGCGCTCTCGCGTGTACCGGTTTCCGTAACAGGTGTTTCACGGTACATCGCCTCAAGATCCTGAAGAAGTGGCAGATTATGTACCTCTTCGCCCAGCTCTTCTGCTAGACGGCCGGAAAAATTCCAGTAGGTACGCACTGCCTCCAACGCCCAGGCGCACAGGAGTGTCCCAGAATTGCCGCGAGCCATCCGACTGGCTTGCACGAGAGCATTCTCATAGATTTCACCCAGACGTTGGTTAACGCTCTGTATATCCGTCGTGAGAGCGTGAAGATCGTGCAGAAGGGTATCAAGCTCCTCACTAAAGGCCTTATTGAGGGCATCTAAAGTGTGTACCAAATTCGAGCCTGTGTCCTGGTCGGGAACAGGGAAAGCGTTCAGAGAGTTAAGTGTGTCGCAATATGCCCGCACCGTTGAGAGCGCCTCGCCAATCCACGTGACCCCGAAGTTAAGCGGGGTTTGTGCGGCAAAGTGCTCGCTCGTCATAACGTATCCTTCCCATCTAGGATTGGGTAACCGTGCTCTTTCTAGCATACGACGGTTATGCTCGGTAATGTTCCCAACCATAGTTTTGGAGCTCATATCCATCGCACAGAATTCGTGATGCACTTCGTTCTTGAGCACTGCAAGAGCCTAAAGCGACAAATCCCTCAGGAATCGTGGCACCCGCCGGAAAACATGCTAAAAGCCCGTGGTCCTCGCCACCGCCCAGAACGCATTCACGGGCCAGGCTGACCGCAGAATCACCATGATCGTTATGGGGCTGATGCTCAAGAATAAGACTTGCCACTGGTACCAGCTCACGTGCCAGCTCGGTAATCGCAGGATCATTGAACACGATATCGACGCCGGATGCTTCGGCAATTCGACGCGCGTCTTTAACGAGTCCGTCTGAAAGGTCTAGCATAGCGTTGGCGCCGTACGCTGCAGCGCGTCGCCCTGCGGGTATGGGCGATACGGGCCTTAGCTGATGGGTAACAGCGCGTTCGATACGTTCTTTCTCCGTGGAAGGCAGCTGCTCTATCAAGTCGAGAGAGCCTGTGATTGTCAGTAGCCGCAGCCCGGCATCAGCCCACCCGGTACGGCCCGCCAAAGCTACGGTATCTCCCGGTTGCGCCCCAGACCTCAGCACGGGGTTTTCGCATCGTCCAACAGCCGTTACGGTAACGCTGGCATCACGTGCGCTACCTAGATCACCGCCGCCTACCGTACAGACTGTAGCGCCGCATGCATGCAGCGAGTCGAGGATACCGCGGGCAAAGTCTTCAACCCAACCATAGGGGGTTTCGGGCGGCAGACTTAGAGATACAAAAAGGCTAACGGGTTCAGCACCCATAGCCGCAATATCGGCAAGGTTCTGGGTGGTGGCTTTCCACCCTACCTCGTAACCGCCGCTACGCGGACCGGCAGGCCAGATATCGAGAAAATCTTGCCCATGTACCAGAGTATCTGTGGTGATAACCGTGCGTCGATTATCGCCCGTGAGCACTGCGCAGTCGTCACCGGGACCTACTTCAAGCACCGGTTCCTGCCCATGTGCGGAGGCAACCTGGATTACGGAGCGGTTATGCTCATCCAGCATGGGCATAAACAATTGCAAAACACGGGACTCCCCCAGCTGAGCCAATGTACTCTTCCGGAGTGAACTTTCCCGTGCTTTATGCTTTTTGGTCCGAGGGTTCATTCCCCAATAATCGCCCATACCCTGTTACCTGGCACGGATAAAGTACCGAATCGCCACAATGGTAATCGCAAGAATTAGCAGGGAGAAGAACGCCAACGGCACGAAACCTGAGAGTCCAGGGCCACGAGAATCCGTTGAACGTTCCT
Source organism: Rothia sp. HMSC065G12 (assembly GCF_001811455.1). NCBI lineage: Bacteria > Bacillati > Actinomycetota > Actinomycetes > Micrococcales > Micrococcaceae > Rothia > Rothia sp. HMSC065G12. The sequence goes on from NZ_KV804815.1 coordinate 646,577, forward strand.
GAACACTCTTAGGGCTATCGCCGTTCCGTTGCGCTTGCGAACCAGCGGACGTTGCAGGCGGACGGGCAACCGGGTTCACAGCAGATGGAACAGAATAAGAACCGTTTCTAGACTCCTGTGGGTTCGCCATTCTCAAAGTTGGCGAGCCATTCCGGGCGTTCTCTCCACGGGACAAATATCCCTGTACCCAGTCTGCGGCGCCGGGGAACGCATTGGGGAACCCTGAATTTGTTGCAAAACGCCCCAACGTCGCGATGCTATTGGGGAAGGGTTCAGCAGATGTAGACGGCGCGGGTGCTGGAGAGACATTGCTCGACGGCGTTGCCGAAGGGCTGGCATCTGGAGCTGGCGAATCGTCAGACCCCGGGTTTCCATGCCCCGAAGGACTCGGGCTAGGAGTTGGAGCTGCCGATTCGGAAGCACTTGGGCTCGGGAACGGAACAGGCTGGCTAGTAGGCTGCTCCGAAGGCGCAGGGGTCCACCCAGGATCCTGAGACGGTGCAGGTGCGGGGTCTGCAGGAGTAGGTGTTACGGGCGACGGGGTCGGAGAGACCGGGACCGGCGTGGGGGTCACGGGTGTTGGCTTAGCCGGAGCCGGTGTTATGGGAGTGGGGGTAGGATACACCGGTGTTGGGTTGGCCTGTGTAGGCGTAGGGTTCGCCGGGACCGGTGTGGGATTCACCGGAGCAGGGTTAACCGGGGTCAGATCCGGACTAGGCACAATGGTCGGTACCGGATCAGGCGCAGGGGTAACTGGTGTTGGGTTGGCCTGTGTAGGCGTAGGTTTCACTGGGGCCGGTGTGGGATTCACCGGAGCAGGGGTTACCGGTGTGGGATTCACCGGAGTCTGATCTGTAGGAGCCGGAGTAGGCGTCACAGGAGTAGGGTTGGCAGGCACAGGCTCCGGGTTCACCGGGGTCGGATTAACCGGTGTGGGCGTAGGGGTTACTGGTGTGGGATTCACCGGAGTCTGATCTGTAGGAG
>NZ_KV804815.1:647660-691139 GCF_001811455.1 Rothia sp. HMSC065G12
TCTGTAGGAGCCGGAGTAGGCGTCACAGGAGTAGCTGCTGGTTCTTCTCCAAGGTCCGGGGAAGCTGCCTCAGCGTCCTCAGCAGGAAGGTTCTGAACGGGGGCTGCAGGAGTTGGGGTTACAGCCTCTGTGTCAGCATCCTCTGTAGGAACTTCGGTATTATAAGGCTGCGCCTGCGGACTCTCATATTCGGGGCTTACAGGCTGAACTTCCGCGTCATCTTCATCAGTGTTCTGGTCCGGGGCAGCTCGTTGTGTAGGGGTTTCGGTAGCCTCAGGAGTCTTGTCGTCCTGCTGGTCATAGTCAAGCGGAGGTGCAGCGGCAAACTCGGCGCCTGCAATGGGAGACTCCGATTGCAGGGCGACGGCAGGCTGAGCAGCATAGGTTACGTTGCCGGAGGCCATGCCGTACATAGTCAAGGTAGCGGTTGCAGACGGCATGGGCATAGGAGTCACAGCATTTTTCTGACCTAAAGCTGCAAAGGTAGCTGGTACGGCAGGTTGTACGACAGCTTGTCCGGGCGCGACAACGTCAGAGGTCGCAGGATGGTTTGCGACCTTCCCGGAAGCGCCACGTGCCTCCTGTGTCAGCGTTGCGGCGATCGGCACACTACCGAATGCAATCAATGCAGTCGCTAGGCTAGCCGACGCTACTTTGCATTGTCTGTTTCCCAAAAAGTGTCCTTATACCGAATAGCTACCGAACAATATGCGTGCTTGGGTGAGTCTACACCCTAAATAACAAGGATGTGCTTCTCTCAAAAGTTTATCGAATTTTAAGAATCTTTTCACGATCAACTATTAACTGTTACTTTCATGGTACCTGGACTATGGGCAAATTGTCGTGACTTTGAGCTTTAAATTGGTATTCAAATTTTTGCTTTCCTCTGATCTGCCGCGCTATGTTTTTGCGACACGCCAGTGAATATACCGTACGTTAGAATGAAAGAGTGACTTTTACGTCTTTTAACTTTTTCGTCATGTCCCCAGCGAAGCGAGCAGGCTTGGGTCTTGCGCTCACCGGGGTGCTGTCGCTCAGCGCATGTGGAGCGGGCAATGTCAATCTTGATCCGGCTCCAGATGCCGCCAACCCCGTATGTGCTTATGCGATGGTTGCTATGCCAGAAAAACTCGTTGGCCTACAGCAGCGTGAAACTACGGCGCAAGGAACGACTGCTTGGGGCGAACCAGCCTCCGTGATTCTCAAATGCGGTGTTACCGTTCAGGAACCCGTATCGGACCCATGCGCTGAGGTCAATGGGATTGATTGGGTACTGCGTCCCAAGGATGCGCCAGAGAACTCAGCACCGCCAGTCTCAGCGTCTTCCTCCGCCGCTGCAGGCCCTGAAAACCGTGCGACGGGAACGTGGACGGCAACCACGTACGGACGAACGCCTGCCATTGAAGTAACCTTCGACGCAGATAAGGTTTCATCATCAACTCTTCTTGCTGAGCTCAACTCGGCGGTCAAACAAATTCCGTCTCAGAAGAAATGCACGAACATCAACGATACTCTCAACGGTGTCAAAACCGGAAAATAGAGGATTCAAGACCTCTGGATCCTTACCGTCAGTTCGCTTCACGCAAACGCAAATTTTAGAGCCCCCAAAACCTGAGGTCTTGGGGGCTCTAACACTGGAATTTCCTTCTCTATTTAAGACTTCATTAGCGCAGCCCTAAAGGACGCTCCAGTGCAAGAGTCAGCAGTTCATCAATCAGTTCGGTATAGGAAATTCCGGTGTTTTCCCACATGGTTTTGTACATTGAAATCGGAGTAAATCCCGGCATAGTGTTCACCTCGTTGATCACCAAACGACCATCCGGGGTGTAGAAGAAATCTGCGCGGGACAATCCTTCGCCGTCAAGGGCCAAAAACGCCTTAACCGCCAGAACACGCAAACGCTCCTGCATATCCTTCGGTAAATCGGCGGGGCACCGGGTAACTGCCGAAGACTTTGAGATATATTTAGCATCAAAATCATAGAAACCGTGGTCCTCATCAACGACCTCGATTTCGCCGGGGTATGATGCGCGCGGCATATCACCGTGGTGACCGTCTAGGACGCCGCACTCGATTTCACGCCCCACAATGCCAGCTTCCACAATAATCTTTGCGTCATGGCGGCGCGCTTCTTCGATAGCCGGAACAAGTTCCTCAAATTTATCCACTTTGGTAATGCCAAAAGAAGAACCCGCACGCGTGGGTTTAACGAACATGGGGTAACCAAGGGCGGTTATACGTTTAAGCGATTCCTCGCGCTCATGAGTCCATTGGCGATCGGTCACCACCTCATAAGGCCCAACCTCCAGCCCAGCAGACTCAAATGCAACCTTCATAAAGTGCTTATCCATACCTACGGCTGATGCCGTCACGCCGCATCCTACATAGGGCAACTCAGCGAGTTCCAGAAGACCCTGAATTGTTCCGTCTTCGCCGAAAGGACCGTGTATGAGGGGGAATACCACGTCAAGGGCAGGACCATACTCAAGATTTCCGTCATCATCTACTAGGTGCACTCGCGAATCCCCGGCTCCAAGAGGCAGGAAAACCTGGTGCGAACCACCTGTAAACTCTGCATGTGCAGGGGCAGCGTCGAGAAGTGCACTCAGCTCTTCCAGATTCGTCAAATACCAACGACCGTCTTTTGTAATGCCAATAGTCACCACGTCGTAGACGCTGCTGTCAATGGCGCCTAGCACGCCTACGGCAGTAATCAGAGAAATAGGGTGTTCCGAAGAACGTCCGCCACACAGTAGAGCAACAGTTTTCTTCTGTGCGTTTTCGGTCATTGTATCTCCTTCGTAAGAGAGCGCCCCTCAAGCGCCCATGTCTGCGCACACGTGCTGTATTAGTTGTTTTACCTGCCGCAAAAATTTTCTTGCGGAAGATCTTGATGTTAATGGCCTTCGCGCTTCAGGCGCCGTCCCAGCAGCAGCGGTGCCAGCTGTCCGATCTCGATGCGTCCAGTCAGGACAGCAACGACCGCTTCCACGATAGGCATTTCGACTCCGTGACGGCGTGCCAATTGCGCTACGACGGGGGCTGATTTGATGGATTCCGCTGTCTGGCTCATATGTTCGCTGAGTTTATCCGGGCTTATCCCTTCGGCAAGTAGACGCCCGGCAGTATGATTTCGTGAAAGCGGCGATGAACAGGTAGCAATCAAATCTCCCATCCCCGCAAGCCCGCTCATTGTTGCTGCTTCACCACCCAGTGCGACCGCAAGACGAGTAATTTCGGCAAGTCCGCGCGTCATGATTGAGGCTTTGGAGTTATCACCGTAATTGCGACCTTCACAGATGCCGACGCACAAGGCGATCACGTTCTTCACCAAACCGCCGATTTCCGTACCCACCACATCGGTATTCGTGTAGGGGCGGAAATAGCTGCAGGCACAAGCCTGCGCGACAATTTCTGCGATGGGCAGTGTGCGTGCTGCGACTACAGAGGCGGTGGGCTCCTCCCCCATAATCTCAGTAGCAAGATTCGGCCCTGAAAGCACGCATACCCGATGCGGTATATGCCCGATAGTGCGGATGTCTGCGCCGCGCATCGCCAAGGCTTCCTCAAGTTCCTCGGTAATCACCTGGGACATGCGCAAACCGGTACCGGTTTCTAATCCCTTCGCAAGCGAAACCAGCAGGGCATGCGGCTCAATATAGCGGGCATAAAGTTGAAGCTGCGAACGTAGCACCTGTGAGGGTAAAGCCAGTACCACCAAATCGGCGCCAGTGAGCCCGGTAGGAGCATCCGCCGTGAATTCCAGGTTCTCGGGTAGCTTCATCCCCGGAAAATATTTACTATTTTCCCTAGTCTGAGAGCACTCTGCCATAGCTTGTTCGCTGCGGCCAATAAGGACTACCTGCACGCCCGTTTTATTTTCTCGCGCCGAATCAGCCACAATTTTGGCGAATGCTGTCCCCCAGCTTCCCGCACCCAAGATTGCAATTTTTAATACCTTACGTGGAGCCGGTTCGCTGTTGTCAGCGGAATTCGTGAAAAGAGCCATAACCTCGCCTCCTATTTAGGATCCGGTTCGCCCAGGTTACCAGCTATCCCGGTCATTTCACCGGGAGCTTCACGACGCTTGGTTCGGGGATTCCAACGACCGGTTGGCGCCTTTTCACCACGTATATCTTCCAGCAGTTCGGTCACTGCATCAAGCATAGCGTCGGTCACGACCCCAAGCTCAGTACGCGTATGCTTTGCCTCCGGCGAAGGATCATCGATTAAAGAGGCGATATCGAGAGGCTTACCCACCTTCACTTTGACCGTTTTACGGGGAAATAGGGAAACCTTACGATGTTCTTTGACGCGGCCACCATCCACGGTTTCGTAGTCATACCCAAGAATCTGCTCATCGCCCCAGTGCGCCACCGGTACTACGGGAGCACCAGTTGCGAGGGCAAGACGGGCAGCACCCGTACGGGCCTGCATGGGCCAGCCCTCGGGGTCGCCAGTAGTTGTCCCCTCAGGGTAAATCACTACAGCGCCACCAGCCTCTACAACTTTACGGGCAGTAATAAGTGCCTTGCGAGCGTCTACAGAGCCGCGTATCACGGGAATATGCGCCATCTTACGCATAATATATCCCAGAACGGGCGCTCGGAACAAAGAGTCCTTCGCTAAAAACCGCGGGAAGACTCCGTTATTGAAGATAGGGAGTGCAACGGTTACAGGGTCTATCTCGGTGGAATGGTTAGCAACCACGATATAGCCTCGGTCGGTCGGGAAGTTCTCGCTCCCGATAATTTCGATGCGGGCTATGCCTTTATACACCGCACGGGCGGCGTTACCAAGAATCTTAAAGAGCTTATCTCCTTGAGGGGTAGGCTCAAGTGTGGGTAGTGCTTTTTTCCCCTGTTGACCGCTCATACTAGCCCTGTACCTCAACCTCTTCTGGCACAACAATCTCAATTTCTGCATCGGGCTTAGGAGTCTTGCTCTGTTTGCGGGCAAGTACCTCAAACTTTGCGCCCAGAGCTTCGAGTTTCTTTTCAAAGTTCTCGTAACCACGCGCGATAATTTCAACACCCGTAACGTGGGATGTACCTTCTGCTGTCAGAGCGGCGATAATATGCGAGAATCCACCGCGCAGATCGGGCACCTCAATGTCAGCGGCCTTAAGCGGGGTAGAACCGCTAATAATAGCGGAGTGCCCGAAGCTCTTACCGTGGAAACGACAAAACTCGCTACCAATGCAATCGCGCATGACCACAATATCGGCGCCCATCTGTTTGAGGGCATTCGTAAACCCAAAACGCTCTTCGTACACGGTCTCGTGCACAATAGAAGTTCCTTTTGCCTGCGTCAGCGCAACGACAAGCGGCTGCTGCCAGTCGGTCATAAAACCGGGGTGCACGTTGGTCTCAAAAACGATAGGGTTCAACTCTGCCCCGGGAGTAATCACACCGGGGTGAGTAAAGCGGATTCCTTCCGGTGTAACCTCGAATTCACCACCCATCTTCCGGAACTGATTGAGGAACGCCGTCATATCCTTCTGCGAAGCGCCGCGCACAAAAATATCTCCGCCGGTTGCCAACGCGGCGGATGCCCAGGAAGCGGACTCATTGCGGTCTGCCAAGGCGGTGTGGTCGTACCCGGTTAGGGCGTCAACCCCTTCAATAATAATGGTGCGGTTTTCGTTAATGAAGATAATGGCACCCATCTTCTGCAAAACCGCAATAAGATCAATAATCTCGGGCTCAATAGCGGCGTTCTTCAAAACCGTGGTGCCACGGGCGCGCACACCGGTCAGAAGAACCTGTTCTGTAGCGCCAACGGAGGGGTAATTGAGTTCGATTTCAGCACCGTGCAGGCCTTCATCGGGAGCGTTCAGAGTAGTGCCGCTTTCATCGTCTTTCTCGACGACGGCACCAAATTTACGGAGGGCATCCATATGGTAATCAATGGGACGGTCGCCGATTTTGCATCCCCCTAGATTAGGGATGCGCGCGGTACCGAGCGTATGCAGAAGCGGGCCTACCATCAGGATCGGAATACGTGAGTTACCGCCGAAGAGTTGAATCTCTTCAGCGTTATCGGCCGCAGTCTTCGCGTCTTGGGCGGGATCTAACGTGAGAATACCGGCTTCAGGATCATAGTTAACTTTCGCACCGTGAAGTTCAACAAGGGTAGTTACAATCTCAACATCGCTTAGGTCTGGTACGTTACGCAAGGTCGAACGGGTGGATCCGTGCAACGCTGCTACCATCGCTTTAGGTACGAGGTTTTTGGCGCCTCGAACGTGGACTTCGCCTTTAAGAGGGGTACCACCCTCAATGCGAAGTTCGCTGATGTTAAGGGACATAACTAATCCTTCGAACGGTCGGCTCGGTGGGGCCGACAAGAACTGCTGTTAGTGCTGAGGTCCGGCGCCATTAACGAATTATTAATAGGTCTGCACAGACTTTCAAGCTATCATTTTACGTTCTCGAACGGGCTGCTACAAACGGAAGAGCTGTGTAGAACCTGTGCTTCGCGATGTTTATCGAGATAGTTCAAAGATGCCGCTCATAAACTTCCTCGAAGAACCACCTCATATAACCATCAAACCCCAGCAACATACCAATAATGTGTTTCTGATACACCCCGTAACGCTCGGTGAGGTGCGTACCCTGATGTCACAGGGTACGCACCTCACCGAGCGTCCAGTCTAGACTTCCTGAGTTCGGGGCATCCACGCGGGGCGGCGCGCCTCGTAGTCTTTAATGGCCTCAATGTTCTGAAGGGTAAGCCCGATATCGTCAAGCCCTTCCATCAAACGCCAGCGCACATAATCATCAATCTGGAAGGGCACGACGAGAGTGCCCACAGTTACCGTCTTATTCTCTAAATCAACGGTAATTTCGGTACCAGGTTCCCGCTCAAGAGCTTTCCAAATCAACTCGACATCATCCTGAGCCACCTGAGCGGCAACGAGTCCTTGTTTACCTGAGTTACCACGAAAAATATCGGCGAATCGTGACGATATAACGACTCGAAACCCGTAATCCTTAAGCGCCCAGACCGCGTGCTCACGCGATGACCCTGTGCCAAAATCGGGGCCCGCCACCAGCACTGACCCATTTTTATAAGGTTCTCGGTTCAGAACAAATTCGGGGTTCTTACGCCAATTCACAAAGAGGGCATCGTCAAAGCCTGTTTTCGTTACGCGTTTGAGGTAAACCGCCGGGATAATTTGGTCGGTATCCACGTTCGAGACGCGCAGAGGAACACCAATTCCGGTGTGTTTAATAATTGGTTCCACAATGTTCTCCTTTACGCCGCCGCAGGGGCATTGTCTGCGTGTGGTTCTAAGTCAGAAGGTGATGAGAGGGTTCCGCGAACCGCCGTTGCGGCAGCGACTAGCGGCGAGACAAGATGGGTTCGTCCGCCTTTACCCTGGCGTCCCTCAAAGTTTCGGTTCGAGGTGGATGCGCATCGCTCCCCCGGTGCCAGTTGGTCGGGGTTCATGCCCAAGCACATAGAGCATCCGGCAAAGCGCCAATCTGCCCCAAAGTCCTTGAAGATTTTATCTAGGCCTTCTTCTTCGGCCTGTGCGCGAACTTTCTGTGAGCCGGGAACGACCATCATACGCACGCCTGAGGCAAGGGTACGCCCACGAATGATTTCGGCGGCAGCACGCAAATCCTCAATGCGTGAGTTAGTGCACGAACCTAAGAATACGACGTCCACCGGAATATCTTTCATGGGAGTTCCAGCTTTAAGGTTCATGTACTCCAGGGCACGGGATGCGGCTGCCTGGTCGTTTTCATCCTCAAAGTCTTCAGGTGCGGGAACCGCTTGGCTCAGCGGCACACCCTGACCCGGGTTTGTTCCCCAGGTAACGAAGGGCTCAAGCTCGTCTGCATTAATAAAGATTTCTTTGTCGAAAACAGCCCCTTCGTCGGTGGGAAGGGTCTTCCAGTAGGCGAGCGCATCCTCCCAATCTTGCCCCTTGGGTGCGTGAGGGCGTCCTTTAACATACTCGAAAGTAGTCTCGTCGGGAGCTACCATACCCGCACGCGCGCCTGCCTCAATCGACATATTGCAGATGGTCATACGCCCTTCCATAGACAAGGAGCGTATCGCGGAACCGCGGTATTCGAGTACGTATCCCTGCCCACCTCCGGTACCGATCTGAGCGATAACGGCAAGAATAATATCTTTGGCGGTTACTCCAGGTTTTAGGGTTCCTTCGACATTGATTGCCATTGTTTTAAAGCGCGCCAGCGGCAGGGTTTGGGTTGCCATCACGTGCTCAACCTCAGAGGTGCCGATGCCGAAGGCAAGTGCACCGAAAGCCCCGTGGGTTGAGGTGTGCGAGTCACCACAGACGACGGTTATTCCGGGCATGGTCAATCCCAGCTGCGGGCCGACTACGTGTACGATACCCTGTTCGATATCGCCGAGCGGATGGAGGCGCACGCCAAATTCCGCGGTGTTACGACGCAGGGTTTCGATCTGGGTTCGCGAAGTAATATCCGCAATGGTCGAGAAAATATTTTCGGTGGGGGTATTGTGATCTTCAGTTGCGATCGTCAAGTCGAGACGGCGCAGGGGCCTGTTTTCGAGGCGTAGTCCTTCAAAAGCCTGGGGCGAGGTCACCTCATGCAGAAGATGCAGGTCAATATAGAGAAGGTCGGGTTTGCCATCTTGCCCGGGCACCACGACGTGGTTCTCCCAGACTTTTTCGGCGAGAGTACGCGGGCGCTTCACAGATGTGGGTATAGCGCTTGTCGCAGCAGTATTGTCCCCTGCCATTTTTCCTCCTGCTTTGATATGGCGGGCTTTCCGCCAATCATAGATATATAGTGCCTTATAACACATATATTCTTAACCCTGGAATATATTTCAAAAATTTGGTATTCAGGGTTCCTCCATCATGGGCAGGTTCAGAAGAAGAGTCTATGAAGTGAGCCCTATCTTCCACATTTTGAGATGCACTGAGCTAAACTAGAGTTATGACATCTGCACCATCGTCTACACCGTTGCCTGGAGCACGTCACCCTCGCGATACGTCGGGGCTTTCGACTCCTTTGAAGACTCCCCATACTCTCACGGATGACCAACAGGTTGTTGAGGTCGAACCAAACATCTCCTCCGGCGTGGGGGTACTTGATAAAGCCGCGCTTATTCTTTCATGCCTAGAGGCTGGTCCGGTCACGCTGGGGCAGCTTGTTAAGGCCACCGGGCTAGCCCGTCCAACGGCGCATCGTTTGGCGGTGGCGCTCTCTCACCACCGTATGGTGGCACGCGATGTTCAGGGGCGATTTATGCTGGGGCCCCGCCTAATGGAACTGGCGAATGCAGCTGGTGCCGATCACCTCCTAGCGGTTTCGGGAGCGGTTTTAAATCAGCTTTGCCATGTGACCGGCGAATCGGCGCAGGTTTATCGGCGTCAGGGAAATTGGCGCGTATGCGTAGCATCCGCAGAACGTCCCGTTGGACTGCATGATTCAATTCCTATAGGAACCCAGCTCTCCATGAAGGCTGGTTCCGCAGCCCAGGTACTCTTGGCATGGGAAGATCAGAACCGCCTTGTTGAGGGTCTGCAAGATGCGTATTTCAGCGCTGCCATGCTTGCTTCCGTGCGCAGATTAGGGTGGGCACAGTCTGCAGGTGAACGCGAGCGCGGCACGGCTTCCGTGTCTGCCCCTGTGCGTTCACCGTCGGGCAAAATTATTGCAGCCGTTTCTATTTCCGGTCCTATCGAAAGACTCGGTATGCAGCCCGGTCGCAAATACGCCGAGGTTGTTGTTGATGCGGCTCATAAGATTTCACAGGCGCTTCGGAACGTATAGTAGCTTAGGTCAAACCATAGAGGGGTGTGGAACCGACTAGTTGGTTCCACACCCCTCATGCTGTTTAGGTGTTCATTCTTATGTCAGAGCCTGCCTATAGCGCCTGAGCTTCTCGCATTCTGTCAATACGGGCGCCACGACAACCTGCTGTGCCGCGTTTTCGCACTGTTGGATCATGCGCGTTCGCAAGGAACGCCGGTAAGCACGGGCACTCACATTCACCAGTGCCCTACCCAATACGGCACCCAGGATCCCTAAAAGCACCCCCAAGATAAGTAAAAGTGTGGGTACAGGTACGGGGGATCCTTCGGGTACGGGCGCAGGCGGCAGAGGTATCTGCAGGTAGCTTGCAAATGCCATTGCAGTCAGCCAGGCTACGCCTCCCAAAAGACTGAGAAATGCAATCCATTGCACCGCGTTAAGTAGCTTCCACCAGAAACGTGACTGGGTAGTGTTGTAGTCTACACGCGCGATCGCCCTCTCAAAGGCCTCCGGAAAATCCTGTTCTCGGGTCAAGGCGGCGTTCTGGATACGTTGCTTCCAGGGAGCTTCAATATTTTGGGCTACAGACTCACCATAACCGCGCGCTGCCTGAGCTAATGCTGCCTGCTGAGCTGCAGTAAGCGGCGGTAACGAACTAGCCGTTAGATGCATCGGAGATTTCTGTGGTGCAGATTCACTCGCGCTATGAGTACCCGCAGTATCGTCTCCAAGATGCAGACGCTTAAGCGGGTCGGCACGGAACTTAGCAACCCACCGCGTAGCTATCCATCCTGTGTTGGCAACGGCACGACGACGATACGAGGCTTCTGCAGCATCAAGAACTTCAACAGCCCCGCAGGCTTGAAAGCAGCCTTCCGTCAGCTCATCAACGGCGTAGTCAGGCTCATGAAGAGGTGCTTCACCACCCTGATAGTCTGCAAGATCACGGCGAATCGCATATAGCTGCGCCTCAGTACGCTCATACGCCGCATTTTTCTCAGCCGCCACACGTCCTAACAACGACCGCAGGGCAGAAACGCCTTCGCCGGTATGCGCCGAGAGTGCAAATGGGGCTGTAATGAGCAGCGGCGTAATACCGTCCGCTTCTAAAAGCTCCGTGAGCGCATCAAGTACTTGTGGAACCTCATGGGAATCTAGGGTATCTGCTTGGTTCAGAACGCATACCATGCGATGCCCACGAGTGGAGAGAGGAGCCAGAAAATCATGGTGCACCGCCGCATCCGCGTACTTTTGGGGGTCGAGGACCCACACCAACACATCCACATAGGAGAGCATGCGCTCTACCTGCTCCCGGTGGTGATGGGCTACCGAGTCAAGGTCGGGCAGATCCAGCAGGATCAGCCCGCCAGATCGTGTGCGGGTCTGCCCACGCCCAACCGCCGTTTTGAGCTTATTCCACATACCAGGAACGGGCTCTACGATTTCGTGGGGTGCTGCAAAATCTGCCGCCGAATTTTGTGTTTGGGTACGAATCTGGCGTATCGATTCGTTCTCCTCGGGATAGACCCTATGTTCGATCTTAAGCCAGTCCAGAAGCTCTTCGCTTCCGTCCCGTCCCCAAATCGCCGCCTGAATTTCTGAGGTAGTCGGTCGTGTAACGGCGGTACGTGCCAGGGGCATCCCAGCAATGGTATTGAAAAGGGTGGATTTTCCACTTCCGGTGGCCCCGAAAAAACCAATTACAGTGTGTTCTGCCGAAAGCTGCCGACGTTCCATGACACGGCTCAGCGTTGCGGATGCGTTCTCCTGCACGGTATCAGGAATAACGTCAAGACCCAGGCCGAGCGCATCGTGAAGGCGAAGCGCACGTTCTTCAAAAGACCCGCGCGGCGTAGCGGATGCTAAAGATGAGTTCATCGTGTGTGCTCCTGGCGAGAGTTCTTAACAGGTAATGGCTGTGTTGTATCGTCATGCATGTGCTGAACGAGCCCCGAGTTTTGAGGCGAGTCTTCACGCCAAGCCAAGGGATCATGATCTAGTTCTTGACCTAAGTCATGAAGCTGTTCGGCAGCGACACGAATTTCGTCCGGCTGTACGCGCGGTTCACGGGAAGAAAGCACCTGCCGGTAGTTTTCGGATTGCCGTTTGAGCAGGGTTTCTAGGCGTGCCACTAGATCACTGCGAGCGCGAGTCGCCATGCGGCGCACAGCATCCTCGCCGAAGACCGATTCAAGAAGCTTAGATCCAACGACCCCAGATCCTCCCGCAATACCAATTTCGATGCCGGTGAGTCCGCCAGTCGCCGAAAAAGCCACCATCATGAGCAGCACCGCCGTCGCGTTAACACCCAGGGAGAGCACGCGCGCTCGCTGGCGTTTGCCGTTGCCTTCAGCACGGATCATATCAAGTACAGAACTTTGCCAGGCTCGTATTTCTGCGGCGATAGTCTCATCAAGCTCCGCACGAGCCTGGGTGCTGTGCGGAGGGTACGGGCTCTCGTCAATATTCTGTAAGAGTACGCGCCCTGCCCGTTCCGCTCCCCAGCTTCGACGGATAGTTTCATGCGCACGTTGAGCGGCATCAAGAACAACGGCGTGCAGACCCGTTTCGAGAGCCTGCTCAACCCGCGTGGTCGCTGCCGGTTTCCCGGTCAGCATTCCGGCAAACCTGTCCCGCAGCCGTCCGATGCGGTTCTCCAAAGAGCGGAAGAAGTCGCCCGTTCCCACAAAATCGTGCCACCGGGCCAGAACCTCGCCGCGAAGCAATGAGCCGTCAGTGAGAGAATCTTCCACACGGGCGAGCGCATCCTCATAGGCTAAGGTCACCGCAGTTTCTAATCCGGTGTAGGTTTCCACCTGACGGGTTTGTGCATCAGCAAGTTCTTGCAGAGAGTTACCGGCACCGGTGATAGCGCCCGCCAGGGTGCGACGCGCGATAGCTGCACGGGCTGGCGCATCCGCACCAAGCTGCTCAAGCCAGGATGTTAGAGGCGCTACCGCTTCTGCGGGCAGCATCCCCTGTTCGTCCCGCAGCTGTTCATGGATACTATGCAGAATAACCGGTGTCATACCGGCTTCGGTGAGCATCCGCATAAGGTCGGACTCGATCTCATCCGCAGCCCCTTCGGGAACTCGGTTGAGAACGACTGCTACAGCAATATTGCGCTGGGCAGCGCGATGCAACAGATCCCAGGGTACGGCATCCGCATAACGGTTAGCAGTTGTGACGAAGAGCCACAGGTCGGCGGCAGATAAGAGCTCGTTGGCAAGCCTGCGGTTCTCGTCGGAGACCGAATCAATATCGGGGGCATCGATCAGGGCGATGCCGCGCGGCAGAGCGCTAGTTTGCACGCTGATAAGCGTATCGTGCAGATGATGTTCGGCACCTGGCAGCTCCCAAATGTCACTCCGGCGTGGTGAAGTTTCAGAGATAGATGCCATCTCCTGCCGTTCTAGGGTAGGCAGAAAACGTTCGGGGGTCAGGTATTCGGAGTCTTCAGCACGATAAAGCAAGATTGGCTGCCGAGTGGTGGGGCGAAGCGCACTGGAACGGGATACGGGGGTTCCCATCAAGGTATTCACCAAAGTCGATTTACCGGCACCCGTAGAACCACCAACTACCACGGTAAGGGGTGCCTCCAAAGCGGTAAGCCGCGGCAGAATGTAATCGTCGTACTGTTTACTCAGAGAACGCACTTGTTCCCTCGCCCGAGTAACATCAGCGGTATCGAGGGGTAGAGTGAGCTCATCTAGGAGTTTGCGTGCAGAATATACACGCTCATCGTTTGTGTGTTGCACGTGCGCTATTGTTTCACACTTTATTGCATGCTTGCTGAGGAAACTTAGAGTGTTTCCTGTGAGTTTAAGTTGCTTACCTCACGAATTTTAGGTGCCGTAAACAGAGTCGAAGCGCTGTATTTTGCGTAACTCTAGCCTAATATCATGGTTTAGGTCGCTGTACGTTTGTGCTTTCACCCACCACGCCCTAGTCTGGTTTTACACACTAAACCCGGGTTTCAGATTTTCTGGAAATAACGATATTTTGGGAGTTGCTATGCGCCCTTCACGTCGCCAGTTCTTCGTCTTTACTGGCAGCGCCGTTGCTGCCGCACCATTATTAGTTTCATGTTCCTCTAACGATTCCTCTAATTCTGCCGCTGGTTTAGCAACCGCTGAGGGAGCATCCCCCTCAGAGACAGGCGCACACTATGGAAATCTTTCGGGAGAGCTACTCTGGCAGCGTTACGATTCCGCCACCCCGGTCACTCCCAGTATGAACCCCGAAACCGGGGAAAAGGTCGTGCCGATTCCCCAGGCAGACCCGGCAACTGCCGATCGCAAGGCTCAGAACGTTCCCATCCCCCAAGAAGACGACCTGATGTTCAAAGAGGATTTTCAGGGGCTGCGAAACACCTTCGCCTATTATGTGGCGTGTATTAACTATGCACGCATGACTGGAGATCTCACCCCTGCTCTCAAAGTGGTACATAGCGAAAACACCGTCGATCTTGAGCGGCTTAAGGCCTGGGAAACTCTGTACGCCGAACCTAATAATAGTTGGATCGTTGGAGGTACCTGGAAAATCTCCGTCTCGGAGAAACCGACAGAGCATAACGGCAAATTCTCGTGGGAATGCACCGCTACCCAGGAAAACGGAACGCTCATCAATAAAACGACAAACGTGACGAAACCGCTTTCGCAGGATGAAATACGCGATTTTACGGCTCTCTACGCGCAATGGATGAAGGACAGGTGGCTCATCATCTCCCCACAGCAGTTTGACCCAGCGGCAAAGCCCACACGAGCCTATACACCCGCTCCACAACCGACTTCTACCTATACCCCAAAGGTGAGTACCATACCCGCCGATTACTAAACCCCTAATCCTTTATTTCTTAACGTGAAAGGTTCCGCGTGATAACTTCACTTCCCTATTCCCGACGCTGTGTATTACGTACCGTTGGGGCAGGGTTATTCGGCACTGCAGCCACCACTTTGATAGTCGCATGCTCTCGAAACCAGCAAACTCATGCTACGAGTGACCCTTCGGTAAGTCAGTATGTACGCAGCGATTTTAGCGGTGAGGTGGCTTTCGAGAGCTTCAACACCTCGGCAGGGTCTTATGTACCCGCAAACGCAGAACATCCGGCGCAAAACGTTCCGGTCCCCATCAAAACAGAGAATATGGGCAAAAACTCCATTGCAGGTTTTTACGATACCATCGGTTACCTCAATGCGGCGCTCAATTATCTCTTGGCTACCGGTGACACCAATCCTCTGGAAGTCATCACGATCAACCCCGAGTTCACCAAAGCTCTCCTGCTTTTCACTGACGAGACTGGTGAGAGTCAGGCTGCCAAAAGCTGGTATGTTTCTCCTCAAGCCACGCTCTCCCTCACCTCACGCATGCCAACAGCCGTGAACGATTATCGAAAAGACTGGCGATACACCCTCGATATCAGTTTGGGAGAACAGCAGGTCGTCAACTCTCAGGCCAGTGCAATACCTGCCGAGCAGCAGAAATTCCACTATGCGGGTACTATCCAAGGCACCTTCGAGAAAGAAGCCTGGTCACTCACGCTCACAGTTCGTGACCCGCAGTCCACGGCAGGCGCGAGTCCGTCCTAGAACTAAGAAGGCTCAGCGGCACCTCCGCATGAGAATATAGAGACATAATATTTTCTTCTCCAACCGCATCCGGGTGAAGGTGCCTATGCGCTTTAACCCTCATAATCATCGAAAGGCTTCCATGTCACAGCACTTAACTCGCAGGCAAGCTGTTACAGCCGTTTTAGCAGGTGCCGGACTCACTATGCTCGCCGCTTGTTCCTCGAACAGCTCCACCAACACGTCAAATGGCAATAACGCTAACGGCTCTGCGCCAAGCCCAAAATCCTCAAACCCACACGGATATAGCAACGACGGAAATAACTACTCCGGGCGTATTACATTTGATAATTTTGAGCCGGGAAATACCTACGAACCAGGTAATGCCGAGCATCCCCCACAAAACGCCCCTATGCCTAAGCTGCCGGATAACGCCAACGAAAATAGCGTGACAGGCTTCCACGCGACCGTCGCTTACTATGCTGCGGCTAGGGATTACCTGGTGAAAACCGGCAGCCTCGACGCCGTGAAAAAGGTCAAACTTGCGGGTAACGACGCCGAAGAAAATGAGGCGCTCGCTAAAACTATCGCTCAAGGGATCGAGCAGAAAACCTGGTATGTAGATCCATCTGCCTGGTACGAGCTCAAGGAGTCACAGCCCGCCATTATGAGCGATGGGAATCTACTCTTCAAGAGCGTCTACACATTCGACTACGGTGCTGAAAGCGTGACGAACGGCGAGATAAAACCGGTTAAGGAAGAAGAGCGAGTCTATACCCAAGACTGTGATTTCCGTGGGCGTTACAATCCCACCACGAAATCCTGGGAACTCAATCTATCCTATGGCACGAAGAGCTCGGGAAATGCGGCAGCAAGTCCTGCTGCATCGGCAACGGGTGGAGCCTCAGATCCTGCGGCAACCGAAGAACAAGCAGCTAATCCCAAGAAATAATAGCTGTTCGTTACCCTTGCCCAGCCTTCGGGGTTCTGTTGATGCAGGAACCCGGAGGCTGGGTATTTTGAATTCCTGCTCTTCACCTTGCGTTCTTCAAAGTCAAACTAAGGGTTTTATGTCTCGACATATACCCTCTAGATATGTATTTTCCCTCACATGTCGGAGAGCCCTGTATATACGGTATTATCTGCGCAGCAGTGTTACTTTCCCTGTGAACTATTGGGGTTCCTGCACAGCAACGTATAACTATTTCGCGGGTCCCCTATATCTATCTTGCCAGGGCGTCTTCTATGTAGAGCTACACTTGAGAAGCTAGTGCTATTTCAACGTTGAAGGGGCATTTTATGTCTTTCACTTTTTCGCGCCGAATCCTCCTGCGCATCACCGCCCTCGGTACTGTTGGACTGGGCGGAATCACCGTACTCTCTGCGTGTGGCAATACGTCGCAAAACAGCGCCGAAAGATCGAGCTATAAGGGCGAGGCTAAGCTTGATAGCTACGATACATCTGCCGGAACTTATGAATTAGCGTCACGCGAGCATCCGGCACGGAACGTACCCAAACCTGTCAAGCCTAATAATATGAATGACAACTCAGTAGCGGGCCTTTACTCGACTATCGCGTTCTTTGCGGCTGCACTGCAATACCGGCTTATTACGGGCGATGCCCAGTACCTCAAAGAGGTCAAGCTAGAACATACTGTAGATTCCATCGAAGAGATCACCAATGGTTCTACCTGGCTCTCCAATCCCACGGTTACGATTGAGCTCACTACCGATCAACCGGAGCAAAAGGACAACGAATACTTTTGGCCTGCAAAGCTCACACTCACCAAGGGCGACTGGGCGGTCGCTCAACACAGAGCAATCAACGTTCCAGAAAATGAGCAAAAAGTTACAAGTGAAGGAAAAATCAAGGCAAAATACACCGATGGCGCATGGGCTATTCGGGACATTGCTGACTAGTCTTCACCGGATTCTCTAGAGAAAAATACGGGACTTCTAAGTCTGCGCTGGGCATGGCAATAAGCCTTTGCCCGGGCGTTTTAAGTGTGTATGAGACCCATACCCTCTCCATGCCAGGTATTACCTTATACGGTAACGTTACTCACCTTTGGTTAGGGTTAGGTCACATTCCTCGGTACAATCAAGTATCTCGTTTTGTTTTACGTTTAGACTTATACGGGATTAATGCATTCACACGAAAGGTATAACGATGTCTTCGGCTCTGAATCGTCGTGCAGCATTGGGGATTCTCAGTATGGGAAGTGTCGCGTTCTTAGCGGCGTGCGGCAGCGATAAGAAAGAAGAATCTAATTCTTCAGCCTCCGCAAGCACTTCTCAGACGAAGAGCTCCAGCGCTTCCTCTTCAGCTTCTGCTACCCCCTCAGCTTCCGAATCACCTACCCCCACCCCGACTCCTACGGAACTCGTCAACGACGGTAAAGACTACTCCGGAGTCGCTAAGTTAGAGCAGTACGAAACCCCCGGAGAGTACCAGCCCGCTACGGCGGAATCTCCCGCGCAGAACGTACCCACCCCCGTTATTCCCGAAGCAATGCACCAGAACACCGTTGCGGGCTTTGCCTCTGCGCTTGCATATTTTGGTGCTGCTGTCGATTACCTCCTGCAGACCGGCGATATGAAATATGTTCGGGAAGTCAGCACCGATGCTGATACCCTAAATGCACTCCAGAAATACGCCGATCGTACAGCAAAGGGTATTGAAGAAAAGACATGGTACGAAAAGCCTTCGGCCACAATGGTTATTAGCAGCAAGCAGCCTACTATCGCGCAGGGTGCCTATAACTGGACCGTCGATTTCACCATTGATTTGGGCGAGAAACTCTTCAATAAGGGTAAAGAGCAAGATACCCCTTCTGATAAACGCTACGTACGTATGCAGGGCGAGGCTGTAGGCCGCTACATCAATAACGTGTGGGATCTACACATGGATATCGACTAATAGGTATCGTTCCGCAGCACAACACCGTATGCTCACAAACGTTGAGTATACGGTGTTTTTATATCTTCTCGATTATTTTTCAAATCTCTTTTCTGTACCGCATACCAAGATACGTGCGGCAGAAAAATATTTATGTGAGGCTCCCCCTACCCACCAAAGCAGCAGTCTTCGTACCGAAAAGACACCAATTAACAAGAGTCCAGCAGACGACACAACGCGGGTATCAGAATGTGTGCGACGACTCTCTCGACTCTTGTGCTTAACTCTAGTTCTACGAGCAGCTGGCAGTCAGTCACCTGCTCGTCAAAATGCTGTCTTTTCACGCTTGTATAAATGCGACTCAAACAAAAGCGTTTAGAGTGCGTGTTAACTTTGTGCGAAATACATTAAAAGCTTGTACCAAATAATAAAGTTTAGGTAAGCTAAAACCATCACCAACCCATCCCATGAGAGAGGACTACTTCATCATGCCTACTTCCGGGGTATTTTCCCGCCGTAACACGCTCAGATTTACCACTTTAGGAATACTGAGTCTCGCGGTTATTCCAATGCTCACCGCATGCGGCAAAGATTACCAAGGCGAAGTCAAACTTGATTCCTATGACGAATCTGCAGGTTCTTATGAGCCCGCAACAAAGGAGCATCCAGCGCAGAATGTTCCAAAACCCAAGAAGCCTCAAGACATCAACGATGATTCAACCGGCGGGCTATACTCAACCCTCGCTTTTGCCGCCGCTGCCATGCAATATGCACTGCGTACTGGAGATACGAGCTATCTTCAAGAGGTCAATATTCCTGAGAGAACCAAAGTATTCTTTATGTCTAACTCCCCTTTCCTCGGGGGTACTACGTGGACCGATAACCCCGTTGTAACCATCGCCCTCAAAGCTGGTTCTCCCACCAAAGATGGTGATACATATACCTGGCCGGGTCATTTCAAAGTCGATTTTGGCGCATGGACTGTTAAAGACGGTACGGCAACCGACACTCAAAACAACAGATTAAATCTAGATCAAGATATCGATATCAAAGCAAAGTACCAGAATAACGCTTGGACTATTCTTTCACTCGACCATTAGTACCGCTTAGAACCTCGAGAAGGAACGCCGTGCCGTATAATTTTCCAATGGGAAATATATACGGCACGCGGACTATTAAGGGTGAAAAATTATTGCCTGCTACACCGCCGCCAGCGTTTTTATTCCCAACTCAGTAGCATATTACGAACTGTGACGGGTAAACTTACACCGCTACCCGCAGCGTAGTAAAGTTTCTCACGTACCCAAGGTTCCCCGGAAAATCAATCGGATTTTTCACCACACACTAAAGGATTAAATACTGTGGCAGAGATCGTAAACAGCATTGTTGATGCTATTGGTCAGACTCCCCTTGTTCGACTCAACCGCCTCGATGCTGGTTTGCCCGGCAACGTAGCCGTCAAGCTCGAATTCTACAACCCCGCAGGCTCTGTGAAAGACCGCATCGGCCGCGCCATCATTGATGCCGCTGAAGAAGCCGGAGCTCTCAAGCCCGGCGGTACCATTGTCGAAGGGACTTCTGGAAACACCGGTATTGCCCTTGCAATGGTTGGTGCAGCACGTGGATACAACGTTATTTTGACAATGCCCGAGACCATGTCGGCTGAACGTCGAGTACTGCTTCGCGCTTACGGTGCGAAAATTGTTCTCACTCCCGGCACCGACGGCATGCGCGGCGCTGTTGAGAAGGCACAGGAAATCGTTGCCACCACGGACAACGCAATTCTCGCATCGCAGTTCTCCAATGAGGCAAACCCTGCTATTCACTACAAGACCACCGGCCCTGAAATTTGGGATGCGACTGACGGCAAGATTGATATTTTCGTATCGGGTATCGGTACCGGCGGTACTATCTCCGGTGCTGGCAAGTACTTGAAGGAGAAGAACCCCAACCTGCAGATTGTTGCCGTTGAACCTCAGGATTCACCGCTCCTGTCTGAAGGCCGCGTTGGTCCGCATAAGATTCAAGGCTTGGGCGCTAACTTCGTGCCGGATACTCTCGACCGCGAAATCTACGATTCGGTCATCGCAGTATCTGGTGAAGAAGCGATCCGTACTTCCCGCGCGCTGGCGACCCAGGAGGGTATCCTGGGTGGTATTTCTTCCGGCGCAGCCGTCTATGCAGCATTGGAAGAAGCTAAGAAGTCCGAAAATAAGGATAAGCTGATCGTTGCAGTTGTTCCCGACTTCGGTGAACGCTATATCTCTACGGTACTCTACGAAGATATCCGCGGCTAACCTTCCTCAAGAAACAACGCCCCACGCTTCCGTTCGCTACGGTGCTGTGGGGCGTTTCCTCTGCTCAGAGAAGAATAGGGAATTTCAGTATTCTTTTCTAGTTGTACGCAATAAAGGGTCAACATCAATATTGTGCGGCGCAGGCGCGCCTAATATGAAAACTGGCTTCGATGTTGGTACCTTGGGGAAGTATCTACGGTAACAGAAAGAAGATTATGGGATTTTTTGCCCGTCTGCGCGAAGACATTGAAAATGTTCGAGAGCATGATCCAGCGGCGCGTGGGGCTGGCGAAATCATGCTTAACTATTCGGGCATGCATGCGATATGGGCTCACCGGCTTACACACAAACTTTGGCAAAAGGACGGCACGAAATCTCTAGCTCGTACCCTCTCGCAGCTCACCCGTTTTTTGACCGGTGTCGAGATCCATCCAGGGGCCGTCATTGGGCGGCGTTTTTTTATCGATCATGGCATGGGTATCGTTATTGGTGAGACCACCGAAATAGGTGATGATGTGATGCTCTATCATGGCGTTACTCTCGGCGGTCGCTCGCTTGAAAAGATTAAGCGCCACCCCACAATCGAAGACAGAGTAACAATCGGTGCTGGTGCTAAGGTGCTGGGTCCAGTAGTCATTGGGGCAGATAGCGCTATCGGAGCAAATGCCGTGGTGGTGAACGATCATCCGCGTGATTCCATAATTACGGGTATCCCTGCGAAACATCGTCTGCGTACACCCGAGAAGAAGAAGCCTCTGGTCGATGCTGTGGAATATATCGACCCGGCAATGTGGATCTAATCTTGAGTGGTGCTCTCTATGAGGTTTGTGGTGTTGTTTTATCTATAACGGCATCTCGCCGCAAACCTCAATAGTGCAACTACTACGATATAAGGTTTCTGTACCCTGAATAAGGTCATTAAATCCACCGATAATCTGGTGTTACCCGTGTGAACCACCCACGACTCCAGGTCTTCTTTGGGCAGACAGAGCATCATTGCTCGCAGCGTGTTCTCCAGGTTCTCAGTCTATCGGTCACTGGATCACGCGCATACGGACAAAACACAGACAAAAAAAGGGGTGTGGCTGCTTTCTCACGAAGCGGCCACACCCCTTTTATTGACGCTGTTCTTAAGATCCAGGTTCTAGTGAACGTGGATATCTGCAGCGTTTACTTCTGAACGGTCACCGCTCCACATAGTGTGAAATGCGCCTTCTGCGTCCACACGTCCATAGGTGTGCGCTCCAAAGAAGTCACGCTGCCCCTGAATAAGGGCTGCAGGCAGACGGTCGCGGCGCAGTCCGTCATAGTAAGAAAGCGCCGAGGAGAAGACCGGAACCGGCACACCCAACGCGGTAGCCTTTGCAACCACACGGCGCCAAGAAGGAACAAGCTCTTCCATCAGATTCTTGAAGGCGGGTGCGAGAAGCATATTGGCCGGTACCTCACCCGCGTAAGCCGCCATAATATCGCCCAGAAGCTCCGCGCGAATAATGCATCCAGCACGCCAAAGCGATGCGATAGTGTCAAGGTGCAGTTCCCAGCCGTATTCCTGCCCGGCACGAGCGATCATATCCATACCCTGTGCATACGCCACCAGTTTTGAGGCAAAGAGCGCACGGCGCACGTCTTCGACAAATTCGGGATCGCCTGCACCGACTCCGGTGGTCGCGATGAGACCAGCAGGAAGTTCCTGCTGAGCCTGTGCACGCGCCTTAACATCTGAAGAAGACAGGGCACGAGCGAAGACAGATTCAGCGATAGCGGATACTGGAGCTCCCAAGTCAAGAGCAGCCTGAACGGTCCAACGACCGGTACCCTTCTGACCGGCCTGGTCAAGAATAACGTCTACCAACGGTTTACCGGTCTTCGCATCAACCTGTGCCAAGACTTCCGAGGTAATCTCAATCAGATATGAGCTGAGGTCGGTCTCATTCCATTTCTTGAAGATTTCAGCCTGCTCGGCGGGTTCAATACCTGCAACAGAACGTAGAATATCGTAGGCTTCGCCAATAACCTGCATATCGGCGTACTCAATTCCGTTATGCACCATTTTGACGAAATGTCCTGCGCCATCGGTAGAGATCCAGGCGCAACAGGGAGAACCATCCTGCGGCGCTTTTGCTGAAATTTTCTCTAACATAGGACCTACATGCTTGTAGGATTCAGCCGAACCGCCCGGCATAATCGAGGGTCCCCAGAGGGCACCTTCTTCGCCACCAGAAACGCCGACGCCCACAAAGTGCATACCTTTTTCTGCAAGAGATCGTTCACGGCGAATAGTATCGGGGAAATGAGAGTTACCGCCGTCAATAATAATGTCCCCCTCATCAAGAAGAGGAGTTAACTGCTCAATAACAGCGTCTACGGGGGCACCCGCCTTTACCATAATCAGGATGCGGCGAGGAGATTCGAGCGAGTCCACCAAACCTTGAAGCGACTCGGTACGGATGAAGTCACCGTCTGCGCCGTGCTCAGAGAGCAAGGCATCGGTCTTCTCAACAGAACGGTTATGCAGTGCTACGGTGTACCCGTTACGTGCTAGGTTACGTGCTAGGTTAGCGCCCATGACGGCAAGCCCGGTAACACCAATCTGTGCCTTCTTGTTTTCAGTCATGTATACAAGAATACGCTGTTTTACGTTTTATCCGCGTGTATCCAAGGAATTAAGCGTTTGGATTAGACAGGAATAACATTCGGCAGTCTTTGAATGATTATTGTGAGCATTCCACGATATACCCATAATGCGCGGAGAGAGTGGATATAAAGGAAAATCCCGTACCGCCTGTTACGGTACGGGATTTATGTGTGGGTCCTACCGGGATCGAACCGATGACATCCACGGTGTAAACGTGGCGCTCTACCAGCTGAGCTAAAGACCCAATTTTCGCCATAAAAACCTTTGTTTTCCTGCGAACAAGGTAATACTATACGGGGTTTCTCATGTACTCGCAACTGAGATGTGCATGTTATATGTCACATCAGAATTAGATAGTGGTTACTACGCCCTCAAAGTCTTCACCCCATGACTATACCCCTCATAAAACCACATAAACACAAATAACAACATGCCTCAAGGTGTCAAATTTTAAGGGGGAAAGCCCCTATATCGGGAAATTTGCACATTTTAGGCAAAAATTCTTACCGCGGAATATCGCACCAACCTGCCCACTTTCATTCATAACCCAAAGCCTCCAACGAAAAAACCTCAAAAACAGTCATCAGAGATCAAAATAAGGTCTAAGATAGTAGAGAAAGAAGTATGCTCCTAGAACACTGTGCGCATGCTTACCAAAGGGTGCCTCGCACCAGCGCCACAAGCGCCTTCACAATTGGATAAGAAGAGAGGTTGGATTAGTTTGGCTAACGTACCGAACGAACACTCCCTGAGTACTCTACTTGACGGCCTCAAGGACGTCGACGTTGAGGAGACTCAGGAGTGGACCGAGTCCCTTGAGGACCTCATCAAAACTCACGGCACCGAACGTGCCGAGTACATCCTGCGATCCCTAATTCAGGAAGCAGGCAAGAAAGGCGTTGAGGTACCGGTTCTAACCAAGACCGACTACATTAACACCATTGCAGTCGACCAGCAGCCTGAATACCCCGGCGATGCTGACCTTGAAGAACAATACCGTAACTGGATTCGCTGGAACGCTGCCATTATGGTGCAGCGCGCACAGAAACAGGGCATCGGTGTTGGTGGACACATCTCCACCTATGCAGGTATCGCTGATCTTTATGAAGTTGGGTTCAACAACTTCTTCCGCGGACGCAATCACCCCGGCGGCGGTGACCAGGTATTCTTCCAGGGCCACGCCTCTCCCGGTAACTATGCGCGCGCTTTCGTTGAGGGCCGCCTCAGCGAAGAGGACATGGATGGCTTCCGTCAGGAGAAGACCAAGGGCGAGCATGGCATTCCCTCTTACCCGCACCCCCGGTGCATGCCTGAGTTCTGGCAGTTCCCCACAGTATCGATGGGTCTAGGCCCCCTTAATGCTATTCACCAGGCTTCCTTTAACCGCTACTTGCAGAACCGCGGTATCAAGGACACTTCGCAGCAGCACGTCTGGGCATTCCTCGGCGATGGCGAGATGGATGAGCCCGAATCACGCGGTGCACTGCAGCTCGCGGCTAACGAAAAACTCGATAACCTGACCTTCGTGGTTAACTGCAACCTGCAGCGTCTTGACGGTCCTGTGCGTGGTAATGGCAAGATCATCCAGGAGCTCGAAGGGTTCTTCCGCGGTGCCGGATGGCATGTCATCAAGGTTGTCTGGGGCTCCGAGATGGACGAGCTTCTCGCTAAGGACAAGAGCGGTAAGCTCATCCAACTGCTGAACGAAACCTTGGACGGCGACTACCAGAACTTCCGCGGCGAAGACGGCGGTTACATCCGTGAGCACTTCTACGGCAAGTACCCCGAAACCAAGGAACTTGTTGCTGACCTGACCGATGACGAAATCTGGGCTATTCGCCGCGGCGGTCACGACTACAAGAAGATCTACGCTGCATACAAAGAAGCGCTGGAGACTAAGGGACGTCCGACCGTTATTCTGGCACAGTCCATTAAGGGTTACGCTCTTGGCCCCTACTTCGAGTCCCGTAACTCGACCCACCAGATCAAGAAGTTCACCATGGAAGCGCTCAAGGGCTTCCGTGACCATCTGAACATCCCGATCTCTGATGAAGAGCTGGAGAAGGACCTCTACAACCCTCCGTACTACCGTCCCGGTCAGGACAACCCGGCAATTCAGTACATGCTCAAGCGTCGCGAAGAACTCGGTGGTTTCCTCCCCGGTCGCCCCAATACTCAGCCTGAGATTCAACTGCCGGACGACAAGGTCTACGCGGGTACCAAGAAGGGGTCAGGCAAGCAGCTTGCCGCATCCACAATGGCATTCGTGCGTCTCATGAAGGACCTAATGCGTGTCAAGGGCTTCGGCCACCGTATTGTGCCTATTACTCCCGATGAGGCACGTACCTTCGGTATGGACGCATTCTTCCCCTCAGCTAAGCTGTACAACCCGAACGGACAGAACTACGTTCCTGTTGACCACGAGCTTATGCTCTCCTACACGGAGTCGCCGCTGGGTCAGATTTTGCACGTGGGTATTAACGAGGCTGGCGCGACCGCAGCATTTATCGCGACCGGTACCTCTTTCGATACGCACGGTGAGCCGATGATCCCGATTTACATCTTCTACTCGATGTTCGGTTTCCAGCGCACCGGCGACGCTTTCTGGGCTGCTGCCGACCAGTTGGCACGAGGCTTTATTATCGGCGCTACTGCGGGTCGTACCACGCTTTCCGGCGAGGGTCTGCAGCATATGGATGGCCATTCCCCTATCCTGGCAAGCACTAACCCTGCAGTGAAGCACTACGACCCTGCATACGGCTACGAGATCGGGCACATCGTCAAGCGTGGTCTTGAGCAGATGTACGGTAACCTCGATGAAGATCACGATGTCATGTACTCCCTGACCGTGTACAACGAGCCGATCCACCAGCCTGCAGAACCCGAGAACCTGGATATTGATGGTCTGCTCAAGGGCATCTACAAGCTCAAGGATTCTGAGCTTACCTCCGGACCCAAGACTCAGCTGCTCGCCTCCGGTGTTGCTGTACCGTGGGCTTTGGAAGCTCAGAAACTCTTGGCTGAGGACTGGGGCGTTTCGGCTGATGTATGGTCGGTAACCTCGTGGAACGAGTTGCGCCGCGAAGGTCTTGCTGCTGAGGAAGAAACCTTACTCAACCCCGATAAGCCTGCACGTGTACCCTACGTGACTCAGAAGCTTGCCGGTGCTGAAGGTCCTATTGTGGCGACCTCCGATTACATGTCGGCTATGCCTGACCAGATTCGCCAGTTCCTCCCGAACGATTTTGCAACTCTGGGAGCCGATGGCTTCGGTTTCGCGGATACCCGCCCCGGTGCACGTCGCTTCTTCCACATTGATGCTCAGTCAATGGTAGTTCGTGCCCTGCAGCTGTTGGCAAAGGACGGTAAGGTGCCCGCCGATGCAGCTGCCAAGGCGTTTGCCAAGTACGATCTGAATAACGTTAACGCAATTCAGACAACACATACCGACGACTAGATCTATTGTGTTCTAGCCGGGCTTTCAGCGTAAAGCCAAATTAACAGGTTCCCTCGTTCCTGCATGATGCAGGAACGAGGGAACTTTTTACGCTTGAAAACCGTCCAGTACAACTTCCGAGGGGCTTCTATCACAGGTGGAGCTTTATCAAATAAATATGTTTTGATGATATTTTTTACTCCATGTCTCGGTATATAATTGGAAGGTCAGAATCACCACAATCACCAAGGGACTTCAGTGTCTAACAACCTCCAGGCAAACTTTAAAAGTATAGACGCGGAGATTACATCGTCGTGGGCTTTTGGAGAAAGTATCCATGATTCCGAATTTGTATCTTTTTATACTTTTGTCGAGAAAATTAAATCCGCACAACAAAAGAATACTCAAATACTACCGAGTAAACCTTTTAATGGTAGCGTGCAGGTATATTACTCCTTTAAATACAACGACACTATCGTTCAAACAGAACATGCTTTCTACGAGAATATTTGGCAAGGTTTTCGGGAAACTCTGCGTATGATCCTTGACGGCCATGACAACCTGCTTCCGGGTGGCATGAACCGTATTATCGATCGTCAAATTAAAGCTGCTGAGAATCAAAATCCTAATATTTCTGCACTCCAGCTTGTGGAGTGCATTCCTCTTTTTAATACCGCAGTACAGGAAGCCCATAAACGTTCACAAGATACCGTAAAAAAATTTTCCATATACCGCGATATTCGTATTTGCATCTATTTTGGAAATTCTGCCGGAATGCCATATTCCCGAGTTCCTGTACAACTTCAGGATCTCATTTCGCAGCATATTAAACCTTTAATCGAAAAACCGCCTACTCAACGGAAAAAACCCACGCCTAAAGATTTTGAGAATACCCTCAATGCAGTTGAAGAAGAAAGCGGCAGGTTTTATCCCACCGGGCCTGTTGCAAAATCTCTTTTTAAAAATAAATGTGTTGTTCTTGAGGGAGTCGCGGGCTGTGGAAAGTCTTACCAGATCAATACTCTCTCACGTGAGGATACTGGGTACGGCAAGGCCAACATTACAACGGTAGTCTTCCACCCGTCCACGAGTTACGAAGAGTTCGTGAGCGGTCTGCGTCCAAACTTTTCACGCCAAGAAGATGAGCCTGAATTTGTGTCTCACGAAGGTGTATTTCTTCAAGCCTGCCGAAAAGCTGTTGAGAACCCCACGACACCACATCTGCTTTTCATTGACGAGATTAACCGCGCCAATACCTCCCGTGTTTTCGGCGACCTTATGCTCGTTATTGAAACGTCAAAGCGTGTTTCCGTAAAAAAACTTCAGGATCATCGTGAAAAACTTTACGGTTCAGTATTTGCAGCTGATGCGGATATTCCCCAGGGTTTCACCTATGCGACTTTGCAAACTCCGCTTTATTATCAGGGTAAAATATATAACCGTTTAGTAGTTCCAGATAACCTGCACATTCTGGGAACTATGAATTCTACCGACCGCTCTGTGGGTACCATTGATTTGGCTTTGCGCCGTCGCTTTATCTGGATGGAAATGAATCCTCACAATGAAACAGATTTGCGTACAGAACTTGAAGCTGAACGAGGTGCTATTTCTGAAGAATTAGACATCGTTATAGAACGGTATGCGGATATTAACGCCATTCTTGAATCCGAGGTTGGCCCCGATGCACGTCTAGGACATTCCTATTTCTTCTCTCGAAATTCCACCCCCGAAGACATTGCACGGGCTTTGTTAACCCAGCTTGCGGAAATTGCAGCGACTTTCAATATCAGTTCCGGCATTCTCGAAAAGATCGGTTCTATCAATGGGCTATCCGTCAAGATGGTGGGCCAGCGACTCGGCAGCCGCCCACGCGTGGTTGGTTCATGGAGCGGTCCCGGTCTGCCTTCTGCTCCTAAGCCCGCAGGTCAAATTCCCTGGTTGGAAGTAACGAGTGGTGAGTGAAGTTCGCTACTTTCAAGCGAGCGCGCGTGGTAACGGTGTCGGCGTTACGATCCTAAAACACACGCATCCTCAGCCGGGTGCCGTGCATACTCTGGTTATCCATGTGTTGCCCAAGCTCTGGTGCAAACAATGGGTATCGGCTGAGCAGCCGGAAGTTATTGCGCCTTTTAATGTGAAAATCGCCCCTGAGGCAGGCGGACAGTTCTCCTCTGTGCAGGATCCTGAGTCTTCGCTTTACGAGCATAGCGATTACAGTACGTTATCTCTCTATGTCTATGAGACTGAGATTCTGGTGCTTCCGAAGCCTTGGGCTGGGTATTTAGAGACGGTTTCGGGCTCTGCCCTGCCGCCGCATGATGATGATAATGAGGGCGGTGCCTCAGATCCACTGTGGACAGCGCTGGAGTACCCTGAAAAGCCTGTCTATGCAGTGGCTGCTACGGTTTGTGGACGGGTTTTAGGACCGGCTACAGCCCGTGAGAATATGGACTTTTCGGCAGGTGGTCAAGGTACTGGCTGGCAGAAGGTTTCTTTGTTATGGCGTATGCTGGCAGAGCATCATGAGGAACAGGCAATTATTCAGGGACATCGTGACATTACCCCGCAGGGTTCCGAACTTTTTCCGCATATTCCTTCGCTCAAAGAGGCTATGTACCGCGTTTTTGTTGATTCAAGCGGGCAGGCTTTGGCGCATCGTCGTCCGGTTTTTGAGCCTGAGGTGGATGAATTACTTTTTGTGCGTGGTCGTATGCTTCCACGCGAGCTTGTAAACCGGCGGATTAACCGACGTATTGGGGTTGTTTGCGAGTTCGATTCTCTGACGACGGATACGCATTTATGGCAAATGATCCGCGCCGGATTACAGCAGGTGGCAACTCATGCCGCCGATAATGAGGTCGTCGACGATGCTTTAGGGTACGAGTCTGTGTTGCGTGATGTGAGCACGCAGAATATTCGTAGTCTGCTGACCGAAACGCTCTCCCCTGCTTTTGCTATGCGATTGTCGGCACAAACTTTGCGCGCTTACCACTATGCGCAATCTATTTTGTCGCAACAATATGGCTTTGGTTTAAGCGATAGTCCGTATGAAGCGGGTGTGCTGGCAAATATTAAATTTGATACTTCGTCATTATGGCGAAAAATGTTGGTGCGGGCCCTCACGGATACCGGTTTAGAAGTGCGTGTGGAAAGCCCCGTTGGTATGCTTTATCACCGCAATGCTGAGGGTCGCCAGCAGGGTGTGGCCTTTGCGAAACCAGATATGATGCTGTATTCCCGAGGCATTCTGGTCGCAACCCTTGATGGCAGGTACACCACGTATTGTGAAGATTTAATGCAGCGATCCGAGCATGAACGGTACCGAATGCTGGCGGTCGCGTACCGCACAGGCGCGGATGGTTATACAGCATATCCAGTAGCTCACGGTCCTGGAACTCTAGGCAGGATCCTGACGGTAGGCGAGCCCGGGGCGTATCCTCAGGCGCCTATGTCTGCGGAACATCATGTGACGACCTGCGGGGTGCGTTTCCCTCAACCCGAGGATGGACGCACTACCGCTGATGCCTCGCATCTGGCGAAGGTGCTTAGGAAGGTTCCTGCTGAGCCTTCATAGAGCGCAAAAGGTCCGCAGGCGTAACTTATGCCGAACTGGTGCTGTTGATATCTCTGTTCTTCTCCCAATACCCATAGGGCGCTTTTAGAAGGCTTCTGCAATAATTTCAGGAATGCGTTCCGGATTCACCAGATCGGGGTGGGTACCGTTCTTCAACATGACGGTACGGAACGAGCCCACATGAGGCTCCCAGCCGTGCGCATCCAGATAGGGTTGATCGTCATGGCTCACTCCAATCAATACGACTTTTCCGCCCAAGTTAAGGTGGTTCGAGCCGCGCATAAGGGCGGCAGAGGCGCGCATTGACTCCAGACACACCCCTAACTTATCTTCAGGCAGATATCCCATAGCCGACCCGGCATCTCGCAGTCGTTCGAGTGTCTGCGGCAGGTCAAGCACGGTCTGCGCCGATACCTCGGGAAGACCGCCCATACGTAAGAGGGCACGAAAGCTCTCTTGATCGTCTGGTTCAGGAATCCCCTGCCACTGTTCGACGGGGTATGCATCCAGAAGCGTAACCTGGTGTACTTCATATCCGGCAGTCTCGGCAAGCGCGGCTACCTCGACGGCGGCAGTACCGCCAACGGACCAGCCCATCAGGGAAAATTGTGATGGAAGCTGACGTTCTTCAAGGGTTTCACGAATACGCGCAAGATACCCCTCGGCGAGTTCACGAAGGCTCTGGGCGTAGCCAGCATTTGGGTTCGTGAATGCCTCATGTTGCAGTGCGTAAACCGACGGATGTCCGGGTATGTGGGGCAGATAGGCGGCATAGCACCATCCCAGGCCGCCGGCAGGCGGCAGGATAAAGAGCGGTACGGTATTTTTCGATGTTGCGGAGTCCGTCGAGTCCACCTCACGCAGAGGCAGAACCGGGGCGAACTCGATATCAGGAGAATCCTCGTTCAAGACCGCAGCGAGCCCCTTGACCGTGGGATTAGCGAAGAGGGCACCAATACTGAGCGTCTTTCCAAGGTTTTCTTCAATCTTGGCGATGACGGAGAGTGCCGCAAGGGAGTTACCACCCGCTGCGAAGAAGTCTTCGGTTACGCCGAATTGTGAGCGTCCCAGCACACCCGCGATAATCTCGCTAATTTGCTGTTCTAAAAGTCCATGGGGGCCGTCTGCGGTGTTGGTATCAAAGGTAAACTCGATCTGTGCCAAGTTTTTGCGATCTGTCTTGCCTGAGGGGCTAACCGGGAACTGAGCCATGGTGTGCCATAGGCGCGGTACCATATAGTCCGGCAAGGTGTTCTCACAATGTTGGCGAGCTTGAGCAACAATACGGTTGCGTTCTGTTTCAGAAACGTCACCTATCTCTAGGAACGCCGCGAGAGCAGGTTCGGGCATCTTCGTGTAGAGCAAAACGACGGCGCTATGGACTCCCTCAACGTGGGAGAGTGTAGTTTCGATATCGCCAAGCTCTAGACGTTGCCCATGTAATTTTACTTGGTGATCGGCACGACCACGGTAGAGGATGACTCCGCGAGGGTTTTTGTCCAGGGTGCCGGGTTCCTGGTTTGTGGCGGTGAGGTTCCACTCGGCAAGATCGCCAGTGCGGTAAAGCCGCTCCCCCGTAGCGTTGTCCAAGATAAAGGCTTGTGCAGTTGCCTCGGGATTGTTCTGATACCCCGCAGCAAGCTGTGCACCCGAAAGGTAGAGTTCCCCTACGAATCCAGGCGGTATCGGCTGTAAAGCCTGGTCGAGAATACGGGTTTGGGTGTTCCAAACGGGCTGGCCGATAGGAACAGTACTGCACTCTGGGTTTTGGGAGCTATCCCAGAAGGTAACATCGACGGCGGCTTCCGTAGGTCCATAAAGATTTAAAGGGTAAACACCCATAATATTATGCGCGCTGAGAATCTGATCCTTCTGAAGTGCCTCGCCCGAGCAGATAAGATAGCGCACATGGCGTTGCTGCTCACCCGATCCAAAACCTGCTTCGGCTAAAGTACGTTTTGCGGAAGGGGCCTCCAAGAAGGCGGTAAGCATCGTGGGTACGAAATGCAGACAGGTGACGTTCTGTTCGGCGATAACACGCGCCAGGTAGGCCGGATCCCGGTGCCCATCAGGAGCGGCAATAACGACGGCTGCCCCTTCCTGAAGCGGCCAATAAAGCTCCCATACATGAACATCAAATGAGACAGGCGTTTTATGTAAGATGCGGTCCCCCGCGCGGTCTTGTGTGGATGCGCCGACCGGAATCTGTGACTGCTGCCAACGTAACCGGTTATCAATGGAACGATGACTAATCGCAACACCTTTGGGTCGCCCTGTCGAACCCGAGGTAAACAAGATATACGCGGTATCATCCAGTGCTGTGCCGATACCCGGGAATGTTTTTGCCTCAGGCACATGTATAAGGTTTAGAGGTTTTCCCACAGGGGCTGTTAGAGCGGTAAATTCAAATTGCTGCAGCCCGCACAAACTCTGCGTATTCGCCGGTTTTAACTCGGCCTCTGCAATAGGACTCAGCCCGGAACCATACACAAGCGCCGAACACTGCGCATCTTCCACCATGGAGCTCACACGTTCGGCGGGCAGATCCGGCAAAATCGGCACATAGACAAACCCTGCATAGAGCGCCGCATATAAGGCGATATATTGTTCAAGTCCTCGATGAAAACGTAGGCCTACAGCAGTTCCAGGGCACACGCCAGCTTCCAGCATCGCCTTTGCTAGGGCGCGGGCTCGCACATCCAGCTCGTGATACGTGAGCACCTGCGAAAACTCATAGGCCTGCGGAGATTGCGGGGACAGCGTACCGTCCTCATCTGGCACGCAGGCGTAGAGTGCGGGTTCGTTCGGGTAGCGTGTGAGCGCATCCTGAAAACGCTGAAGCAAAGTTTTATACTCTATCGGATGCGCGGTAGCGTTAAACGATTCCAGCAGCTCTACCTCATGCGGTAACGCAGTCGTCAGGGTATCCATCGACCGCTCCTCAAGGGCAGCCTGAGCCCAAGATTCCAACCAATTTTGTAGGTGCCGGGCGTGAAATTCTACGTGCTCATGGGTGTAGAGGTTCGGGTTGGCATCGAGCTCCACAGAAATTGTGTGACCGCGCCCGGGTATGCCTCGCAGGGTAATGGTCATATCCGCAACTGGTCCCGCAGATATGTTATGAATATACCCCACAGAAGCAGGCGTGTTTTCGGTAGGTGCACCTAGCGGTAAAGCGGCATCAAACGGTATAACGTTGATCTGGGCGCCAAAGAGGCGGCTGTCATTGGACTGCGCTAAACGTTCTAGGTCTTCTTGTCGAGCAAGCGGATGTGAGGCGTTTCGTGCATACTGGTTCTTTACGCTATCGAGTGCCTGTGCAATACTTCCCATACCTGAAACCTGTACAGGAAGCACGTTCACGGCGGTGGTTCCAGTCTGAGTGCTGGTCTTGCCGAGAGCACGGGTTTCTGCGGGAACCTGAGCCCCAAATATACGGTTCATCTGGGGTACACCAAAAGCAGCGCTTCTATGCCCACCAATACGGGCCAGATAAGACCCTACGGCACCGGTTACAGTAACGGGCCAGGAGGTTCCGTACATTTTGCCAATTTCCAGCATATCTCGCTGTAATTTATCAGGCAGGGTCAGTACCTCACGCAAGGCCTGTGGTGCCGGTGATGCACTTCGTGCTGCCAGCGATGTATCGGGTTGGCTAAGTACTTCCACTTGCTCAGAAGTCCACAAGGCCAGGTCCTCTTCTCGGGCATGTTCGGCAGCGTGATCAGCCCGAAGAAGCTCCATTAGAGAGGCGCGTTTAACAGTAGGCAGAGGTTTTCCGGCGCTCAAAGCACGATAGATAGCTGCTACGCGAGACAGAGCGTTAAACACCGCAAAACCGTCTGCCACCACATGGCTAAAGCTGTGGTAAACCCAGAGTTTACCCCCATAGTATGTGGCAGCGGAACGTACCGTAACACCCGCATCGGTCCTCAACGGTTCGCTGATCAGCTCGGATGCCCAGCCACGCACCGCTGCCGGAATGGGATTCTGCTCTTCCGTTTCTTCCTGAGTCGGGAGGGAAATTACCGGAAGTACCTCTAGATTAGTCAAAAACTCATCAAGTGGCATGACTCGTTGCTCTGGACGCCCAGTCTGCACGCGCGTCTGCACCCGGAAACCTTCATTTTCACGATAGAGCTGAATAAATGCCTCACGCAGGTAATCAAGATTCGTCTCGGGTGGGCATTCCATGATCTCTGCCGTGTTATAGCAGGGATTTTTGGGATCGATAATAGCGGCAAGATAAATACCTTGAGCGCTTTTGGTCAGGGGAATCCAGTCATGCTTGGACCCACTATGCTCGGTGATGCTCATAGTCCGGTCTATTCTTTCAGGCGGTGTCGTGTGTTGGTTGGGTGAGTATCGGCCTTATATAGGTACCGATCTCGTCAAAGTTAGCTGATGCGAGTGAGCAAAAATTCGACGGTCGGGTTTTCTACCAGTTCAGTGAATTCGATAGTAATCCCCTTGCCCGCGAGGTCATCGAGCAGGGCAAAAGCGCCCATTGAGTCCATCCCCAGAGAAAAAAGGTCGGTCGTAGACTCGGAAAATGCGGTATCCAGCGAATCCGCCTCGTGGATGTACTGAGCAAGCAGGGGGCGAAGAGTAGTCTCTGCGGACATTATGTTCCTCTCTGGCATCATGTCTTATGTATGCCAAAATTTATATACACATAAATTGTAGATGAGGTTACCCTACATGAAAACTATGTAAACCTTTATATCACCGTCATATAGCGGGTGTTGACCACCTATACGTGACTATTATTCTCTGCGCACGCCTCATAGAGCACCTGCTTTTGAGTTAAACTTCCGGGGTAAGAACCTCAAGATTCTTACCCCGGTATTAT
The DNA here is from genome assembly GCF_001811455.1 of Rothia sp. HMSC065G12. Classification (NCBI taxonomy): domain Bacteria; kingdom Bacillati; phylum Actinomycetota; class Actinomycetes; order Micrococcales; family Micrococcaceae; genus Rothia; species Rothia sp. HMSC065G12. Next base: position 682,691 of record NZ_KV804815.1, read on the forward strand.
GGTATCCGCACGCTTATTTAGCCCGCGCTAACGCTTACCTTAGTTACTCTTACTCCTGAGCCAGCATCTCAACTAGTTTAATGCGAAGTTCACGGCGTGAGATCTTACCCACGTTTGTGGTTGGCAGAGAGCTCAATACCTGTACACGTTCGGGGATCTTAAAATCAGCCAGCTTCTTTTCAGTGAAATACTCGTACATGGTACGGCGCGGATTCTCACCGAGCGATTTCCCAGCCTGAAGTACGACTATCAAGCAGACGCGCTCACCCACAGTTTCATCGGGCAGACCAAGGGCTACCGCATCCAAAATATCCGGATGCTCTAACGCCAACTCCTCAATTTCATCCACCGAGATCTTCTCACCGTTACGGTTAATTTGATCTTTAGCGCGTCCAGTAACTTCAAGATACTTTCCCGCGACTATACGCACGATATCGCCCGTGCGGTAGAAACCGTCTTCAGTAAAGCTGAGCTGATTAGCGTTTTCTTCGCGATAATACCCGCGAATCGTATAGGGTCCGCGCGTGAGTAGGTGACCGCTCTGCCCTGGCTCGACAGGGTTATCCTGTTCATCCACCACGCGGATTTCATCAGCCGGGCTGATAGGGTATCCCTGAGTATTCATGCGTATATAGGGTTCATCACGCAGACGAGTGTAATTCACCAAGCCTTCCGCCATACCGAAGACCTGTTGTATGCTCACACCTAGGGTTGTTTCGAGCTCCCCCGCCACCGTCGGAGCAAGTTTCGATCCGCCCACCTGAAGCACGCGGAGCGAAGGCAGCTGCACGTCACGTTTCTTTACAGACGCCAGCCAGGCCTGCGCCAAGGGCGGTACGAGTGAGGTGAAGGTAACGCCTTCCATCTGAATCAGATTAAGCGCCGTCTGAGGGCTAGGATCAGCAGCAAATACGAGTTTACCTTGCACACACATTACGCCCAGGATTCCGGGCGAACTCATCGTGAAATTATGTGCCGCAGGAAGCACCACCAACATGGTTGTGTTGTTATTCAGTTTGCAGATATCGGCGGAACCACGCACCGAGTACAAGTAGGCTGCGTGGGTGCGCGGAATTAGCTTTGACATACCGGTTGTACCGCCGGAAAGCTGCAAAAATGCGATCTGCTCGCTTGCCAGAGTATTTTGGGTATTCTGCACAACACCGGGATGGAACGGCTCCGCCAGCTCCGCCTCGCTCAACGGGGTTACCGGGAGCACAACATCAAGGGCAATAGGCGGTTCTAGACCATCAGCACGCATCGTCTGTGCCACATCGTCGGCGAGCGCTGCAAAATCTGCCCCCGGAGTTTTCGAGGAAAATATATGCGCAGCGGCATCAGTGCGGGTTGCAAAATGAACAAGCTCACTCGTGCGGTGCTGTGGCAGACAAAAGACCGGTAAGGCCCCTGCCCAAAAAATACCCATGAGATATATCAGGTATTCGGCGATATTTCCTAACTGTAAAAGCACACGATCGCCGGGTTGCACCCCGGCATTCTCTAGGCGACGTGCCGCGGCACGAGCAGCCACCTCCAGCTCTCCATAGCTCAGTCGAATCTGCTGCGGTTTGCCCTCTGCGTCGCTCTGTGCATGCGAAAGTGCCACTAACGCCGGAAAATGTGGCTTAGCACGGCAGGCATCAAGCAGAAACTCGGGTATGGTCTGATCGATCCAGTACCCATCTTCACGGTAACGCCGTGCGAAATCCTCAGGAATCAGTGGGGTTTCGAGCAGTTCGGAGCGTTCCACAATCTGTTCGGTCATGTTTATGTCTTTCTCGGCTATAAGATTTTAGGGGTTGGGCATAAGAATGCGATTCAGCGCGGGTATGATAGCTCCACGCCAGCAGGCGTAGTCGTGACCACCGTTGAATACAGTGTAGTTCAGGTGTGTGTCCACAGATTCGAGTTCCTGAACAAAACGCTGATGCGGCGGCAACAGAATCCATTCCTGCTCGCCTACCTCAACCTCAAGGCGAAGGTGGGACAAACGGTGCAGTTCATTGGCTTTACGCAGCTGTGAGAGTTTGTCGAAAACCTGAGGCTGCCACAGCGAAGACGATTGAGCGATTGCCGCTCCGAAAGACTCTGGGCGCGAGAAAACCGCCAGCAGAGAAGACAGCCCGCCTAAGGATTGTCCGTTGATAATGATGTCCTGTGGTTTCGGACGCAACCCGTGATGACGCTTCAAATGAGGAAGCGCTTCTTCCACAATATAGTCGGCTATAGGGCAGTCTCCGTTAAGCTCTTGCCAGCGGCGTTCTCGACCGCCCGAGTGCAGAAAGAAGACATTCATATCTGGAATACGCCCGGCGGCACAGGCTCGGTTGAGCATATGCTCCATACCGTGCCCGTACCAGACTTCACCGTCGAAAAGGATAAAAAGCGGAGAATCGGGGCTTGGGTTTCCTACTCGTCCCAATAAATATTGATGCCCGTCCGCAGTAGTCATCCAGTGCGGTTCAGGAAGGCTGTCGAGTTCCTGTCGGGTGAGCAGAAACTCATGGACCGGCGCATCGGCAAGTTCAATCACACCCATACAACGGCCAATACGGTTGCAGACGGTCTTCGGGTTAAGCGGGTCGCCTTCACCAGAATCGAGAGCGGTGCGCAATGTCACCTGATCGTCCTCCCCCAGCCAGATCGGGCGTTCTCCTGGCAGCGTGGGAATAAAGTTATAGGAAGCCCGCCAGTCGGTGCGCATCTGGAAGCTCAGCTCCCACCAATCGGTGCCTGGAATACGTTCCATCAGAGACAACGGCAGGTTTTTCTCATCTGTCAGTCTATTGACAAAAATGAGAACCTGCTCTGCCGTGGCATGCTGATACAGGAATGTGACAATGCGTTCGTTCTCATTCGCTGTTCCATCGTCATAGTAAGCCTGCTCGATAAGTGGAGTCCCATCCGCTACGATCTCTGTGATGCGGGCGTTAAGTTCTTGCGCGTCCACGGCTTCGTTTACGATGCGCGTCATAAGCGGGCTGGGTACGCGCGGGGCAGGTGTTGGGCGCGGGGTTTTAGGCGGCATAGGACGCGCCTTGATCTTTGACTTGAGATTCTGTGTGGTTTTATGTGGAAGGGTCTCAAAATCACCCATAAAAGGCTCCTTAGTGACCTTCGCGGGCGGCGGCAATTGCGTCCGCGGCAATAGTAATCTCTTGGTGAGCTGCCGGAACTACCAGTGGTGTTCCGGTACAGGGGTCATCGCATATAACAGATTCTAGGTCGAAAACTTCCTGAATTAGCTCGGCAGTGACAATTTCCTGAGGATCACCCTGAGCGATAATCCTACCTTCCTTCATGAGCACCGCATGAGTGGCGTATCGGAAAGCCAGGTTCAGATCGTGTAGCACAACCGCAACGGTATGCCCCTCAGAGTGGAGCTTCTTGGTAAGGTTTAGCACCTCAATCTGGTGGGTAATATCCAGGTAGGTGGTTGGCTCGTCCAACAGAATCAAAGGCGTCTGCTGGGCAAGGGTCATGGCAATCCACACGCGCTGACGCTGACCGCCGGAAAGCGCCTCAATAGGACGTTCGGCCAGTTCCAACACGTTCGCGGCTTCCATAGCCTCAACGCAGGCAGCCTCATCTTTCTCAGACCAGGAACGCAGAAGGGATTGATGCGGGTACCGACCGCGTGCCACAACATCCGCCACGGTCAACCCGGTGGGTGCCTCCGGCGTTTGAGGAAGCATGGCGAGAATCTGTGCGATGGATCGGGATTTCATCTTTGAAAGCGGCAGACCATCAAGAAAGACCTTTCCGCCTTTGAGAGGATTCACACGCGCCAGAGCTTTGAGCAAGGTAGATTTACCGCAGGCGTTAGGACCCAAAATAACGGTAAGCTCACCCTCAAGCACCTTGAAGTCTATACCACTGAGCACTGTGTGGTCGCCATAGGCTACGACCATGTCTTCGCCTGCGAGTCGGCTTTCGCTAATCTCTGCACGAGCCTTCACTAGCTCTTCTTCCTTTCAAGGTAAATCAGGTAAATCAGATATAAACCGCCCAGGGCGCCGGTAACCACACCGACCTGTAGGGTACGGCCGGGAATTGCAAACCTTCCAATAAGGTCTGAGGCCAGCACCATGAGAGCACCCATGAGGGCAGATCCGAAAAGAGTAACGCCGCCGCTTCGCCCCAGGGTTTTCGCGATATGCGGGGCAGCAAGTGCCACGAATGCTATGGGACCGGTAGTCGCGGTGGCTAGGGATACGAGAAGCACACCGAGGAAGAGCGCACACACCCGATAAGCGTTGACATTCACGCCTAGTCCTGACGCCACGCTATCGCCAAACCGAATGGCCCCGAGAGGGCGTACTAGGACGAGAAGCGCGGGAACTGTGACAATCAGAAAAATCATCAGTGTAATCGTACGTGGCCACGACATATCATCGAGAGAACCGGCAAGCCAGGATGCTGCTGTCTGCGCCTGAGTCAGTGATGCCCGAACTACCAACAACGAGTTGAACGCCGCAAGAGTCGATCCTACACCAATACCCACAAGCACTAGGCGGAACCCGCGTAAACCTGTATGTCGAGTCAGTAACCACACCGTAATGGATGTTGCGATACCGCCAATGAGGGCACCGATAGCAACTTCTACCGGGCCAGAGTCGAAGACGATAATCTGCAGGAGCGCACCAGTTGCAGCACCGTGTGTAAAGCCGATAATATCCGGTGAGCCCAGCGGGTTACCCGAGATTACCTGGAACAGCGCCCCTGAAAGCCCTAGAGCTGCGCCAACAAGCAGAGCTGCCACGATGCGCGCTTCACGCTTCTGTACTAAGACCACTGTAATGCGTTTACCCCGCCCAACGAGGGCATTAATGACGTCCATCGTCGTCACTTTGTATTCGCCCTGTTGCAGCCCCCACAGGCTAAGTGCCACGATGAGAGCGATCAGCACAATGTACAGCGTCAAAACCCGCCAGGGAACCTGCGCCTGAATGAGTCCGCGTGAGTTAAGAACAAGCCTGCCAGCCAAATCGTGACCGCGCCGTGCACCTCGAGGGCGCGAAGATTCCTGTTTCTGAGTCTTGAGGTTCGTCGCCTTAGTCTGTGTATCTGTCATCAGAGAGCCTCCACCTTACGACGAGTCATCAGGAATAGGAAGAGGGGTGCCCCTGCAAGGGTAGCGATAATTCCGACCTGAGTTTCCTGCGGGTGCTCAGGGGTCGCCATAATAACACGGGCTAAGACATCGGACATGAGCAGCCAGACAGGACCTAGAAGCGCGGAGCCATAGTTAACCCAACGTACGTCATTACCCATAATGGCACGCACGACGAAGGGAACCGCTAAACCGACAAATGAGATCGGCCCGATAGCAGCGGTTGCCGCACCTGCAAGAAGCGTTACGGCAAGAAGTGTGAGGTTTTGGGTCCGATATACCCGTACGCCTAGGGATATAGCGGCTTCTTCACCCATACTTAGCGCGTTGATCGAGGGCGCTACAAAAAACGCTAAAAGGAGACCCACGAAGATCACGGGGGCAATAGCCTGTGCGACTGATATATCACGCCCTTCTAAAGACCCGGTAACCCACACACGAAATTCGTCAAAAGCATCTTGGTTCGAGAGCATAAGTCCCTGTGCTACAGCAGCAAGGGCGGCAGAGATAGCCACACCGGCGAGAGCTAATTTAACAATTGAGCCGTCTCGACCACGCCCGAGGGTATAGACGACAGTGGCGGCTATAGCGCCCCCAACAGCGGCGGCAATCATATACTGCCAGATGCCGAGAACACCAAAAAGTACAACAGTGAGGATGACTGCAACGGCGGCACCGGCGTTGACACCCATCAGACCAGGTTCGGCGAGTGGGTTACGGGTGAGTGACTGCATGAGTGATCCGGCAACTGCGAGGGCCGCCCCGCAGGCTATCCCGATGAGTGTTCGCGGAATGCGCTGCTCAAAGATAATGGCATGACTTTCGGGGGTTGATTGCCCCGCTAAGGTTTCTACGATGCTGTCGGGAGAGAGTGATTTTAGCCCAATAGTTAGCGAGGCAAGAATACTCACGCCGAGCAGAACCGCAAAAATAATAAGCCAGGTTATTCGTCGGCCGTTTTTTTCGTTGCGCCCACTTTTCATGGTTCGTGAGGCTCCTGTGCGTTCCAAGGTTACGCTCAACGAGACTCCTTTATTATGTGTGGTCTAAGATACAGTGCTATCAACAACGCTACCGTAAAGATAGCTAAGACCGCCTTATCTCGATACCGTGTCTTGATCCCTATTGCGTTAGGGTACCTTTGGTTCTTCTCCTGAGCAAGAGTGCCAAACGCGCGTCGCAAAGGAGCGTTATCTCCCCTGCGGCGCGCGCTTATCACCATTGTCTATGGACGCTTCCGAATAATCAGTACAGCAATAGCACCGATAATAGCAACGCCAAGCACAGATACGCCCAGCCATGGGAATTCCTGCCCGTACGTTACCGTTGTGTTGCTGGTTTTATGGCTATCTGCCTGTGTCTTTGCGGAGCTAGAGGCCGACGCGCTGCTCTTCGCACTGCTGGATGCAGAGGCGCTGGCGGTCTTCTTCTGTTCGCTCTTGTTAGCGTTCTGGCCGTTTTTCTGATCGGAGGAATCTTTATTCCCGCCCTCGTCAGCCTCAGCGTTCAAACGATCATACTCTTCTTTAGAGATAGGGTTGCCATCAGCATCAAGATAGACGGTCTCTTGCTCAGATGAACCACCGTTCTGTGCCGAGTTACCGCCGTTATCTTCGGAACCATTATTACCCGAACCGTCAGATCCGGCGTTATTGTTGGACGAAGAATCGGAGCCGCCCTTAGAGGATCCTCCGTTATTTGACGAGCCGCCATTATTGCCGCCCCCGTTATCGGGTTCTCCAACGGTAAATACAGGGCTCTTATTGGTATACCGCCCTCCCGTGTTACCTTTATTACGACCGTTGGCGTCTTTACCTCCGCCTCCTCCCGTTGCAAGGAAGCGAAGCGTATGGTCGCCGGAGCCTGCGTTAGAGAGCACAAATGAACCGTTTAGGTTCCCCTTGCTATCCGTTGTTTGCCTATGCACGACGCCGTCATCATCTAGTTTGACGGTAACCTGCGTGTTTTCAGGGAAACCTGTCAAAGTGAAGTTAACTACGCCTCCGGGAGTCACATGAGGACTTACAGTTGAGCTGGTTCCTGGGGTATTCTCTGATGCTCCTCCGGGCGGGATCGCATTCGCAGCTCCCATCCCCAGGCCAAGACTAAGGGATATTGCCGCGCAGGCAGTGAGCGCCTTTGATACTGTCTTTGTGGTTCGCATGAGTTTCCTCTTCTGTGCGACTAGTGGTAATTTATACCGGTTCCCTCCCCCACCGACGGTGTGGGAGGGAACCCTGATGTTTGAGATTATTGTGTATATTTCCTCAGGTGTGAGAGGTGATTAAGCCCTCTTACGGAAGGTTAGTGCAAGCACCAAGATTATCAGACCCGCTATAGAGAGCAACACGTTATTTGCATTGTTCGCGAACCAGCGCGAGAAGCCGCTAAGCTCAGCGCCAATGATATTGGGGGCGCTATCGCTGTCGGACTGTGTTGCCGCGGTAGTTGCATTGCCCTGGGTACCGTTTTTACCGGGCGCGGCCTTGGCAGTGTGAGTTTTCTTGGGTGCGCTCTTGGCGTGGGCACCGCTGTTACTACCGTTCTTTGCGGCAGCTTTAGCGCGTGCCTGCACACGGTTGATGAGCGTATCGTTTTCCAGTTCAGCAGCAGCCCCAAGAGAAGCCTGCTTCGTAATGCTGCCTTGACGGGCTGCATAGTTGATTCCGGAGCTCTGGGTGGGAATAGGTGCCACAGAGCCATATCCTGATCCGTTGTTACCCGACCCGGCATCATAGCCGCCTGCGATTGAACCATTGTTAGAGGCGTGATTACTACTTACAGGGGCTAACGTGGAGCCGTCAGCGCCAACAATCGTAACGGACAACGTCACCGAATGCTGCTCGTCGCCCTTCTGTAAACTACCGGTCAGGAACGTGATATCGTGAACGGTGCCCACGCCCCATTTATCGCTATTTGGGAACGGCAAAGTATAGGTAAACTTGCCATCAGCATCAGCCTGAATAATGGCCACAACACCACGAGACGCATAGTCTTTACCGTTATAGTTCACAGCGTGGTCAAGTTTAATGTCACCGCCATCGTATTTAACGGCGATAACGCTATAGGGGCTCCATCCAGAACCGTTAACGACGATTCCCTGACCGTGGGCCACAGTCTTAGGACCGGTTACGGTAGCATCACCGTCGGACGCAGTCTGAGTCTCAACGACAGGGGCAGGTGCAGTAGGTGCAGGTGCCTCGTTCTTGGGGGTTTCTTTCACCTGAGGCTGCTCAGGAGTCTCCTCCTTTGGAGTCTCTTCCGCTTTCGGGGTTTCGGCTGCCGGAGCTCCTTCACCCACAGTTACCGTGTGAGTTGCTGAGTGCTTTTGATCGC